>JBMONL010000059.1:6495-53636 GCA_049324635.1 Verrucomicrobiota bacterium | reverse complement strand
ATCGCCGATGGACTCCGCGAACTCTTCCACACCCTCACCACCCCGCTTTTTAACTCCGACCCCATCCCCATCACCCCCGATCTCCCTTGGTTCTCAGACCCCTAAAAAAACAGAGGAAACTTCTGGTTTCACTCTTTCATTGCGAGGTGTCTTTCGTTTATCGAAAATGCCGTGGCAATCTATCTTTAGGGATCATTCCAATCTCTAATCTTCCGGCGGAGGATCTTCGCTATTGAGAGGCTGAAATTGAGGAAGCGGTTGCAAAATGGGAGCGACTTCAAATTTACGTTGAACTTTACTCAAAAGTCCTAGCGCGGGATTGCCGGAAGGCTCCAATAATTCCACCGTGAGCGTGTGTCTTCCTGTCGATACATCGTTCCAATAAACCGGTTGATCATTATTAAGTATCGCCTCAAATTGATCCAAGCGGTAGCGCAATTGATAACCGTCCTCGCTCAATTTTGCGTTATGCACGAGAAAATCCATGCAAATCCGCCCTTGTTCGTCCGGCGCGGCAATGTCATTCGAGGGCAAATTGACGGTGATATACGGCTTGCGCAAGTCCTCGAAATTTTTCAGGTCTTTTTTCTTAATGAAAAATCGCGCCGCCGCATACGAATCCGGCAAAGGATACGCTTGCCCATTGGCTTGAATTGCCACCACGCGCACAATATGCCCGCCGTCGCTTAAATTTTTTAAAATCAACGGACGCCGCTCGTCTTCGTGAAGCATCGGGCCTCCGCGATCCAAAAAAATATGAAAACGATTTTGCGCCGGATCGGTATTGCCGCCTTCGGTGCGGATAAAAATCTCCACTTCATTTTGATCGAAAATTTGATTGGACTTTGGAGATTCCAGAATCGTTTTTCCGGCAATAACAATCGCCGGTTTGGTTTCCATGGGCTCTGGCATAGGTAGCGGAATGATGTTTTCCGTTTGAGCAAAAGCGTTGGCGCAAATCCAAAGCCAAAAAATAAAATTACGCATCAATCCAGCGTCCATGTTCTTTAATTAAATCCATCAGCCGATCCACGGCTTCGTTTTCGGGAATATTGAATTTTACCGGCGTTTTACCGACGTACAAATTTATTTTTCCCGGCGCGCCGCCCACATAACCAAAATCCGCGTCGGCCATTTCGCCCGGACCGTTGACGATACACCCCATGATTGCGATTTTAACATTTTTCAAATGTCCCGTCGCCGCTTTGATTTTTGCGGCGGTTTTTTGGATGTCATAAAGTGTGCGTCCGCACGAGGGACAAATCACATAATCCGCTTTGAAAATGCGCGCGCCGCATGCTTGCAAAATCGCCTGCGCCACCGGAATCTCGCGCACGCTGTCCTCGGCGAGCGAAACGCGAATCGTGTCGCCCAAACCGTCCAGCAACAACGCGCCGATGCCCATTGCGCTTTTGATGCGCCCGTCTTCGCCGTCGCCCGCTTCCGTCACGCCGAGATGCAACGGATAATTCCAATCCGCGCCCAGTTCGTTAAACTTTGCCGCCAAAAGCCGGTACGCATGAATCATCACTTTCGGATTCGAAGCCTTCATGGAAAAAACCAAATCGTGGTAATTTAATTTTCGCGCTACATGGGCGTATTCAATCGCGCTCTCGACCATTCCCTGCGGCGTGTCGCCGAATCGATTCATAATGCGGTCGGAAAGCGAACCGTGATTGACACCGATGCGCAGAGCGATTTTTCTTTTTTGGCACAATTTTACCAACGGCGTAAAGGCTTCTTCGATGCGCTCCAATTCCTCCGCGTATTGCGCGTCGGTGTATTCTTTTTCCTGAAATTTTTTCTTATCGGCGAAATTGCCCGGATTGATGCGGATTTTTTCCACCCATTGCGCCGCTTCCATCGCCGCTTCCGGTTTGAAATGAATATCCGCCACCAACGGCACATCGCAACCGCGCTTGAGTAATGCTTGCTTGATATTTTTTAAATTCGCGGCGTCTTTCACCGTCGGCGCTGTCAATCGCACAATCTCGCAACCCGCCTCCGTCAGTTCAATCGTCTGCTCGACGCATTTTTCCGTATCCATCGTGTCGCACGTCAACATCGACTGAATCCGCACGGGATTTTTCCCTCCAATACCCACTTTGCCCACCATCACCTCGCGCGTGGGTCTCCTCGTAAAACTGAACGGATCCGAACAATAACTTAACATAGTACAACAATGAACCATCCTGCCATTTTGTCAATGAAGCGAGTGAAACCCGCGATTAAGTTTGGCACAGCCATGTCCATTTTGATTCAAGTTGCCGCACAAAAAGATGTCAGAGATCAAATGAGGACGGAGTGTTTCAACAGCCTCCTAAAGAATCCGGATGAATTAATTTTGCAAAAATGTCTTCGCCAATTCTTCGGTTGAGCGTTCAATTTCATCCATCACAGAATCAAGGCACGCTTCATTCTCTTCAAAAATTTTCAAACTGCTTCCTTGCGCCGGAGAAATCACGCCTTCACCGCAATCCCCGATCTTCATGGTATCTACAATATAATCCGCGACATGAATAACATTCGTCGCGCGATAATACGGCGACGAAGCAAGCGGCTGGTGATGCATACCCACCATTTCGCAAAGAGACTCAGGCAATTTCCATTCTTTAAGAATCCGCGAGCCAAGGTCTGCATGACTAAACGTAATCACTTGCGTTTCCGCCTTGCAAATAGGAATGCGCTGTTCCATGGCCATCTGAGTGGAGGCCTCCGCTTTTTGAGGAAGATGAAAAAGCAAAACCAATCTTCCTAAATCATGAATCAATCCGGCGAGAAAATAATCCTCAATATTGCGCTCGCGAAATTTGATGGCGATACTGCGCGCGCCAATGGCGCAGGCCACGCTATGACGCCAAAACGACCCCATATTAATCGCAACATTGGTAAGCCCTTTGAAAACTTGAGCGACGGAAGTCGCCACAATCAGCGACTTTAATTCCGCCAATCCCAAAATCATCAACGCTTGAGAGAGCGTATTGACTTTCGAAGAAAGCCCGTAATAAGCGCTATTGGCCACTTTTAATACCTTAGACGCAAGCGCAGGGTCTTTGCTGGCAATTTCCTCGAGAATCGCAAAAGAGGGATCGGATTTTTCAAGTTCTTTCTTGGCTTCAGTCACCACGCCGGACAACGAAGGCACCGTGCTGGCAAGTTGATCAAGTTTAGAAGACGCGCTCATGATGAAGTCGTTGCGGGTTGCGGCGCAGGTTGAACCGGTGTAGCAGGCGGCGGAGTCGCCGGCGCAGAAGAAGACGGAACTGTCGCAAATTTCTTCTGAAGCGCGCGTAAAACGCATTTTTGAATCAGTTGCGTGACGGTTGTATTATCTTTATATTCTGTGATAAATTTCGAGGTAATTTCTTTTTCCACTTCAGCAATTTGCTCCGGCGAAAAAACTTTGAACGCATCTTCCGCTTCCCCCTCAACGCTGATATGAAGAATATTCCAGTGATTCAGAGTTTTCAGGCTCCGGTCATCCGCCTGCGAACCTTTGGGAATCAGAAGCTCCCCGTGCGAACCAAAAACATCTTCCGCAATCACCATACCCGCTTGAAGTTCGGAAGTCTTGATTCGTTTCATGGAAACGTCTTCTTAACGGATTTATGTATTCATGGAAAGAGAAAAAGTAAGAGAAGTTTCCTCTGTTTTTTGAATAAATGGGCGATTGAGGTCAATGGATCGAGGGGGCGTCCTGAAAAAATCGCCCGAGCGATAGCGAGGTTATCCACTTAACTCTTACCTCAAACGTCGTCATTGCGAGAAATCTCGCGCCTTGCGCGAATAACGAAGCAACCTTAACGGCACAAAATAATCGTGTGGTTTATTCCATCGTAAAACATCGCATTTCTAGAGGTGAAAATTAGATTTTTCTCGCATCGTCGATTCCATCTTTACCACACGATTTAGAAAAAACGTGAAGGTTGCTTCGTCATTTTCGCAAAGCGAAAGATTCCTCGCCATGACACCGTGTGGAGAAAGATAAAATAAATAGTCTCGCTATCGCTCGGTTAAAATTTCTCAAAACGATGCCCGCACACTTGCAAAAATGCCAAATTGTTTCTTGCTCTACAACTTGTGTGATTCACTCACAAAAAACAGGGGAAATTTCTCGAAAAAGTAATCATTGCGAAGACCAAAGAAAACCGACGACCGACAACGCACTACGAAATCACGCAGACACAGATGTGTCTGATATCTCTCTAGAAAAAACTTTTACGCCGCGCGCGCGAAACCTTGATTCTGATCCGGAGTTCTTGAAGAAAGCGCATTCTTTCCATCCGCCGAAGGAATACCGTGATTTTTGAACCGCTCCGAAGCATCGACGACTTTGGAAGAAGGCGTTTGAGAAGGAATACGCGAAGCTTGTTGCATGGGCATGTCTGCTTCATGTGCCGCTACTTGAGTCGATGAAGTTTCGGTCATCTTACTCGCCACATAATTATAAACCGCACTGCCGGCGGAGGCGGTAGCATTGTAGACACCGCCTACCACACGATTGACTGTATTCTCCACAACGTTGGTAGGTTTATCTTGTAAATTTTGTTCTTTATTCTCTGCAATAGCATTCGCTCCTGTGACGCTTCGATAAATATCCCTTCCGAAAAGATAGCAGTCTATCGGCAAACCCAATGGTCCCAAATAACCGGCGCGACGTTCCCATTTGGCTCCAAAATGATCTCCTTGTTCTTCTCGATCGCGAGCTAAGTATTCCGCTAAACCAACTCCTGCGGCGTAAATTGCGGCTCCGCCCACTCCTACTCCAAAGATTGCTCCTGCCACTGTGCCAACGCGGGCTGTTGCTTTTGTTCCAAGCTTTAATCCGCCTTTTGCGACCGTTTTTGCCACTCTCATGGCTAAGCCTGCCTTTTCAACTGCATGCACACCTTTGGCGGTTTTGTTGGCGCATTCCACTGTGGTTGCGGCGGCGGTGAGGGCTTTTGCGGCTTCTTTGGCTTTGATACGCGCCATGCCTTCGATGACAGTTTTATTTTTGAGCACGCCGCTTTCAGCGATTTTTGCGGCGGTGGCTTTTTCTGCCGCTTTCAGCGCTTCTGCGCCTTTGCCTACAGGCGCGACGCCTTCTATTTTTTTCAAAGCCTTGCCAAGATCGGCGGTATTGGGTCCCCAAATGTGGGAATGAAATGGCACCACGCTTTTTACCTTTGTCGCCGCGCGTTGCAAGAAACTGCCGGATGCTTTTTTCTGCGCTTTTTTCCAATCCGCGTGCGTTTTGGAATGCGAAGGTTTTAGCTTTTTATTTTTATTACGCGAGCCGCCAAGACCATCCAGCAATCCTGATCTGTTGTCATTGCTGTTGCGCTGAGAATGGGAGGTATCCCCTGCTCCTGCAGGCGCGCCTTTACCATCCGAGCCAAACATAGTCTCACCCGCACCGTGATGAATATTCACAGGCCCCATCGTCAACGGCCTTCTTGCGATTTCTTCTTGCGTCAATCCTGCTATATCATCCAGAGCCATTCGACTCACCACCTTTTAAATTCCACCCATTCCTCCTTGTATTCCACCCATTCCTCCTGGTATTTGAGCAGAAGTAGTGTCTATCGACATACCCGGAATACTCGTAGACGTCGTATTGGCATTAGCCGCCAACTGTTGTAAGGAAGAGGGTCCTAATTCGAAAGTTTGAGCTCCCTTTGTTTCTCCGGGTTTCATATCTTTTCCCATATTTTTTGCGCCGATTATGAAACCATTCATGAGTTCTACGGCCATTTTAGGAAGATTATTTTTATGAGGCGAGAACAGATCATTCACTAGTGTTGGAATATTTTCTGTTCCTCCAGCTAGCGTATCTATCATTGGAAGCAAAAAACTGCCTTCTTGTGTTACCTTGGAAAGTAAATTTCTTGCTTCATCACCATCGGCGGTTCGAGGCGTTGTTCCTCCCACGATTTGAGAGAACCGATTCATGGCGATTTGTTCTTTTAGTGTCATACTATTAAGTGTGTCGATCCGCCTGAATCGTCAAGCGATTTGGGCGAAGTTTTTTCATTTATTTTAATTTTTTTATATTCTCGCAAGTTACTGCGACTTAACAAGAAATTTATCGTCAATTTAGGAAGATTTTTAAGCTTTTTTAGAGAAAAAGCGCATATTTAACATTTGAAGCGTAATTCGATTATTAACAACAATATATAGTGAAATAACTTAACGTTTTTACATATTGCAAAATTTTTTCTCACGCTCCTTCAGAGCTTGGAATATTTTTGTACTCTATACCTAGGCCTCGGGCTTCGCCCTCGACCTTACATCTAGGCTGTGGAGTCTTGTCGCCCCGTTGGGGCTCAAGAAGTGTAAAAATACAAAGTTAAAACACTATAAATTGGAGGCTCTGCCTCTAAACCTCCGCAAGGGCTACCGCCCTTGACCCACAAGCAATGCTTCGCATTGCACGAGGGATTGCTAACTTCTAAAAGAAGTTTGCAAATCCTTCATGCGATACGAAGTATCGCTCTGGGTGCAGGGTCTGTGACCCTGCTGGGAGATTGAGGGCGAAGCCCTCAAATTATTTCAAAGAAATTTCCTTTAATCGTAATTGACCGCAGGCGGCGTCGATGTCGGAGCCTTTTTCGGTGCGGAGAGTGACAAGCGCGTCGTGTTTTTTCAGCGTGTGGGCGAAATTTTGAATAACGGATGACGCGGGGCGTTTCCAAGGCAAGCCTTCGACAGGGTTGTAGGGGATGAGATTGATTTTGGCGCGTAATTTGTTTGCGTGTTGAGCCAAAAGTACGGCTTCGCTCGGCATGTCGTTGATATCTTCGATCAAAATATATTCCAACGTAATCATTTTTTGTTTTTTTGAGACGTAATAACGGCAAGCGTTGAGAAGTTCTGTGAGCGGATATTTTTTATTTACCGGCATGATGCGATTGCGGATGGAATCCGACGCCGCGTGAAGAGAAATTGCCAGACGGAGTTGAAGCGGCTGATCGGCAAGTTTTTTGATCTGCGGCGCCAGCCCGCACGTAGAAATCGTGATGTGCCGCGCGCCGAGTCCGATGCCCCACGGCGCGTTGATGATTTCAATCGCCTTCATCAGATTTTCATAATTTGCCAACGGTTCGCCCATGCCCATGAAAACCAGATTATTGATTTTTTTGCCGCTGTGACGTTCGGCTTCGATGATTTGCGAAATAATTTCCGCCGGTAAGAGATTGCGTTTCCAGCCTTTCAGTCCGCTCGCGCAGAATTTGCAACCGTACGCGCAACCGACTTGCGTGGAAAGGCACAAGGTCACGCGATCAGATTTCTCACCGTACAACGCTGGCGACGCCGGAATCAACACACTCTCAATAAAATCGCCGCCGGAAAGCTTCCATAAAAATTTTTGCGTTTGCTTTCCTTGCACTTTTGCAAATTCAATCGCGCGCAATTCATACCGCGACGCCAATTCTTTCCTCCATTCCACAGGAAGATTGCTCATCTTCTCAAACGCATCCACTCGCTTCTTAAAAACCCATTCCGCAATCTGCTTCCGTCGATATTCCGCACCCTCCGGAATCTCCCATTCCATCATCACCGCATCCAAAAAAAACTTTTTGCGCATAAAAGATAAAGGGGCTCCGCCCCTTTAAAACCCCGCTTAGGGTTACCACCCTAAGAACCCTATTTGTGTGCGTTTGTTGCGCGCGAAGCGCGCTAACAACAAACGCACACATGAAGGGATTCTTAAGGGCGGTAGCCCTTAAGCAGGATTTTTAAGGACGGAGTCCTTAAACATTTAATAAATGATTCCATGATTTACCGAGGGAAGCAATGACATCGGAAGCGATGAGGGATTGGGGGGAGGTTTCGGCGACGGCGAGGTCGGCGGCGAGACCGTGAAGGCATGTGCCGAGGCGTGCGGCGTCCCACGGAGAGTAACCTTGAGCGAGAAGTCCTGCGAGGATGCCGGAGAGAACATCGCCTGTGCCTGCTGTGGCCATGCCTGCATTGCCGGTGGAATTGTAAGCGAGCGGGCGATCGTATTCGGCGATGACGGTGTGAGGTCCTTTGAGAATGAGCGTGCCGCCTTTTTCGCGCACCCAACGTTCGGCGATTTCGGCGCGTTCTTCGCAGACCGAACCGGCGAGCCGTTCCATTTCTTTGACGTGCGGGGTGAGAATGAACGGCGCGCTGATGCGGCGCAGTTGTTCGACATCGGACGCAAGATGAAACAGCGCGTCGGCGTCGAGCACGACGGGATGATCGAAGCACGGAATCATTTCAAAAAGATGTTCGCGCATGATGTTGGAGCGTCCCATACCGGGGCCGATGATGTAAGCGTGGCTGTGAAAAAATTCTTCCGGAAGATGTTCCTGAATATTGATGGGGCAGGTGATGAGTTCGGGCGCTTGAGCCAGCGCAATCGGCAAAATTTCCGGCGAAGCGTAAAATTTCACAATTCCCGCGCCCGCGCGCAAAGCGGCTTTCGCCGCCAGAATCGCCGCTCCTGGCATGGCGCCGCCGAGCACGCTGACGCGACCCTGTCCGTGCTTGTGCGCCGTGGGCGGCAAACGCCGAATCAACGCGGCGGCGTCGGCGGTCGTGACAAATTCGCCGTCGTTGCTTTGCGTGGTATCTAAAATCGGCAACGTAATTCCAAAAATTTTTCCGACATGCACACGAGCTTTGTCCCGCACGCAACCTTTTTTGACCGCGCCGATCGCGCACGTGATATCGGCGGGAAAGCAATTGCCGTCGCCGTCGTCGGGATCGATTCCGGAGGGAAAATCGACGCTCAAATAAATATCGCGATTATTTTTATTTTGTTGGCACCACTCGATAATTTCCTTCGTCGGACCATGCGCCGGACCGCGCGCGCCCAATCCCAACATGGCGTCGATCACAAATTTCGGCTTATAACACTTCGGCACATTCGGCCAGACGACGGCGCGCTGAACGAATTCTTCTAAATAATCAAACGGCGGTTTGACGCGGTCTTTGGCCGGATGCGTCAAAATCACGCGCACAGGCCAACCGGCTTTTTCGAGTTCGTACGCCAGCGTCAATCCGTCATTGCCGTTGTTGCCGCGACCGCAAAACACAAACGTCGGACGCGGCGCGTGAATTTCCGATTCAATTACCTTGAGGCAACCATTCACTGCGGCGCGCATCAAATCGGGAACAGTCGCGCCGGCGGAAATCGCCTGACTCTCCCAGAGTTTCATTCGCGATGAATTCAGAATATTCATAATGTTCCTGCGAGCACGCAACTTGCCGCGGCGTATTCCTTGGTATGCGTGAGCGAGAGAAATGTTTTTCCCACGCCGCGCTCTTCGGCGAGAATTTTTCCTTTGCCGTGAAAACGAAGAAACGGTTCGCCGTGCGGCAATTTGCAAACTTCAATATCGCGCCAGCCCAATTTTTCACCGATGCCGGTGCCGAATGCCTTGCTCACCGCTTCTTTTGCCGCAAAGCGCGCCGCCAGATGAATCGCCGGGAAACGATTCGATTGCGCGTACGCAATTTCGTCGGGTAAAAAAATTCTCTCAAGAAAACGCTCAGGATGCCGCTCCATCGAATGCTCAATGCGGCTCACTTCCACGATATCTACTCCAATCCCAATCACTCGTTCAGACATAGTTTTTTAAAAAATTATTTATCATAATTCTTCATTAAATTTAGCATATCTTTTACCGCTCGCTCCATGCCGGCCAGAATCGCGCGGCTGACGATAGAATGTCCGATATTGAGCGTGTGAAGATGCGGTACGCGCAAAACTTGAGCGATGTTTTTATAATTCAATCCATGTCCTGCGTTGACTTGTATATTTTGTTCATGCGCGGCTTGAGAGGCTTGAATGAGTTCTTCAATCGCTTTTTCGCGGTCGCTATCGGAAGCGGCATTCGCCAAACGTCCGGTGTGAAGTTCCACGCATTTGGCTTCTACTTCCGCCGCATTATGCACGGCGCGAACTTCCGGGTCCACAAAAAGACTGATGAGAATTCCTTCCTGCGACAAACGCCGCACGCATGCGGCGATGCGTTTGGTATTGCGCCAAATATCCAATCCACCCTCGGTGGTTAATTCTTCGCGATTTTCCGGAACGATGCAAACTTCTTCCGGTTTGAGGCGCAAAGCAAAATCAATCATCGGCTCGGTAGCGGCCATTTCCAGATTGAGAGCGATTTTTAAATTATGTCTGAGGGTCAATACATCGCCGACCTGAATATGCCTGCGGTCTTCGCGCAAATGCGTGGTGATCGAATGCGCGCCTGCTTCCACGCATGCGTTTGCCACGGATATCACATCCGGTTCGGCGACGTGAGAAAACGCGCCGCGATACCGCGCTTCGCGCAATGTAGCAACGTGATCGATATTGACGCCGAGTTTTAACATAGGATTAAAAATTTTTAGACAGAATTAACAAAATTAACAGAATTATTGCTCCGCACCCTTTTGCCCTTTGCCGCGCGCAAAGAGCGCAAAAACGCAAAGAATTTTTATTTTGTTCGTTCTGTTAAAAAAAACTCCATCGATTCAAACTTTGACAGAATCAACGGAATTTTACAGAATTAAATCATGAAACACAAAGTTGCGGTTTTGAGCGGGGATGGGATTGGTCCGGAGGTGATGGCGGAAGCGCTGAAGGTTTTGGATGTTGTCGCCAAGAAATTTAAATTTGAATTTGAATTTCAATCTGCGCTGGTCGGAGGCGCGGCGATTGACCGAAAGGGAAAAGCTCTACCTGAGGAGACGGAAGAAATTTGTAAAAAAAGCGATGCGATTCTTTTCGGTTCCGTCGGAGGACCTAAGTGGGAAAGCTTGCCGCCGAATGAACAACCGGAGCGCGCCGCGCTCTTGCCGTTGCGAAAAATTTTTGGTCTTTACGCAAATTTGCGTCCCGTTTTGTGTTATCCGGAATTAACGGCGGCTTCGCCGATTAAATCCGAACTTATTCCGCACGGTTTCGATGTGCTGGTGGTTCGAGAACTCACCGGCGGCATTTATTTTGGTCAACCGAAAAAAACCGAAACGACCGACAAAGGCGAACGCGCCGTTGATACGATGGTTTATGAGACATTTGAGATTGAGCGCGTGGCGCGGCTGGCATTTCAATCGGCGCGCGCGCGAAATAAGAAACTCACTTTGGTGGACAAAGCCAATGTACTTGAGAGCAGTTTACTTTGGCGCAAAACCGTCAAGCGTATTGCGCAAGATTTCCCGAATGTGCAACTGGATTTTATGTACGTGGATAATGCTTCCATGCAAATCGTGAAAAATCCGGCGCAATTTGATGTCATGCTTTGCGAAAATATGTTCGGCGATATTTTAACCGACGAGCTTGCCGCGGCGGCGGGTTCGCTGGGGCTTTTGCCCAGCGCGTCGTTGGCGGAAAATTCTTTTGGACTTTACGAGCCCGCGGGCGGTTCTGCGCCGGATATCGCAGGGAAAGGCATTGCCAATCCGATCGCGCAAATTCTTTCCGCCGCGTTGATGTTGCAGTTCAGTTTTCAGCAAATGGACGCCGCGAATGCAATTCGGAATGCCGTGAAAAAAGTTCTCCAAGATGGCGGGCGCACGGCGGATATTTATCGCGGAGAAGGCAGGAAACTTTCCACCGCTCAGATGGGCGATGCGATTGTTTCGGCTTTGGCGTGAATCATCTCCGGCGTGATCCAATGTTGCCCGCCGACGGTGTCGAATGTTTTGAGATAGAGCGACACTTTTTCGGGATCAAACTTTTGATAAAGATTTTCGACGGATTTTTTTAGTAAATTTTCATCCACTTTTTCCGGCAAATGTTCCACACAGCCTTTGCCATCATGAGGGATTTTTAATTCGTCTAAAAATGCGCCCATCATTGTCCATTCCGCGCACAACAACCAACTCATCAAAAGATTTTGCGCGAGGATGTCGAAATTCGGCAATCCCAACAAAATGTGAAATTGCGCATGGCGTTCTTTGCGCGGCGTATCCAATAAACGTTGCGGACGAAAGCGCAAATTTTGCGCCATGTCTTCGATGAGATTGCGGTACAATTTTTTATTGTGAATATAAGCCGACTCCAAAATCTCGTGATGAAGATTTTGGCTCAACTCGCTCCATGCTTCGTAGGCGCGCATAAGCTGTGCATTGTGCTTTTTTTATTCAGCGACGCCAGAAAATTTTAGCGATTGCCTACACTTTTTGTATCCTCGAGGCGCTGAGTGGCGATGGGCGTGTTTATACCATTCGATGGAGTGCACAAATTTTTATAGGCGCGCATCACGGGGATAATTTTTTCCAATCCTTTTTTCAAAAGAGCTGAAGGAGAGGGATTATCCATAAGTTCTTTGCAGATTGTAGTGATGCGATTTAGGTAAGCATTTTGTTTGGCTTGTGAGGAACAAAAAGTTTCATTTAAACCAAGTGTTTGTCGATCACTCTTATTGGTATTTTTGAAAGATTCTGATGGATGTAAATAATGATAAATTTCTGCTACTTGCTCAAAAGATTGTAATCTTTTTTCTAGTTCGGAAGCAGAAGGAGGATTTGAGATGAATGCTTCACAAGTGTCTTTCATCAAGCGCACGCAGGCGCGTTCGATAGAACGAGGAGTGCATGTTTTTTCGTCTAATTTTAAGATTTCACAATAAGTTGTCTTCATTCCATGTGAATGTGACGTTCAGATGGAAACGTCAAGGGACATTTTTATGCTGGCTCCAAAATCGCATTGATGTCGCAATAAAATGGGCAAGATTCGTGAAATTTGTAACCGAGTTCTTGCTGAACCCAGCGATGAAATTCGGGGGTGTTGACCGGCTTGTGTAGTTCGAGCAAAATAATTGGTTTGCAACGTTTTATGGTTCCCATTCCGCCTTCTAGAACTTCTCGTTCGTGTTCCTCAACATCGATTTTTATCAGCGTAACGTCGTCTAAGTTTAGACTATCCAAAGTGCGAAGCGTTATAGGCTCGCCTTGATCGCCGAGTTGATAAGTTCCTGCATTAACTGTTTCTAGGCGATTCCATAGATATCCTTCGCCATTGCGGTTGGAGAGAGCCATTTTTAAATAAATTGCGCCGGGAACATTTTGCACGAGGAACATGTAGTTGTCTTGAGCCGGCTCAATGGCGATCAGTCGTTTTGGTTTGAGAAAATGTTTAAAATACAGCGCCGCGCTCCCAATATGCGCGCCTATATCCACAATCGTTTTATGAATAGGATATAATTTTGCGACTTTTTCTAAAAAATCGATCTCCCAGAATTGATGGGTTTCTTCCATTGTATTTCCCACAAATTCATCTCTATATTTGACGGCAAAAGTTTGCCCGTCATGCTCGATTTGCGCTACTTTGATTTTCCGTGAATCCATGTTAATGATTCTTACAGGAACTTTGTTTTTTTGTTGAGCAAAAAAACGTTCCCAAATTTCGGGTAGGATTTTTTCCTCGGGCATTCACGTAGTCTAATCGCAATGCTCAAAACTGAAAATAAATAAACTCTTGGTCTTGCGTGATGGAAGAAACAATCAACAGAACAAGCGCCAGATAAAGAATTCCTCGCGCAACCCACGGAATTTTTTCTAGGCTTGTTTCTTCACGTTCTTTCCACGTGAGCGCTTGCAAAAGAAGAAGCGGCACGATGTGAATCGCCAGCCAAATTGCCGGGCCGCACAACGGCGCATCCGAAGTTACGCTTCCGAAAGCACGCATCCAATGAATGAAATCATGTATCGATGAGCATCGAAAAATGACCCATCCGAAAACAATCAGAGCGAACATTGCGCTTGAAGCGAAAAATTGTTTTTTCCGCGATAGGGTTTCTTTTTCCAATGCCGCTAAAGACGGAGTGATTCGGTAAATCACCAGCAAGACTCCATAATAGATGCCCCAAAAAATAAACATGCCTCCTGCGCCGTGCCACAATCCAGCCAACGCCATCGTGACCATGAGATTGAGCAACGTGCGCGCTTTGCCTTGGCGATTGCCGCCGAGGGAAATGTACAAGCAATCGCGAAACCAACTGGAAAGCGAAATATGCCAGCGTTGCCAAAAATCCGAAGGTGTGATGGAAAAATACGGAAAACGAAAATTTTGCATCAACTCAAAGCCGAACAATCGCGCCGAGCCGCGCGCCAAATCCGTATAACCCGAAAAATCGCCGTAGATTTGAAACGTAAACGCCAGCGCGCCGAGAACCGCCCATCCTGCGCCGAGATTTTTTTCCGAGTCGAAACAAAAATTTGCGAGAAGCGCGCAGTTGTCGGCGACAAAAACTTTTTTGAACAATCCCACCAGCATCCAACGAAGTCCTTCGTGCAAGTAAAGGGGTTGAAAGGAGCGTTTTTCTTCCCACTGCGGCATAAGTTGCGGCGCGCGTCCGATGGGACCCGCGAGTAATTGAGGGAAAAAAGAGAGATAAACCGCGTAAGTGAAAAAATCGCGGCAGGCGCGTTGTTTGCCGCGATAGACATCGATGACGCACGCGAGCGATTGAAACGTGTAGAATGAAATTCCAATCGGCAAAATAATATGAGGCAATGTCCAGTGCGCTTGAAGTCCGATGGTAGAAAGAAGCCGTTCGGCGGAGTCGGCGAAAAAGTTGAAATACTTAAAAAAGCCGAGGATGGTTAAATTGACGACGCAACTCAGCGCGACGAGGAGTTTCTTGGAAGATTTTGTTTCAATGGCGCGTGCGACGAAAAAATCCACGGTCGTTGTGGTCAGCAAAAGCAACAAAAAGCGCGCGTCCCAGAATGCGTAAAAAGCGTAACTTGCCCAAAGAAGCCACAGAATACGCCCGCGTTGCGTTAGTAGCCAATACATCAAAACCGCAACGCCGAGAAAAAATGGATACTGCCACGCAAGAAACGACATAAAATGGTTTTACGTCAAATCGTTGCAACTCCGCAACCGGAAACTGGAAAAATTATATGGCAATCTCCTCTCTAGTCTCTATTCTTTGTCTTTCGACGCGAGAATACCCCGCTACTTGTAGCGGGAATGAATCGCGCAGAAAAAATGCAATACATAAGGTAGAGATAGATTGCCACGCCGTGCGACCAAGTCGCGACGGCTCGCAATGAAAGAGCAAAAGCGGTTCGCGAGCGAAAATTTTCGTGATATCCCACAGTTTGCTGTGGGAAGAGAAATTTTAGCTTTTGCTTTTCACTTTCTCTTCACGGCCCTATCGTCTAGCTGGTTAGGACACGGCCCTCTCAAGGCCGGTGCACGGGTTCGAGTCCCGTTAGGGCTAAGAAATTGAAAATCTTTGAGTATGAATTCGGGCGGTGAAATAATTCTTTATCAGACCGAAGACGGGCAAACGCGCATCGACGTTCGCTTCCAAGGAGACACGGTTTGGCTCACGCAAGCGCAGATGGCGGAGTTGTTTCAAACAACGTCCCAAAACATAACGCTTCATATTCAAAATATTTATGCGGAAAGAGAACTTATTGAAAAGGCAACTTGTAAGGATTACTTACAAGTTCGCTCAGAAGGAGCGCGCAAGGTTCAGCGTTTTTTAAAGTGTTACAATCTCGATGTTATTATCTCTGTCGGCTATAGGGTCAAATCGCATCGCGGCACACAATTTCGCATTTGGGCAACTCAACGCTTGCGTGAATATCTCATCAAGGGCTTTGTCATGGACGATGCGCGGCTCAAAAAAATCGGAGGAGGAGCTTATTTTGATGAATTGCTTGAGCGGATTCGGGATATCCGTTCTTCGGAAAAAGTTTTTTACCGCAAGATATTAGATATTTATGCCACAAGCGCGGATTACAATCCGGATACAGAGATTTCCCAGCAGTTTTTTGCTACGGTACAAAACAAAATGCACTGGGCGGCGCATGGTCACACTGCCGCGGAATTAATCTACAAACGTGTGGACGCTTCTCGATCTCATATGGGATTGACAAGTTGGAGCGGAGGCAAAATTCACAAAGAAGACATCGGCGTCGCCAAAAACTATCTCAAAAGAAACGAGATTGAGGCATTAAACCTTATCGTATCCGCGTATTTGGATTTTGCGGAATTACAAGCGCGCAATCGTCGTCCTATGATGATGCAAGATTGGCTTATGAAGTTAGATAGTTTTCTTGAATTATCGGAGAAGAATGTTCTTTCGCATGCAGGTAAAATTTCACACGAGCAAGCCATGCTCAAGGCAAATACAGAGTTTGAAAAATTTCAAATCATGGAACACAACAAACCTAGCCTCGTGGAACAACATTTTGAAGAAGCGATTCAAAAAATCAAAACGCTTACAACTTCTCCAAAGAAAAAATCGCGTGAAGAAAAAATCGCCTAAAACGCTTTTTGTTATCACCGTGCATTCCGAAAATTACCGGAATAATCTTTTTTATGACGAAGTCAGACGCGGCATTAATATCGAAGCCAATATTCAGGATATCAATGTCGAATTTCTTTTCGGATTCCAACATTCGCTAATCGCATTTTCAGATGCCATGGGAATTATTTTTGCTCCTGATGGTTCTGCGGCGAATAAAAATCTTATTGCACAGATCAAAAAGAAACGCCGGATTCCCATAGTTCAGATCGATTGCCAAGTGCTCGACGAGCAAAAAGCTCCTTATTTTGATTCATTTGTCGGGATGGATAATGTTCATGGCGGCGCGGCGACGGCTGAGCATTTAAAAAGTTTTTTGCCGTTTGGAAGTAAAGCGCTGATGATCGCAGGCAATGAAAAATTAAGATTTTTATCTCATCATCTTCGGCTTGACGGTTTTCAAAAGGAAGCTCGCGGTCATTTTGAAATCGCCGGCATTATTTACGGAAATTTTGATCATCATCTTGTTTATAAAAAGTTGCACGATTATTTCGCTTGTAAAAATTCCGTTCCTGATGCCATTTTTGCATTCAACGACGATTCGGCTATCGTTGCCGGGAAAGTGTTGCGCGAGTTAAAAATCAAAAAGAAAATTCTGATTGCCGGTTTCGACGGTTCAGCCGCGGGGCGCGCGGCATTATCACAAGGACAGATCGTTTGTTCGTATGACCAAGACCCTGAAAATCTCGGCAGAAAAGCGCTTCAAATCTTCAACCATCTTCGGCAAGGCGAAAAAACATCCCGAATCCATTTGCTTCGCGGTTCTCTTTTGACCCGGAAAAATATTGGGAATACTTTTTGCGCGGGCGTGGCTAATTTTCTTGATCGCGCGATGACGCCTTTGAGTTTTCGCAAAAGAAAATACGAATTTCATGAGGCGGACTTCCGAATTCGCAAATCCGTTGAGAAATTTCGCAACGAATTGATTTGTCCCATCTTTTTCGGCGATAAAACGCAGTTACCCCACTTTCTTCGGCAAATTGACGCGGATAAATTTATTGTAATATCGGATAATGGAAACTTTCTTTCCAAAGAACGCGAACGAATAACGGCACTTCTTAAAAGCAAGGGATTAAAGACTGAAAATATAGGCTTCTCTCAAGGAGAGAAAAATAAAACGCCGAAGACGCTTTTGAGGTTAATCGAAAATATTTTGCGGAACAAAATCACAAAAAAATCCTGTCTTGTGCTTTTAGGAGGAGGCATCACCGGCAACGTCGGCGGTCTTGCCGCTTCGCTTCTTTATCGAGGTATACGATTTGTTCATGTTCCCACGACCTTAATGCACATGGTGGATTCTTCTACTGGAGGTAAACAAGCAGTCGACACAAAATATGGCAAAAATACTGTGGGCGGTATTTGGGAGCCGGAATTTATTTTTCTCGATCATCGCTATATCTCCGCATTGCCGGAAAGAGAAATTCGTAGTGGATTGGCGGAGTGCGTCAAGCATGCGCTTTGTCAGGATACAAATTTTTTGGAATGGATACTCAAAAACAACCGAGCTTTGCTGAAAGGTTCTCCTTCAGCGTGCGCTCATCTTATGGATCAAACTATTCGGCTCAAACTCGCGGTGCTCGATAAAGATTCTTATGAAACCAATGAAGGCATGATTTTAGTTTACGGTCACACGGCGGGCAATGCCATTGAATCCGCCTCGCGTTATCGACTGACTCACGGAGAAGCGGTGAGCATTGGTATGGTTGTTGCCGCAAAAATATCTCGAGCGCTTGGCATTGCCGAAAACGATCTTGTGCAAAAGCATCTTCAAATACTTCAAGCGCTTGGTTTGCCAACAACGATGCCTCAATACATCCCGCGAAGAAAAATTTTTGAATTTTTACAATACGATAAAAAATATACATCTCACATTTCGTCTTTTATTCTTCTTTCCGATATTGGCCAAGTTTACATGAAAGACGGCATTGTTCCGCAGAATGTCGATCCCTGCCTTGTTTCCGAAATCATCCAAGAATGCTATGCTTCTTGAGCTGTGAGGTTTACAAAACGATTGTGAGCAGAATTTGAAAAAGAAATAAAATTTTTTGACAGAATTCACAGAATGGAGAAAATGTTTCTTTCTCTTTATGCCGTGGGGAAAAGGGGTGCGGAGTAAAAATTTTGTTAATTTTGTAAATTCTGTCAAAAAATGAATATTTTATATACAGCGAGTGAGTTGGCGCCGTACGTGAAGACGGGCGGGTTGGGGGATGTATTGGCGGCGTTGCCGAGGGAGATGCACAAGCGCGGGCATGAGGTTTCGGTGGCGGTGCCGTTGTATCGGGTGCTGAAGGAAAAATTTGAAGGGTTGAGAAAAACGGAGCTACGATTGCAAGTGCCCTTGGGCGGGCAAATGATTCCCACGTGTGTTTGGGAAGGCAAAACGCCAGAGGGGGTGACGGTTTTTGCGATTCAGCGCGATGAATTTTATGATCGCGCCGGACTTTACGGCAATGAAGACGGCGATTATTTGGATAATCCCGCGAGATTTTCTTTTTTGAGCCGCGCGGTGGTTGAACTTGCCAAACACATCGAACCGCAAGTGGATATTATTCACGCCAACGACTGGCATACGGCGCTGATTCCCGCTTACGTGCGCGCGTGGGGCATGCCGTTCAATACGGTTTTGACGATTCACAATCTTGCTTATCAGGGACAATTTCCCGGAGGCATGTTTGCGGATTTGGATTTGCCGACAGAATATTTTTCGCCTGCGGGCGTGGAATTTTACGGGCGCATCAATTTTCTTAAAGGCGGCATTACGCTCGCGCATGCGGTGACGACGGTCAGTCCGACTCATGCGAAGGAAATTCAGAGTGAAATGTACGGATTTGGTTTGCATCAAGTGCTCGCCGGAATGCGTTACAAGCTGACCGGCATTCTCAACGGCATGGATGAGCATATTTGGCATCCGAAAAAAGACCCATTCATCGCCAAGCATTACGATGCGGAGCATCTTGCCGGCAAAATGGAATGCAAAAAAGATTTGCTCAAAGCGGTTGGATTCAAAGGCGGCGAAAGCAAGCCGCTCTTTGGCATTGTGGCGCGTTTGGTGGCGCAAAAGGGTTTTGATTTGGTTTTGGAGATGATGGAGAAATTTTTGCAACGCGATGCGCGCTTGGTTGTTCTCGGCATGGGCGACCCCGCGCTGGAAAATGAATTTCGCAGGTGGGCTAAGAAAAAACCTTCGAATATCCGAGTGAAGATACAATTCGACGAAAAACTTGCGCACAAAATCGAAGCCGGTTGCGATTTCTTTTTGATGCCGTCGCTTTTCGAGCCGTGCGGCTTGAATCAATTTTATAGTTTGAAATACGGCACGATTCCGATTGTGCGTGACACCGGAGGTTTGTCGGATTCTGTGCAGAATTGGGACGGCGTGACTGGCACCGGTTTTAAATTTTCGGGCTATGAAGCGAAATATCTTTTGGAAAAAGTTGACGAAGCGCTCAAGGTGTTCGGCGACGAAAAAGCGTGGAACAAACTTCGCCAAAACGCCATGAAACAGGATTTTTCTTGGAAAACGCGCGTGCTCGACTACGAAAAATTCTATCAAAATCTTCCGTCAGTATAACTAGTTGAAGAGAATTTTTTTTCATGTAGTAATAAGAACCGATGGCTGATACCGCTTTAACTCAGTATCTGCAATTTCAGGGACAAGAGGCGCAGACCGGATGCATCGTCGTTCATACACCGAAGGACGACGGCAAGATTTATTTGCATCACGGCAACGTCGTTTATGCCGAAACGCGCAATGGGCGCGGCTTATTCGCACTTTATTTTATTCTTACGTGGAAGGATGTGACGTTGGAATGGCATCCGGATTTATTTGTTTCCACGATTGCTTTCAACGAGCCGGTGGATACCGTGCTTTTCCAATTTGCGCAATTGGAGGATGCCGGGCAGACCAGCGAAGAGTCGTTGGTGTTGCTTTTTCACGGGAGCGAGCAACCTCACAATGAAATCAAGCTGACGGAGCTCAAGCATTATGTGATTACCTTCGAAATTTTGAATGCCGAATTTCACGGATTAAAATTTAATCTGCACAAAGATATTACGTTGGTGGGACGCGCGGAAGATTGCGATGTGATATTGCCTGATCCGACCGTGACCTCGCATCACTGCACGATCGCGCAAGAGACGAATTGCATTCGCATTTCCGATTTAGGTTCGACCAATGGAACGTTTATTAACGGCAAGTTGATTTCCAACGCCATTCTTCAGGTGGGTGATGATCTGTTTGTAGGAAAAGTGGGTATGCGCATGTCGATGAAAATGCACCGGCATCTTGTTTTGGCAAGCGATACGGCCCTTTCCACCGAAGAAGCCGCGCGACAAACGGCATCCAATATCAATGTAGATGAGGCGCGTCAAAAAGTTCTCGCCAAAGGCGCGCGTGAAGCGATTACATGGAAAAGCCTCGAAGGCGGCGCAAAAATCAAAAGCGCCAGCAGTTTATTAGGGCGCATTTTCAAAAAAGGAAGCTGATTAACTCTTCTTCGCCATCTTCTGCACAATATCATGCGCAATAGAACCGCTCATTAAACTGGCGGCTTTGGCTGCGAATTTTGAAAAATCGATCACAGCGGAATGATCCGCTTTATCCGAGATAATACGCACAACACTAAAAGGCACGCCGTGTTCAAAACAAACTTGCGCAACGGCGCCGCCTTCCATTTCGATGCATTGCAATCCATGCAATTCCTTGCGCAGATGCTTGATTTTCTCATGGTCGGCGATGAATTGGTCTCCGCTGGCGATGAGTCCCTGGACGACTTTGGGGTGTTTCATGTGGAATTCATCAATCAATTCCGGCGAAATGATCTTTTTAAATTCATTTCCCAAAAATTTTTCCGCGCAGTCTTTGGCTAAAGCAATGTGCTTGGAATCCACTGGAAACGATTTGCGATTGAGGAGCGGGATTTCGAATTTCTGAAAAATCGGCACGGCGCTGGCGTCCATATCGTGTTGCATCAGTTCAGTCGCGATGACGATGTCGCCGACGTTTAAATCAGGATTCACAGCTCCGGCTAATCCGATAAACAAAATGAAATCCACTTTGAAGCGATCCAATAAAGTGGTGACGGTGCTCGCGGAAGAAACTTTTCCCCAGCGAGAAAAGACGGTCACCACATCCACGCCTTCCACCGTGCTACTCATGTAAGTGCGCTGGCCTGTTTCAAAGGTGGTGATTTTTTTGAGCCGGCTTTCCAAATAATTGATTTCTTCCGGCATTGCTCCAAGAATTCCAACTTTCATTCTGCCACCTTAGTGACGCATAGAGAGCGCACAAGTCTGTTTTCATAAAACTTTTCCTTTGCATCTCTTGCAACTTCTATTATCCATTCGGTCTTTCCTTCATGCAATGTGAACGCATCGCTTTTACATGCAAGACGGCCGTCCTTGCAAAAAAGAGGTTGAATCTATGAAAAGAAGCTTAATACTAGCTGAAAGGTTTTTTTCATGAACAAAGATACTATCCGTGAAAAAATGCAGACGTACCTCCGAAAAATGGAGGAAGCGCGACAAAAAGAACTTGAACGCGCTCAACAGCGCACGCAGATTCTCGCGCAATTTCAGGAATTGGTAAAAAGCGTCATCAAGCCCGCCATGGAAAATTTCTCTAAAGAGATGGAAAGCGATGCTTGCCGATTTCGCATCGATGGCGAATATACGGATGCTGAAGACCCTCAAATTCGTTATTGGATGACGCCGACGGGAGTCAACCTCAATGACTATGAATTCAAAGATGTGCCACATCTTTTTTATGGCGTAGATACAGATTCGAACTTTGTCATTACGCATATTTCCACTGTGGTCAAAGGGTGCGCCGGCAGGATTTACGAGGGCCCGCGTTATCAATTGGAAGAGATGACTGCCGATGTGATTGAAAAAGACCTTGTTAAAGTTCTGGGCGAACTTCTCGATAATCTGCTATCGTAGTAGACCGTTTGTTTTCGCCTCCTAATAAAGGAGGATTATTTTTAATATGACCATAGAAGAGGCTTATCAAAAATGCACGGCGTTGGCAGAAACGCATTACGAAAATTTCCCCGTGGGGCGATTGGTGAAGAAAAAAGCGCGGCCGCACATCCACATGGTGTATGCGTTCGCGCGGGTGGCGGATGATTACGCGGATGAAGGGTATGTGACAGAGAGCGGCAAAACGCCCCCGACAAAAGAGCAGAGGCTGGAATGGTTGAATCATTATGAGGAGCAACTCACGAATGCTTTTATGAAAAAACCTATCGATCCCAAACTCGAATGGATTTTTCTGGCGTTGGCAGACACCGCGCAAAAGCACATTATTCCCAAACAACTTTTTTACGATTTGCTTTCGGCGTTTAAACAAGACGTGACCAAGACGCGCTACGAAACTTTTGACGAGGTCATGGATTACTGTCGACGAAGCGCGAATCCCGTGGGACGGCTGGTGCTTCATTTGCATGATTATCGCGATGAAGAGATGCATAAGCTCTCGGATTGCATTTGTACGGCGCTTCAACTCGCGAATTTTTGGCAAGATGTGGCGGTGGATGCACTCAAGGATCGCATTTATATTCCGCGCGAGGACATAAAAAATTTTGGCTGCGAGGAAAAAATAATTTTGAGTAAAGACTCCACGCCGGAATTTCGCAAATGCCTCGAATTTCAAGTCAACCGTACATGGAATCTCTTTAATAAAGGCCATAACTTGCCGTCCATGCTCACGCATGGTCTCGCGTGGGAAATTCGCCTCACATGGCTCGGCGGCACGGAAATTTTGCGCAAAATCGAAAAACAAAATTACGACACGCTCTCCCGCCGCCCGAAACTTTCCAAGTGGGATGTTCTGCGCCTGCTCCCGTGGGCATGGTTCACTCAAAATACTCGCTCATTATAAATGTTTTGATATAAATGTTAGGAGCTTCGCTCCTAACACCTCACTTAAGGGCTACCGCCCTTAAGAATCCCTCATGGGTGCGTTTGTTGTTAGCGCGCTTCGCGCGCAACAAACGCACCCAAGGAGGATTCTAAAGGACAGTAGTCCTTTAGCGGGGTTGTAGGGGCAGAGCCCCTACGATTATGCAAACAAGTCAACATATGACGAAGAAGAGCGGGTCGAATTTTATTTTTTCTTTTTTGTCATTGCCGAAAGAGAGAAGAGTAGCGATGTCGGTGTTTTATGCTTTTTGCCGGTTGGCGGACGACATTGTGGACGAGAAACCATTGGATAGCGCGAAAGCGCAAGCGGCGATTGATGAGTGGCGGCAGGAAATTGCGGCGTGTTACGCGGGCGCTCCGACGACTGATTTTGGAAAAGAACTCGCCGAGATTATCCAGCGTTACGATATTCCGAGGGTGCCGTTTGATGAAATTCTCAACGGTGTGGAGATGGATTTACAGGACAAGCGCTATGCGACGTTTGAGGATTTAAAAATTTATTGCCAGCGTGTGGCATCGGCGGTGGGATTAGTTTCGATTCGTATTTTTGGATGCATCGATCCGCAGAGCGAAGAATACGCCGTCAATTTGGGACTTGCGTTTCAACTGACCAATATTTTGCGCGATGTGCGGCATGATTTAGAGGAATACAATCGCGTTTATTTGCCGCAAGATGAGATGGTGGCGTTTGGCGTGACCGAAGATAACTTGCGCGCGCATTCCGCGAAGTGCGAAAAACTGTTCCGCCTGCAATATTTTCGCGCGAAGCATTATTACAATCGCGCGCGGCGGTTGATTTCGCCTCAGGATGCGAAGAAACTCAAGCCCGCGTTTTTGATGACGTCGATTTACGAGGGAATATTGGAAAAAATTCGCAAAAAGAATTTTCGAGTATTCGACAAAAAAATCCGGCTGAATAAATTGGAAAAATTCTGCGCGCTTTTAGGGGACTTAGGGGTCAGGCTTACACATTCACGAAATCGTGAATGTGTAAGCCTGACCCCTAAGTCCATCGCTGTTTTTGGCGGTGGATTTGCAGGAATAACGGCGGCGATTCACGCGGCGTTGCAGGGACATCGCGTGGAAGTTTTTGAAAATAAGCCCTTCATTGGCGGGCGAGCGCATAGTTATAGAGAAAGCAAAACGGGGCAGACTATCGATAACAGCCAGCATGTGATTATGGGATGTTACCGAACGTCACATGAACTTTTCCGAATACTCGGAGTGACGGATAAATTTTTTGTACAGGATCCGCTTTTGTTGCATTTCATCAGTCCGTCGAAAGGCGTGACGGAACTCAAAGCTTCTAAATTACCCGCGCCGTTGCATCTTTTGACCGCGCTGCTTGGTTACAAAGAACTGACGTGGCTGGATCGTTTTTCGATTTTATGTTTTGGAATTGTTTTGCGATTGGGGTGCAAACCCAAACAAGGTTGGACGGTCGAAAAGTGGCTTCTTTCTTCGCTTCAAACGCGCAATGCGATCCGTTCTCTTTGGGAGCCGCTGGCGATTGCCGCGCTGAATGAGCCGATCCGCGACGCCGATGCGCGCTTATTTTACGAAGTAGCGCGCCGTTCGCTTTTTGGAAGAAGAAATGATTCCGCGCTCTATACCAGCAAAGTCGGCTGGAGTGATTTGGTGATGCCCGAGGCACAGCATTACCTTCGCGCGACCGGTGGAGAACTTCATCTGAGCACGGCGGTGAAGGAAATTCAATTCGCCGGCAACAAAGTAATTTCTTTCACGACATCCAAAGGCGAAACACTCCAAAAAGACCTCTATATCAGCGCGCTTCCGTGGTACACGTTTGCCTCGCTCTTGCCGGAAGGGCACGCTTTGCGCGAGCAAATTCAAAAAATTCAATCCGCGCCGCTCGTGGGGCTTTATCTCTGGACAAACCAACCGCTCATACCGAAGCCCGCCGTGGCTTTTCTCGATTCACCCGTGCAATGGATTTTTGAGCATCCTTTGGAAAAAGAAGGTGAGTATCTGTATGCGATCGTCATCAGCGCGGCGTACGCGCATCTGGATCAAAAACCCAAAGAAATTTTGGAGTTTGTTTTGAATGAAATTCATCGCGTCTGGCCGGATTCGCAAAAAGCGCAAATTCGGCACAGCATTGTTTACAAAGCCCGCGACGCCACTCTCGCCGCGCGCCCCGAAACTGCACTCTTGCGTCCCGCTCCCCTCACCCCGTGGAAAAATCTCCTCCTCGCCGGCGACTGGACGGATACAAAACTTCCTTCCACGCTCGAAAGCGCCGTCTGGAGCGGATGGAATGTTGCACAAAAAATCTGATGCTGTTTTTGGGGCGATCGACGGGACTCGAACCCGCAACAGCCAGAACCACAATCTGGAGCTCTACCATTGAGCTACGATCGCCGTTAATCAAGGAATAAGCATAGGATAGTTTTTCGCGTGCTTCAATGTGATTTTTGGATCATGAAAGGCGCTCCATAATCCACTGGACAATTAGATTCTTGGATTGCCGGAATTGGAAAGAGCGACGATGGCCGTGGTGAAAATTTGCTCGTTATTGAGATAATCGTCACAGAGAATAAAAAAATCTTTTTCTGTGGAAACCTTGCGGATTTTTTTAAGAAACTCATCCCCTTCACTAACGCCTTGCGCGATGAAGTTCATATATTTTTTCATCATGGCGACGTGTTGTGCGGAACGCAGGGTAGGAACACGAAGTTTTTCGTAGAGTTGATGGACGTAATGGAGCACTTGTTTGAGTTTCACCGGAGTGTATGCGCCCGTTTTTAAAAATTCGCGTGTTTGGAAAAAAAGCCACGGATTGCGAATCGCGCCGCGCCCCATCATCAACCCGCGCGCGCCGGTGTTTTTTAAAACCTGTTGCGCAATTTCCGGAGAAACAATATTGCCGTTGGCGACGACGGGAAACGAAACTTCCCGAACAGCGCGCGCGATCCAAGAATAATCCACCGCGCCGTTGTACATCGATCTCACCGTGCGCGCGTGCAGAATCAAAGCGTCGATTTTCGACTCCGCAAAAATAGGCAGAAACTTTTCAAATTCCTCCGGTTTTTCATAACCCAAGCGCGTTTTCACCGTGAAATCGCACGAAATGTTTTCGCGCAATGCCATTAAAATATCGCGTAGGCGCTCCGGTTTTTTCAAAAGCCCGCCGCCGACGCCTTTTCTACAAACACCCGGCGCAGGACAACCTAAATTCAAATCAATCCCCACAATGGGAAATTCCTGCAATTCCTTCGCCGTTCGAAGCAAAGAAGGAATATGCTCACCCAAAATTTGCGCCACTATCCCCCTACCCGTTTTATTTTCCGTGATATTTCTAAGTAATTTTTTCTTCAATCTCGAATCGCGATGAACTCGAAAATACTCTGTCACAAAAAAATCCGGACCGCCCAAAGAAGTCAAAACATCCCAAAATTCCAGCGAACACACCTCCTGCATCGGCGCTAAAAACAACACTGGCTCTTGTTGCGCAAAAATTTTACTCATTCATTTTATTGTAACGGGATGATTGTGCTGACTGCAAAAGTTTATTATAGTCATTTTTGGCTTTGTAGAAATGTCAAGCAAAGGGGTCATGGTTGCACATGCACAGTTTCTGTGAATGTGCAAACTTGACCCCGACCTTGTGACGTGACCGTGTAAACTTGATCCCGAGTTTGCATGAAAGCGTTCTTTTCTACAGAGAAATTTGTTTTGAAAACTTACATTCTAAAACGTCTGCTTGCGCTGGTGGGTTTGTTGTTGGGCATCACATTGCTGGTTTTTGTGCTGTTGCAACTGGCGCCGGGCGATTTTTTGACGCCCATCAAAGCGCAACGCGACATTCAGCCGGAGTTGATCGAAAAATTGGAAAAAGAATTCGGACTCCATTTGCCGTGGTATCAACAATATTTTCTTTGGCTTAAAAACATTATTTTCGATTTTAATTTCGGTTATTCGTGGACATACAAAGTGCCGGTGTTTGAATTGATCGCTCAACGAGCGATGGCAACCTTTGTGCTAGCGTTGTGTTCACTGGCATTTGCTTGGACGCTGGGAATTGTATTGGGTATTCTCGCCGCAGTTTATCAAGACTCATGGTGGGATCGGTTAAGCGCGTTGTTAGCATACGCGGCACTCTCGTTGCCGGAATTTTTTCTCGCGCTGTTGGCGATCTGGTTCGCGGCGAAAACCGGATGGTTTCCCGTCGGCGGACGCACTTCGATTGATCACGATTTTTTGCCGCCGTTTTTGCAAGCATGGGATTATATGTGGCATTTAATTTTGCCGACGCTGGTGCTCGGTATCGGCGGAGTGGCCGGAATGATGCGTCTGATGCGCGCGAATTTTCTCGATGCGATCCGCGCGGAATACGTCACCACTGCGCGCGCGAAGGGACTCACAGAACGCGTGGTGATGTTCCATCACGTTTTTCGCAACGCCATCAATCCCATGCTCACGATGCTGGGATTTGCTATAGCAGGACTCCTGAGCGGATCGCTCTTGGTGGAAAACGTCATGAATTATCCAGGATTGGGACGCCTCATTTATGAAGCGTTTATCCGCGAAGATCAATTTGTCGTGCTCGGTTCAGTCATGCTCGGAAGCGCGTTGCTCGTTTTTGGAAATTTAATCGCGGATATCCTTCTCGCATGGTCGGACCCGCGCATTCGTTATGAATCAAAATCCTAAAAATAATTTTTCTCAATTGATTGCATTGCCTCAGGGTAAAATTTCTCTCGGCATTTTGGGATTTTTTTATGCGATAGCGCTCTTCGCTCCGTTTTTGACGCCGTATCGATCCTCAGATCAAAATTTATCCAAAACCTATCATCCGCCGACGGCGATTCTTTGGAAAGATGGAGCTTTGCGCGCGCAGATTTATCAAAATATAGATCCCACGGCGGCGATTTATCAAAAAATTAAAAACGAGAGCGCAAAAATTCATTTTTTTGCGAAAGGATTTGAATATAAACTTTTCGGATTGATTCCCTGCTCACGGCATCTTTTCGGCGTGGATGCCGAGCAACGCATTTATCTTTTGGGAAGCGACGCCACGGGTCGCGACGTCTTTTCGCGTCTTCTTTTTGGCGCGCAAATTTCCATGAGCATCGGCGTGATTGGGATTGCTGTCACCATGTTTTTGGGATTGATTATCGGAGGACTTTCCGGATATTTCGGCGGCTGGATCGATGGCATTGCAATGCGTTTCACGGAATTTTTGATGGCGATTCCGGGACTCTATCTCCTGCTCGCGCTTCGCTCGGCATTCGCGCAACACTTTAGCTCAGAAAAAATGTTTTTGCTCATCGTGATTATTTTGAGTTGCATCGGCTGGTCGGGAACCGCGCGCGTGATTCGCGGCATGAGTCTTTCTTTGCGCGAACGTCCCTTCATTCTCGCCTCGGAAGTCATGGGGCAATCGCCGTGGAAAATTCTCTGGCGACATATTCTTCCTAACACATTCAGTTATCTCATCGTCGCCGCCACGCTAAGCATTCCGGGTTATATTCTTGGCGAAGCCGCTCTCAGTTTCTTGGGCATCGGCATCCAAGAACCGTCCTCCTCATGGGGACTCATGCTCGCGCAAGCGCAGGAAATGAAAGTCTTCATGCTCAATTTCTGGTGGCTTCTCTCCCCCGGAATCGCCATCTTTATCGTCGTCATCGCTTTTAATCTGCTAGGCGATACTCTTCGCGATATCGTGGATCCTAAGCTGAGGGTCATTAAATGAATATCCAAAATAATTTTCTTTGCGTCTTTGCGTTCTTTGCGCGAAAAATATCAATACATCGAATTTAAAATTATGCTGTTGTCTGTTCAAAATCTTTCGATTGACTTCCAAACGCCGGAAGGTTCTCTGCGCGCGGTCAATGATATTTCATTCGATCTCCAAGAGGGCGAATCGGTGGCGATTGTGGGCGAAAGCGGAAGCGGCAAAAGCGTGACGGCTCTCTCGTTGACGCAACTTTTGCCTCCTGCGCCTATTTGCAATGTCTACGGGAAAATTCTTTATAAGAAAAAAAATCTGCAGGAATTATCGGCTGACAAAATTCGCCCGTATCGCGGAAAAGAAATCGCGTATATTTTTCAAGAACCTTCCACATCGCTGAATCCTGTTTTTACCATCGGCTATCAGATCGAAGAAGCGATTCAGTTGCATCGTCCGAAAATTAAAGACCGCAAAGCCGAAATCGCGCGTGTTCTGGAGTTGGTAGGCATCGATCCGGCGCGCATGCGCGATTATCCGCATCAACTCTCCGGCGGCATGCAACAGCGCGCGATGATTGCGATGGCGCTCGCGTGCGAACCGAAAATTCTTGTGGCGGACGAGCCGACCACCGCGCTCGATGTCACGATTCAGGCGCAAATCATGACGCTCCTCAAAGACATCAAGGCAAAATTCAAGATGTCGGTGATTTTGATTACACATAATTTTGGAATTGTGTCAGATTTTGCGGATCGGGTATTTGTGATGTTCCGGGGGAAAATCGTCGAAGCCGGACCTATGCAACAAATTTTGCAAAATCCTCAACATCCCTACACCCAAGCGCTGATGAATTGCGTTCCGCGTTTGGGGCAAAACAAAAAACGATTGGTGACGATTGATTATGCAATGCTACAATAGTGCAATGAGTCAATTTTTTGACAGAATTAACAAAATTCACAGAATTTTTGCTCCGCACTCTGTTGCCTTTTGCCTCGCGCAAAGATCGCAAAGACGCAAAGAAATTTTTAAATTCTGTTCATTCTGTCTAAAATAAATCCTATGTCTCTTCTTGATATTCAACATTTGACAGTTCAATTTAAAACTTCGCACGGTTTTCTCCGCGCGGTGGATGATGTTTCTTTTGAAGTGAAAAAGGGCACGACGGTGGGATTGGTAGGTGAAAGCGGAAGTGGAAAAACGACAACCGGCCGCGCGATTGTGCGATTGGTCGAAGCGCATGAGGGATCAATTTGTTATCAAGGCGAAGAAATCACGCATTTGAATCGTCGAGGAATGATGCCATATCGAAAAAAAATTCAAATCATTTTTCAAGACCCGTACAATTCGCTCAATCCGCGTTTGACCGTGGAATCGATTTTGAGCGAACCCTTGGAAATTCATTTTTCGGAAATGAATCGCGCGGATCGCCGCGCGCGCATTCATCAATTACTCGAAATGGTCGGACTTTCTAAAGAACATATTTTTCGCTATCCGCACGAATTTAGCGGCGGACAACGTCAACGCATCGGTATCGCGCGCGCGCTGGCGGTGGAGCCGGAATTTATTATTTGCGACGAGCCGGTCAGCGCTCTCGATGTTTCCGTGCAAGCGCAAATCATCAATTTGCTCCAAGATTTACAGCAACAACTCGGGTTGACGTATCTTTTCATCGCGCACGACCTCGCCGTGGTGGAACACGTCAGCGACGATGTGTTGGTAATGTATCAAGGTAAAATCGTCGAACACGCCGACGCGGAAGCGATTTACCGTTCCCCTCAACATCCTTACACGCAAAAACTCCTCGCCGCCGTTCCTCAGTTTTAATCACTCGTATCTGAGCGCATCAATGGGTTGAAGACGCGAGGCTTTTCGCGCGGGATAATAACCAAAGAAAATACCCACCGCGCCGCTACAAATCAAAGCGAGAAGAATAGAATCCATCGAAATCAGCGTCGGCCATTTCGCGACGGCGGAAATAATTTCTGAAGTAGCAATACCGGTGGCAATGCCGATAATGCCGCCGATGGCGCTTAGCGCGATGGCTTCGATGAGAAATTGAAGTAAAATATCGTGTTGGCGCGCGCCGACGGCCATACGAATGCCGATTTCGCGCGTGCGTTCAGTCACGCTGACCAACATAATATTCATGATGCCGATGCCGCCGACCACAAGCGAAACGCCCGCGATGGCGCCAAGTAGCACGGTCATGATGCGCGAAGTTTCAGTGGCGGTTTTCGTGATTTCTTCCTGATTATGCACCGTGAAATCATCGGGTTTGTCATCCGTGATGCGATGACGTTGTTTGAGCAGATTTTCGATCGATTTTTGCGCAGGCGCCATATCTTGCGGTTCGCCGACTTGCGCCAGAATCGCACGCAGATTGGTTTCATTGGTGATGCGTTTCATCACGCTCGTATAAGGAATGATCAGCGCATCGTCCTGATCCATGCCCATCACAGAAAGCCCTTTTTTTTCCAATAACCCTACCACCGTAAACGGCACATTGTTCACGCGAATAATTTTTCCAACGGGATTTTCGCTCCCAAAAAGTTGTTTGCGAATCGTCGCGCCGATCACCGCAACCTTGGCGGCGCTACGCACGTCTTGCTCGGTAAAACTCTGTCCTTCCTCAAAAGCCCATTGCCGAATCGCAAAATAATCCGGCGATTCGCCTTGCACTCGCGTGTACCAATTTTGCCCTTCTGCGATCACTTGCGCAGACTTGGAAACTTCAGGGCTAAGATTAATGATTTGCGGAATTTCGCGCTGGATGGCTTCGGCGTCTTCGAGTGAAAGCGTTCCCGCGCCTCCCATACCGGAACGCACGCCGCCCGCAGAACGGCTTCCGGAAAAAATCACAACGACATTTTGTCCGAGACTGGCGATTTGATCTTCCACCTGTGTGCGCGCGCCGTTGCCGATGCTCACCATCGCGATCACCGCGCCAACGCCGATAATAATACCCAGCGCGGTCAACGTAGAACGCATTTTGTTGCGCCAAAGCGAACGAAAAGCAATGCGAACGGCAAAAGAAATTTTCATGATCGGAGATTTTTTTGAATGAGACGATTTTTCACCAGAGCATCCTCAATGATTTTTCCGTCGCGCAAATGAATGTTGCGCTTGGCAAAAGAGGCGATGTCAGATTCGTGCGTAATCATCACAACCGTGCGCCCTTGATCATTGAGTTGCTGAAAAACACTCATGATTTCCACGCTCACTTGACTGTCAAGATTACCGGTCGGCTCGTCGGCGAGAATCAACTCCGGATCATTGACCAAAGCGCGCGCAATCGCCACGCGTTGTTGCTGTCCGCCGGAAAGTTGATTGGGATAATGATGCGCGCGATCCGCGAGCCCCACCGTCTCAAGCGCGCGCTGAGCGCGTTCTTTCATTTCGCGCGAACCATAACGCCGATGACTGTAAAGAAGCGGCAATTCGACATTTTCCAAAGAAGACGTGCGCGCGAGCAGATTGAAACTTTGAAAAACAAAACCGATTTTTTGATTGCGGATATTCACCAGAACTTCCGCAGACAATTTCGAAACATTTTCATTGTTAAGAAAATAATTTCCCGAAGACGCGCGATCAAGGCATCCGAGGATATTCATCAGCGTGGATTTTCCGGAGCCGCTCGCACCCATGATCGCGACAAATTCCCCTTGAAAAATCTCAAACGAAATCCCCCTCACGGCGCGCACAATCGTCTCGCCGGACGCATAATCCTTGCAGAGATTTTCCATGCGAATGACGGAATTCATAAACGCCGCATGCGCCTTTCGCCCGGTGGTCCGCCGCCGGTAAAGGGATTTTGAGCGGATGCTTCAGATTGTTTTTTTGTCGTCGTAGTTTCGCCGATGATGACAGATTCATTTTCTTGAAGACCTGTAACCACTTCCGTGTAAGCGCCGTCGCTAATGCCGATTTGCGCAACAACCTTTCTCCACGAGCCGTCGGAATTCAAAAGATAAACAGTTTTCTGATCGGCGGCATCGGCGGAACGTTTGCGTTTTCCATTGCCCCCGGATTCCTGAGAAGCGTTGGAAGGAGAAAATCTCAATGCGCTATTAGGAATTAACAAAACATTTTCCTTCTTTGCGGTGATAATGGAGACATTCGCCGTCATGCCGGGTTTAAGCTTAAGCTCGGGATTATCGACGGAAATAATGACGTCGTAAGTCACGACATTCTGCACCGTCGTCGCCGCGTTGCGCACTTGCGAAACCGTTCCTTTAAATTTCTCCTCAGGAAAAGCGTCCACAGAAAAAATCACCTCTTGATTTTCTTTGACATTGCCGATATCCGCTTCGGCGACGCTGGCGTTGATTTGCATTTTGCTCAAATCATTGGCGATCACAAAAAGCGTCGGCGCGCTCAAGCTCGCCGCCACGGTCTGTCCGACATCCACATCTCTGGAAATCACAATGCCGTCGATGGGCGAATAAATTGTGCAACGCTCCAAATCGACTTTGGCTTTACTGAGCGTGGCTTGCTTGATTTGAACGGAAGCTTCGGCTTGGCGAAAATTGGCGACGGCTTGGTCCAGAGTAGCCTGCGAAGCCATGCCTTTGGAGAAAAGCGCTTCGGCGCGCTCGCGAATGGGTTTCGTCAACTCAAGGTTGGCTTTTGCGTTAGCAATTTCGCCTTCCGCTTGAGCGACGTTGGCTTGATACGTCGCCGCGTCCAATTGCGCGATAATTTCTCCCTGCTTCACCTGTGAATTAAAATCTACGAATAATTTTTGGATTTGCCCCGAAATCTGACTGCTCACATCCACGGTGGTCACCGGATTGAGCGTTCCTGTCGCCGTCACTTTTTGCATGACATCGCCGAATTCCACCCGCGCAGTGCGATATTCGGCGGATACGTTAGTCTTCTGATTCCAATACCACCATGCGCCGCCGCCAAGAGCGGCGACGACAAGCAAAGTCGCAATACTTGAAAGAATTTTTTTCATGAAGAATTTTTTTTCAATAAATCGCCCGACGCTCGCTTGAGTTCCCAAAGCGACGCTTCGTAATCATAATGCGCCGTCGTAAAATCTGTTTTCGCTTGAGTCAAATCCCTCAAAGCCGTCTGCGCTTCCAAGCTCGTCGCCGAGCCGACTTCATACTTCGCCTGAATTTCCCGATAATTTTTGTCCGCTGTTTCCGAGGCGATGCTCAACGTCGCCAACGTTTGTCTTAACGTTTGCGCCTGCACCCATGCGTTGCGAATTTCTTCTTGAATAGTTTTCTTGAGCGTTTCGTAATCCAAACGGCTTTGTTCGATTTGATAGTCGGCATTTTGCAAATCAATTTCGCGTTGTCCGCCCTCGAAAAACGGCACTTCCACTGAGATTGAAGCATCCCACGGCGCGTCGTTATCGTTGCTTGCAGGATCAACCCACTGCTGGCGAAGTTGCCCGCTGACCGTCGGCGCGTACTCGGCGATAATTTGATTTTTCTTTTCGCGTTCCTGCTCGATGGCAAGTTCTCCCGCCAAATAATCCTCGCGTTGCCGATACGCGCGTTGCAACACATCATCCAAAGCCTCCGACTCCAATGTGCTCGGCTCGGGTTCCTCGATGGCAAAATGATCGTCCGGTAAATTTAATATATTGCGCAACCGATTTTTTGCCAACGTCAGAGAAGATTCGCCCTCGATGATTGTTTTGCGCGCGTTTTCCACATCCAACCGCGCGCGCGATTCGTCCAGCGAAGTGATTTCGCCGACGCGCATACGTTCGCGCGCCAATTCGAGTTGTTTTTCGGCAAGCTCAAACGACTGCCGGTTAAGCTGATTCAGTTTTTGTTGTTTTAACACTTCATAATAAGCCTGCGCTAAACCCGCGACCGTTTCGCGCTCTAGAGCTTTTTTTTGCAATTCATAACTCTGAACCGAAAGTTTTCCCGAACGGTACGCGGAGAAAAACGTCAAATCCAGCAAAGGTTGTTTGTAGGTGATATTGCCGCTCTTGGTATCGCGATCATTCGAAGACGAACTAGAGTACGAAGCTCCGCCAGTCAAACGCGGCGTGTATTTTGTGATTGCGCTCCACGGCTCCAATTTAGCTTTACGAATTTCCAACAAAGCATTTTGAATGCTTTGATCGCTGGAAAGAACGCGTTGTTGTGCTTCGGCGAGAGTCATCACTTTCATTTCTTGCGCATGACACACACACGCCAGAAACAGAAAAATTGCCCCCCAGCCGCATGAACCGTTTTTTCGAAAACACAACACAACCTTGCCAGACGTTTTTTTTAGCAAAAAGTTTCGCTTATTTTTCATCTCTGCTTCGTAAACGTTTTAACTTCACCAGTATGAGACGCTTGACGACTTCCATCAATTCAAAAGAATTTTTGCCGCAAATAAAGTTGATTCGCCTTGATTCGTTTTGTAATATCTCTTTTTTCAAACTTTGTCGAAATTCGACGCCTTTTGTTATGCAAAAATCCATTCAACTTTTTCAGGAAGTTTTGAAGCACGAAGCTTCGTCGGTCAATCGCGTTGCGGGACAACTGCAACACGATCAAATCGAAAAAGCGGTGAAGATTATTCTCAAAAGCACGGGAAAAGTGATTCTTTTTGGCGTTGGCAAATCCGGATTGGTGGCGCGAAAAATCGCTTCGACGATGACCAGCACCGGCACGAGCGCGACTTTTATCCACGCATCCGACGCGTTGCACGGCGACATGGGATTGGTTTGTGAAACCGATGTGGCGATTTTGATGAGCAACAGCGGAGAGACGGAAGATTTACTGGCGATTGTGCCGCATTTGAAACATCGCAATGTGCCGATGATTGCGATTGTGGGAAATTTAAATTCCACGCTCGCGCGCAATGCCGACGCGATTTTGGACGCTTCGATTGAACGCGAAGCGTGTCCGCTCAATCTCGCTCCCACCGCGAGCACGACGGTTGCGCTCGCCGTCGGCGACGCGCTTGCGATGACCATTTCGCAACTCAAAGGAGTCACCAGCGAGGATTTTGCGGTGAATCATCCTTCCGGTCGTCTCGGCAAACGCCTCACGTTGCGCGTTGCTGACTTGATGCATTCGGGCAAAGACAATCCGACGTTGCCGTCATCCGCCTCGTGGATGCAACTCATCGACGTGCTCGCTCAGTATCGCCTCGGTGCGGTGAATATCGTCGATAAAAACAAAAAACTTTTGGGCATTGTCACCGACGGCGATTTGCGGCGCGTGATTCAGCGATTCAAACCCGAAGAATGGGCGCAACTTTCTTGCGAAAAAATGATGACGCGCGATCCGGTTACTGTTTCCGAAGATTGGCTCGCCTACGAAGCGCTCAAGCTCATGGAAAATCGCCCCTCGCAAATTTCGGTGTTATCCGTTTTGGATGCGCAACAAACCTGCGTCGGTCTCATCCGCTTGCACGACATCATCCGCGCCGGATTGTAAAAGAATGTTTTTGACAGAATGAACAGAATAAAATTTTTAATATGAATTCTCTGTTTTTTGTTTTTCGTTTTGGGTTTCCGTATCTCAAGCGGTATTGGGTGCGGTTCGCCGCGGGAATTTTGCTTGGAATATTATTTGGATTGACCAACGCCAGTTTTATTTGGGCGACCAAAACAATTTTTGAACGCCTTGCGCCTCCTCCGGCGGCGCAAATTTCCACTTCGGTTTCCACGGATGCCGGCTTCAAAGAAAAACTTATAAAATTTGAAGGGAAAGCAAAGGACATCATCGATCCTTGGCTCCCGCTCTATGGGCGTCCACTCCAATGGCAACAAGCCATCGGCGCGCTTTTATTTTTGCCGTTTTTGATGTTCATTCGCGGCGGCACAGGATTTCTCAATGCGTATTGCATGATTTGGGTGAGCGAACGCGTGATGAAAGATTTGCGCCTTGCCGTCTTGAAAAAACTCAACTCGCTTTCGCTGGATTACTTTGATCGTTCCACAAGCGGCGACCTTCTCACGCGCATTCACGGCGATACTTCGCTCTTGCATCGTTGCATGAGCCTCGGATTTTCCGATCTCATCAAAGAACCCGTCACCGTCATCAGCGTGTTTACCGCGTTGTGCATTCTCGATTGGAAACTGGCGGTCTTTGCGTTGATTTTTTTGCCGCTCTGCGTAATTCCCATCCAAGTCCTCTCACGCAAAGTGCGCCAAGCTAGCAAAGGCACCGTCGAAGCGCAAATTTCCCAATCCAGTCTTTTGGTCGAACTGCTCACCAGCATCCGCGTCATCAAGGCTTTTAATCTCGAAAAAATTCAAGAGCAACGCTTCGACCAACACGCCGCAAAATTTGTGCATCACAGTGTGCGCGGAACGAAATCCAAAGAATTGGTGAATCCGATTATCGAAACCATCTCCATGATCGGGCTGGGCGTAATTGTAGTTTACGTTTCCTACGCGCAACATTCATCGGCGGATTTAGTCGGATTTCTCACAGGACTCATTTTGTTATTTACGCCGATAAAAAAACTCGCCGCGGTCAATTTGCTTTTTCACCAAACGCGCATCGGCATTGAGCGCTTGCAACAACTTTTTGCGGAGCAACCGAGCGTCGTCGAGCCAACGCAACCAGTCACCAAAACCGATTTTAAAACCGAACTTGCTTTCGAAAATGTTTCTTTTGCCTACGGTGAACGCCCTGTTTTGGAAAATATCACTCTTAAAATTCCCAAAGGCTTTCGCCTCGGCATCGCGGGAGAAAGCGGCTCCGGCAAAAGCACGTTGGTGAATTTATTGTTTCGATTTTATGATCCTACCGACGGCGCGATACAAATCGACGGCATCGATCTGCGCCAAATCACCACAAAAAATATTCGCCATATCATGGCGCTGGTGAGTCAAAATACTATTTTATTCGATCAAACCGTCGCCGAAAATATCGCGTGCGGAAAACTCAATTCTTCGCAACAAGAAATCGAAGCCGCCGCGCGCGCCGCTAATGCGCACGATTTTATTATGCAACTTCCCGAAGGCTACAACACGCGCATCGGGGAACAAGGCGTCACGCTTTCCGGCGGGCAACGTCAGCGCCTCGCCATCGCGCGCGCGTTTGTGCGCAACGCGCCGATTCTTGTTTTGGACGAAGCTACGGCATCGCTCGACCCTCACGCCGAGGAAGAAGTGCAAATCGCACTCGATTACCTCGCTCAACAACGCACGGTGATCACCGTTGCTCATCGCCTCTCTACTCTGAAAAGTTCAGACCTTATTATCGTTCTCTCTCAAGGAAAAATCGTCGAACAAGGCTCTTTCGATTCTCTCCTCAAACAAAACAACGTCTTTGCCGAAATGGCAAAAAAACAAGGTTTGATTTAACCGCGCAAGGGGTCATGAGTTCAGATTTTCAGCGACGCATGTCGGTGAAAATGTGAAGTCTTGACCCCGACAACAGCTTGAGGACAGAGTCCCCAAATTATTATGAATACAACTCCTGATGATATTCGGCAGATGTTTACGCGCATTGCGGGAAAATATGATTTTTTTAATCGGTTTTTTAGTTTTGGTTTGGAAGCGCAGTGGCGAAAAATTTTAATTCGGGGAGTCTTGAAACACGCGCCGCGCAAGGTTCTTGATTTAGCCACCGGCACGGGGAAAATCGCGCTTCCTCTGCAAAAAGCCGGATTGGATGTCACGGGCGTGGATTTTTGCGCGGAGATGTTGGACATTGCGCAATTCAAAGGACTCAAAAATACTGTTCTTGCCGACATCACAAACCTGCCATTTTCGGATTCTACGTTTGATGCCGTCACCATCGGTTTTGCCATGCGTAATTTGGAAAAACGACGGTTGGAAGCGTTGCAAGAAATGCATCGCGTGCTCAAACCCGGAGGATATCTCTACGTTCTCGAATTTTCGCGCCCGCATTCTTTTATCCGTCCGTTTTTTTATTTTTATCTCAAACACATCATGCCATGGGTGGTGTATGGTTTGACGCGGCAAAAAAAAGCTTACGATTATTTAGCGACTTCGATTGAAACTTTTCTCGACCAGCAACAATTTTGCGATCTTTTGCGCCAAGCGGGTTTCCGAGATATTTCTTATCAAAATCTCGCCGCAGGCGCCGTGGCGCTCCATCAAGGGATGCGATAAATTATTCCCCCGTCTTTTGCAGAGGCGCTAAGAGCGGCAGTTGATTCACGAATGCGCCGAATTCATTTTGGAATTGATCGGGCGTAATCGCCGCATGCCCGCGCAATTGTTCCCAAGCGGCAGTGGCGCAGACATCGCGCGTTTCCACCACGGGACTTCCGCTATAACCCAGCCCGCAATGTTTCACGAGTTGATTGGCGACAAACACCACGGAACGCAGAGTGGAAGATTTTGAAACGCCGATGTGATGATGCGCTACGGCATCCTTGATCGCGTGATCAAAATTAAATTTCGAACACCAAAGTTCCCCGATATCGTGATGATCGACGCCCAACACATTCATTTCTATCAAATGCAACGGACGCTTTTCCTCCAGCGCACGTTTCATCGCCACAAAATAAGGATATGCCGCGACTTCGCCCAAAATCATTTTCCCGATATCGTGCATAAATCCGCCGAGATATGCCAATCGACGCGTCTTCGCCTGCACTAGATGCAATAATTTCCCCGCCATTTGACTGATGCGCCCCGTATCGGCGGGACGATCAAAATAATCCAGCAACTTCGAAGCGACAATGCCGGTTGAGATTGAATGTTGCACGAGCGGCCACCAATCGAATTCTTTCGAAAGCGGCGGAGTTTTTCGCAAAATCACGTCGCTCAAAATCAAATGATGCGCCAACTCCAATCCAATCGCCTGCACCGCGCCTTTGCTGGCGGAAATGGGGCCTTCGGGTTTGAATATGCCCACATTCGCCAGAGCAATAATAAACGTTCTCATTTCCGGCATCATTTCCAACGCCTCAACTAAATCGTTCACATCCGGCGCGGCAAGCTCCTGTAATTCCAGCAACGCTTGCGTAAAACCAGCCAATTCCATCGGTTTCATGGGCTTGTTCACTTGATCCAATATTTCCATCTTCGAGCGCGTAATCGTCGAATCGACTTTTCCCGCCGCCCAATGCGAGCAACTTTTGTTCAGCAATCCGTAAAGATATTCTTTGGTTTCGTTGCTTCGATTCGGCACTGTAATCAATTCCTCAGTCGGTTCCTGCACAACACGCGCTCCCACAGGACCGAGTTGATCCACGTGCGCCAACGCAGAGCGCAATTCCTCGTAATCTTGAAAACGATCCTTCGGATCTTTTTGCGTCATGCGATCAAATAAATTAATCCACCCCGAAGAAAGTCCGGCGGCTTCGGCTTCGCGATGCGGGAACGGACTTTCGCAATGCGCCAAAATAATTTCCTCAATGGTATCGCGCTCAAAAAGCATTTTCGTGGTCATCAAATGATACATCGCGGCGCCCAGTGAATAAATATCACTCCGCTGATCCACAGAATTATTCAAAATTTGCTCCGGACACATATACGCCGGCGTGCCAAAACTTTCCCGTTCCTGCGCAAAATCGCTCGGCTCAATCAAACTCCGCGCCAATCCAAAATCCGTCAGCAAAATCGATTCGCCTTTGGCATCGACCAAAAAATTCGAAGGCTTGATATCGAGGTGAATAATATTGTGCTTCAGCGCCGCACTGAGCGCGTCAATCGCCTGCCCCATCACCCAAAACGCCTGCTCAATAGTCAACGGCGTACTGGTGTCGATCCAATTGTCCAGCGTGGCTCCGCCCGCTACGAACGCCATCACAAAATAACGCAATTCTCCCTGCTTTCCGATAAAATAAATCGGCACGATATTCGGATGCCGCAACGCCGCGATCTTTTGCGCCTCGCCTTCAAAAAAATCGACGTGCTTGCTACTTTGCGCCAAACACGGATTCAGCACTTTGATCGCCACTTCGCGATTCAAACTCGGCTCAAACGCCCGATACACATGCCCCATGCCGCCGTCCGCCAAATGCTCCAATATAATATAGTGCCCCAATTTTGAATTCGGCACTAACTCTTCAATTTTCTGCGCGGCTTCCATTAAGCCACTACTTCTACCAAGTTTAAAAAATTCCGCTAGCTAGAATTTTAATAGACCCGATATTCCATTCTTATCCGTGCTATCCGTTATTATCCGTGTTATCCGTGATTAAATTTTTTCTGTTATAAAATCGCAGATTTGCTGAAATACTCGGATGGAGTGGAATATCAAGGAACGCGCGGAACAATGCGCCGTCACGAACAAGCCTTTTGAAGAAGGCGAAATTTTTTATACGATTCTTTTTCAAGAAGCAGGAAAACTGGTGCGGCAAGACCTCTGCTCCTCCGCATGGGAACAACGCAAAACTGACCAACCGCCGGTTTCTTTTTGGCGTTCCGCTTTCAAACCCACTCCCATCGAACCCGAACCCATCGAACACAACAGCGCCGAAGCGGAATTGCGCCGCCTTCTCCTAGAAAACAGCCACAACAACGAAAAACTTCCTTACCTCCTCGCGCTCCTCTTGGAACGCAAAAAAATCTTTCACGAACGCGAACGCGCCACCCTCAACGACAAAAAAGTCGTCATCTACGAACACGTCGAAACCCAAGAAACTTTCGTCGTCCCGCGCGTCGATATCAAACTCGACGAAATTAACGCCCTCCAACAAGAACTCAAAAACTCCAGCCCCATCTTCGCTTGATTCATTGAGGGCTTCGCCCTCAAACTCCCACTTAAGGGCTACCGCCCTTAAGAATCCCTTCATGTGTGCGTTTGTTGTTAGCGCGCTTCGCGCGCAACAAACGCACACAAGGAGGATTCTCAAGGACAGTAGTCCTTGAGCGGGGATTTTAAGGGGCAGAGCCCCTTAATTTATTCTTTGACACTCATTCCTACATCGCCATCGGAGAGGCGGACAGTGAGGTTTTTGGATTGGATGGCGGCGCGGCGGGTTTTGACGACGCGGTGTTTGGAGTCAAAGACAATGGCGTAGCCGCGTTGGAGAGTTTCTTGTGGAGAGAGAAGGCGAAGTTGATCGATGCGCGCGCGAAGATTTTTTCTGGCTTCGTCGATTTTTAATTTTGGATGCGCGGCACGCCAACGTTGAAGCAAAGATTTCCAACGTTCCTGTTGAAGAGCGACACTGTGTTGCGTGATGCGCTGAAGATTAATGGAAAGTTCATCTAAGCGCTGAAAATATTGCTCTACGAGACGAACCGGCTCGCGAAAACTTCGATTTTCCGCCAACCGTCTCCAATGCAAACGAAGTTCGTTGATTTGAGAAACGGCTTCGCGCGACAACAAAGAACGCATGTTTGACAACACATTCTGCCATTCGGCATCGGCGCGGCTAAGAAGTTCCGCGGCGGCGGAAGGCGTGGGCGCGCGCAAATCGGCGGCGAAATCGCAGAGCGTGAAATCAATTTCGTGCCCGACGCCGGAAATCGTGGGAATACGCGAAGCGGCGACAGCGCGCACAACTTTTTCTTCATTAAAACTCCACAAATCCTCCAGACTTCCTCCGCCGCGCGCGAGAATGATCACATCCACTTCGTCGCGTTGATTGAATTCATGAAGCGCGTCCACAATTTCCTCCGCGCTTCCTTCGCCTTGGACTTTGACGCCAAAAACTTGGATGCTGATGCGCGGGCAACGTCGCGTGAGAATATTTAAAAAATCTTGAATAGCCGCGCCTGTTGGAGAAGTGATGATGCCGACTTTTTGCGGAAAAACAGGAATGTTTTTTTTGCGCGCAGGATCAAAAAGTCCTTCTTCGGAAAGTTTTTTCTTCAGCACTTCGAATTGTTCCTGCAGTGTCCCCTTACCCTTCGGTTTGAGCGAATAAGCTTTGAGCTGATAATTTCCGCGCGGCGGATAAACGGTAATATCGCCGTGCGCGATAACCTGCATGCCGTCCTTCGGTGCAAAACCAAGCGCTTCGGCATCGCTCCGAAACATCACCACGCTCAGTTGCGCATCCGCGTCCTTGAGCGTGAAATAAAGATGCCCCGAGGATTGCCGCCGAAAATTGGAAATTTCCCCTTCGATCCACACCGCACCGACAGAAGCCTCGAGCAGGTCTTTGATGATGAACGTCAGTTCAGAAACTGAAAGAGGTTTTGAGGAAGATTGAGACATGAAAAGACTTTCTTATTTTTTCTTATTTTTGAACTTGGATCGAGGAAAACGACAAATAAAACGACTTCCTTTGCCCAGTTCGCTCTGCGCCCAAATTTTGCCATGATTGGCTTCCATCATATCGCGACAAAGAATCAAACCAAGGCCGGAACCTTTTTCGTTGTGCGTGCCCGGCGTGGAAAAACGGGTTTCGATTTTAAATATTTTTTCGAGATGTTGAGGGTCTATGCCGATGCCCGTATCTTGAATCGTAATATCCGTAAAATCATTTTTTTCCTCGGCAAAAATAGAGATCGAACCATTATAAGGCGTAAATTTGATGGCATTGGAGACAAGATTGCGAATGACGGAATCCACCATATCGCGATCGGCAAAAATAGTGGTATGAGGAGGAATATTATTTGCGGCATGAAGCGATTTATCATCGATCATCATATCGAAGAGATCTAAATTCAATTGAATGAGTTCGTGCAAATCGATCACTTGAGGATGCTGGACGCGTCCTTGCATTTGAATTTGCGCCCAATGAATCAAGCTGTCGGTCATCTCGCCGAGCTGTAGCGTCGCCTTGTGAATGGAATGGATTTGTTGAAGCAATTGCTCTTTTGACGCGCTTTCTCCATAACGCACCATGGCATCCACCGCAAAGGAAATAGAATTGAGAGGCGCGCGAATTTCATGCGCAATCATCGAGAATAAAAGATTTTTGTTTTCATTTTCTCTGATCAAGACGTGATTGGTTTCTTCCAACGTTTTCTGCAAGCGATGCAAATGCAGATGCGTCATCACGCGCGCAAGTAATTCTTCTTGTTGAAATGGTTTGGTGATATAATCCACCGCGCCGAGTTCGAATCCTTTCACTTTGTCAATCGTATCGGCCAACGCCGTCATAAAAATCACCGGAATATGCCGCGTTTCCGGAGAAGCTTTGAGTCGCTTCAGAGTTTCAAAGCCGTCGATGCCCGGCATCATGACGTCCATGAGAATTAAATCCGGTTTGACGTACTCCACTTGCACCAAGGCGCGCTCGCCGCTTTCAGCGACAAAAACTTTCAGATGAGACTTGGAAAAATGCTCCAATAATACGTTCAGATTCTCCGGTGTGTCGTCCACCACAAGAATATTGCCTTGAATCGATGCGCTCATGCCCACAATGAATAAAAGAAGCATAACTTCCGCTTGGCAATTGTCACGCCTTTGAAAAACTTCCTCTTTCCATTGACAAAAGAGAGCTATCTTTCGTTAAATGCACAGGGATATGAAATATTCGTTTGTCGTCATTGTCCTTATGCTCGCATGCACGATCGCTTATAGCCAAAACGGAAATGGCCAGCATTTTATTTCTCAAAAAGCATACGTCGTCGCAATGAATAAAAAGGTCAAGCAAATGCAGGATGCTTGGCAATTGAAATACGGAATCGACGTGCATTTCGACGGAGACAAAAGCATTCCGTACGAAGTCCAGCCCGGACTTGCGGAAAAAGGCGTGACCGGCGAGCCTCTCACGTACGAAGAAATTTTTCAAATTGCGCCCGTGATCGACGCGTTTTTGCAACAATATCCCGAAAAATTCATCAAAGAAAATTTGAAGCATATTTATTTACTGTACGAATTACGCAATCGTTCGGCGTTTCGCGCCGGGGATTCGCTGAATGGATTGTATCATCATTATAGCCCACGGCGCATTTATGTGGCGCTTTGGAATAACAGTTCGCGCGACGAGCAATACCGCTCGTTGCATCACGAATTTTCGCATTTACTCATGAGAACTTATCAAAGCCAATTTCCCAAAGAAGAATGGATTCGGCTCAATGATGATCTTCCCTACATCGGAACGCAAGCGCATCAAAATCCCGAAGAACGCAGTGTGGAGCTTCTCCAATCCGGTTTTGTGCGGCGTTATTCGATGCATAGTCTCGATGAAGATTTCGCAACGCTTGTCGAAGAATATTTCGGTGACCCTCAAGCCATGGCAAAAGGATGCCGCCAATTTCCAACGCTGAATAAAAAAACAATTCTCTTCGAAGACTTTTATGAATCCATCGGCGCAAGGGAATAATTCTCCCGTCTTGCGAATATCGTTGGAGTCAGATACATTATCAAGCCATGAATAACGCCTCCACTGAAACGAAGCCCTATGTTTTTTTGCCTGCGTGGCATTGTGTGATTTTTTTAGTGATTTTCGCTTGCGCCATTCGTTGGTTGGACTTGGGAACGCTGACTTTGACGATACTTTTCTCTTATTTTGCTTTGGAGAAATTGCTCTTTTTGAAAAGCCGCCCGATCATTATCGCTATTTTTACGATGGCGGTGTTTGTGATTTGTCTTGGATTGGCGTATTTCATCGCGCAAGCGATCCAGACCTTGCCGCGCGTAGCAAGCACGGCTATTCCGATTGTCATCCAATATGCAAAAAGCTATGACATCGAACTTCCTTTCACCGATTGGGATAGCTTAAAGGACTTTTCGCTGACTAGCGTAAAGAATCAACTGGGTTTTATTGGTAATTTTGCGAATGAAGCCACTCGACAAACGATTTTTTTGATTATCGGACTGGTGGTAGCGATTGGATTATTTGTGGACTCCGCATTGAGCGAAGAAAAACTCCAATCTACCACGGCTCATCATCTTTACTCCGCGCTGTCGCATAAAATTGTCGGTCAATTCCAATCGTTCTATTCTTCGTTTCGCATCGTGATGGGCGCGCAACTGCTCATTTCTATCATCAATACCACGCTGACGTCGATTTTTCTGATTGGCTTTTCTTTTCCTTACACACCGATGGCGATTGCGATTACATTTCTTTGCGGGTTATTGCCGATCATCGGCAATCTCATCAGCAACACTGTCATCGTCGGCATCGGATTCACCGTGTCACTCAAAATGGCCGGTTTCGCGCTGATTTTTCTGATTGTACTGCACAAACTTGAATATTTTCTCAACAGCAAAATCATCGGCGATAAAATTAAAAACCCGATGTGGCTGACGTTGGTGGGATTGATCATCGGCGAACGCCTTCTCGGTATTCCGGGAATGATTCTTTCTCCGGTGGTTTTACATTTTTTCAAAACCGAGACCGCGAAGATCAAATTCCCCTATTTAAAATAATTTAATTTATTCAGATATTCTTTTTCGTTTTGCAGAAACCATTCCCACGTTTCGCGCAAACCTTGCTCCAGCGTCGTCGAGGGATTGTAGCCGAGGCGTTCGCGCGCGCGCGCGATATCGAGCATTTTTTTCGGCGCGCCGGAGGGTTTGGTCGTGTCGAATTCGTATTCGAAATCAATAAATTTTTTCAACGTCTCAACCAAATCGCGCACGGATGTGCCGCGTCCGGAACCGATATTGATATAAGAACCGTCCGTGCCGTGATGTAGCGCCAGAATAATTCCTTCCGCGGCGTCGCGACTGAAAAGAAAATCGCGCTCGGCTTTTCCATCGCCCCAAACTTTTAACGGTTTTTCTCCTCGGCGGATTCGCCCCATGAGCGAAGCAACCACCATGGCGTTCGCCGGATCAAAATTATCGCCGGGGCCGTAAGTATTCGCCAGACGCACAATCGCAAAATTTTTTATTCCGTGCTGAGTTTTGTAGGCGTGAATTTGCAATTCGCCCATGCGCTTCGCCCAACCGGCAAAATCCATCGGCGGTTTGTCGTCGCCTTCGCCTTCGCGAAAAATATCTCCATCGGCATACGCGCCGATTGAACTTGTGTAAACCAATTTTGCAATTCCATTCACGCGGCATGCTTCGAGCATGTTGGTGTTGATCATGAGCGTAGGAACAAAATGACTCGCGAGCATTGTTTTGCTGACTTCCATCGAACCTTTCACGCCCGCCATGTGAAAAGCAAAATCCATTCCTTTCGTTGCTTCTTTGCAAAATTCAAAACTCGTCAAATCGCCGTACACATGTTCCGCGCGCGAATCTACCTGCACTTTGTCCAAAGAAATAATCCGCACCTGCGCGCCGGCATCGCACATAAATTTCACCACCTGCCGCCCAATGAGTCCCGTGCCTCCGGTAATGACAATCTTTTTTCCTTTAAAACTATCTAGTACTTCTTGTTTTATCATATCATTATTTATGTAGTTTTGATTTATGAACTAGTAAGAAACATAGCTTCTTACATCTATATGGGTAGCGCTTTTTTATTTTGTTTTACAAAATAAAAAAGCG
>JBMONL010000059.1:0-6485 GCA_049324635.1 Verrucomicrobiota bacterium | reverse complement strand
CTACCCAAGGAGGTGAAGGAGGCTGTGCCTCCTTCTGGGTCGTAGGGCGAAGCCCTACTATCATTTCGGCCTCCATGCAATGACGGATGCTTCGTGGACGATGCCGCCGAGGTAGGGGCGGTAGGCATCCACAAATTCAATTTCGCTTTTGGCTTCGCGCGCTTGGAGCGCAGGCCAGTAGCCTTCGAGATAATTTCTTTTTTGCGAATACCACTTCGCTAAGTAATCCAAGAGATTATTTTCGTCGTAAAACTCCAAAATCGGCTCGTGATGCAACACTAATTCCGGTTTTGCCTTGATTAAACAATCCAAAAACGCCTCGCTTTTCTTCCCAATTTGCTCCATTGCGTGAATCGTAATCACCGCGCTATTTTTTGGGAACGAAAAATCTTTCGGCGGTTCGATCATGTTAAAAATTCCGCCGCGAATCGGCTTGTTTAATTTTTCTCCGAGCAAATCCGCCAATTTTTTCGACGGCTCCACCCAATCGAATCCGTAAATTTTTTTATCGGGAAACATTTCCGTCAGCATGTAGAGATTTTGGCAACTTCCGCATCCGATTTCATAAATATGCTCGTACGGCGCCAAATATTTTTGAAACAAATAATGCCGTATGACCGTAAACAATTCGTGTTCGAGAAAAAGGTTGTCGCTGACGACAATATCTTTTTTCAGTCGCAAAAATTTACTTTTGCGAAAATATTTTGGGCGCACCGTGTCCGCAGAAATCCCTTTTGCGATCGCTTCTTCCAGATTTTCTTGCCAACCTTTCAGCCATGCTTCGTAATTTTGTTGCGTATCGCGCACGATAAAATCCGCGCGCAACAATTTCGCCATCTCTAATATATATTCTTCCAATTCTTCGCGCGAAGCTTCGCGGTACTCCGCATTCATGCCTTCTAATAATTTCACTGCCGACGCAGGCAAATCTTTCGCGCTCGTTTTGAAAAGCGCCGCGAATTCTTCCGCCGTCATTTTTTGCGTGGCGCTCATTGTTGCATCTCCAGATACCATTTCACCGTATCGCGCAAGCCGTTTTCCAAGCGAATCTGCGGTTCGAATCCTAAAATTTCTTTCGCTTTTGTGGAATCCACCATGCGGAATGGAATTGTTCCGGGTTTGTCTTTGTTGAAAAATAATTTTGCATCCGAATATCCCGCCGCGTCCAAAATAATTTGAATCATTTCCTTAATCGTAAAAGCTTTTCCATATCCCAAATTCATCGGTTTGCCGTCGCAATAATTTTCCAGCATCATCAAACACCCGCGCGCCAGATCATCGACGTGCAAGAAGTCGCGCACTTCGTCGCCCGTGCCCCAAACTTCGTACGGATTCATTTTTTCCACCGCTTTACGAATCAGCGCCGGAATGACGTGGCTTGCCTTGGGATCGAAATTATCATGGGGACCATAGATCGCCGTCGGGCGCGCGATGGCGATTTTCGTTTTCGATTTTTGACTCACAAATTCGCCGAGTCGCTCCAAATATCTCCGCATCCACCCATAACCGAAATACGCCGGATATGTTTCGCCCGTCCACATTTCCTCTTCTTTAATCGGATGGTCCGCCGGCGGATAACCCGTACTGCTTCCAAAAATCAAACATCTCTCCACGCCGCTTGCCCAACATCCCTCCAGCACGCGCGAAGTCAAAACCAAATTTGTCACAATCGCCGGCATCGGCCCGCTCGCCGTCACTCCCGCCGCCGAAACGGCGCCCGCCGCATGAATCACATATTGCATTCCAGTCGTCGCGCGCAAACAATCCTCCTCGCGTGTCAAATCTGCTTCGATTTTTTCGATTCGCGCATCCTCAATAATCATCGGACGCTTGTGAACCGTCACTCTCACCTGCGCCCCCGCTTCCAAAAGCCGCTTCACAAAATACGTCCCCACAAATCCAGCCCCACCCGTCACCAACACCTTTTTCCCATTATAAAATTCATTTTTCATAATTATAATTTAAGGACTCCGTCCTTAAAAATCCTGCTTAAGGGGCGGCACAGCCGCTTTCCTTTGCCCTTAAGAAACCCTTCATGGGTGCGTTTGTTGCGCGCGAAGCGCGCTAACAACAAACGCACCCAAGGAGGATTCTAAAGGACAGTAGTTCTTTAGCGGGGTTTTAGGGGCAGAGCCCCTTAATTTTTATTAAAAATTCTTTTATGGAAGCGATGCTTAAGCCGGCGAAATTGCGTGCGTCGTCGATTTTTCCATAGGAGCAACAAAAGGCGTCGGGTAATCCGAGTTTAAAGACGCTACGATTTGCCGTTTCGCAAACGGCTTCGTGCAATCCGTGCGTATCGTGCACGACAGCGAGGGTGGTATTGGAAAATTGCGAAACGAGTTCGTGATCGAATGGTTTGAGCGTGTGAAAATAGAGCAGATTCACGGGCAAATCCGCACAGGCTTCGAACACATTTTTCAAAATCGGTCCTGCAGTGATGACGGTGAGTTTCGCGCCGGTATTTTTTAAAATAATTCCTTTGCCCGCTTGGATATTTTCCGAAATTTCCACGCCGTGCGCGTGATCCGAAGTGCGATAGTACGAAGTTTTTCCGATGGCGTATTGCGAACGCAGGAGCGCATCAAATTCTTTCGGCGTGCCGGGTTGAAAAACTTGCGTGCCGGGCAACAAACGAATCGCGCCTGTGTCCACCCAGCCGTGATGTGTGGCGCCGTCCCATGCGTAATCAAACGTCGCGCCGCAACTGATAATATTTCCCGGAAATTGATTGTAGCAAAAATCGAGTTTGATTTGTTCCAGCGCGCGCTCGGTCACAAACGGCGTAATCGAATGCACGAAGGGAATAAATCCTTGCGAACTCAAACCCGCCGCCACGCTTACCAGCGTCGCCTCGCAAATTCCCATGTTGTAAAATCGCTCGGGAAATTTTTGCTGAAACGTATTAAATAAATAAACGCTGATGTCGCCGAATACGAGCGTCACGCGTTCGTCGCGCTCGGCCAAATCCATCATCGTTTCTCTAAATTGCTTGCGCATGCAATTCCTCCATCAAACGATTGAATTCTTCTTCATTCGGCGATTTTCTGTGCCATTCATAAACATTTTCCACGAGCGTTTTGCATCCGTAGCCCTTCACCGTGCGCGCGACAATCGCTTTCGGTTTATCCGTCGGCGCGCGCAAAGCATTTTCAATTTCTGCCACGTCGTGTCCGTTCACTTCAATGGCGTCGCATCCGAACGCCGAGAATTTTTCCTTCGCGCGCGTAATGGGTAAGCATCTTTTTTGCGATTCATTGCCGTCAAAAAGAACCGTGAAGTTATCGAGTTTTAAATTTTCCGCGACCATAAGCGCTTCCCACACCGTGCCTTCGTTGGATTCGCCGTCGCCGATGAGCGTGTAAACTTTGCGAGGCGATTTTTTAATCTTCAACGCCAGCGCCATTCCCGCCGCCACGCCGATACCGTGCCCGAGCGAACCGGTTGAAACTTCCGCGCCGGGAACTTTGTGACGATCCGCGTGACAGCCGAATTTTGATCCGCTTTTTCCGAATGCTTCCACTTCTTTGACGTCGAAGTAACCGTATTGCGCGAGCGTGCAGTAAAATCCGAGCGCGCCGTGTCCTTTGCTCAACACAAAAAGATCGCGTTCTTCCCATTGCGGATTTTTTGGATCGTGGCGCATGACATTGTACACAGACATCATCAATTCAATCACCGAAAACGAAGTGGGAATGTGCCCGTGTCCGCTGATTTTGGAACAACGGAGAATATTTTCTCTGATTTGTAATCCTGCAGGCGTCATTCGATCACCGCGTAGCACACACGCGCCGTCATGGGGAGGCGCTGAATGCGCAAATTGGAAATGCCCAACACTTCTTGCACCGCCGTTGTTTCGCCGGGAAAAATATCGTCGCACAATTCGTCGAACACCAGAACGCTTCCTTTGAAAAGACGCGGCTTGATGACTTCCAGCGCGGCTTTAGTCGGCGTATAAATATCAAAATCAAAAATCGCCAGCGAAACCAACGCCTCCGGATGCTGTTGAAAATACGCGGGCACAGTCTGCATTGCGTCGCCCTTCACCAATTCGAACCGCCGCAGATGCGACATGGGATTGAGTTGCTCCTGAAGATGCAAAATTTTTTCCAATTCCTGCTCGTAATTTTCCGTCACATTAAACGAACCGTCCTTGCATTTGCATTTTTCGCCGTCCTCCCCGCTCATGCCCTTGAATCCCGCGAATGTATCAAAGCCCACGATTTTTCTGTGCCGGTTGAATGGTTCGAAAATTCCTCTGAACGCGCTCAGTAACGACAAATTTTGTCCCCAGCGCACGCCGAATTCAAAAATATTCCCGTGGGTGTTCAAAATCTTCTGATAAATTTCGTAAAAAAACAAAATCCGCGAAAGCCCCTTGGACGTGAGATACAATCCAAGATTCGCGAGCAACTCATCGTCCGGCAGAGGCGTTTGTTTGAGTTTGGCGGTGAATTCCGCGAAACATTCTTTCTCGCTCCCGCTCGAAAGAACAATCGCGTCGTGTTTTCCAAGTTTTATCTCGTCCATTTCTTTTGATTCTCCTGCCACCACTCTACCGTTTTGCGAATTCCATCGTCAAGACTATGCCGAGTCGTCCAGCCGGTGATGTTTTTGATTTTCGAACAATCCAGAATGCGATTTTTTACCGTGACCGGTTTATCCGAGCGATATTCGACCTTTGAAGGTTGATGTCCGCTATGCTTCAAACACGCTTTCACGACTTCGTCCACGGTGACCGCCGCGCCGGAACCCACGTTAAACACGTCGAATTTCACCTGCTCGCACTCCAACAATTTCACAATCGCTTCGGCGAAATCTTCCGAAAAAATCACGTCACGCGTCACATCCGGCGAACCCCACACTTCGAAAGGATTTAATTTTTCAACCGATTTCCGCACCAACGCCGGAATGAAATTGGAATTTTGCGGATTAAATTTTGCGTACGGACCGTAAATATTCGCCGCGCGAATGAGAATAATTTCCATTTTGCCTGTGCGATGCCAAAACTCCGCCAGTTTTTCCAACGAGCGCATCACCCAGCCCACGCCAAAATAACTCGCCGCCGGATTTTGCGAAAAATCCAATTCGTCCTCGCGGATTTTGCCTTCGAAATCCTGATACGTCGTCGCCGATCCGATCATGACCACGCGTTTGACTTTTTCGTGAAAACACGCTTCGAGCAACTGCGCGTTCATAATCAAATTGTCGTTTACCTGTCGCCAAGGTTCGCTCGCCGCTTGCGCCGCGCCGCCCGTGCTCGCTGCCGCGAAAATTCCCGTGTCGCAACCTTTACACAATTGCCGGCAACATTCCATTCGCCGCAAATCTCCCGGCGCAATTTCCAATTTTGGATGCGATCCAAACGCATTATCCTGATTAAAACATCCCGCGCGCACGGAAATCTCCGGCTTTTGTTCCAATACATGCTGAACCAACGCCCGCCCCACCATCCCCGACGCCCCAGCGATAAAAATCGACCGACTCATTTTTCAGATAATGATTCTTCGCAAGCAACTTTGCAAGCTTTGGAAAAGGGTGTGGCATGATTCTTCAAAATCCTTAACATTTAATTGGATTGAGGAATGAGAATACAGGCGGATATTTCGAGCGAGATGTTCCATGCAGACACAAGTCTCGCCAATCGTCATGAGATATTCCGAGCGTGAGCGAATCTGCTTACTCCGGCTTCTCTCTCACAGGTTATCACTGTGTAGGTTACATATTTCGTGAACAAATACTGGTGATGCCCGAGCGAATGCGAGTCTATCTACGTTGCGTTCTCTCACGGGTCATCAATGACCCGTGAGAGAAAATCAGTATGGATAGACTCGCTTCGCTCGAAACATTTCTCAGTCTTTTTATCACTCAGCATGCTGAAAACATTAAAGAACCTAAAAAATCCCTTTACGTTTCACGCCGAACGTCACACGGAATAAGTAACAACGAAAAAGATTACTTATATGAAATTTACGAATGAAATAATGGCTGATTATTTTAAAGAAAATGATGCTAGCTATTATCACCGCGCGCGATGACGTAATACGTCAAGCCAATTCGGGGTCAATCACCCCAATCACCCAATCATTTAATGTAAGGAATGTGCGGAACGCGAGTAAGAAGAAAAACAACGCCACCAAGAACAATGATCGATTGACTGACAGCAAATGTCATCATCCATTTTATAAGCCGCATCTCCATCGTGGCCAAGTCTTCCTTGGTCGCGCAAGCTTGCAAACGCTCATTCAGAACTCCTTTGAAATCTTCCGCAAGATTTTTTTCAGCTTCTTCAATGGCGCGTGTAATAGCTCGCGCTTGCGGCGGCTCGATCTTTGCCTGCTCCAAAATTTCTAAAATATAAGTGGAAGCTATCATTTGATCATTCTAATCAATGAAACCAGCTTTCTCAAGTTTTAAATGAGAGCCAACGGGGTCAGGCATTGGGGTCAGTCCTGCACGAGCACGAAAACGTGGTCGTGCAGGAC
>JBMONL010000058.1:0-54477 GCA_049324635.1 Verrucomicrobiota bacterium | reverse complement strand
CGCCCTTAAGAAACCCTTCATGTGTGCGTTTGTTTGTTAGCGCGCTTCGCGCGCAAACAAACGCACACAAGTAGGATTCTAAAGGACAGTAGTCCTTTAGCGGAGGTTTGGAGGCAGAGCCTCCAATACTATTCAAAAATTTATGATTCGAGAGGATCGGGAGGGAGATCGGAAGTGTCTTCGGTATGGATATTGACGCGCGCGAGCAATTTGGTGATTTTTTCGAGTTCTTCGGGATTTTGAATGATGGGATTACTGCGAAGATCGAGGTCAGCGAGTTTATGGAGGAGCGCGATTTCGAGCGGGACGGTTTCCAGATTATTGTAACTCAGATCGAGATTTTCCAAAAGCGTGAGGCGATTGATTTCGGGAGGAACGGCACAGATTTGATTGTGATCCAGATCGAGTGTTTGCAGAGTGGTTAATTGAAATATAAAAGGAGGCAATTCGGAAACGTGATTGTAACTCAAATCGAGCGTATCCAGATGCGTGAGTTGCGCGATTTCCGGCGGCAATTGCGTGAGTTGATTGTAGCCGAGATTGAGCTGTTGAAGCGCTTCGATCTGTCCGATTTGAGCAGGAAGCACGGCAAGTTGATTAAAACTTAAATCAAAACGTTGAAGACTTAAAAATTGCCCAATCTCGGAGGGTAAATCCGTTAATTCATTATAACTTAAATCCAATTTTTGAAGTAGCTTGAGTTGGACAATTTCGCGCGGTACGGTGTTGAGTTTATTCCCCTGAAGCAAAAGTTCGTTGAGATTTTGAACCAATCCAATCTCCGTAGGAAGCGAGGTAATTTCATTCGTGCGCAAATCCAAAAAACGCAATTTCTGCAAAGCGCCGATCGCGCTCGGAAGCGAAGCTAGTTGATTGCGCACAACGATCAATTCCTGCAGAGAAGCGAGCAATCCAATCTCGGGCGGAAGAGCGTTAAATTGATTACTGCTAATATCGAGCTTGCGAAGATGAATCCATTGACTGATTTCCGGAGGTAAAGAAATTAACTGGTTGTACGCGAGCTCCAAAATTTGCAAATTTTTTAATCGTCCAATTTCCGCCGGAAGCGCGCGAAGATGATTGTATCCCATATTGAGCTTCTGCAAATGATTAAGGCGAAGAATCGACGCGGGAATCTGAGAAAAGTCGTTAAAACGAAGATCGAGACTTTGAAGATTATCCAAAATACTAAATTCATCGAGAAGCGAAGAGAGCGCATTCCCCAATAGAGTCAAATGCTGAAGATTACGAAGCTGGCTGATTTCGACGGGGAGCGTCGCCAGCCCGCGCCAACTTAAATCGAGCGATTCCAAAAAACGCAATTTCCAAATATCCGCCGGGAGAGGTGCGCGCACAGATTCCGGATGCAATTGATCCAAATAAAGTCCTTCCCAATCGTCCGGCGCAGAGCCGGGAATTTCGAGTTCTTTTAATTGACGAAACCAACTCAAATAAGGCGCAAGCGCTGAAATGGAAATTCCAGGAAGAACAAGTTTTTTCAAATTTTCCAAACGCGCAGTTTCCGGAGGAAGCGCAAGCGACGACGCATTCTCCACTCGAACTTCAGCAATCTGAGAAAGATCGTCGGCATTAGAAGGCAAAACTTCGACAAAATGTTCTTTTGCCCAAAGCATAAAACGGGAAAACGCTTCGCGGGCTTCTTTGGAAGTGGATTCGGCGCTCATGAACTGGCTAATCCAAGCAAACAGAAAGAGTTTTAGCAATCATGCACTTTTTCATTCTGCATTTCATCGTTCGCACGAACAAAAAAGATTGCGGTCGCCGTAAACGTTGTCCACGCGGTGAACGGCGGGCCAGAATTTATTTTCGCGCACCCAAGGAAGCGGATAAGCCGCCTCTTCGCGCGAGTAAGGATGATTCCATTCGTTGGCGACAATGCACTCCGCAGTATGCGGCGCATTTTTGAGCGGATTGTCTTTGGTGTCAATTTTTCCGTCCGCCACCATTTTAATTTCCGCGTGAATTTGAATCATCGCTTCGCAAAAACGATCCAATTCTTCTTTGGATTCGCTCTCCGTCGGCTCGATCATCATCGTGCCCGGCACGGGAAAGGAAATGGTCGGCGCGTGAAAACCAAAATCCATCAAACGTTTCGCCGCGTCCTCCACTTCAATGCCTTTTTCTTTGTACGCGCGAAAATCCAAAATACATTCGTGCGCCACAAAACCGTTTTTACCTCGATAAAGCACGGGGAAATAATTCGCGAGCCGTTGCGCGACATAATTCGCGTTGAGAATGGCAAATTGCGTTGCGCGCGTCAGCCCATCGCTTCCCATCAAACGAATATAAACCCAGGGAATCGCTAGCACGAGTGCGCTTCCCCACGGCGCCGCGGAAACCGTATTGCTTTTTCGATTACCCAAAATCGGATGCCCCGGCAAGCAATCGCGCAGATGTTCCCCCACGCAAATCGGCCCCATACCGGGACCGCCGCCGCCGTGCGGAATCGCAAATGTTTTGTGCAAATTCAAATGGCAGACATCCACGCCGAGTTCACCCGGTGCACAAAGTCCCACCATCGCGTTCATGTTCGCACCGTCCATGTAAACTTGTCCGCCGTTTTCATGCACGATGCGACAAATTTCACGAATGCCTTCTTCAAAAACTCCGTGGGTCGAAGGATACGTGATCATGCATGCGGCTAAATTTTTTTGATGCTCCTCCGCTTTCTTTTTCAAATCTTCCAAATCCACATTGCCTTCGTCGTCGCATTGCACAACGACTACTTGAAAACCCGCCATGGTCGCGCTCGCAGGATTCGTTCCGTGCGCCGAAGAAGGAATCAAACAAATATTGCGCTGAGTTTGCTGAATATTTTTGTGATATTGTCGAATCGACAACAATCCCGCGTACTCTCCCTGCGACCCTGCGTTGGGTTGAAGCGATACTGCGGGCAAGCCTGTGATATCCGCCAAAATATTTTCCAACTCCTTAAATAGTTTCAAAAAACCTGTCGCTTGATTCAACGGCGCGAACGGATGCAGATTCGCAAATTCGCTCCATGTCACCGGCATCATCGCGGCAGTTGGATTTAATTTCATCGTGCATGAACCCAATGGAATCATCGAATGCGCAAGAGAAATATCCTTGTTTTCCAATTTTTTCATGTAGCGAAGCATTGCCGTTTCCGAGTGATGCCGATGAAAAACTTCGTATTGTAAATATTCGCTTTTTCTAGGAAAAGGAATTTTGGAAATTTCCGAAAAAAGATGGTTAAGGTCAAAAGCAATATCGATCCCTTGATTAAAAACGCGCAAAAGCTCCGCCACATCTCCGAGCGAAACCGTTTCATCGAAAGCAATGCTCAGTGTTTGCGAATCCAATTTTCGCAAATTAATTTTTTGTTTTTTCGCTCTCGATAAAATCTGCGAAACGCTTTCGCCTTTGACACGCACACCCACGGTATCAAAAAATTCCTTTGAAATCACCGCATGCCCCAACCGCTCTACACCCAATGCAAAAACTCCCGCCAGCGCATGAACTTTCTCCGCGATTTTTTTCAATTGTTCCGGCCCATGATACACCGCATACATCGAAGCCACCACCGCCGGCAAAACTTCCGCCGTGCAAATATTGCTCGTCGCTTTTTCCCTGCGAATGTGTTGTTCGCGCGTTTGCAACGCCAATCGAAGCGCTTTCTTACCGGAAGCGTCCTTCGAAACACCCACCAATCGCCCCGGCATTTGCCGTTTGAATTTTTCTCTCGTCGCAAAAAATGCCGCGTGCGGGCCGCCGAATCCCATTGGCATACCAAATCGCTGAGAACTTCCCACCACCACATCCGCACCGAATTCTCCCGGAGGACGCAATACTGTTAGAGCTAAAATATCCGTCGCCACCACCGCCAACACTCCGTCGCGATGTGCTTGTTCAATCACAGATTCGTAATCCAAAATCACGCCGTTAGTCGCCGGATATTGCAATAAAATGCCAAATGCTTTTGAAAAATCAAAATCCGCGTGATTTCCGATTTTGACTTTAATTCCCAGCGCGCGCGCGCGCGTTTGCACCACGGCGATGGTCTGCGGATGACACAATTCGGAAATTAAAAAAGTATTTCGCTTGGCATCTTCGCACGCCGCGCGGCACATCGTCATCGCCTCCGCCGCGGCAGTAGCTTCATCGAGAAGAGACGCGTTGGCAATTTCCATTGCGGTTAAATCCGCAATCATGGTTTGAAAATTTAATAGCGCTTCCAATCGTCCTTGCGCGATCTCCGCTTGATACGGCGTATATTGCGTGTACCAACCCGGATTTTCCAAAATATTTCTCTGAATCACCGGAGGCAAAATCGTTCCGTAATATCCCATCCCAATGTACGAGCGAAAAATTTTATTTTCCGCCGCGATTGTTTTTAATTCCACCAAAATTTCATGTTCGCTTTGAGCTTCAAAAAATTTCAACGCGTTTTTTCTACGAATGGAAGACGTCGCCGCCTGATCCATCCATTGTTCCAAAGAATGGAATCCCATTTCTTTCAACATCGCGCGCGTTTCCTCCTCGCTGGGCCCGATATGTCGCCGCTCAAAAATATCCGGATGTGTATTCATGAAATATGCTTTTGATAAGTCGCCGCGTCTTTTAAGTTTGTCAATTCCTCCGCGTCGGCAAGTTTGATTTTAAACATCCATCCTTGCTGATAGGGCGATTGATTCACCAACGCCGGATTTTTTTCCAATGCAGGATTCACTTCGATAATTTCGCCGCTGACCGGACTATAAACATCCGCCGCCGCTTTGACGCTCTCCACCACCGCAATCGGTTCCTTGGCTTTGATTTTTTTTCCAATTTTTGGCACTTCCACATACACCACATCGCCTAATTCGCTCTGCGCATGATCGGTGATGCCCACCGTGCCGATATTGTCTTCCACTTGAATCCACTCATGGGATTCCGCGTATTTTCGATTTTCGGGTATATTCATAATTTTTTATAAAGCGGTCTGGGTTGAATCATAGCAGGAAGTTTTTTTCCGCGCACTTCAATCAAAATTTCGTTTCCGATTTGCGAGCGCTCGCGCTCTACCAAAGCTAAACCGATGCCTTTTTGCAACATCGGCGAAATGCCACCGCTGGTGACTTCGCCGATTTTTTCCTCGCCGCGATAAACCGCGCAATGTCCTCTCGGCAATGCGCCATTCTCGCTCATCACAAACGCAATTAATGCGCGGCGCGGCGGATTATTTTCCAAGGCCGTGCGCCCTGGAAAATGTTCTTTTTTCTCTAAAGAAACAAATTTTTCAAAACCGGCTTCGATCGGCGTGATCTCAGGCGAAAGATCGTGACCGTTCAACGGCAAGCATGCTTCCAGACGCAATAAATCGCGCGCACCCAACCCTGCCGCCGCACAACCTAATTCTTTTCCTTCTTCTAAAATTTTTCTCCAAAATTCCGCGGCGATTTTTTGTGAAAAAAAACACTCGAATCCGTCTTCGCCGGTATAACCTGTCCGCGAAATCCAAATCTCTTCGCCATTATATTTCCACAAAACAATTCGATTCCGCTTGGGAAGTTCCACTTGCCCAGCAATCATTCTTTCTAAAATTTTTACGGAGTTAGGTCCCTGTAACGCCACCGCCGCATAATCATCGCTCGCATTCTCCAAAACCACCGTGCCGGATTTCTTGGAAAGCATCCATTCAAAATTTTCGTCGATTTTCGACGCATTTACGATAAGCAGAAATTTTTCTTCTTCCAAACGATAGAGAATTAAATCATCGATGACGCCGCCTTGTTCATTCAGAAGAAATGTATAGTGACATTGCCCCATGCTTAGCTTCGCCGCATCATTGGTCAAGATGCCGTTCAACCAAGTCGCGCATGCTTTGCCCGAAACAAAAAATTCTCCCATGTGACTGACATCAAAAAGTCCCGCCGCCGTTCGCACTGCGCGATGTTCTTCCAAAATACTTGAGTACTGCACCGGCATGAGCCAGCCTTCAAAATCCACTATGCGTCCATCACATTGAAGATGTTCGTCAAAAAGCGGCGTTTTTTTTGTCATAGAAATTTTTATTTAATCTGTTGAAGCGATTGTAATTTTTTCAGAGCTTTGCCGGAATCGATGGCTTCGGTTGCCATATCTTCGCCGTCCTCAAACGTGCCCACTGCGCTCCCGACCAAAAATGCCATGGCAGAATTGAGAATCAGCATTTTTCTCAATAACCCTTTGCTTTCCCCTTGGAAAACCTGCATTAATTTTTTCGCGCTTTCTTCCGCTGAAGCGACTGAAACGGCATCGAAATTTTCCTCCGAAGAATAATGCAACGTGGTTTTGCAATCTTGTCCGTCCAACAACCCGATGACTTCCGTCGAACCGTCCGCGCTGACTTCGCCGATGGATTGCTTCTGCGAATTCTCTCCATAAACAATCAAATGATGACGACTGCTGAGCGCTTTCAGCGCCTGATGAAATAATTGCAAATGCCCTTTGTGAAAAACACCCATGAGTTGCGCTTGAGGCCGCACGGGATTCAAAAGCGGTCCCAATAAATTAAAAATCGTGCGTTGTCCACTCGCCGCTAACATTTTTCTCACCGGCGAGATTGTTTGAAACGACGGATGAAACGACGGCGCAAAAATAAACGCCCATTGATATTTGTCTAAATACCAGCCGATGCGATTCGGCGAAATATCCATCGGCACACCCAACGCCTGTAAAACATCTGCGCTTCCGCTTTTTTTCGTGACTCCGGAATTGCCGTGTTTGACCACTGGCACACCCATCGCCGCTAAAATAAACATCATCCCTGTCGAAACATTGACCATGTTCACGCCGCCGCCGCCTGTGCCGCAACAATCCACAATCGGACGCCCCTCCCATTCGCCCATGACTCCCGGCACGCGAATGGCTCTCGGCAACAACGCCCGCACAAACGCCGCCAATTCTTCCGCTGTCTCGCCCTTTTGCGTCAGTGCAATTAAAAATTCCGCTTTGTATGCATCTTCCACCGAAGCATCCAACAACGCGTCCACCAAATTCGGAATCGACTCCGACGTCAAATCCTGTCGCGCCCTGCACGCTCGCGCAGAATCTTCGAGTTTCATCATCTTGGGATTTAGATAAGAGACAAAACGCTTTTTTTCAATGGATTTCATATAGGCTTCGCGAATACCCACTTTTTCTTCCTTCAGCGACCGGTGAATCGCGTCGTCCATCAATTGCATTCCGTGAACGCTTCCCGTTTTGATCACGTCGTACAACCGCTCGCTTGCGCCTTCGCGAATGATCGACGCCACCGCCGTGTTCGCGATCAAAATCTCATGCACGGGAAACCTTCCCTGTCCGTCCTTATTTTGCAATAACAACTGCGAGCACACCGCGCGCAACGAATGCGCCAGCATCATACGAATCTGCGATTGCTTTTCCGATGGGAAAACGTCGATGATACGGTCGATGGTTTTGTTCGCGTGATTCGTGTGCAACGTCCCAAATACCAAAAGCCCCATCTCCGCCGCCGTCAACGCCAGAGCAATCGTCTCCAAATCCCGCATCTCGCCCACGAGCACCACGTCTGTGTCTTGCCGCAACGCCGTGCGCAATCCAAGAGCAAACGTCGGCACGTCGTAAGGTACTTCGCGTTGCGTCACCATGCCTTTTTTATTGGTATGAATAAATTCTATCGGCTCCTCAATCGTCACGATGTGTTTGGAATACGTCGCATTGATATAATCGATAATCGCCGCAAGCGTCGTCGATTTCCCAGAGCCAGTCGGACCTGTCACAAGCACCAAGCCCGATTTATAATCGCCGAAATTCTGCACCACATCCGGCAATCCTAGTTCCGTAAATGTTTTGATTCGATTCGGAATCAAGCGAAACACCGCGCCCAAACCGCGCAGATGCTGGTAATAATTACATCGAAATCGAGCGTCCGCGCTCAATTCGTAACCAAAGTCCACGTCTCCATGCATGACAAAACGATCCCATGTCTGCTCGGTCGCCAATGATTTCATGAACGCAATGATTTCTTTGTGCGTCAACGGCTCGGCGCGAATCGCCATAATCGATCCATGTTTGCGAATTTTAGGCGCATGTCCCTCTAAAAGATGCAAATCCGAACCTTGCTCTTGAATCAAAATCTCAAAAAATTGTTGCGCTTTTTTCATACATGCACAGTCAGATTAAAAATATTTTTGTTTTCGATGCGATGCCACGCTTCGAGCGCCGTAATCACGCGCGCGTCGAATAATTCCTTGATTGATTCATCCATCAATTTCATTCCTAAGCGTTTTTCTGTCTGAATGACGCCGGGAATCATAAATGTTTTTCCCTCGCGAATTAAATTCGCCACTGCCGAAGTATTCAGCAACACTTCTGTGGCCAATACGCGTCCCGTGCCGTCGGATTTCGGAATCAACTGCTGACAAATAATGCCTTTGAGGGATTCGCTCACCGAAGTTCTCACCTGCGCGCGTTGTTCCGCGGGAAAAACATCCAATAATCTATCCAAGGTTCGCGCCGCTGTACTCGTATGCAGAGTGCTCAACACCAAATGACCCGTTTCCGCCGCCATGATCGCCAGCGAAATGGTTTCCAAATCCCGCATCTCGCCCACCATGATCACATCGGGATCCTCGCGCAACGCCGCGCGTAATGCCGTCGCAAACGACCGGCTATGCGATCCCATTTCGCGCTGAGAAATTTGACACAATCCGATCGGAAAAACATATTCGATCGGGTCTTCCAACGTCACGATGTGATCGCGCCGCGTTTGACTGATGTATTGAATCAATGCCGCAAGCGTCGTCGATTTTCCCGAACCGGTCGTGCCGGTAATCAAAATCAATCCGTGATGATGATGCGCCAAATTATAAACCACAGACGGCAATCCCAAATCCTCAATATGCGGCACTTGCGAACGAATCACGCGAAACGCCGCACCCCATCCCGCGCGATGCCGCATCACATTGATGCGAAATCGTCCCACATGTTCCATTTCGTGACAAAAATCCAAAGAACTTTCCTGCTCTACTTTTTTCATTTGATCCGGCGTCAAAAAATCCCGCAACAATTTTTTGACATCTTCCGCATGCAAAGCCGGCACCCCTTCCGCGATGGGAATCAGTTGTCCGTGCAATCGCAACAACGGCGGCGCGCCCGATGTCAGATGCAAATCCGAACACGACGTCTGCGCGGCGTACGACAAATAATCGCCGATATGTTTATAATGCGCCGCTTCCGAAACCGAAACAGTCGGATGATACGCAGGCGGCGCTTCTTGTGCGTGTAAAAGCAAATCCTTCAACGTGGCAATTTGCTCTTCATTGAGATATTTTTTCTTTGAAACAAAATCCAAAAAAGACATCTCCTTGGATGTCTCCAAAGCCTTCTGAACTTCTTGTCTTCGTTCCTCGGTAATCCATCCAGCTTCCAGACACGAATTCAATAAATCTCGATCTGCATCGTTCATAACGTCGAAGCATAACTGTTTTTGCCATTTTGCCAAAAAAACTTTCTGCCTTTCGCGACTCAGATTTTCTTTTTAAAGATCAATGAAAACACGATATCCATCCGTTAGAACATTTTCAACAAAATCTCATTGACTATCAATAGCTTAAACATCAAGCGTTGACACAGTTTTCGAGACGCTTAAGATATTTCCTCTTTATATATAGAGGTATAAATGCGAAAGGGGTGAATTGTTACATGGTAGAAGTTAAAGTCAAAAAAGGCGAGTCGGTCGACAAAGCGCTACGGCGCTTGAAGAAAAAGCTGGATCGTGAAGGCGTGTTGCGCGAAGCGCGTCAACGCCGATCACACGAAAAACCCAGCGTTAAGCGTCGCCGTAAAGCCAAAGAACCCAAAATCAACTATTGGGGAACATTTTCGTTGTCTTCCAATTAATCATTATACGTCGAGCATGCGAAACATGCTCGACGTTTCTTAAAATTTTTTCATGGAAAAGATCATCCTAAGTTCAAAAATTCATCGTTGTGTCGTCACTGACGCCCATGTGGATTACGAAGGAAGTTTAGGCATTGATTTGGATATCATGGACGCTTCCGGTATGACGCCTTACGAAAAAATTCTCGTCAGCAATCAAGCCAATAGCAAACGCTTCGAAACCTACGCGATTCCCGCCCAGCGCGGCAGTCGGTCCATCTGTCTCAACGGCGCCGCCGCTTTGTTGGGAAAAAAAGGAGATCGGCTTACGATTATGAGTTTTGTTCATCTCGAAAAAAAAGAGCTCAAAAAACATAAGCCGAAAATTATTGTTCTCGACGACAATAATCGCATCGTTCGTAGAAAAAATATTTAAATGGATATGCTCGCAATCATCGGTACAGGCAATATGGGACGAGCATTAACCTCAGGGCTAGTGTCGAAAAAAATTTTTCGCCCTTCTGAAATAATCGGCGTAGACCCTGTGGAAGCGGCTCAAACGGAATTTCTGAAAATCTCTCCTGAACTTCGATGGGCAAAAACTCCCAAAGAAGCCTGCGCAAAAGCCAGCATCATTCTGATCGCAGTCAAACCACAGCAAATCGGAGAAGTGGTTCCTCAATTGGAAAATCCTCAATCGCTTTATCTTTCCATCGCCGCAGGCGTAACGATCCAAAAACTTGAATCGCTTTTAGGCAATACCCCTCGCATCGTTCGCGCAATGCCGAATACACCGGCGCTTTTGGGATGCGGCGTCACTGCGTTTGCCGGAAATGCGCATGCAACCAGCGACGACTTGACGCTCGCGGAAAAAATTTTCAGCGCTATCAGCCATACTTATCGCGTTTCCGAGGAAGAACTCGATGCGGTGACCGCGCTAAGCGGTTCCGGCCCCGCTTATTTTTATCTTTTTATCGATCACTTGCGCAAAGCGGCCGAAGCGAAAGGGCTGAATCCGAAAATTTCTCTCGAGATGATTTCACGCACGGCATTCGGCGCCGCGCAAATGCTTCTTCAAACCAACCAATCTCCCGAAAAACTCATTTCCCAAGTCAAAAGCAAAGGCGGGACAACCGAAGCCGCTCTCAATGCGTTTTCCCAACAAAATTTTGAATCTCTCTGCGCGCGCGCCTTTGACGCGGCTTATCTTCGCTCTAAAGAACTCAGCCAAGGCGGTTGAAATATCTTCAGGGAAGTTTGCCTTCGAGGGCGTATACTAGATGAGGCGTGTAAAGCTCGGGTTCAAGCAAAAAAGAATCGTGTCCTTTGTCGGAATGTACGGTGATGTGCATGGGAGAAATACCGGCGCGTTTAAGCACGGCTTCCATCTTGGCTTGTTCGTCGGTGTAAAAACAAACATCGGAACTAATACTGAAAATGAGAAATTGCTGATGCCGACAACGCATAAAAAGGTCTTCGAGTTTTTTCTCGCCCGTTCCTTCTAAAAGATTGAAACGTTGCCAACAATCCGCGATGCGCAAGTAAGTATTCGCGTCAAACCGTTGAACAAATTTTCTTCCTTGATGAAGCATGTACGATTCGAGCGGACTGGTGAGTTGATACCATGAAAATTCGGATTCGCATGGTTGCACCACTTCCGTGCGCGCGCGCTGTTGCAAAGCTTTCAGCGAAATAAATGTTTTGTGACTAATCATACGCGCATGCGCAAGACCCAAATTCGGTTTTTCTCCATCGTAATAATCGCCGCCACAAAAATTCGGGTCGCATTCAATGGCGTAGATTTGCTCAAACGTATGAATACGTTGCAATTTGGTCGTCTCCAATCCGCTGGCGATGGGGATCACCAGACTCACACGTTCAGGATGACGCACTGCGAGATTTACACACATCAATCCGCCGATCGAACCCCCGATCACCGCGTGCAATTTTTGAATTTTGAGATGATCTAAAAGCCGAATCTGTGAATCCACAATGTCTGAAATAGCAATGCGCGGAAACAAAGACCCGTACGGCTTTTTTGTTTTCGGAGCAATGGATGAGGGACCCGTCGAACCGTAACATCCGCCAATGTAATTTGCGCAAATCACGCAAAAGCGCGTCGTATCCAGCGCTTTTTTCGGCCCGATAAATTCATCCCACCAACCAACTTGACATTCGTCAGTCCATAATTTTTCTACGCCCGGCACAGCATAATTATAACCCGCCGCGTGTTGACTTCCCGAAAGCGCGTGAAAAACCAAAATCGCATTATCGCGCGCTTTATTCAATTCGCCGTACATTTCATAAGCGAGTGTCACAGGCGCAAGCGTTGCGCCGCAACGCAATTTCAATGCGTCGCTTTTTTTGTTTCCAAATGTGAAAAACCGTGTTTCGACGGCGCCGATTTCGGCTTTAGCTCGTGATTTCATGTCCCTTGAGATTTCTTTAATGCCTGATCCAAATCTTCAAGCAAGTCGTCGATATGTTCAAGTCCAATAGATAGACGAATCATTTCGGGCATCACGCCGACCGCCGTTTGTTGCGCATCGCTAAGTTGCGCATGCGTGGTTGTGGCGGGATGAATTGCAAGGCTTTTGGCGTCGCCTACGTTGGCGAGATGAGAAAAAAGGTTGAGATGATCGATAAATTTCGACCCCGCTTTTTTACCGCTTTTGACGCCGAATACCACCATGCCGCAACCTTTGCTCTGAAGATATTTTTGATTCAACGCAAAAGCAGGATCGCCTTCGAGCGCTGGATGACGCACCCATTGCACTTGAGAATGTTTTTTAAGAAACTTCGCCGCCGCCAGCGCATTTTGACAATGCCGCTCCATGCGCAACGGCAACGTTTCGATGCCTTGGAGAAACATCCACGCGTTATCGGGAGAAATGCACGCGCCCAGATTGCGCAAAGGAACTAAGCGCATTCGCAAAATAAAAGCCAACGAGCTGAGTTCGCCTAAATCATGCGCCCAACGAATATTGTGATAACTCGGATCAGCTTGATTCATCAAAGGAAATTTTTCCGTTCGCCAATTAAATTTTCCGGAATCGACCACGATACCGCCGAGCGCCGTGCCGTGACCGCCGATCCATTTGGTGAGCGAATGAACCACTATATCCGCGCCGAATTCCATCGGGCGCTGGAGATACGGCGTGGCAAACGTACTATCGATCACCAACGGTAATCCATGCGCGTGCGCGATATCGGCGATTTTTTGAACATCCGCTACGTCGAGCCCCGGATTGCCGATCGTTTCGCAATAGAGAAGTTTGGTTTTCGGCGTAATTGCTTTTGCAAAATTTTCCGAATCGTTAGGATTCACAAAATGCGTTCGGATGCCGAACTGCGGCAAAATATCGTTGAATTGCGTGAATGTTCCGCCGTAAAGATTATTGGCCGAAACAATCTCATCACCCGCTTGGCAAAGATTGATCACCGTATAAAAAATCGCGCTTGTGCCCGACGCCAGCGCCAGCGCCGCCGCGCCGCCTTCGAGCGCCGCCACGCGTTTTTCCAAAACATCCTGCGTGGGATTCATCAAGCGCGTATAAATATTCCCGAGTTCTTTGAGCGCAAAAAGATTCGCCGCGTGTTCCGTGTTTTTGAAAACATATGAACTGGTGCGATAAACCGGAACCGCTCTCGAGAGCGTCGCCGAATCGGGCTGTTGCCCCGCATGAAGACATGCCGTCTCGAATTTCATAAAGGCATTATATTTTTTTTCTTCGCAATGAAAAGCTAACTCTTATTGAGCGCCGTTGCGCAACGCTGAAAAGCTTCTTCCAAATCTTTTTGCCGAACCGGCTTGGCGAGAAAATCATTCATGCCGGCTTCTAAGCATCGCTCGCGCTCGCCATGCACCACATTCGCCGTCATCGCTATAATATAGATATTCTTATCGGAATATTCTTCGCGAATGACGCGCGCCGCTTCCAACCCGGTCATTCCCGGCATATAACAGTCCATCAAAATCACATCGTAAAATTGTTGCTTAATTTTTTCCAAAACTTGTTTGCCATCGGTCGCCGCATCAGCTTTGATGCCCATTTTTTCCAATTGCAGTTGAGCGATTTTGAGATTGGCCTCATTGTCTTCAGCGACCAATACGGCGAACGAATGTTGCGATTCGGACGCTGAAGCAATTTCATGATTCTTTTGAGTCGGCGACGGCGCGGCGATTTCTTCTTTGCCGGCATCATCAGAAGCCTGCCGTACGCGTTGCGTTAATGCAGATTGCTTCACCGGTTTTACCATATAAAAAGCGTTGGGAATATCTTGCAAATGATCATGGGGAATCGCATGACCGAGACGACTTAAAAGAATCATTTTCAGATGTACAGCCTTCGGATGATGACGAAGGGATTCGATCAACGCTTTCGATGATTCGCCTCCCAATCGCACGCAATCGCAAATTAAAAAATCCAACGCTGGACACTGATCGAGACGCCGAAGGATTTCTTCCTGCGAAGATGCCGTTTGAACATCGAAAGACATTTTTTGCAACAAAGAGCGCAAATCATCGACTACCGGTTGCGGCTCGCAAAAAGCTAAGAGACAATGCGGCCGGATTTTCGGATGCCATGTCACCGGCAAACACGCGCATTCGAACGGCGCTGTAAACCAAAACATCGATCCTTTGCCAACTTCGCTTTGAATGCTAATCGCACCGCCCATGAGTTCCACCATGCGTTTGCAAATCGCCAATCCCAATCCGGTGCCGCCGAATTTTCGCGTCGTGGATCCGTCGGCTTGAACAAAAGGTTGAAACAATCTGCCTTGATCCTCCGCACGCAAACCAATACCGGAATCCTGCACTTCAAAACGCAAAATAGCGTGCGTTGGAAAAAGCTCCAACGGCAGAACGCGCAAAATCACAAACCCCTTTTTGGTAAATTTCACCGCATTGCCCACCAAATTGACCAACACTTGCCGCAAACGTCCCGGATCGCCCATGATTTGCCAAGGGATCGACGGATCCACCCATGCAAACAATTCCAATCCCTTGCGCGCAGCTTCTTCCGCAAAAAGATCGACTACGCCTTCCACCACTGCATTCAGATTGAAAATAATATTTTCGAACGTCATGCGTCCGGCTTCCACCTTGGAAAAATCCAAAATATCATTGAGAATCAGCAAAAGCGCGTTGGAACTATCGCGCACCATTTTGGCGTATTCTTTTTGCCGCACATTCAATTCCGTATCGATCAACAAATCCATCATGCCGAGAATACCGTTCATCGGAGTGCGAATTTCATGACTGATATTCGCCAAAAATTCGCTTTTCGCCGCATTGGCGGCTTCGGCGCGCACCGCCATTTGCCGCGCTTGTTCCATCGCTTCGCGCAGATCGGTGTTGGCCAGCGATAGTTCGGCGGTACGCTCGGCAACTTGAAGCTCAAGCGTCTCGTTGATGCGCTTAGCTTCTTCCATGAGCAAAAGATTTTCGAGCGCGATGGTCGCATTAGACAAAAGAATCGAAAGCAATGTCAACGAAACAAAATGAGATTCGGTACCTTCGGTTTTGAGAAAGCCCACAAACATGCCCAACGTCCGAGATCGCGTGCTCAAACCGTGAAAAAGCACATGAAACGACTCTTCTCCAATTTTAACGTCAAAAATCACCGGACGCGATTGATGCAATGCCCATGCAAAACGCCCCGCTTCAATTTCATCTTGTACCAGCTTCTTAATTTTTTCTTGAGCGTCTTCCGGCACGCAAAAAATCATTTCAAAATTGTAATCCGCCGGATTCACTTGATAAAATCCGTTGGCTAAAAACATGTCCAAACCTTTGAGATAAAGTTCGGTCAGCGCCAGAATCTCCCGAATCGTTTTACATTCGTGCAAATCACGAAGAAAATTTTTCAGCGATGAAAACAGCACCAAGACATTGCGGCGGCTAGCCAACTCGTCCCGCTGAAGTCCCCGAAGGCCGGATTCAATAAATTGGGGATAAAGATTCGCGTCCATTAATGCATAAACATGTTTACAATTTCGCTAAACTGGCGATCGATTTCCCTCATGCTGGGACGAAGAATTTCCGTGTCCATTTCAAGCTTAGCCCAAACTTGCGAATCGCAATGCGGCACATGCTTCTCTCCGCTGGAGCCGAATTCCATCGCATGCGCAATAATATCGCCGAGATGCACCAACGCCGCGTCCGTAAAATCCTGCGCGGAACGCGTCGGTTCATGATGATAACGCACCGCATTCGCCAAACTCTGAGGAAAATTCCAACACTCCAAAAGCACGCCTCCCACTTCCGCATGATCGTAACCCATGACTTCGCGCTCGATATTATAGATAGGACGCGGATCATTTTGGCAACGATTCAAAATGTCGCGCATTTGTTCCGGCAATCGTATCAACATAACCAATCGCCCCAAATCATGCATGATACCCGCCGCAAACGATTGCTCCGGATTCCAATTGCGCCGATACCCAGCCAAAATGCGCGCCGCAATACCGCAAGCCATACTGTGCTCCCAAAAAGAATTCATATTCACCAAATCCGGCGACACATCCTTGAAATATTCAATCACCGTCGTCGCGGCGACTAAATCGCGCACTTGCTGGATGCCGATAATAATCATCGCGTCGTCCAGCGTTTTGATGCTAGAGGGATAACCAAAAAACGCGCTGTTCGCCAATCGCAAAAGCTTCGCCATCAGCGCGGGGTCTTTTTCAATAATACGCCCAAAAGAGCCCACTGCGGCGCTCGGATCATTCAACGATTTGGAAAGCTCATTATAAATGTGCGCACACGAACCTAGCTCGGGCAATTCTGAAATTAAGTAAGCAAGATCAGGCGTCGCCATGAGAAACCCTCCATTTTAAAATCTTTCGTTCTAAACAAAGCTTAAACAGTTCCTGCATCCATAGGTCGTTTTCCTCCGCGCCTCCAAAAATTTCGCGCAATCCGGGCGTATATCTGCGTATCTCTTCTTCGGAAAGTTCCTGATTCGCCGCAGACACTGCGCCTTCTTTGGAAATAATATCAATGTGCTGAATACCCCACGTTTTCAAAAGCCACAAATGCTTTTCCGCAAGCGCCATTCCCTTGGGCATCAATAACTGTCCATTGAGATTTTGAACGTCGGAAGCCAACACCATCCCTACTTCTGCATTTTCAGCGTCAATCTTGGGCATAGCCTCGATTGAACATGATTTTTTTTATAAAGTCATGTAGATATTTTTTTCGTCTAACCTGCGCCCTCTTTTTCCCACACGGGAATATCCCGGCTTTTTAATTGGTGATACAATCGGGAAGCCAATCCTGTGGCGAGCGTGAGCCCGCCATCCCATATCACAATCATGCCGCTTCCGTTTTGTTGTGGATGCGTAAGATCGTCGCAATCCACTTCCGCGGCAAAAATAAATCCGTGGCAATGTTCGCCCGCCAGCGCTTCCACCGCCTGCAATAAATTTTCGCGTTGTGATTGATTCATGAAAGCAAAGAACAGCAATACGCAAAAAGAAATATCAATCCCGCAAAAGAACCCACAATCAAAAAAACCTGCTCCTGCGGTTTCATTTCTTCAAATGCTTCTTCGAAATGCCCCATATCCATAAAGCGATTCAGTGTTCTAAAAACCAAAGCCATCGCCAGCCATGCGCACAAAATGCCAACGAAAAATAAACACGCGCCGAAACACGCCAAACTGAACACCTCCACTTCGCAAATGCGAATTCCGACAATTTCCGGAATGCCGCCCAGCGCGTAAAACATCGCCGCCAGCAAAGTGATCAATAAAAATTCGTGCCAATGATTCCATATCCAACGCATATTTTTCTCCTTTTTGATTTTTTTACGAAGCTGTCGCACCGATTTTTTGTTTCGATGCAATGACTTCATTTTTGTTGTCCCAATCCAAAATTTCAGCCAAATAACCGCTCAAACTTTTGTATTCCGTTTTATTCTGCAGTTTTTGCGTTTGTTGCCATTGCTCGATGGCTTCGATGATTCTTTGTTTTGTGGAATTCACTGTTTCAAATATTTTTTTACCGACCACTCCGGCGCCGGAAATCGCGCCCGGCACAATCCGAATCAACCATCCGATCGCTTTTCCTAAAAAAACGCCTATCGCGCTAACCACTGGAAGCATGACGGGAAAAACTGCGCTCAAAATAGGAAGCAATAACACAAGTCCTAAAATTAAAATTCCCCATACCAAAAACTTTTTCAGCGAAAGCGATAAATCGTAAAAAGGATTCCACCACTGCGATTGCCGCCGATGTTCTTTTTCCGCCATCAAAATATTTTCCTGATGAACCGTTTCCAATTTTTTTTGCGTGAGAACAAGCGTTTGATGTAATCGATTTTTTTCGGAAGCCAGTGCCGCGAGTTCCTTATCCAACTTCTTCAATGCATCTTCGCCGCGTTGGCGCTCTTGTTTCATTTCAGAGAGCAAATCATTGACCAATTGCCGCAACTGCGCGGCATCCATCAATTCCGGCGCGCCGAGAAGCGTCTGTGCGCGATCATTAAATGCCTGCGCCAGTTCCACCGGTTTGCTCGCTTCCGCGTGATCCAACGCCAAATCGGTCGCATAGACCATCCCTGCGGCTTCTTGCTGGCGTTGCGCATCCACGGATTGAATTTTCTCCTCCGTTTGCGCCACTTTGGTTTCTGCTCTTAGAATTTTTTCCTGCGGCGATTGCGCGCATCCCAGCCACAACCATCCGATGAGCGGAAGCAAAACTCCCATAATCCAGAATGCATGATTTTTTTTCATAAGTTTCCTTTTGTTAAACGTGAAATTGCAAATGCCCTTTGACCCATTCCCATAGCGCCACCGTAATCGCGCCGCAGATACCCGCCACGCCCAAAACCCAATGCCGCCATTTTTCCAAGACAGAAATTCTGTCTTCGTGATGGAAAAGAATATCCTCGATGCGCTGACGATCATTCTGCGCCTGCTCAATGCGGTCTTTGAGCATCTGTTCAATGCGCGCCAACCGATCCGCGCAATCCACTCTCATTTCCGGATCGCAGAAGTTCATACTTTTTTAGGTTCGGCAAAAATTTTCTCCGCATCCTGAATTTCAAGCGATTTCAGCGCGTGCACAAACAACGGGCGCGCCTGCCGCACAATTTCTTCGGACAAATGCAACTTCGACGTCTTTTCCAGCAATTCGACATAAGTTTTTAAAATTTGAATCGCCTGCGAATTGCTTTCCAAGGTCTGCCGATTGCGCCGACGCGTCAAAAGCAGGCGCACATTCATCGAAAGATTTTCCGCTTCTTCGCGCGTCATTTCTTCGAGCCGCAGAGTATCGCCTTCGAGATATTCGTACGTCTCCAGAGAATCCATGTGATAAAAATTCATCGCCACCGCGGCGGAAATGATTTGAGAAAGCCCTTCTTCCAGATCGCAAATCTGCGTGTGCGTCAACTCATCCGCCACGCGCTCGTTGGAAAGCACGCCCGTCGCCGTTTCGTTCGAAGGCAAATTGGACATCTGTCCTTCCGCGTCGGAAGAAACTCCGCTTTCGAGTTGAAACGACTGCATCATGTATTGCGTCACGTTCTCGGCGGATTCGGTCGGCTCCAACAACGGCACGGCGGTAAATATTTTTTCCGGATCGGCATTTTCTTTAGGCGTCCAGATTTTATTATCGCCGATGGTGAAAGACTCTTTCTCCTCTTCCACGTCGCGATTTTTCCAAAACTTCACCGTGCCGCTGGTCATGTTGCGGAAATTGATGCGATTGAAATGCAAATCGATAAAATCCTGCTTGTGGCTGAATTCCTCAAAAATTCCCACACCATACCAACGCCCCTCGTCGGGATTGCGCCGCACGACTTCAAATGGCCAGCGTCCGCGCGGCAAAATATTCGCGCAATAGTCGTAATAAATCGGCTCCGCCAGACGCGACAAATCCGAAGGCAACGCCAGAATCACGCAAATATCCTCGGGAAGTCCGTCGCCATCGACGTCGTACTTCAAATAACATTCCGCGATTTGCACAATCGCATCCGAAGCGCGCGTTGTATTTTCTCCGCGCCATTCGAGCGCTTGTGCGAGCGCGGATTTCGGTTCGTCGATCAACCACGCGAGCGGCGATGCGTTTTCCTGGGAAGCGAGCAAATCCAAACGCCGATACGTTTGCGCCACGCGCCAAAGCGGTTGATCGTACAAGTGGCAAATAAAATCCGCCTCGTGAATATCGCCGACATTGAGCGGACACAAGAAATCTTTAAAATGAACGCCTGAAAGATGCACGCCCTTGTATTCGGTAATCGCGCGCTCGACGGTGCGCCATTCGTAAAAAGCATGAGCCGGACGCTCCACCGCCAAATCATGCGCGCAAAGCCATTTGCCCTTCTGCTCGATCCAATCTTCCTCTAATATGTAATGCCCATCGGACGTGCGCACGATATTACCCAGAGAATCCACGAGCACCCGCGCTTCGGTCGTGCCGCGTTTGATTTTTTGAATGTGACTCACTTTCATCACGCGTTCGCCGAGGATGTAGGCATACTTCACCGCCTCGCGGAGCATGGATTTGGTATTGGATTTGGAAAATTTCCACTGAGCGTATCGATTCAAGCGATCCGCCAATTCAATATCTTCCGCGCCCTCGGGTGTAATTGCAAAATACGGTTCCGTGCCGAAAAATTCGCGATTCGTGCGCGCCGTCAATTGCACACAGACGCGCTTGGCGAAATTGATGGAATAATTGGAATGTTCAAAAACACCTTTGTCTTCGGCGCGGCGATAATCCCAATCGTTGCGGTATTGCCGAAGCCATTTTTCGCGGTTGCCCATCCAACCGGTGGAAGTGTACGGATTGCCGCGCCCCATTTCCTGAGAAATTTCACGGATGCGCCCCGTGCAATGTTCCACCAGCGCCGAAAGCTGGGACGAAGTGAATTCCAAACTGGTCAGAAACGGGACAGAGACCGGCCCTTGAGCGGTCTCGTCCAGCCCGGATAAGAGTGAAGCGGGATGTGACATGCCCACAATATGCACACACTGTACGCAAATGCAACAAATAATTCAAAACCGGCTTCAACTTTTAAACTTTAGAAAAGAGCGATGATGGGTATTTTATCTCCATGACCGCTCACGGCCATCACAGTCCTCTGCACAACATGAGTCCCTCATGTCACCACATACTGGACTTGAAAAAACTGCATTTTTTTCACTTCGATGTTTGGCAGACCGATTACATCCGCCACTTCGAGCCCATCCTGCCGCCGGACTGGCGCGTCGTTGCCGTCGAGCCCGATACCGTCCCGCATGGACGCATGGCTGATCTTAACGAGCAACACGGCGTGATGATGACTTTTATGGGCACGACGATTGTACAACACCGCCGCGGCGACATCAAAAATTACGAAGGATTTATTCTTTGGATGATGCCTCTGCCGTACAGCGGCAGACTCATGCCGGATTTTGCGCATCTTCCCTCGCATCCACTCGGCTACACGCACACACACGCCATCTACGAATATCAACTTTCCACGTCCGTGCCCACATGGACGCATTGGAAACAAGAACTTACCAAACTCCTCCGACTCGCCCCTCTCCCACCCGACACACAAAGTTGGAGCGAGAGAATTATTTAACAGCAAGGGGTCATGGTTTCACATGCACAGCTTCTGTGAATGTGAAAACTTGACCCCGATGGTCGCTTTAATTTTTTCTCAACGCATTCAACGCATGAAGTGCGGCTTGGGTTTCTGCGGCGCGTTTGCTGGCGCCTTCGCCGCGTCCGAGTTCTTCGTTGCCGAGTTTGACCGCAACGCTGTAATGCCGCGCATGATCCGGCCCGCTCTCTTCCAACGTCTCATAAATCGGCGTGCCCTTGCCCTCCGCTTGCAACACTTCTTGCAATTCTCCCTTGGGATTCGCCAGCGTCGATGTTTCCAACGTTTCTTCGAAATAAGGCTCCAAAATATTAATAATCCATTGATGGGCGACCTCAAATCCCGCATCCTGAAAAACTCCTCCGATAATCGCTTCCATCGCATCCGCCAAATTCGACGCGCGCGTGCGCCCGTGATTCAATTCTTCGCCGCGTCCGAGAATGAGAAACTCCCCCACGCCAAACGAAAGCGCAATGCGTTCCAACATCGTGCGATTCACCATCTGCGCGCGTAATTTGGTGAGTTGTCCCTCGTCCATCTCCGGAAATTTTTGGTACAAACGAATCGTCAACGCTAACTGCAACACCGCATCGCCCAAAAATTCCATGCGTTGATTGTCGGAAACTTTCTTTTTGGATTCGTAACCCTTGGATGGATGCGTCAGCGCTTGTTTTAAAATATCTCTGTCTTTAAATTCGTAGCCAAGTCGTTTTTCTAATCGATTCATAAAAGTTTTATCAAGTTGCTCTCGGGTGAAACTGCCGGTGCACCGCGCGCAAACGCGAGGCATCGACATGCGTGTAAATTTCCGTGGTGCTGATATTGGCGTGACCCAGTAATTCCTGAATCACCCGCAAATCCGCGCCGCGACTGAGCAAATGCGTAGCAAACGAATGACGCAACAAGTGCGGGTACACATTTTTCTTAATGCCGGATTGGCGCACCATTTGTTTGACAATTTGCCAGATACGCAAGGATGTAAGATTTCGCCCGTGTTTGCCAAGAAAAACTTCTCCGCCCGTGCGCGTTTTTACCAACGCCGGACGCCCTTTTTCGAGGTAATCGCGCAACGCCGCCGCCGCTTTTGAGCCGATCAACACCAATCGCTCCTTGTTGCCTTTGCCTGTCACGCGCAATGTCCACTCGTCTAAATTCAACGTTTCCAACCGCAGTTTCGCCAATTCGCTCACGCGCACGCCGGAGGCGTAAAGAACTTCCAACATCGCGCGATCGCGCAATCCCAACGGCGTTTTTGGAAATTCAATTTTCAAAATCGCTTCCACTTCCTCCTCATTCAGCGTCTCCGGCAAATAACGAAACAACCTCGGCAAATCCAAATGTTCGGACACATCTTTTTCAAGATGCTTTTTTTGTTGGAGATAACGAAAAAATGTTCTCAGCGCGATGATTTCCAATTTCATCGACGCCGCGGAAAGTTTCCTCTGCTTCCTCTGCTCCTGCAAATAATCCGAAAGCGTCTCCGGCTTGATTTTATGGAGCGTAAATTTCTTCTTCTCCGTCCATCCCGCAAACCGTTCCAAAATAGACCTCATCAACAACTGCGTATTCACCGCATGCCCCTTCTCCACCGCCAAGTAACCCACACACTCCTCAATCAATTGCCGCATTAGATAATTAAAATTCTCCCCGTGAGACGCTGATAGGCCTCAAAATATTTTTCCTGAGTGCCTCGGATGATTTCGACGGGGAGTTCGGGAGCGGGAGGCTGGCGATTCCAGTCTTTGAGGCCGAGAAGATAATTACGGACAAATTGCTTGTCGAAGCTGGGTTGATCTTTTCCGGGCGTATATTGATCCATAGGCCAAAAGCGACTGCTATCCGGCGTGAGTAATTCATCGATCAAGCAAACTTTTTCGTTGATTATTCCGAATTCAAATTTTGTATCGGCGATGATGATGCCTTTTTTTTCGGCAAAATCGCGCGCGGTTTTGTAAATGAAAAGCGATTTTTCTTTAAGTTCGTCGTAAAGTGTCTCGCCCACTAATTTTTTTCCCTCTTGTTCGGTGAGAGGCATATCGTGACCGGCATCGGCTTTGGTCGTCGGCGTAAAAATCGGTTCCGGCAATTTGGCGCATTGGTTTAAATTTTTTGGGAGCGCATGTCCCTGCACTTTTCCTGTGGTTTCATAATCTTTCCAGCCGGAACCCGCCAAATAACCGCGCACGACGCATTCCATAGGAATCACCTCCGCGCGTTTGCACCACGTAGTGCGGCGATTCCATTCCGGTTGATGCAATGCTTCTGGTAAATCAAACGAAATGACATGATGCGAAATTTTATCGGCGAAATACTCAAACCAAAACCGCGAGAGTTGAGTCAAAGCCACGCCTTTTTGCGGAATGGGATTGGGAAGCACCACGTCGAACGCAGAAATTCGATCCGACGCTACCAATAGTAAGTCGTTCCCCCATGCATAGATATCGCGCACCTTGCCTTGTCGTAAAAGTTGAGCTTTCATATTCAGCTTGAAAAATAATCGATTCGTTCCAAAAAGGAATGTTTATTTATAAAGGAATTTTTAAACAGGATTAATAAAATTCACAGAATTTTTGCTCCGCGCCCTATATCCCTTTGTCTCGCGCAAAGACACAAAGATTTTTTAATTTTGTTAATTCTGTCTAAAAAAATTATTATATGTCGAATTTGATCGCATCGTTGCCAAGACCCGTCGCGAAAGGAAAATTCCTCTTCGTTGGCGAAGAAAAATTTTTCATTCAAGGGGTGACGTATGGTCCTTTCAAACCGGAAAGCGACGGCGACGCGCATTTTAAATCGCCGGAGATGACGAAAAAAGATTTTGCGTTGATTCGCGACGGCGGATTTAACGTTTTGCGAATTTATCACACGCCGCCGAAATGGTTTTTGGATTTGGCGGTGGAATACGGATTGCGCGCGCTCATTACCGTGCCGTGGAAGCAACGCGTGCTTTTTTTGGATAACGCAGAACTCCAAGAGGAAATTCAAAACGATGTTCGCGCCGCCGCGCGCGCGAATGCCGGGCATCCCGCCATTCTCGGATTTTATGTGGATAATGAAATTCCTTCCGATCTGGTGCGTTGGTACGGCGCGCCTCGCGTGGAACGCTTTTTGGATTCTCTGGTGAAAATCGTCAAAGAAGCAGACCCGACGGTTCTCTGTTCTTACGCGAATTTTCCGTCCACCGAATATCTTTTGCCGCGCACGGTGGATTTTTATTCCTACAATGTTTATTTGCACGATCCGAAAAATTTGAGTGCGTATCTGGCGCGTTTGCAAAATCTCGCCGAGGAAAAACCTCTGATTTTGAGCGAATTTGGCATGGATACGATTCGCCATTCCGAAGATGAACAAGCCGATTTGCTCGACGCTCATTACGAAACGGTGTTTCGTTCCGGTTTGTCGGGAACCATTATTTTTTCGTGGACGGATGAATGGTTCACCAACGGCATCGAAGTGGAAGACTGGGCTTTTGGACTCGTCCAACGCGACCGTTCTCCCAAAAAAGCGTATCATCGGTTGAAGCAAAAAAATATTTTATCCGGCGAATCCATCGCCAAAAAATATCCGATCAAAGATTGGCCGAAGGTTTCCGTCGTGGTGTGCTCGTACAACGGCGCGGCGACGTTGCGCCCGTGCATGGAATCCTTGCAGGATTTGAGTTATCCGAATTACGAAGTGATTTTGGTGGACGACGGCTCGCGCGATAACACGCAGGACATCATGAAAGATTTTCCTGCTGTGAAAAATATTATTCAGGAAAATAAAGGCTTGAGCGTGGCGCGCAACGTCGGCGCCGAGGCTTCCACGGGAGACATTATTGCTTACACGGATTCCGACTGCATGGCGGATAAAGATTGGCTGTATTATCTTGTTCACACGCTGGTCGAAAATAATTTTGCGGCGGTCGGCGGGCCGAATATTTCTCCTCCGGCGGCGAATTCCACGCAAGCCGCCGTGGCGGTTTCGCCGGGTGCGCCGCGGCATGTTTTGCTCAACGACACGGAAGCCGAGCACATTCCCGGATGCAATATGGCGTATCATCGCTGGGCGTTGGAAGTGATCGGCGGATTTGATCCGGAATTTCGCGCGGCGGGCGACGACGTCGATGTCTGCTGGCGCTTGATGCAACTCGGGCACAAAATCGGATTCAGTCCGAGCGCGGTCGTGTGGCATTACCGGCGTTTTACGATTGATGCCTACTTCAAGCAACAACGCGGATATGGAAAAGCCGAGGCGTTGTTGCGCTACAAACATATTTATTATTTTGATTCTTTTGGCTCGGCGCGTTGGAAAGGCGTCATTTACGGTCAGCCTCGCTTCGACGAAATTTTTCACCGTCCGCTTGTCTATCACGGCATTTTCGGCACGGGCGGATTCCAATGCGTGTATCCTCAACCGCACTCGGCGTGGTTTAATACATTCAGCAGTATCGAATGGATTGGAACGGCGATTTTTATTTTACTCGTCTCTTATTGGTTCGATGTATTGAGAATTGTTCCTTTGCTGATGTTCGGACTTTTTCTTTTGCCGGCGCTTTCTTATATGATGGGCGCGCGCATCGAACCCAAACACGATAGTCTTTCCTCGCGGCTCGTGATTTTTTATCTCGCGCTCGTGCAACCTCTCGTGCGCGAATGGGCGCGTTACTTCGCGTGGTTGCAAACCCCCAGCCTCATGAGCAAGACGCGCAGAAAAGTTCCTCGTCAAAAACACCGCACCGCGCGCGGCATCGCCGCGCTTTGGCAAATCCAAGGCGATGATCACCTCGCTTTTTGGAGCGAAAAAGGCGTCGAACGCACCGACCTTTTGCGCGAACTCGGAAAAATTCTCGAAGAAGAAGATTGGAAATTCGCCAACGATTCCGGTTGGGGCGACTGGGATATGATTGTATTCGTCAATCGTTGGTGGCGTATTCGAATCAAAACACTGACTGAAATTTATCCCAACGGCAAACGCCTCACGCGCGTGGACAACGAACTCACTTTAAGAAAATTCAGTCTGCTCGTCGGATTTTGCGTATTCACCATCATTCTTGTCGTCGGACAAACCCTTCCCGATAGTATTCCTTATTTCCTCTTTGCGTCTTTTATCCTTCTTGCCACTTGGATCGCCGTCGGACTCTCCCTCCGCCATCAATTCGCCCACATCATCCACACCGCCGCCATGCGCGTCGGCCTCATTCCTGTGAAAAACTCAAAGAATACCTCCATAGACTGCAGTAAGTGTGCAATATAACTCACCGTTAAAAAACACCCTGCATGTTCGTTTCATAGTTGAGCAGAAACTTTTCCATGTTATTTTTGCGCTAGGTCTATCGATATATTTATACGCAACCACAGCAGGCCGTTAATGAGCATGAAATTTCAGAATATGGCGTTCAAGAGTTTTGCGTTTTTGATTTTTATTTATTTGGGTACGCTAACAGCATTGTCTATGTTTCAGAATTATTTGATTTATCATCCGGCGCGCGAAAAGATGCAAGTGTTGGAACATTTTGCAACAACTCACAAAATTTTATCTTGGAAAAATGCGCGAAATGAAACGATCGGATGGATTATTCCCACGACGAATACAAAAAGTGAATGGCACATCATTCTTTTTCACGGCAATGCGGGCATGGCGCTGAATCGGCTTTATTATCAAGAAGGATTAGAAAGCGTCGGCGCAATGCAAATTCATGTTTTTGAATACCCCGGCTATGGCGCGCGTACAGGAAAACCGTCTCAAGAAACGATTGCGAATGCCGCCGTCAAAGCTTTTGATTTATTGCGCAAACAAGACGATAAACCGATTTTTCTGATGGGCGAATCGATCGGTTGCGCTGTTGCCGCTCAACTCGCCGCACAAAGACCGGCACAAGTCGCGGGATTATTTTTTATTACGCCGTTCAACAATCTTATCGATGTCGGCATGACCCATTATCCTTTTTTTCCTCTGAAATTATTTGTGCGCGATCGCTACGAATCCGACCGCGCGCTTAGGCATTATCATGGCCCCATTGCTTTTCTTTTAGCCGGACGCGACACGACGATTCCTCCTTGGCTCAGTGAAAAATTATACAAAGACTACACTGGTCCCAAAAAACTGTGGAGGATTCCAGAAGCCGATCATAATACGATTGATTTTTCTTCTTCTCAGTCGTGGTGGAAAGAAGTGTTTGAATTTCTTGTGAAGAATTAAAAACGTTATTATGAGTCAATATAACTCATAATACAAGGGGTGCGACGCGCCAATTTGTCTCATGCACGCATATTCACTTTGCGCAAAGAGTTGATTTTTAAGAAGAGTTGATACATGTTGTTTGCGCATAAAAATTGCAGAGAGGTGTTATGATTTGGATTATTTTTGGATTTACATTAGTCATCTCGCTCATCACAGCGGGAATGGTAAAATCTGCTTTCTTTAAATATAAACAAATACCCGTGCGCTCCGGTTTGACCGGTGCACAAGCGGCCAATCGCATTTTGGATGCGGCAGGAATTCATGATGTCGAGATCGAGGCCGCCAATGGTTTTTTAGGAGATCATTACGATCCCATCCATAAAAAACTCGTGCTCTCCGAGGAAATTTATCACGGCCAATCCGTCGCCGCACTGAGCATCGCCGCTCACGAATGCGGGCACGCTATTCAACATAAAATCGCTTATGCGCCTCTCCAATGGCGCATGGCGTCTGTAGGTATCACAAATTACGCCAACCAAGTAGTCACGTGGCTACCAATTATCGGTATGTTTACAGGCTTGATCGCCACTTATACGGGATTTCTCATTATGGGTATCGGATGGGGAGTCATTATGGCGTTTAATCTTGTGACTTTGCCTGTGGAATTCGACGCGTCTCGCCGCGCTAAACTCATTTTGCCCAAAATGAACATGATTACCGAGGGCGAAGAAATGCGCGGCGTTCACAAAATGCTCAACGCCGCCGCGTGGACTTACGTTGCCGCATTTATTACATCGCTCCTCTACACACTCTACTATCTCCTTCCGTTTATCCTCGGCAGAAGAGATGATTAAAAAAGAGATGAAGGCCTTTTAGGAGACAAATGCTTTATCCCGAGATACATTTCTTATATGATGCAAGGGCTTGAAAAATATTTGGGAAGATTTGCAATCCCTCATTTGACGCGAGGGGTTGTGTTTCTAAGCGCGCTGGTCTTTATTTTAGGCGGCATCAGTCCGGATTTTGTCGGCATGTTGACTTTAGAGCCAGAAGCCATCATGCGCGGAGAAGTTTGGCGATTGTTGACATTTTTATTTATTCCGGAAACACGCAGTATTTTATTTCTCATTTTTTATTTGTGGTTCACATGGTTTGTTGGCAACGCCCTCGAAGAAGAATGGGGAGCATTTCGATTAAATATGTATTTTTTAACAGGAATGCTTTTTGTGACGCTCACAGCGTTTTTTTTAATCGGCGGGCAGATAGATAATGTGTATTTTTACAGTTCGCTGTTTTTAGCGTTCGGCACGCAATTCCCAAAAGTGGAATTGATGTTGTTTCCCATCCCCATTCCTATCCAAGCGCGTTTTTTAGCGATCTTTAGCGGCATCATGATATTTTTGACGTTTCTTTTTAATCCGTTTTCACGCTTGCTTATTCTCGCTTCGCTAATGAATTATTTTCTCTTTTTTGGCATCCCTTTGTTGTGGCATTGGCGCAAAGACCTCCAGAGAAAAAAACGCTTAAAAAGCTTAAGCTAAAAATAATTTTTTCCATCAACCCATGAATTTTGGAATTCTGAAGAACAAAAAAGATTGGGTTAGATCTTTAGGCTTAAAAATCTTCTTGTCCGCCATACGGGTATGTATGGCATGATGCACGCATGCTTGTATTTCCCGCGATTGATCTGATGAATGGAGAAGTGGTGCGATTACGCCAAGGCAAGGCTGAAGAAAAAACCGTTTATTCCACCGATGCGATCAAAATTGCGCTCGAATGGCAGAGTCAAGGCGCGCAATGTTTGCATTTGGTGGATTTGGACGGCGCGTTTACGGGTAATCCGAAAAATTTAGGTATTGTGGCCGATGTGGTTCGCAATGTGGATATTTTTTGCCAACTCGGAGGAGGATTACGCGATTTGGGAATGATTGAATTGGCGCTTCAGACGGGCGTGGGACGGGTGGTACTCGGAAGCAAGGCGTGCGATTCGTTGGATTTTGTGAAAGAAGCTGTGGAAAAATTCGGCGGACATCGCATCGCTATCGGCATCGACGCTAAGAACGGCAAAGTCGCCGTGAAAGGTTGGACAGAGGAGAGCAGTTGGTGGGCGATTGATTTGGCAAAAGCCGTGGTGGAAGCCGGGGTCAGCACTATTATATATACAGACATCACCAGCGACGGCACATTGCAGGGGCCGAATCTGCTAGCGATCCAGGAAATGGCCAAGCAAGTGAAAGTAAAACTCATTTCTTCCGGCGGCATTTCTTCGACGGAAGATATCCAGAATTTAGCGGGCATTCCAGGAGTACACGGCGTGATTATTGGAAAAGCGCTTTACGATAAAAAATTTACTCTGAGCCAATGTCTTTCGATTGCCAGAGAAGGTTGAAGCAAGGATAAGGGTTGAACCATGGCATTTGATTACACGTTAAACCCTACACCGTCGACGGTGCATGCGCGCATTGATTACGCGAAAGAATTGAATCCGGAACAAATGCAAGCGGTGACGGCGGCGCCGGGGCCGCTTTTGGTGGTGGCGGGCGCGGGTTCGGGAAAAACGCGCGCGCTGACGTATCGCGTGGCGTGGTTGATCGAACAAGGCGTTTCGCCGGAAAATATTTTGCTTCTGACTTTCACGAATAAAGCATCGTGCGAAATGTTGGAGCGCGTCACGCGCCTTTTGCCGCGCAACGACACATCGCATCTCTGGGGCGGCACGTTTCATCACGTGGGAAATCGTTTTTTAAGAAAACACGCGAGCGCGATCGGTTTGCGGAATGATTTTTCGATTTTAGACCGCGACGATTCTTCTGCGCTCATCAAAACATGCCTCGAAGACGCCGGCCTAACCAAAGACAAACAATTTCCAAAAGCGGACGTGATTTTGCAAGTGATGAGTTTCGCGACAAACACGCAAAAAAACATCGGCGAGGTACTTCGCTTGCCTGCGTACGCGCATTTGCACGAATTCGCGGAAAAAATTTCTGCGATTGAAAAACGCTACATGCATAAAAAGACGGAAACCAATGTCGTGGATTACGACGATCTGTTGACGTTGCCGCTCAAAATTTTCAAGGAAAACGCCGAAGCGCTTGAGCGGTATCAGCAAAAATTTCAACACATCCTCGTCGATGAATATCAGGATACCAATATTCTGCAGGCGGAATTGGTGGATTTGCTGGCGGCGAAACATCATCACCTCATGGCGGTGGGCGACGACGCGCAGAGCATTTATTCGTGGCGCGGCGCGAATTTCGCCAACATCATTTCGTTTCAAAAACGCTATCTGGGCGCAACGTTGGTGCGACTGGAAACCAATTATCGAAGCGTGCCGGAGATTCTCGCGCTGGCGAATACCACCATCGCGCAAAACGAAGTTAAGATTCCGAAAAATTTGCGCTCGATTCGCCCGTCGGGCATCAAGCCCGCGCTGGTGGCCTTGCCGGACGGCAATCAACAGGCGCATTTCATCGCCCAGCGCATTACAGAAATGATAGAAGAAGGCGTGGAGCCGCACGAAATTGCCGTGTTGTACCGCGCGCATTTTCACAGCATGGAAGTTCAGATGGAACTCACGCGACAACAAATTCCGTTTCAAATCACCTCGGGGCTTCGTTTTTTCGAACAAGCGCACGTCAAAGACGTCGCGGCATGCTTGCGTTACGCGCTCAATCCGCAGGACGAAGTTTCTTTTCGCCGCGTGTGTTTGCTTCTGCCGGGCATCGGCGCAAAAACCGCGTCGAAAATATGGACGCAACTTCGCGACGGCAAATCTTGGGAGCAAATTTCTATTCCGGAAAAAACAATTTCCTCGTGGAAAGACTGGGGCGCGCTGAATGTAAAATTGCGAAGCGCGGAAAATACGCCGTCGTTGCTTGTCGGCATGATTGTGGATGATTTTTACGAACCATATCTCAAACTCGCTTACACCGATTACCTCGAACGCAAAGCCGATTTGGAGCAATTGCAAAATTTCGCCGAGACATTCGACAACACGGAAGATTTTCTTTCTCAGTTGGCGCTCTTGACCAACGTAGACGGCGAAAACGGCGCGGCGACGCCGTTTCAAGAAAGCATCCGCCTGAGCACGATTCATCAGGCGAAAGGGCTGGAATTTAAAATCGTTTTTCTGATTATGCTATGCGACGGCATGTTCCCTTCGTTCCGTTCCATCGAAACCCGCGCGGGCGAAGAGGAGGAGCGGAGATTATTTTACGTGGGCATCACGCGCGCCAAAGACGAACTTTATCTCACCTATCCAAAAATTCGTTACGGCGGCAAACGCGGCGACGATATGTATCAATCCCCTTCCCGCTTTCTCGACGACTTCCCAAGAAAACTCTGCAACGTCTGGAATATCCAACACACCACGCCGTTTGATTGAACCACGGAGAACACGGATAATAACGGATTACACGGATGGAATTTTAAAAATTCAAGGCGTGAAAGCCGCAGAAAGCGGGTCGGTGAAGTTGAAAAAGTGCGCGGCGATGAGGCCGACGATGCCCGCTAGAACTAAATAGACAAACATGGGAATGGCGAGGCGACGTCCGCTGGAATGTTCCCAACCGATCATGCCGACGGTAACGAGTGTACCGGCGAGATAGTGAATGGTAACGAGATTTCCGGCGGAAGCGCCGATGGCGCTGAGTGCGATGAAAAGCGTGCCGGGAAGATGGATGGCTTCGGCGAGATTATGTTGAAACATGGATGCCATCGAAAGGCTGAAAACATGCGTATCGAAAAGAAAACTTAAAAATCCTCCGATAAATGGTGAAAGAAAAGGCCAGAGATATTGCGCGCCGGGAAGATGCGCAAATCCATCGGCAATGACTTGAAACATGCTGGGAAAATGCGCGTTATTGACGCCGGAATTGAGATACATGCACGCCATGCCGATTGTGAGCGGCAAACGCATAATCATCGATGCCGTAATGACCACCGTCGGCGTGACTGCGGCGCCGAGATGATCGCGCACGTGATGATAAACAATCGCCAAAATCGCCATCATCAGAAAAATAATCGTACCGTGATGATAGAGAGTTTCGATGGAAAGATTGACTGTTGTGCCGAGAAATTGCGGTTGCTGGATCGCGTAAGATTGCAACCATTCGCGAAACGGCAAGTCATTCCAACGTGTGCCGATCACAAGCAATGCGAGCACAAGAAATGGAAAAACGATTTGCCACATTGGCATGGGAAGCGGATGTTGAGGGCTGTATTTTCCGGCGAGCCAATCTTTGCGCCATTCGGGGCGTTCCGGAAGTGTGAGGATATCGTGCGGAATGAGAAAACCGATTTTCACAGCCGTCACAGCGATAGACAATCCCACCAAGCCTCCAATAATATCGGGGAATTCGGGCCCGAGATAAATCGCTGTCAGCGCGTAGGGCACCGTAAACGCCAATCCGCAAAATAACGCAAACGGTGCAATCGAAAGTCCCTCTGTCCATGTGCGCGTTTTTCCAAAAAAGCGCGTCATGGTCATAATCATCAGAAGCGGTGTAAATGTGCCGGCGATGCCTTGCACAATTCCAACGTGCGCGGAAATGACGCGAATGTATTGATCCATCGTGATGCCAGCCGAATCGAGGCGGAAAAGAAAATTGGGGTCTTTGAGACCTTCGGCCACGCCGAGCACCATAGGAAAACCGGCGGCGCAAAATGAAGTGGAAGTAATGACGCCGAGCACCGTCACCAAACACGCGCACGCCGGCGGGAATCCGATACCGGCCAGCATCCCGCACGTAATGCCGCTCGTGGCGGAAAAACCGACAACGCCGTCGAGGGTTGATCCCAAAAACCAACCTACAATAATCGCTTGAATTCGCCGATCCGGACTGATGCGCTCAAACCATGATCGAACACGCGCGAGCACATGCGCATGAATCAATGCGCGCCCAAGAAAAATGGTGGCCAGAACGACGTAAATAATCTGAAAACCCAAAATGAATCCTTGGGAAAAAGAAGCGAAGAGTTGCACGATATCCACGCGCCAAACCGCCAAAGCCAATACCGCAATCAATAAACACGTTGGCGGAATGACATGCTTTTGCGACCAATGCATGCCGTACTCCATGAAAAGGAAAAATATAATCGGAATCAGTGCGATAAAAGTCAGAACAGGATGCGCCATATCAGTCTAAAAATAAAAAGTTTCCTAATTCGGGCAGTTGTGTAAATAGAATTCCTAACATTCCAAGCAAGATCACATAAAGAATGCATGGAAGCGCGACTTTGTGCGAGGCCGGTGTCTCCCACCCCAGCAATCCAAGCAACACGCCGCTACCGGCGAGCCAGTGTTCGGAAAGCAATTCACCGGCGCAACCGCCAGTATGTTGCAGAGCCAAAAACAACGGCGCCGACATATCCAAAGCATTCGCGAGATTAAAACTCAGCGACGAAAACATCAGTGCCGTATGGAAAATATTTTGGGCGGCAAATGTCCCTATCAATCCAAACATCGCCGGAAACATTGGGCCGATGTAATCCATCAACGGCCAACTCGCAAACCACTGCGCAAGCACTTCCACCATGCCGGGCAATCCGGAAGTGTTCGCGCTCGTATTATGAATGAAAGTGGTAAACACCGCGCACGTTCCGTACAACGAACAAATAATTCCCAATATACGTCCCCACGCGCCGAGCGCTTCGCGATAACTATCGCTCGGAGGTTTGTAGAAAAATTTACAAAAGGCGACAATGATAAGAAAATAAAGCATCGTCATGTAAAAGAGTTCGTAACGAATATGAATGTTTGTGCCAAAAACATTTTTCCATTCGAGGCTATAGGAAAATAAAATATCCGCCAAAGGCGTCACGCGAATGACGATCATGACCGCGAGCAGTAGCGCAAACACAATCCATGCTTTCCACGCCGGCATGGTGGCTCTGCTCACGCCGATAGGTTCGGGTTTCCAATTCGGTTCCCATTCGGATTCCGGAGGAAATTCCCATATATCGTGCGGCACGAGAAATCCGGTTTTGAGGGCGATGACGGCGATCAAACCTCCCACTACTCCTCCGGTAATCGAAGCAAATTCGAAAGGTCCAAAGATCGCCATGAGTCCGTAAGGCACCACAAACGCCAATCCGCAAAACAACGCAAACGGCACGGCGGAAAATCCATCTGTCCACGAGCGTTTGCGCCCGAAATAACGCGTCATCACCATGATCATCACCCAAGGAATAAACATCCCGAGAATTCCATGCAGAACAACCACGCGATTCACCACCAGTTGCAGAAATTGTCGAAGTGTAAGCTCGTTGTCGCGCAAATAAGCGAAAAATTCAGGACCCTGTAAAGAATCGACCATGTTGATCGTAATTGGCATTGCCGCGGAACAGAATGCGCTACTCACCATCGGCCCGAGCACGCACATAGTCACGATGCAAGCAGGCGGTAAACCGCATCCGGCAAGAATAAAAGAACAACATAAGCTGGTTTGCGAAAATCCAAAAAAAGTATCGATTGTAGAACCAAAAAACCAGCACACCATAATCGCAAGAATGCGCGGGTCTTTTGTCAGATGTTTAATTTGATCGCGAATCGGCTCCAGCACTTTGCTTTCGCGAATTGTCGCCACCGCAAAGGCAATCAGACACAATGTTGGACCAATTTTAAACGCCGTCGCCACTGCATAAAGAAATCCCGCCGCAAGTACCGCCACTTTGACCTTCCAAATAAAAAACGCGATAAAAGCGTAAATCAACGTGTACAACGGGAAACTCTCATGCAACTCCCACTTGAGCGCGTAAAACATAATCGGCGCAGCGATAAACGGCGCAAACACAATCAACCCCAATAAATTCGGATCCCAATTCATACTCTTTTAAAAAAGAAAATGAGTGATTTGCCTCCCATGAGCGGCAAGGACGCCTATCGTACCTATGATGGACAAATAAACAAGCGCGGGAATCATCGTTTTGCGCGCGAGTGATCCGAGAGAACCCAGCATGCCCACGACTGCGCCGCCTGCGAGATAGTGCAACGTAAACATCGTGCCGACGGATGCGCCGACGGCTTGGAGCGCGGGAAATAAAACTTCGGGCATGACGAGGCTTTGCCCCCATTCGTGTTGAAATGCAGAGAGCATGACATTGCTAAAAATATTATTGGACGTGAGAAAACTGCCCGCCGCTCCGATGAACGGCGCGATGAACGGCGCCCAGTATTCTCCATAAGGAATCTGCGCTAACCCTTGCGCAATCGCCTGTGCCATGCTCGGCCAATGCCAACCATTCACGCCGGATTGATTATAAAGACACGCGATCATCATCGTAAACGGCGCGGTCATCATCGCAAACCACGTCACCGTAATCGTCCAATATCCAAACGCGCCGCGCAGACGTTCCGTCGGCGTTTTAAAAATAAAAATGCTGACGCCGACAACGATCAGCAGCGCCACCGTTGAAAAACTAAACGGACGCAAAACGATATTCACCGAAGAACCGAATAATTGAGGCCACGCCCAAGCTTGTTCTTGCAAAAATTGCGTCCACGGAAGCAAAGGCAGACGAGTCGCCACAATAAGAAATGCCAGCAATCCATACGGCAACCATGCTTTCCACGGCGACATCGGCTCAGGGACTTCCGGTTGGTACACGTAGCCGTATTTACTTTTGCCGCCCGACCATTTAATTTCCCAGTCTTTTTTCGGAGGAAAATCCCATTTTTCTTTCGGAAACAAAACACCCGTGCCCAGCGCTGTCAGCATCAGCGCCATTCCTACCAACGCTCCAACAAGCGAAGGAAATTCAGGACCGACAAAAATCGCCGTCAGCGTGTACGGCACTGTAAAAATCAATCCGCAAAACAACGCGAACGGCGCGAGCGACAAGCTTTCTTTCCATGATTTGGATTTGCCGAAAAAATACGTCATCATCATGGCCATCATCAATGGAACAAACGTGCCTGCGATGCCGTGAAACATGGCGATTTGCGCGCTCACCGCGCGAAGAAATTCCCTTTGCGATAAATCTTGCGCCGCAAGTTGAGATAAAAATTCAGGCTGATTCAATCCTTCGGCAATGCCTAACACGACAGGCAAACCCGCCGCGCCAAAAGCATTGGCCACCATCGGCCCCATCACGCCCATGATGACCGCGCACGCGGGCGGAAATCCGATGCCGGTCAACATCACCGAACACGTCGCACTGGCGGCGGAAAATCCAAAAAGACTTTCCACGCCCGATCCAAAAAACCACGCAATGAGAATCGCCTGAACCCGTCGATCCGGATGAATATGAGAAAAGCCCGTGCGAATGAATGCCATCACGCGGCTTTCGCGCAGAACATGCGTCAGAAAAATCGCGGAAAAAAGTATCAACACCACATCCAGACTCAACACGAGCCCTTGCACTAATGAAGCCGCCGCTTGCAAAGGCGACACGCGCCACACTACCAATGAAAGAATCGCCACCGCTACGCACACCACCGGCATCGCTTGTTTGCGCCCGCGCGTCGCAATCAAAAAAAACGCCAACCCCAACGGCAAGCACGCCAGCAACGCTAAAAGTATGGAAAACATATAAGTCAGATTTTTAGACAGAATGAACAGAATAGAAAATTCCTTTGCGTCCTTTGCGCGAGACGCGAGCAAAGGCATACGGAGCAAATTCTGTAAATTTTGTGAATTCTGTCAAAAATTTTATTCACGCACTCTTTAAAACAAATATTTCCAGACAAAGGCGGAAAAGTTGAAGCAGGTGACACCGATGATGCCGATGATGCCGAGTAGCGTGACGTAAAGAAGCGTGGGCAGAAGCATGCGGCGACCGACGGGGCCTTCCCATGCGAGCATACCCATAAATGTGACCGTGCTCGTGATGTAACGAAGCGCGATCATATTGCCCGCGCCGGCGCCGGCGACTTGGAGCGCCATCAGAAATCCCGGAGGAAGATGCAATGTTTGCTCCATATTAAAAACAACCGGCGCGCAAAAAAGATTGCTGAACACATTATTCGTCCCGAGCGTGCTCGCCAATGCCGCGATCCACGGAGTGAAAAAGGTGTACCAGATTTGACTGAAAGGCAACCACGCCGTTGCTTCCGCCAAGATGCGGCTCATACTCGGAAAGCCGGAGTGATTGATGGCGGAGGTCATAAAAATCGCCATCATTAAAATCGAGTTCGGCGCTTTTAAAAGCATGGACGCCGTGGGAATCAACGCCGGCATTGAAAAAGCGCGAATCTGCGCGCCATTCAATTTAAAAATCAACGTCGCAAAAATAATCATCGCGACAAGAATCCACGTCACCGGCAAAAAAAACGGTTCGGAGCGCGCCGTCGTCGGCGAACCAAAAATCGCCGGCCACGAAAATGTAATCGAAGCCAAAAAATCCGCGACTACCGGCATGCGCGTAAGAATCAGAAGCACGGCCAGCAGTATAAAAGGCGACCACGCAATCCACGGCGATATATGCGCCAGCGCTTCCGGTTTGAATTTTGTTTTTGTGGGCGCCCAATCGTGGCGCCATTCGGCTTGCGGCGGAAGTTCCCATTTTTCTTTGGGCACAAAAATGCCGATTTTCAGAGCGGAAATGATCAATGCCGCGCCCACCAGCGCGCCGATAAGCGAAGCAAATTCCGGCCCGATGAAAATGGCGGAAAGCGCGAACGGCACGCAAAACACCAATCCTGAAAAAATCGCAAACGGCGCGACTTCCAATCCTTCTTTCCATGAATTGTGCCTTCCGAAAAATCGCGTGAGCGTAAGAACCATAAAAAGCGGATTAAAAATGCCGATGATGCCGTGAATGATTCCGGTTTGCGCGGTGACAAGCCTCAAATAACCGTTGAGATCCAGCCCCATCGCGGCAAGTTGCGTCACAAAATACGGCTCTTCCATTCCGTGTTTTATTCCGTAAAGAATCGGCGTTCCGACCGAACAAAATGCGCTCGCGGGCACGGTACCCATCAGCGCGAGCATGATCGCGCCCATCGGCGGAAATCCCAATCCGCACAACATCAAAGCGCTTAAACCATTCGTCGTCGCCATGCCCATGATGCTTTCCACTCCGGAACCCCAAAACCACGCGATGAGAATCGCTTGAATCCGAGGGTCCGGACTGATCCGCGCAAAACCTTCCCGAATCACCGAACACGCGCGACTTTGTCGGAAAGGTTGCTGAAAAATAAACGCGCAAAACGCCACCAACACCAATTCATACGAATGCCAATACGCCCACACAAACGCCGCCCCAATCTGCGCGATATCCACTCTCCAAATCGCCAAAGCCAGCACCGCCGCGTACAAGCTCGCCATCATCATCACATTTTTTTGATGAGAAATATCAAAAGGTACACCAGGAATAGTAAATGCCTTGTGAATCAATAAGGGAATAAGAGGAAATGGTAAAATCAACAAAAATGCCAATAAAAATAGAAGAAACTCGCTCATCCCTATAATCCTCTTCTGTGTTATTTAAGAAATACCTTCTTCTTTTTCGACTGTCCATGCTTGATGTAAGGTTTTGACTTGTTCGACAGTGCCGAGGATAAGAAGTTCGTCGCCTGCTTGCAGACGTTCTTCAGCGCTGGGACCGGCAATGCGAGTGTGGTTGCGGCGAATCGCAGTGACTAGCACGCCGTAACGGTTGGGCAACGCCAGTTCCGCCAAACTTCTGCCGAGCGCCAGCGAGCCTTCTTCTACGCGGATGACTTCCATCACTGTATCGCGAAACGAACCTTCAAACAAAGATTCGGAGTGAGTGGATTGTTTTAGAAACGTTTCGGCTTCCGCCACTTGATCTTCTGTGCCGAGAAGCAAAAGATTATCGCGTGGATAAAGAGGCGTTTGGGCGCTGGGAGCGCTGAGAGCAAAACCTTGGCGGTCAATCCCCACCACCGAACACCCAAACTTTGAATGCAATCCAATATCCCCGAGAGTACGCCCGGCGCAATCAGGTTGATCAGGAAGCGAGACTTCTTTTAGGGTCAAATCCCATTTGCGATAATTTCCGAGCCAGCCGCCGGAATCATCGTGTTCGCCATACACTTGCACAGTTTGCGCGAGTTCGTATTCGACCAAACTATTCCACGAAATAATTTTTCTTCTCAACACAATCATCGTCAATCCAATCAAACCGACTAATAGCAAAATCACCCACGCCAATGACACATTGAACGGCATGAGCGCCACCAACCAAACAATCAGCGGAATCGCGGCTAGTGCTTTAATAATCAATTCCACGAGCGGTTGCCATTGTTCGCGACGCGCGACATTTCGCGTGGTCGCGTGCGCGTAAAGAAGCGCAAGCGCGGAAATATTTCTCCAAAGACCAACCGCTGGAATAACCAACAAAATTCCCATCGCCAACCCAAAGAGAATTTCCAATGTCGCCACCGATAAACGCCCTCCCATCCATGCTTGCAAACCATTGAAAAGCGATTTGTAAAAAACCAACATGCCTGTGATAAAGAAAAATTGAATCCCCACTTGCACAATCCGGCGCGCGCTGAGTTGCCATAACTGACTGGATTGGCCACGCCCAGCCACTTCGTTCAACCATGCATGATAAAATGTCACCCACTTCTTGAAAAAACCCGGCGTGCCGACATCGATAATTTTGACAACCGCATCCGAAGCTCTCCACAACGCCGCACCGCCTACAATCGTCGTCAACGCCACACCCACCACAATCGTGTAATACGTCACCGGCAACATTTCGGATAACACGCCGAATTGCGCGATGATAAATGTGAATTCTCCCATCGGCGTGAGCAAAAGCCCGGCGCGAATGGCATCGTCGCTACGTTTGCCCGCCAAAATAAACAAAATAGAATACACCACAGGACGAATCAATAATGCCACACCCGAAAGCGCTAAGATCATGACTTCGTGTTGTCGGAAAATCCCCACATCAAACCAAACACCTACCGCCACGAAAAAAAACGCTACAAACACATTGCGCACACTACCGGAAAGCCGTTCCACGTGACTCCGGAATTTCGTCCCGCCGACCACCGCGCCCAAAATCACCGCGCCGAGCGCCACAGGATAACCCGCTTTCACCACCGCCCACGCCACGCCCAAAACCAATCCCACTAAAATCACGGATTGAATTTCCGGACGCGCAGAGCGCTCCAGTTCTTTCAAAAATCGCGGCACAATAAACAGCGCGCTGATCAGTATCAGAATCACAAATCCCCCCGCCATACCAAGCGCTTCCACCGATTCGATGAGTCCAAGTTGCGAAAGCGACCCAAGTACCGTCAACATAAGTACCGTGATACCATCCTCAATCACGGCGACTCCCATGCTCAAACGCCCAACACGCTCGTGCGTACGACCTGTGCGCTGAAGCCATTTTTCAATCACCGTCGTGCTCGAAACCATCAGCATCGCCGCCGCAAAAAGACTTTCTACAGCACCAAGCCCAAAAAACGGTCCCAATAATTTAAAGCCGTTAAAAATAATAATCGTGCCGATTAAAGTCACGCCGACTAAAGGCAACCCCTGCTTGCGAACCCTCGACAAACTCAAATCAAAACCCAACGCAAACATCAAAAATACCAACCCCACTTGAGCCAGCATTTGAATGTGTTGAATGTCGTAAACCAAAGGAAACGCCGACACCACGGGCGCTAAAAGTCCTGTAGGCGAAATCAACATGCCGGCGAGCAAGTAGCCCACGATGGCTGAAATACCAAATTGATGACACAACCACCCCAACCCTCCCGCCAAAAGCAAGATGAGCGCTAAATCTTGGGTAAAATGAACGCCTGCAGTCATGCGCGATATTTCTTCAGGCTCGCATCGCCCGACATAGCAAAAGCTTACCCCTTCGCAATGCGCGACGTCAAGCCGCCTCACACAAGTTTCACTGATCTAATCCCTAGACAGGCAAAACGTAATAAAAGAGACAAAAGTAATGACAAGCGCTTCCTATGAGCACGCATCCATGCCAAATAGCATGATTGAAAGGCATTTTTTCCGCTTTGAAAAATAATATACCCATTGAATAACTCAATCCGCCGCATAATAAGAGAATAAAACCCGCCATCGGCAAATTCTCAATCAGCGGTTTAAGAGCAATTACGATGACCCACCCCATCGAAAGATAAAGAAAAAGACAAAAGCGCTCGCTTTTTTCAAAATATAAAATTTTAAGCAAGATGCCCAAAATCGCCATCGACCACGCCACCCCCAATAAACTCCATCCCCACCCTCCTCTCAAGGTAACCAACGAAAAAGGCGTATAACATCCGGCGATCAATACATAAATAGCGCAATGATCGATCATATTAAAAATCGTTTTGATTTTTGAGGAAGGAAGACTGTGATAAAGCGTCGAAACCGCATATAGCATAATAAGCGAAGCGCCATAAATACTAAAACTGACTACGTGCCACGCTGTGGCATGCACGCTTGCTAATATCAACAACGCCAAAAATCCGGCGATACTCAAAATCAATCCCAACCCATGTGTGAGACTATTGGCCAATTCTTCGTGCGGTGTCTGATCTGCCGCGAGTACATCTGCAAGTGTTTTCAATCTCCTTCACCTTAAGCTGTCTTTTATAATTAGCAAGAAGATGAAAAAATTAATGCGGATACTCAGATGAACGATGTCTCGGAGAACGTTTGAGAAGAAGCAGATTATTTTTTGACGAGCGCGGTGGAACAGTAAAAATATTGCGCTCTGAAATAAAAATTTTCCCGCCTGTAGACCTGAAAGCCTTTAATTTTTCTCTGATTCTTCCTTCCGGAAACCATCGCATCCATTCTGTAGCAGGGCGAGGCGCGTAAGGTTCCCATCCGGCAATCGATGCTCCGTCGTTTTCCACTTTTTTGCCAAAAATACTTCTCTTTTTTTTCAAAACCATGCTTGCGCATAAACAATTGTAGAGTTCCACTCCGGGTGCGATGCGAGCCCCTGAAACGCGCGACCATCCCAAAACTTTACCTCCAATTTGGCTATGAAGAATATCCGACCAACCCAGAATTTCCGCGTTCTCAAAAAACACAGAAACCCCAAAAACATCCACCCAACCACCCACTCGCGCGCAGTCTTGCACTTGTACCCCGCTCCCCCATATTCTCGCTTCTCCAAAAACTCTGGCGTGCTCCTCCACAAGCGCTTCCTCATGAACCCATGCGCTGTCGGCAACAATACCTCCACCGTTAGGATGCAGATGCGCGGGCACGGCTCCACGCCCATCGCCAAAATCATAAAACCCTTTCTTGCGAAATCTTTTTAAATTTCTCTGCTCTTTTAAATCATTACACCTTTTCATCGTCGTTCAGATGTCCTTCACTGTTTTACTTTATGCGCAAGACAATCTTAACGTCAACTCACGAGGTTTCGAGGTTCACAAAAAATTTAGGTATTTTTTAGTCGCACAAATATTCTTAAGAATATAGTTTCATTAAAAAATTTCATGAAAAAACCGGTGGCATTGATTATACGCGATGGATGGGGGATAGCGCCCGGGGCGAGTCTGAATGGATTGAATGAGCAATATACGCTTGAGCGCGCAAAAAAAGAAGGCAATGCGCCCCTTTTGGCAAAGTTGCCTTTTCATGATCACCTCTATGCGACGTATCCGATAAGCACGCTCAGCGCGAGCGGAGAGGATGTGGGACTACCGAAAGGACAGATGGGAAATTCCGAAGTCGGACATCTTAATATCGGCGCTGGGCGCATTGTGTATCAGGATTTGACGCGGATTAATTTGGCGATTCGCGATGGCTCGTTTTTCAAAAACGAAACGCTTTTGAATCTGTTCGCAAAATTAAAACAAAATAAAAAAACGTTGCATCTGGTGGGATTGATTTCCGATGGCGGCGTGCATTCGCATCAAGAGCAAGCCTTGGCGATGATTCAAATGGCGAAAGACAACGGGCTTTCGGAAATTCTTCTGCACGCGATCACCGACGGGCGAGATACTTCGCCCACCGGCGGCGTGGAATATATTAAAACCGTACAAGAGGGTTTAAAAAAAATCGGCGCGGGAAAAATTGCGACGATGGTCGGACGTTACTATGCGATGGATCGCGACAAACGCTGGCAACGCACGCAGTTGGCGTATGAATTATTTGTCAACGGCGTCGGAGAATTTTTCGACGATCCTGTTGTAGCCCTAGAAATCTCGTACAAAGCAGGCGTGACGGATGAATTTGTCAAACCGGTTTGTTTTATTAAAGAACCGCGCCCGATCATTCGCGACGGCGACGGAATTTTGTTTTTTAATTTTCGCGCCGACCGCGCGCGGCAGTTGAGCCGCGCTTGGTTGGAACCGGATTTTAAAGACTTCGACAAAGGCAAACATATTCCCGTCGAATACGTCACGCTCACGCAATACGATGTGAAATACGATGCCCTCGGAGTGAAAATTGCGTACCCGCCGCAGAGCATGAAAAATATTTTGGCGGAAATTGTCGCCAATAACGGCATGAAACAATTTCGCCTTGCTGAGACTGAAAAATATCCTCACGTAACGTATTTTTTCAACGGTGGCAATGAAACTCCCCACGAAGGCGAAGACAGGGAAATGATCCCCTCGCCCAAAGTCGCCACTTATGATTTGCAACCGGAGATGAGCGCGTACGGCGTCACGGATAAAATGATCGAGAAATTGGATACGGGAATGTACGATCTTTTGATTTTGAATTTTGCGAATCCAGATATGGTGGGGCATACGGGCATTTTAGAGGCGGCGATCCAAGCCGTGGAGACGGTAGATGTTTGCTTGAAGCGCGTGGTGGAAAAGATTCTGAGCATGGGCGGATGTTGCTTGATCACTGCCGATCACGGCAATTGCGAAAGTATGATTACCGCAGAAGGCACGCCGCAAACAGCTCATACTTCGAATTTAGTGCATCTTATTTACGCGGGTAACGACCACAAAAAAATCAAATTGCATAACGGCATTTTAGCTGATCTCGCACCGACGCTATTAGATTTACTTCATCTGCCTGTTCCTCGAGAAATGACCGGAAAATCACTCTTTTTTCGGGAATAAATTCTTTTGTTGGGCCTCTTATTCTCGAAAAACCAAAGGATTGATTATGAAATCTATTTTATTAGCTCTTATGTTTACTTTTCTTGCCGTCGCAGGATACGCGCATTGCGGTTCGTGCGAATCCGATCGTAAATCGGATCGCTGTACAAAATGCGGCGACAAATGTCCCTGTGGCGATACGTGCAAATGCGGAAAAAACTGCAAGTGCGAGAAGTGATTTTTTAACAGGCTACTGAAAAACCCGCCCGACGGGCGGGTTTTTCAGTAGCCTGTTAAGCGGTTAAATTCCAAAAGCGCTTAAAGGCGTCGTCCCAACTGCGATCCGCTTGAATCGCTTCGGCTCGCTGAAGGCTTTCGCTTCGCTTGATCGGATTCTGAATCCATTCTTCGACGGCGTGCACCCATTCTTGTAAATTCCCCGATGGCAAAACTTTTCCTTCGTGCTCGTGAGTAATAATTTCTTTTGGCCCGCCGACGTCGGAAACTAAAACAGGCAATCCCGATGCAAGCGCTTCCACCACCACATTGCCGTAGGTATCCGTCGTGCTCGGAAAAAGAAATAAATCCGCGGAGGCGTAAGCAGTTCCTAATTCCTGACCGGTCAAAATGCCCGTAAAAATCGCGGAAGGAATAATTTTTTCCAATTCTTCGCGATACGGTCCTTCCCCGACAACCGCCAGCGCGACAGGCTGATGGCGTTTTTTGAGTTCCTTATAAACTTCCGCCAAAAATCCGAGTTGTTTTTCTTTGGAAACACGCCCGACGTAAAGAAGCACTTTTCCTTTCGCGCCGCGCTTTGTCCAAAAATTGGATTGCCGATGTTTGGGATTGAAAAGCTCCGTATCAATGCCGCGCGGAAAAATCTCCAATCGCGCTGGGGCGACTCCGCGTTCGATCCAGCGCTGTCGATAAAAATTGGAATTCACATAAATGCGATCGACTTGTGTGTAAAACCATCGCATGAACGACCACATCAACGTCTCGAGCACATCGTCGTCCGTCAAAATTTTCACATATTGCGGAAAATCGGTGTGATAAATCCCGCATGTGCGCAAACCCAAAATTTTCGCCGCACAAATCGCCGTCAATCCCATCGGCCCCGGCGTGCTGATCACGCAATCAGTAAATTTTTCGCGCTCCATGTAATCCACAATTTCTAAAACAGGAGGGAAACTGAGTTTTTGCAATTTGTATTCCGGAAGTTCGAATTCGCCGACCGGCTGAAAATTCATGATCGGAATGTCGTCGATATCGACTTTGGATCGAGAAGTGATCACCGTCATATCGGCGCCCGCGCGCATACCGCTCCAGCACATCGCGCGAATCGTGCGCGCGACGCCGTTGACATCTTCGAGCGTGTCCGTAAACCACGCGCATTTTCTTTTTCCAAAAATCGGCGGCAATTCATTGGAGAATCGACGCGCGGTTTGCTCTAAAAATGAACGATGGCCATATAAATCACGAAAAGAAAAAACATACGGCGCCACGCTCGCGCCGATGGGAATCATCCCGAAAAGGGGTTGGAGCGAATCCATGATTTTCCCTTTGTGAATTTGCTCCAAAAAACGCAAAAAAAGACGGTAGAGCAAGTCGTTGACGATTTTGGACGCCATGCGAAACGTGCGCCTCTCAGGATTGGATTCTTTGGCGATGATGCGATCCAGTTCCTTTTTGATTTTGGAATCGAGAAAATACTTGGCGAGCTCGCGATTGATGGACGGATCTTTGCTGCTGATAAAATCCAGCGCGCGTCCTTTGCGCACGGCGGAAACCAGATGGCTGATTTTTTCCGTGAAAGGAATATTCGCGGGATTTTTTCCGGCTAAAAATCGCTCCGCGACCTTGCTCAAAAATTTCATTCCATAAGGCGCGGTTTTTCCAAGACGGTCGCCGGCATACGAAATAATCACATTATAAATACTCGTGGACGCGCGCAAGGCGTCGCCCATCTGCCCGCCGGGAACACAATTACCTTTGTAAACCTGATTCAAAAAAGTGGGAATATCCGTCGCGTTATGCACCTCCGTCCACGTCAGCCCCATATACAATCCGCCGTGATCGTCCGATCCGCCTGTGAGACTTTTTCTCCAAGGTTCTTCGTGCGTGGGCGTCAAATTGTGTTTGCTGGCCAATTCGCTGATTTTTTGCGGCGTTAACGATTTTAAACAATGCGTAGCGACTTGTTGCGCGAGCGGATCGCGCGCGCCGTTTAAACCCTCGAAAACGCGAAACAGCAAAATCAATTTTTCAAAATGATCCATCGTATACCGCTGATTCACGCGATACAACGGATGCGCCACGCCGTGGATCAGTTTTTCCGAGCGCAGATACGCGGAAAGTTCGTAAATATTTTCGCGCAATTCAACGATTTTTTCGTGTTGCGCCTCATTGAGATTCCAAACCAGCAAATGCACTTTCCCGCCGTCTTCGGGAAAATACGTCGTGACCTCCTCGCTGATAAAAGTTCCCGGCAAATCTGCTATTTCCAAACATCCGTCGATGCAATTGTGATCCGTAATGGTCACAAAATCGCATCCGCGCTCCTTTAATTTGCTATAAAGAACGCGCGGAGGCGTGTAACTTTCCGGCATGCCCAACTGACGCAAAATCCACTCGGTAGGGCGATTGGAAAAACAAGAATGAACTTGAAGATCACAACGCAACATACTCAGCATACGATAAAGGTTGAAAACCGCCAGCCAAGGCTAATCGCAATAGATGTTCGATTTGCTTGACCACGTACGGATGAAAAAAATCTCCCGGATGCAGGCTCACGCGCATGACGGATAATTTTTTCACGCAACAAAATAAAAATGGATTCCACAATAATGAAGCATCCACTCTCCACCAAGAGCGCGTGCTGTAACAGAGCGATTGCGACGGCGTGACGATTTGTTTTTTCAAATCATGAATCGTTTTGAGTCGCGTTGTATAAGAAAATCCAAACTCGCGCAATGTCGCGTCGCGTTCCAAGGGCATTAACCACGCGGGCGCGATAAATCCATTCAGCGCCCAGCCTTGTTTTTTCCAGATTTCCGCGCCTTGCGTTAAGCGACCTTTGAATTCGTTTTCGGGCAAATCCAAAAACTCCGCTTCATTCGCCGTGTAAATTTTTGTGAAGAAAAAATTTCCGCCGGCGCGATCCTTGCGATCGTGATAAAAACCGTGCAGTACAATGTCGTCGCCCGCGCGCGAGCGCTCATCCAACCATCGAAGCATCGCGGCGTCTTCATTCAATTTTCGCTCGTGATGATAATGCGGAATAGCCAAAATCGAAAATCGCCGAATGCCTAATTTTTCGCAGAATTGTACTTGGCGGGAAGCGATCTCAATATTTCCAGGGTGAACGTCATGCAACGACACGATGAGATGTTTATTCATGAAAATTATCCAAAAAGAATGAAATCCGGCACCGCCCATATCCGTTCGCCGATTTTCTGAATTTTTCTTCCGCGATAACAAACAATGCCAGGTGCGCGAGGTTTGCGAATAATTTCGCGCGCCCGTTCGAAGGAATGCGCCCACGAGCTTCTAGGCGTTAATGCCGATTTTATCTCCATAAGAACGACTTTGCCATCACCATGCTGAATGACCGCATCGATCTCTAGCCCTGCGCTTGTTCTTAGATATCGAAGCGATGGAGGATCGGATTGAACATTCATCCATTTAATCAGTTGAAGCATCGCCCAATTTTCATACCAATACCCGTCATTGAGATTGCGATTTTCAGCAAGCAATCGCCCTAATCCGACGTCGCCGAAAATGAGTTTGGGACGCCCCACCATGCGCGTTTTTTCCGATCCGACAGGCTCGATGAGGATCGCTTGATAAGAAATTTCCAAAAATCGCAGCCATCGGCGAACCGTTGGTACCGTTACACCTAAATCTTGCGCGATGGCATTTTGATCTAAAATGGTCGCAACGCGACTGGCAAAAAATTTTTGCGCGCGCGCAAATTGATCCAAATCATGAGGACGCCCAATATCCGCCAAATCTCTCTCTAAATAGGTACGACGATAATCCCTCAACCATTCCCATGGATGGCCTTGATGCTCGGCGTGCGTCAGCGCGGGAAAATCCCCTATGAGCTGGCTATTGCGAGACTCCAAGCGCACCCGCCGCTCTTCTTCAACAGAAAATAAATCCAGAGACGGGCAATCCTCATTTGTGTTTTTCCATAATTTAGCAAAACCAATTTCTTGATCGCCTCTGCCGGCACGCTCCGCGAGACTCATCGGCAATAAATCAATCAAGCGTACGCGACCCGCGAGAGATTCCTTCACTCTGGGCAACAATTGAAGTTGCGCCGAACCTGTAATTAAAAAAGAAGCGCCCGACGGCTCGTCGGCCAAAAGTTTGATAACATCGAATAACAAAGGAAGCTTTTGAACTTCATCCAAAAGAATTATTTTTTTGCCCCATCGCTTTAATTCGGCGACTGGATTTTCAGCCAACCTCAAGCGCAAATCAGGATCGTCCAATGAAAGCGTCGGGCTGAATTTTTCCGGATGCTTCCCCCAAATCATTCCCATAAGCGTGCTTTTACCGCTCTGTCGAGGGCCCAAAATCGCTGTCACTCTTCGCTTACGAAGAGATTGCTCCACTATACCCGCCGCCGCGCGCGTCAAATTCATATTGTAAATATAATATGAAATATTAAAAATGCAAGGCATTTTTAATTTATTAATATACCCATTACAACATCAAGAGCATCCATCTTGATTCTCCTTCCATAGATCATGCCCGTAAAGTTGCGCGTTTTTTTGCAAATCCTTGACAACGGTAAAAAGATAAACCGGCTTCGGCGTGAGATCGCGATATTTGGTCACTTCCACTTCATCTACAACTTTGAAACCGTAACGGGCAAACATCCGCGCCCCCCTGCGATTTTCAAAAACGATGACTTGGCCGTAAACATGTTTCTCTCCCGCTTGAACAAACCATTGCAAAAGACGATCGATCAACGCGCGCGTGTGCGCCACTTTGCGGTATTCCGGAAGCAAATTGATATGAAAATGCGCCATATTGGGCGGCGTATGCGGAATTTGTTTGCGTCCTTGCGTGAGAATCCATCGCACAAATTTTTTTGACGCCTCGTTGTATCGAAAAAAATATCTCCAAACACCGCGCGCAAAAAGGCTGATATTTTGAAAACAATCAAACCGTTTTTGTTTTTTCTGAAAGCGGCATCCGAGAATGTATCCGCGCACTTGTCTGTCTTGTTCCAGCACAAACGCGCTCTCCGGTTCCACATCCGTGTAATACCGCGTTAAATAATCCGCAAAAAGTTCGCGATCTTCGAAAAGCGGATCCACCGGATTGCCCAAAAATCCCGTCTGACAACACACCCAGCGCACAGCTTCGCGATCCTTCCGGCAAAACGGCCTTACAATAAAATTCGCTGTTTCAGTGGCGGTAATTTCAGATTCCATGATCACCCTTATAATAAAATTTTTACTGCTTCACAGAGATTTTTTTGGATGAAAATCCAAAGCGCGTTGATAAGCGCCCCATATTTGCTCAAATACAATTTTCCATGCGTATTCTTTGCGAACAACCTCCGCCGCCTGTAACCCGAGCGCGCGCACGTCTTCTTTGGTGTAACGCAAAACGGCGTTGCAGAGCGCCTGCGCGGTATTGGCTTTTGCCCACAAAGAATGTCCCGCGTAAATATGCGCGTCCATGTAGCTACCTGAAATACCTACGACCGGACAGCCGCACGCCTGGCTCTCCAGCGAAACCAACCCAAATGTTTCGTGCACGCCCGGATGAATAAATAAATCCGCGAGACGATAATAATCCGCCAAATCTTTCGATTCGCGACAGTACGGCACCCAGCGCAATAACGGCAATTTTCGCCGCGATTTGATGACTAAATTTCTCAACTGCCCGTCTCCGATGACCAAAAACGCAAATTTCCCGGGAGCTTCTTCTTCCAATAGACGAAACGTATCGATTAAAAGACGCGTATTTTTTTCTCCCGCCAAGCGCCCGATATACAGCAACAAAAAAGCGTCCGGAGGAATATTGAGTTTTTCGCGCGAAAGCGTCGCCGGTTTCCCAGGAAAAAAAATCTCCGTATCGATGCCCAATTTGACGGGCATTGTATTTTCCAATCCCCATCCTTCCAAAAGTTCCGCCAACGAAGGCGAGGGCACCAGCGTGAAATCGAACCTATTGTAAAGATTCACGACATATTTCCTCGCAAGACTCATCATTTTATTTCTCAACCACACGCCGCCGAATTTCATCGCCGTGCGCAAATACGCTTCCGGAAAATGCGAATGATAAAATCCCAGTACGGGAATATTCAACTCGCGCCCCATTTGAAGCGTTTTCCAAGCCAAATGATACGGATCGCTACACTCGATCAAATCCGGCTTTTCTTCGCGAATAAATTCCGCAGCCTGTCGCAAATCAAAAAGCATGCGGTATTTTGTTTTGTTGCTGACGCGCGGCGATGCCACCATACACAGAGTCAGCCGGCCTTCGCGAATCACTTCCGTATCCGAGGCGGGAATCAAAAGAATATGCTCATCCTGAGTGTATTGCTGGACATACCGCCTTTTTTCCGTGATGTATCTGCGCACACCTCCTCCTAAAGGAGAAAAAAATTGCGTCACATCACAAATCTTCATGCGCCATCAAATCTCTATTTATACGATTTTTTTCGACAAAATTTTTTCAAACGACGAGGAAATGTCTTCAAAGCGAAGCGGCTTGGCGATAAAATCATTCATTCCCGCATTCATACATTCTTCTCGATCCACCGTTGAAACGCTCGCCGTCAACGCAATGATCCAAGGTTGCTTAGCACAGGTTTTGCGAATACGCCGCGTAGCTTCAATCCCATCGATTCCCGGCAAACGAAGATCCATCATAATCACGTCGTATTGATGCTGATGTTGCGCCTCGACCGCTTGCAATCCGTTAGCCGTCGAATCGATGCGATAGCCTTGTTTTTCAAACATCCGCGTCGCGACTTTGCGATTGATGGCGTTATCTTCCACTAATAATACTCGCAACGGCAAATCATCCGCCAAAAGCATTTTATCCGCAAAGGCTGACGACGTTGCCAACGAATTCGAAGTGAAAAGCGCCATTATCGTTTGATACACATGCTCTCTGCGTAGAGGTTTCGATATGGTTTTGATGGGAAACGGCACGGCTTCGCCGGAATTGAGCAATGTTGCCAAAGGAATATTTTCTTTCTCGCAACTTTTACGAATTTTCTCCAACCACTCGATGGAATAACCGCTGAGAGTTGAAAGAATCACCCCATCCGGAATAGATGCGCGCTGTGATATTTGTTGCACCACTTGTTCTAAAGAAGATTCTACGTGCGTGGATATTCCCCAAATTTCCAGCATCTGCGCCAAAAACCGAGCATTAGCGGATGAGCCTCCCGCGATCCATACTTTTTTGTTTTTTAATTCCGTAACTTCTCCGGATAAATAAACGGGAGGACTCGCTGTTTTTGCCTCAATCACGATCGAAAAATAAAACGTGGATCCCTTTCCTTCTTCGCTCCGCGCCGACGCTGTGCCTCCCATTAAATTCGCCAACCGGCGGCTCAAGCACAATCCCAACCCTGTGCCTTCGTGTTCCGGCCTTTGTTCTACACGGCCGAAAGGCTGAAACAACACGCTCATGCGATCTTTGGGAATACCGATTCCAGTGTCCTGAATCTTAAAGCGAATCTCATGAAACGAACCTTCTCGATGTTGAGACTCCACCGTCACCACCACTTCGCCCTCCTCGGTAAATTTCACGGCATTGGTGAGAAAATTCAGTAGAATTTGCCGAATTCTCATCGCGTCGCCGACCATCATTTGCGGAACACTATCATCCACCCAACAAGCTAAATCCAATCTTTTTTCGCTCGCTTTCGATGCCAAACATTCCACAGCCATCTCCACGCAATGACGAATATCAAACGGCTTTTTGACAATCTGCAAATCGCCTTTCTCAATGCGCGAAAAATCCAATACATCCTGAATGATTGTGAGAATCGTATCGCCTCCCACGCAAATGCCATCCGCATATTCTTTTTGCTCCGGAGAAAGGGTCGTTTCTTCCAACAAGGCGCCCAAGCCAATCACGCTGGCAAGAGAAGTGCGAATCTCATGCGTCATGTGCATGATAAATTCGTCTTTGATCTGATTGACAACCGAAGATTCCGTCGCCATTTGATTTGCCTGACTCAATGCTTCTTCAAGTTGCGTATTCGCCTGTTCTAATTGTTCGTTGGCAATTTCCAGAGATTCCTTCAACGAACGCATTTCACTTTCCATATATTTTCGCTCGGTAATATCCACTTGAATGGACACGAACCCCTCGTGATGACCTTGTTCGTCGCACAAAGGCGAAATCGACAGCAGAACCCAATATCCTTTTCCGCCATGCGTATAATTATAAATTTCCCCTTCGAAATCTTTGTGATCCTCGATCGCCTTTCGCATGCGCTCGACGGTTTCGGGATCCGTTTTGGGGCCTTGTAAAAAATTTCCCGGTTTTTTTCCGAGAATTTCTTCCAAGGTATATCCCGTCAGCGCCGTAAACGCATAATTACACCACGTGATGTTGCCAGCCGTATCCGTGACCACGATTGCATACTTGGCGGTTTCCGCAACGCGCGCGAGTTGCTTCCACTTTTGTGAATCTTCTAATGGAAATGTCATAAATTAATGATTGGGCTTGATTCTGATAGAATTTGACATCATGGCAACTGAATTTGATGCATGGTAGGAGCTTCTGACTAGCGGCGCACTTTCTACTATTTTAAATCCGCAATCCAGTCCTTTTTGTTTCCAAAAAGAGAATTCCTCGGGCGTCACCCAGCGATCAACGGGACAATGCATCTGCGTAGGTCTTAAATATTGTCCCAAAGTTAAAATATCAACCGGTATAGTTGTCAGATTTTTTATGACATCCTCGATTTCTTGTTCTCGCTCCCCAATTCCCAGCATGAATCCTGTTTTGGTGATAAAACCCGCTTCTTTCGCGCGCCAAAGCAACTCCACGCTTCGCTCATAAACCGCTTGCGGGCGCACTTGAGAATACAATCGCGGCACGGTTTCCAAATTATGCCCTAACACATCCGGTCGCGCTTCTAAAATTTTTTCCAAACAATTTCTTTTTCCGCGAAAATCAGGAATTAATACCTCAATTTTTGTGTGCGGATTTAAATCGCGCACCGCGCGAATCGTATCAGCCCACGCGCTTGCTCCATCATCGTCCAAATCATCGCGCGTGACAGAAGTAATCACGACGTACTGCAAATTCATACTCCGGACAGCTTCGGCAATGCGTCGAGGTTCTTCCTCATCCACCGCGTTCGGCTTGCCTGTTCCCACGGCGCAAAAGCGACAATTTCGTGCGCACACATCGCCCAAAATCATAAACGTCGCCGTTCCTTGATTCCAACATTCACCTATATTAGGACACCTCGCGCTCTCGCAAACCGTATGAAGTTTTTGATCGCGCACAAGATCGCGCACTTGTGCGCACGTCTCTCCACCCGTTGCCTTCACTCTCAACCATTCAGGTTTCTTTTGAAAAATAGCTTCCATTGATAAACCTCATCATCCTTAAACTCGCTTTTTTCGTCGAATGTTATTTTTTAATATATTTATTAACAATGATTTATAAAAAACATCTCTTGCCCCCTTGACGTCGAAAGCAGTTGCGCACATAGATAAGTATGAAAAAAAACTTTTCCTCATAACGTCCATGTGAGCATGACATTTATTACGGTTTAATGAACACCCATTGTATGTGTTACGTAATTCGTGGACAAGAAGCCACGAGGAGGGGCGTAATGGAGCATGAGATTGAACAGCAGTGATGAGACGATCAAGAGGAATTACCTACAGAAGTATCGATTTTTTATAAGGGA
>JBMONL010000057.1:0-227791 GCA_049324635.1 Verrucomicrobiota bacterium | reverse complement strand
CCTTATAAAAAATCGATACTTCTGTAGGTAATTCCTCTTGATCGTCTCATCACTGCTGTTCAATCTCATGCTCCATTACGCCCCTCCTCGTGGCTTCTTGTCCACGAATTACGTAACACATACAGTGCGTCAAACAGGCTCACATATTCGAATGTCAAAAGATGATAGACATGTCACTGTTCCCAATCATCCAGACATCGCTCCAAAAACTCTTCAAAGCATCCTTAAGCAGGCAAATGTTTCTTTGGAAGATTTCGTAGAAGCAATTTAATTTTTCTTCTGAATTATTTCAGCACGCCGATTTGGGCGCGTCGATTTTTTGACCAAGCTTCTTCGTTTTCGCCTTCGACGGCGGGACGTTCTTCGCCGTAGGAGATGGTGGAGATTTTGCTTTTGTCGATTCCCAGGCCGACCAAGTAATCGCGCACAGCGAGCGCGCGGCGTTCGCCGAGCGCGAGGTTGTATTGAATTGTGCCGCGATTATCGCAATGACCGGCGACAACGACTTTTTTATCTGTATTGGATTGCATCCATTTGGCGACGTTTTCCACTTTGTGACGTTCGCCGGCTTCGATGGAAAAACTATCAAACGCAAAATAAACGGTGTGCGCAGAGAGCGTTTCATAATCCGCGCCGTCGGGATTTAAGGATTCATCGCGCGCAGGCAAAGGCGATGAGGAACCGGTGCCGCCACCGGCGACGGAGCTATCATAGATACTTTCTTCGCCGGCGCCGGATTCGGAGAACGATTGATCTTCCGCAGGATTGGAACTACTGGCGCAACCGGCGAGAGCAAGAGCTAAAACAGGAAGAGTGAGTTTCAAGAATTTTTTCATAGTTATGGACAACAATCATTCTCGTCATCGCCCGAGATGCCGAGTTCCTCAAAGAGGGTTTGGTTTTCTGGCGGATTCATACTGGAACACGCGGCGAACAACATCGCTGTGAGTCCGGCAAGAATTAAAATTTTAAAATATCTCATTTCGAGCAATTGGGCTCCGAGTTTCGGGTCAACCCATTATTAATTTGTAGAGATTGTTTGGTTAGAGAGTCAAGGAGATAAAAATGTCCGTTGCGCGTGTAAACAAGATGCCGCGAGTTGCGCGTCCATGTCGGTGATTCGTTGTGACTGGTATCGGTCAAAATGATTTGCTCGCTGGTTGCCAAATCTGTAATGGCGATCTGTAATTGTCCTCCTACCATAATGGAGTAAGCTAATTTTTTTCCGTCGGGCGACCAATCCGGTTCGGTTGCATACGAAGAATTTGTTTTGATGCGATTCGGCGCGCCGCCATTGGAGGGAATCGTAAAAATTTGCGCCGAACCGCGATTGTCGGAAACATACGCAATTTGTTTTCCATCGGGCGACCACGTCGGCGAAGCCTCCGTGCCGCGCGTATTGGTGAGGCGCATGGGTGATGTGCCGTCGGCGTTCATGACGTAAAGTTCCGTGTTGCCGTCTTTGGAAAGCGTGAGAGCGATTTTTTCTCCATCGGGCGAAAAACACGGTTGGCCGTTTAATCCCGGAAAATATGCCACGCGTTTGCGTTTGGAAGAAACCAAATCAATAACCCATACGTCCGGAAAATTACTTCGATACGACGTGTAAGCGATTTGCTTGGCGTTCGGAGACCATTTAGGGCCGAGGCTGATGGTTTTGTCGTTGGTAAGTTGACGGCCGTTGCCGCCGTCCATGTCTGAAACATAAACTTCTTTGGATCCTGTGTGCGCGGAAACGAAAGTGATTTTACTCGAAGCGAATCCTTGCGTGCCGGTGATGGCTTCGATGATCGCGTCGGCATAAAGATGTGTCGCGCGCCGCCAATCGCCTTCGAAATTTTTATTAAAAAGAGAACCTTGATTTTTTGGCGTGACCGAACCGCTTAGCCCGCTCTCCGTGAGTTGCGCGTTTGCGGTAAAAGCCGCGGCGGCGGGCGCGGTCATATTAAAACTGCCGGACATTTTTAAATCATTTTCTAAAACGTGCGTTGCTTTTTCGCCGTTGGGCCCCGTAATCGGCGCCACGTAAATATCAAACCGCGCCTTCTTATCCACAAGTACCACCGGTTTTTCAGTTTGAGCGAAAGTTAAAGAAGTTGCGAACCCGACCAATAAGAGAATCCAAAACGAAAGTTTCATAATAGTATTCAAAGGACAAAAAACCTCGGTTGACCAGAAAATTTTCAAAGTACTGTTAGTGGGGTGAAATTGATGCCAAGCAAAAAATTTATTAAAAATGGATTTTTTTAAAAAAATAAATAAACTCAAACCAATGGCTATTTCAGCACGAAGCAAAAGAGGCGGCGCGAAATCGTATATTTTAGACACGAGCGTGCTGATTCACGATCCGGAGAGCATTTACAGTTTCGAGGAAAACAATGTTTATATTCCCGGGGAGGTTTTGGAGGAACTCGATAAGTTCAAGACGGAACAAACCGATCGCGGCCGCAACGCGCGCAAAGCTCATCGCGTATTGAACAAAATTTTTCCGAGCGAACGCTTCATGACGTCGGGCTTTCAAAAAGAAGAAGGCGGGGAAATCAAATTGCTTTTTAACGCTTATTTGAACCGCGATATAAAAAAATGCGAGCAATGGGAGCGATTGAAGAGCTTGTTTCATGATTTCGGAAAAACGGACAACCGGATTTTGGCGTGCGCGGTCTATATCGCGGTGACTACGCCGACGGCAGTCACCATGGTCAGCAAAGACATCAACATGCAGTTGAAGGCGCGCTTGCTCGGCATCGAATCGCAGGATTATCTCACCGACAAAGTCAAAGACGACGAAGTGTTTGCGGCGGATTACAAAAAAGTGTCCGTTTCGGTGTACGACATGCAGAAATTCGCATCGAGCGGAGAATTCATGGTAAATGCGGATGTCGTGGAAAAAATTTATCCGGGATCGTATTTACTCGTCGAGGATGAACAGCAGAAAACGATTCCCGCGAAGCATATCGGCGACGGATTGCTCAGAAGAATTCAGGGCAATCGATCCATTGCCGTGCGCGGAGCGGCGCATATTCAGGCGAGAAATTTGGGACAGCAATTTTTGATCGACGCGCTGTTTGATCCGCAAGTGCAACTTGTCACGGTGTACGGCAAAGCCGGCACGGGAAAAACATTTTTGGGTATTGCCGCTGGGTTACAACAAATTTACGAGGGAAAATTCACTAAATTGCTCGTCACGCGCGCGATTGTGCCGATGGGGCGCGACATTGGATTTCTTCCGGGCACCAAAGAGGAAAAAATGAAACCGTGGGTGCAACCGATTTACGATAATATCGAGTCCATTATGCGTCCGCTCAAAGAGCCGGCTTTTCAAGGTAAGCCACATTCTGCGCGCAAAGAAGACGACGAACACAATCAGCATAATAATCACGGACAACACCCTATGAAACCGCATGAACGCCTTATGGCCGCGGGGCTTTTAGAGGTGGAGGCATTGCCGCATATTCGCGGACGCTCCATTCCCGGAGTTTTCTTTATCGTCGATGAAGCGCAACAACTTTCCCCGCATGAGACGAAAACGATTGTGACTCGCATGGGTGAGGGCGCGAAACTTGTGATGATCGGCGATCTCGCGCAAATCGACAATCCTTACGTCGATGCGTATTCCAATGGATTAGTTTATGCGCGCAATTGTTTCAAAGGCCAATCGCTCGCCGCGCATGTCAATCTCATCAAGGGTGAACGCTCAGAACTTTCCGAACTCGGCGCGAATTTGATGTAGGAAATATTCCTATATCAATCGGGAATATTTCTCGACAAAGAAAAACTCTTCTGCATAAACAAGTCGTCGGGGGGGGGTATCCCCTCCTTTTTTTAAACCTAACCGGAGAAATTCATGCTGAAAAATATCAAGCTTGGAGCCAAGCTCATTGGCTCTTTTTTAATTGTTGCCGCAATCGTTTTAATTGTGGGAATTGTAGGATGGCGCGGAGCATCTAAAATAGGGAATAGTGCCGCTACTATCGGAGACATTCATTTAAAACTGTTGGAAAATCTAGGTATTGTTGACGCTCAACTCGAATCGATTAAATCGGCTCAACGCACACTGCTTTCACCTTATTTAACAAAAGAGGTTAGAGAGCGCCAGCGTCCAAACATTCTCGAAGCGAGAGAAAAATATTTAAAGGCGCTGGAAGTCAGCGAATCAATTATTAAAGAAGATAACGATGCGGAGCAGATCAAAATATTTGAAGATCTCAAAAGTAAAATCGCAGAATGGAGAAAAGCCAATGAAAAGTTCTTTGCGAATTTAGACGAATTGGAAAAAAAGGACATTTACAATCCGGATGCTTTGGTGAGCAAGTTGGAAAAATTCAAGGGCGATCACTTTGCTGTGGTGAATAAAATCTACGAGATGCTGAAAACAAAAAAAACGTTTGAGGGAGGAACGGATCATACTCAATGCAATTATGGTAAGTGGCGTGCAACGTTTGAAACCAAGAATCCTTTACTTAAAACAACAGTCGCAGAGATGGATGAACATCACGAAAAATTTCACTCCTCGGTGAAAAAAATCAAAAACGCCGTCGAATCCAATCAAGAACAAGAAGCTGTCGCCTTCTTGAATCAAGAGATGGTTCCCAGTATGCAAGGCGTTTTTGGCAATTTTGATAAGATGCTACAGGAATCCAATCAAGCGTTGGAAACTTATACAAAATTACAGGAACTAACCATGGGCGAGATACGCGAAAAAGGAAACGCGACCATGGAGGTCTTGGATTCACTCATGGAATATCAAAGTAAAGAAGCGTCTTCAGCGGTGGAAGAAGCTCATGGGAATGTGAAAAGTTCCACTACGATTATTACCGCAGGAATGACAGGAGGCTTTTTGATTGCGCTGGCATTTGGCATTATTATTACCAAAGGAATCACCAAGCCTGTGAGTCAGACGGTGGATTTGATTCGGGCGATTGCGGCGGGGGATTTGACTCAACAGGCGAATATTCATCAGAAAGATGAAATCGGCGTGTTGGCGGATTCTTCGAATGCCACCTCAACTAAACTGCGCGGGATTTTGAAAGAATTCGCGCAGAATGCGAGTACGCTTTCCTCGGCTTCGGAGGAACTCGCGGCGGCGTCCAATCAAATGGCATCGACTTCCGAAGAAATGAATGCTCAAACCACTTCGGTCGCCTCGGCGGGCGAGCAACTTTCTGCCAACGTCAATAATATGGCGGCGACGGCGGAGGAAATTTCGCAATCGGTCAATAATGTGGCTTCTTCCGTGCAGGAAATGAATGCTTCGGTGACAGAGGTGTCGAAAAATTGTGTACGCGAAGCGGACATCGCCAAACAAGCGAATGTTCAAGCCAATGAGACGCGCGAGATTATGAATAAGTTAGGAAATTCCGCCAAAGAAATTGGAAAAGTAGTGGAAATTATCAGCAGTATTGCGGATCAGACGAATTTGTTGGCGCTGAACGCGACCATTGAAGCCGCCAGCGCGGGCGAAGCGGGTAAGGGATTTGCGGTGGTTGCGAATGAAGTGAAGGAATTGGCGCGGCAAAGCGCGCAGGCGACTGAGCAAATTTCAAGTCAAATCGCTGAGATGCAAAAGAATACGGAAAATTCAGTTGCCACGATAGAAGGCATTGCCAAAGTGATTGAGGAGATCAATCAGATTGCATCGACGATAGCGACGGCGGTGGAAGAACAATCCGCAACGACGAATGAAATTGCAAAGACGATGAGCGGTATCTCTAGCGCTACTAATGAGTTGGCAAAGAATGTGCAAGAAGCGGCAAAAGGGACGAATCAGGTATCCTCTAATATACAAGGCATTAATCAGGCGTCTCAACAAGTCTCCAGCGGCGCAACAGAAACTAATGCAAGCGCTAAGGAACTTGCCAAGATGTCCGACCGTCTGAGGGAAATCGTCCAACAGTTTAAGATTTAGGAGGTAGAATTTTCCTAGAAAAAATTTCTTATATTTGCTTGACGATGAGGTACCGTATAAGTAGCGTTACAACAAATCTAACTCTAAAACTTATGAAAAAATACATATTAGCAATTGTAGCAGCGTCTCTTTTGAATGGGGGAGCGATGGTGTATGCCACTGCGTCAGTAGCCATTCTTCGATCGGATCGGCATCTTAATGCCGGCAATCCTGCCGCATTGGAGCGCTTGATGCCGCAAAAAGCCACTCTCAAATCATTGCATAGTCTTGAGAAAAACCTCGTCACGCACGCCGGAACGGGCGCGAGCGACGATTGGTTCCGTTATCCTGAAATGTTCTGGGAATACGGTTTCAGCTATAACAATGACAAACGCGCAGGCGGCATTGATGCGGATGTGCATTCGGCGACGATGGGTGTTTCTTGGATTACTTTCTGGGACATCAACGTCGGCGGCATTCTCACCGGCAGTGTTTCGGATGGCGATGCCATTACCAATACGCACAGCGACACAACCAGTGTTGTGGGAACGCTTTATTTGTCGAAGACCGCATGGGATTGCTTTATTTATGGTTCGTCGTTTTCTTTTGGAAATTCCGAAACGGACACCACCATGGGTGTGAATACCTCGACTCATACAAACATGAACTCGAACACGATTTCGCCTTACATCGGCGGTTTCTGGTCGGAAAAAGAGTGGTCGGTTAATTCTACACTCACCTATTCGGTGACAATGCAGAAATATGATTACAATATCAACGTGGCGAATACCTCATCGAGCACAGGTTCATTGATTTGGGCGACCAATGTGGGCTATACCGTGAACGAAGAGTGGAGATTAGGCGTGAATTTGACGCCGAACTTCATCGTTCATGATGAATCGCAAGCTATCAACGTGACTCCTAATGATGATCTCTGGATGAATGTTGGCGGCAACGTCAGCTACTCCGTCGAGCAAGATTGGGTGGTCAACGGCGGTTATTCTTATGACGCTTTCCAAAGCGACTTTGATAACCACAACGTGAATGTGGGAGCAACCCATTATTTCTAATTGTTTAAGTTAGCAATATTGTTTCTTTTGCCTGCGCTGGCTGTCGCGGAAACGTGGCAACCAGCGCAGTTTTTTTGTCTGCTCAATACAGACTATTCGCATCGTCCTTTGGAAGGCTGGAAAAATACCGGAGAAGTCATTGGCAAAACGCTGGAGGCGTGGTATCCGGAATTAAAAAAAACGTCTCCATGCAACAACCCCTCGCAAGAAAACGCTCAAAGATTTTTTAACGACATCGTTGCAACCACGGAAAACGCACAGATTATTTATTTGGCGTCGCGTCAAACCAAAAACGGCGAATGGGAGGACGTGAAGGGCGGAGAATGGTCATTAGAATCTGTCTTGCCGAAAAACACATCTCCACATGCGGCGCGAATTGTTCTATTGGATGCATGCTATGCGGAGAAAATTGCTGAACAAAATAAGTGGCGCGAGTTTGCGCCTTTGGTTTTATATGCGGCGAATAAAAATCAATTAACGTTTGAATTGAATGTGGGATCGCGGCAACCCATCGATATCCAAAAACGATATCCGCAATCCTATCAGTGGTTGGAAAAAAATATGCCTTCAGACTGGAATCAACGCATCAGTTTTTTTGGGTTGATGTGGCTGGAAGCGTGGCTAAAAACTCCTACACCGCCGCAATCCAAAGAAGATTGGCGCGCATTTTTTGAAACGGCAAAGCAAGTGAGCCAAGAATTTGCCGAACATCACCCGCGCCTTGCGTCAGAACTGATTTTTGATTGAAAACAATTACCGTGGGCAAGTGCAACCGCCGGGTCTTCCTCCGCCACCGCCGCCGCCGCTGAAACCGCGCGGAGGGCGCGCAGTGGTGCGAGCGGCATCGCGAGAAGCTTGTTTGGCGGCGTCTTTGGCTATCTTTTTGAGCTCATCCTGAGCGTCGTGATCGGTATATACTTTTGTATCGATAACTTTTCCATCTTTGGTGGTTGTATAGATAACTTTCTTATTCCCGTCTTTATCCGTTTCTTCCGTAAGCGTGATTTTATTTCCTTTTTTGTCCCACACGGCGCCTTTTTCAACCGTTGTACTCTTCGATTCATTGCTGGATGTTCCCGTCGAAGAAGTCGTGCCTGAATCTTGTGGCTTATCTTTGTCGTCGCCGCCTTCATCTTCGCCTTCTTTTTTAGGCGGAGGTTGTGGTTTGTCCTTATCGTCTTTCTCGTCCTTTTCGTCCTTCTTGTCTTTGCCATCTTTATCTTTTTTATCTTTATAGTCGTCTCTTAATTCTTTGAGTGTTGTTGTCGAAGCGGCTGTTTTATCAAACTCTTTTTCCAGATCGCCTTCGAGGGTTTTGAAGTCATCCACTGTTTTCTTCCAATTTTTCACTTCTTCTTCCATGGTATTGAAAGCGTCTTCGCATCTCTTGGCCGTGTCTTTCAGATTCTCTAGATTCTTAAATTTACCTGCTAAACCCTTTGCATTGCCTCGATCTCCAGCGTTAAAACCTTGGGCAAAATCCCACCCAAATACTTTTTTTATGGTCTCCATAGAAAGATCAGCGATAGGTTGTCCCGGGATAAGGAAAGAAATTTGATTACCCACAACATCAATCTGCATGTCATTGATGAATTTCATTTTTCCTTTGAAAACGGCGTCGCTATAAGCTTGCCGCAATTGATTGAGCGCTTTTGCTTCCTTCATCGCCTTATTGTATGCGCCTTGTAAATTTTGCTCTAATGGCATCCCGCCGCGCGGAGGGAATGAGGTTGGCTCGCCGTAAGTTTTCAGCGTGCGAGCGCCTTCTTGAACGAGTTTGACTCGCTCGGTTTTGCTTAAGGAAGGATCGCTGTAAGCTTTGTCTAATTTTGCTTTGGCTTCACTCACCCAATTTTTTTCTGCGGGCGTCAGCTCTCGCTTTGCCCAACCATCAGAAGATGCCAAGGTAAGTAAGAAGAAAGCGCTGATTACAAAAAAATAAATTCGTGAATACATGGAATAATGATAGCGCAAAATAGATGACGAAAGCAAGCTGTGAGGACAACCACTCGGGGTCAAGTTTTCACCGCCACGTCCTTCGCGTGTGCTCGGACGAGTCGTTGAAACCATGACCCCCTCGTCAAGGAAAGGCAACCATGATGACTTTTTCGGTTCAACTCTATCTTGGGTGTCAAATGAGTGTGAGGATCGAGTTATAGAGTTACCTGTTTATAATGCTGTTTATCGTGGGCAGATACAGCCGCCGGGTCTTCCTCCGCCACCGCCGCCGCCGCTTCCGCCGGAAGGAGGACGGCTGATTGTGCGATTGATATTTTGAGTGGTTTGCTGGGCGTTATTGCGTCCGATGTTGCGCGTTGTGGAATCCGGTCTTTCATTTTCAGGACGGTTGGAGGGATGGCGCGGACCGGCAAATTCGCTATCGGACTGCCAATCATGAACCCTTTGATCAAGAGCATTGGCGCCTGCGCCGATTGTGCTGTCCCAAATTTGTCCTCCCACCCAAGCGGCGCCGCAACCAATGACAAATCCAGCGGCGGCGCCCAATGGACCGCCCCAACTACCAGCCATCGCGCCAACTTTTCCTCCAGCCCAAACGCCGGCGGCAGTACCAATGGCGCCCACGGCTGTTGTGCGAGTCACTCCGTTGACGCCTTCGATCACAGCGCCGGAATAGTCTCCCTCAGTGGCGCGTCCGGCGGAGGTCGCTATCCATCCAACATGAGGCGCTCCCTTGCCGGTATATTCGATCGCTTTTCCGTAACCAAAAACTTTTGATCCGGTATTAGCCATTTCATTGACTTTATCTTGTGGCACGCCGTGATTGAGTCCGAAATCATAAGCTTTATCCACGAGATGTTGTCCTCCTTTGGCAATCGCCGCGCCAGCATCGCCCGCGGCTTGTTGGGCGGCGTCATTATTGCCGAGAGCATTTGCCGCATCGACGGCATCGGAAGCGGCTTGTTGCCCTCGTTTACCCATGGCAAAACTTTGAGGCGATATCGTGCACATGCCGATAACAATAAGAATGAGCATTATTTTGTTCATAGGTCTCCTCACTTTTTTGCGATGCCCGCTTTTTTGACAATCGCGTCGATTTGTTCAAAAGTTAGTGTGTGTCCCATGCAGTCGATGCGACTGATCGACGGCTCTTTGGATCCATCTTTGAACCAAAAACTGGCAAAGTATTCCGGATTTTCAAAACTGCTGAGAAACACAAAAGTGTTTTTTGAGTTTTTGGCGACAGAAATCAAGGTGGCGCGGTCCCATTCCAAAGGAATCTTGCGCAAGACATCTTGATTTTCTTTGGTGGTATCCTTGGCGAGCGCCAGCAATTCATCGATTTTTCCCTCGATGAGCAAAGCGCGGACTTGCGCCATTTGGGATTTCACAGGAGCAAAATCTTTTTCAGTGAAGAAAACATGCATTGCCGCGAGAGCTTGTCCAAAGAGAACGCCCACGGCCATTTCATTGCCTTTGATTTCTTTTTCAGTCGAAAAATTGGGAAGGCGAGATCGCCATTCGGTGGGATTTTTGGATTTGTGCGCGTTGACGTAGAGCTTTAAAAAATCTTTCATGGTACGGCTGGTTGCGACGATGACTTCCAAAGGGGGAGGCGCTGTTCCTTCGCGTCGCCAGAGTGGTGTTAAAATTGGATTTTTATTGTTGCGCAAAATATCGCCGGTAACCAATTCGGCGTCTGTGCATATAGGTTTGTTTTCTTGTTTCTTCCATTCTGTGATTAGAGCGACATCGCTCCACGGGTTGTAAAACAAAGTCAAAATGGTTTCTTCATTGAGAGCATTCACCGCGCTTACAGAAGTGCCAAAGAAAAATTGCCAGCCGCTTTTCGAATCCGAAATAGGACAAAGAATTTTTCCGATTTCTTTGAAGCGTTGATTTGCGACACTGCTTGAATATTGCTCAAAAGCTTTCCACGGGTCCACGCAAGCCGATAACCTAAATTTTCCTAAAATAGGAGTGAGTTCAAGAATTTTGAGAGTCTCGCTGTGAATTAAAGGCGATCCTATAAGAAATATTGAAATAAGAACGAATAGACACTTTTTCATGCGCTACCACCTTTCAATACGATTTTGAAAAAGAGCAGGCTTGAAGTCAAGAAGTGTTCAAGCATGCGTTTTGCAGGAAATTTTCACTCCCAAAATCAGCACGTCGTCGGTTTGATGTTGAGCGCCTTTCCACGATTCAAAAACGTGGGCGAGTTTCTTTTTTTGCTCCGCTAAAGTCAACGCATGGGATTCTTCCAGAAGATGGATAAAGTTTTTATTTAAGAATTTCTTTTTTTGCGGATTCATTTGATCCAGAAATCCGTCGCTGGAGAGATAAAAAACGTCATCTTCACGCAAGGTGATCGTATGGAGTCGAAAGGACTTTTCTTTGCGGCGATGCTGACCGCCGATGGTAAACGGCGATCCTTTGATTTCTTTAACGCGGCCGTGGCGCAAGCAATAAAGCGCGTGATGCGCGCCGGCAAATTGAAGGCGTTTTTTCTGCGGCGCAAAAGAGCAAAATGCAATATCCATTCCCACAGGAACTTCTTTGGGAATTCTGCTTTTTTTCATGACGGCTTGGAGTTTAACATCCAAGAGAGCGAGCACTTCGTCGGGTTGAGTGATATTTTGCTCGTTCACGATTTGATGTAGCAACGCATGACAAAGCATGGTTGTCAGCGCTCCTGTCAAACCATGCCCCGTACAATCTGCCGCCGCTAGAAATAATTTATCTTCTCTTCGACTAAACCAGTAAAAATCCCCACTGAACGAATCGCGTGATCGCGCAAATACAAACGCTTCTTTGAAATGTTTGGTAAATTCTTCGTGATTTCCCTGCATCCCGGTTTGCAATCGAACCGATTCCAGCATTTGTTCGTTTCTTAAAGCCAACTGCTGATTAATCGCGCGCAGGTTTTCTCTCAAGCGTTTTGAATCGGTGATGTCGGAAATAGTGGAGACAAAGCCGCCGAGAGTTCCATCCGCGAGATAAAATTTGGTTTTGATGATATGAAAATCTTTTGTTTCTCCTTGGTCGGGTAATTCGATTTCGTACGATGTCTCTTGATGATTGGAATGAAGAAATTTTTTATCCTCCTCATGAATGCGTTTAGCGCGCTCGGGAGAAAAGCATTCAAAAACGGTTTTTCCAACGATGTCTTCGTGTCGGTGCTCCGTAAAAGCCTCGAATGCTTTGTTGCAATCCAAGTATTTTAAATGCGTGTCTTTGTAAGCGATAGGAGTCGGCACCGCATCCATCAGCGTGCGCAAGAAAAATTTTTCTTGCTTCAACTCGGCTTCCAATTTTTTTTGATCGCTAATGTCAAAAATGGTTGTCACAAAGCCGGCCAACGTGTTTCCCGGATAGAAAAGTTTGGCTCGCGTAACAATAAAGTCGCGAATTTCGCCTTTGTACGGCCACGTGCCGTCGTAGACCGCCACAGGATCGGGAGATTCGATGAAGCGCGTATCGCGCTCTTGAATCAACCATGCGCGTTCTTCAGGAAAAACATCGAACGTATTTTTCCCAATCAGTTCTTCCCTGCTGTTTTTTGCAAAATCCGCAAAGTACTTGTTGCAATCGATGTATTTAAATTGGGTGTCTTTATAAAGAATAGGGTGTGGGATGGCATCCATCAAGGTGCGTAAATAAATCTGCTTTTGCTTCAATTCCTCTTCGGTTTGTTCATACTTTGAAAAATCGAACATAATGCCGACAAAGCCGCCGAGAGTTCCATCTTCTTGATAGAACTTTGTTTTTGTGACAACCATGGGATGCTTCTTGCCTTGGGCGTCCATGAGAGGGACTTCGTAGGTCAATTGTTCCAAATCCGACGACAAAAAATCTTCGTCTTGTGTGTGCACTTTTTGCGCTTTGCTGGGAAGACTTGTATAAAATTCGAAAATCGTTTTTCCTAAAATGTCTTTTTGCCGCGTGCCAAAGAAATCTTCGAAAGCCTTATTGCATCCTAAATAAAGCAAATTCGTATCTTTATAAAAAATGGGCGTCGGAACTCCATTAATTACGGTTTGCAAAGGAATCTGAACGGGGACCGATGAAGTGGATGGATTCATAAGATTTCTATTTTCTTAGTGTAAAGATATTTTGCCTCTTTACAATCCTTCGCAAAAGAAAACATTTTTGCCCTTTACGTTTTCAGTCGAACGACACATTAATCTTTTGATGAGCGATCATATCAAAAAAGACAGAAAAAAAAGCGACTTCCCAAAATGCCTATTAAGATGTTTGGCGGAATGCATGGCGCGCATTGGGAGCGTAGAACCCGAAGCGAATATCATTGCACAGAAGCATGGGATTTCGCTACCTGGGTATTTATCAGAAAAGCCTTCAAAAGATTCTCCTTTGGCGCATTAGCCTTGTGCGTTTATAATTCTATTATAGATTACATTTTATGCGCGCGAAAATTAAAAAAGTATTGGTCGTATTGAATTCCAATAAGGCTTCCGCGCGTCGTGTGAAGACAAGTCTACAAGAAATTTTTGCTCAACATAAGGTGCGCGCCCGATGGGTGACAGCCGCTTCTCCCGCTTCTAAAGTTGTGATGACGCCGATTCCGACTCGTTCGGAAGATATGGTGATCGTGGGCGGCGGAGACGGCACATTGCTACAAGTGGCGCGTCGTATCAGCTCAAAAAAAATTCCTCTGCTTGGTATCAATCTGGGTTCTCTTGGATTTTTGACTTCCATTCCTCAAGATGAAATTTACACGGCCTTGCCTCGTGTTTTATTGGGAGATTATACCATCAGCCGGCGTACGGCTTTAAGTTTTCAAATATATCGCTCAGGTCGATTGATTCAACAAGGCCGCGCGCTCAATGACGTGGTTATGACGCGCGGAAATCATTCTCACATGATTCGTCTCAATGCGGAAATCAACGGCGAATCTGTCACACAATATCATTGCGATGGTTTAATTTTTGCCACTCCTACAGGGAGCACGGCTTATTCGCTTTCCGCGGGAGGCCCTATTTTAAGTCCTCAAGCTTCGGCGTTTTCCATTACGCCTATTTGTGCTCATGCGATCACGCATCGGCCATTGATCGTAGACACAAAAGAAAAATTTTGCGTGGTGATACCTTCGCATAGCCCGGCCATGATTTTGCAAACGGATGGAGTGGCTTTTCTGAAACTTCGTTCTCATGATCGGATAGAATTTTCCGAAGCCAAAGAAGTTGTGCTTCTGGCGCATCTTCCCGAAACGAGTTTTTACGGTATTGTTAGCCAAAAGCTCCGATGGAGCGGCGCAAATTTATAAATCCTTGTCTTGTGAAAATTTTTCCTTCTGCCTAAAACCAATACTTCTCTTTATGCCAGCCAAAATTTCAAAAATTCTTAAGTCCGAGTATGTGAAGCTTGAGTTGAAGAGCGTTCAGCGAATTGACGGCATTCGTGAAGTGGCTTCTTTGCTGACAACACATCCGGATATTCTGAATTTTCAATCTTTTTATGAGGAACTTTTGGCGCGCGAACGAGTGGAGAGCACGTGTTTGGAAAACGGAGTGGCTTTTCCTCATGCCCGTACAGATCATGTCAATAACATGATTCTTGCCGTGGGGCGTAGCGCGGAGGGAGTCTGGTTTGATAGCAGTAATCAAAAAGTAAATTTTCTTTTCGTGATCGGCACTCCTAAACGCATGGTGGCGGATTATCTCACGGTTGTCGGTTCGCTCGCCAGATTGCTCAAAGATTCTGGTGTCCGTCAAAAACTCGCCGAAGCCAAAACATCCGACGAATTTCTTCTCTTGCTCGCCGAAGCTGAATCTAAGCTTTAAAATTTTTGTAGTTTGTTAGATGTTGATTTTGTGGGGTTTTTACAAGCGTTGATTTTGAAGATGTCTGTGGAAGTGGTATTTTTTTAGAAATCTCAAAAAATCCAAAAAAAGTAGTTGCAATGGGTTTTGAAAGTCATAAACTCACCTTTCCCTTGAATGGGTCGGCTGACTGGAAATGATGTCAGCAACAGAGTGTAAATAAGAGTGCGTGCGACGGGGCTGGAGAGCATCTCCTGTGTCGTCCTCCATGCGAAAGCAAGGAAAGAAAGCGCGCCCCGGGTATTTTCCCGGGTTATTTTTTTTACGCCGAGGGAAAATTTAAAAAGGTAAAAGAAAATGCCAACGATTAATCAATTGGTTCGGAATGGAAGATCGCAGGCGCGGCGCAAGACGAAGTCGCCGGCGCTGAAGGGGTGTCCTCAACGCAGAGGCGTTTGCTTGCAGGTGATGACGCGCACGCCCAAGAAGCCAAACTCGGCTTTGAGAAAAGTGGCGAAAGTGCGTATGACCAGCGGCTATGAGGCGATTTGTTATATTCCGGGCGAGGGACACAATTTGCAGGAGCACTCGATTGTGCTGGTGCGCGGCGGACGCGTAAAGGACTTGCCGGGTGTGAGATATCACATTGTGCGCGGTTCGTTGGATGCCTTGGGCGCTTCGGGACCGAGCAATACGAATAAATTGCCGCGTCAGGTTTCGCGCAGTAAGTACGGCGTGAAGAAGCCGAAAGCCGCCGGCGCTGAAAAGGATAAGAAATAAGGATTTGTTATGGCACGCAGACGTAGAGCAGAGCATCGTGAAGTTTTACCGGATTCTCTTTATGAGAATGTGTTGGTGGGGCGTTTAATCAATACCGTGATGGAGCGAGGAAAGAAATCAACAGCATCCAAAATTGTTTATGGAGCTATTGATATGGTGAATGAAGGTAGTGGCAACAGCAATCCTCTGGAGATTTTTAACCGCGCGATTGAAAACGCAAAACCGAAGATTGAAGTGAAATCGCGGCGCGTGGGCGGAGCAACGTATCAGATTCCAATGGAAGTGCCGCAGGAAAGACAAGTTGCGTTGGCAGTGCGTTGGATGGTGGATAGCGCGTTGAAACGCAAAGGCATACCGATGAAAAAAGCTTTGGCAATGGAATTGAAAGAAGCCGCCGCCGGACAAGGCAATGCGATTAAGAAGCGCGACGATGTGCATCGCATGGCGCAGGCGAATAGAGCGTTCGCGCATTTGCGTTGGTAAGAGGGATTTATGGCGGACGCAAAACGAGCTTATTCATTGGAGAGAACCCGCAACATCGGAATTTGCGCGCATATTGACGCGGGCAAGACCACGTTGACGGAACGTGTGCTATTTTATACAGGCACGATTCATAAAATGGGTGAAGTGCACGACGGCACAACGGTGACCGATTGGATGGAACAAGAGCGCGAACGCGGTATTACGATCACTTCTGCGGCAACGACTTGTTTCTGGCCTGTGAAAAAGGAAGAAGGGCTGGTTAAGATTTTTGAAAACACCAAAAACCGCATCAATATTATTGATACGCCGGGGCACGTGGATTTCACCGCGGAAGTCGAGCGTTCTTTGCGCGTATTGGATGGAGCGATTGCGGTATTTTGCGGCGTGGCGGGTGTGCAACCGCAGTCCGAAACAGTGTGGCGTCAGGCAACCAAATATAATGTGCCTCGAATTGCTTTTGTTAATAAAATGGACCGCGTCGGCGCAAATTTTGAAAATGCCGTGAGCGAAATGCGCAGTAAACTCGGCGCGAATGCTTGGCCAATTTTGATTCCGATGGGCGCCGAAGACCAACTCAAGGGTCAAATCGACGTCGTGAATCAGAAAGCGATTATTTATTCCGACAACGACGAATTGGGTTCTACCTACGAAATCACAGAAATCCCAGCCGAACTCAAAGCCAAGGCAGAACAAGCGCTCGAAGATTTGATCATGGCGGTGGCGGATAAGGACGAAGAAGTCGGCGATTTATATTTGCATGAAAAGCGTCCGACGACGTTGCAACTGAAGCAAGCGATTCGCCGTCTGACGGTGACCAATCAATTTGTGCCGGTCATCGGCGGTTCCGCCTTCAAAAACAAGGGCGTGCAAACGGCGGTGGATGCGGTGATTGATTATTTGCCGAGTCCTTTGGATATTCCGCACGCGACGGGCGTGGACCCGGATGAGACATCGCGCAAAGTTGACGCGCCGACCGACGACAAGGAAAAATTCTGCTCGCTGGCGTTCAAGCTCTGGGCGGATCCGTTTGTGGGTAAATTGATTTTCTTCCGCGTTTATTCGGGAACGTTGACCAAGGGCAGTTATATTTATAATCCCAGAACACGCAAACGCGAGCGCGTGAGTCGTTTGATTCAGATTCAAGCCGACAAACGCGAGGATTTGGACACGGTGTTCGCGGGCGACATTGCCGCGACGGTGGGAATGAAGAATATTTCGACGGGCGACACATTGTGCGACGAGGAATTTGAAATCATGCTCGAGCCGCCGAGTTTCCCTGAGCCGGTGATTTCGATGGCGGTGGAGCCAAAGACCAAAGGCGACCGCGAAAAAATGGGCGAAGCATTGCAGAGACTTTCCGAAGAAGACCCGACGTTTCAAGTGCAGAGCAATGAAGAGACGGGACAAACGATTATTAAGGGAATGGGCGAATTGCATTTGGAGATCATTTGCGACCGCATGAAGAGAGAATTTAACGTACAAACCAATGCCGGCGCGCCGCAGATTGCGTACCGCGAAACCACGCTCAAGGCGTCGCAGGGCGAAGGCAAACTCATCAAGCAATCCGGCGGACGCGGTCAGTACGGACACGTGATTTTGAGCATGGAGCCGGTGGAGCGAGGCAAGGGGATTACGGTTGAAAACAAAGTCGTCGGCGGAAATATCCCGAAAGATTATATCCCTGCTGTGAAAAAAGGCGTCGAAGAAGCACTTCTCAACGGAATTTTGAACGGCAGTCCGGTCATTGATGTGAGCATCAAAATTTTGGACGGCTCGTATCACGAAGTCGATTCGAGCGAATTGGCATTTAAGATGGCGGCGATTTTTGCCGTGAAAGACGCGATGCAAAAAGGTAATCCAATTTTGTTGGAGCCGATCATGGACGTGGAATGCGTGACGCCGGACGAATATCAAGGCGATATTTTGGGCGACATCAACCGCCGTCGCGGAAGAATTCAAAACGTGGAATCCAAAAACAACGCGTCGATTGTTCGCGCCTTGGTGCCATTGGCGGAAATGTTCGGTTATGTGAATACGATTCGCTCTCTCTCGAAAGGACGCGCGGCGTATTCGATGGAGCCTTCGCATTTCGAGCAAGTACCCGCGCAAATCATGGCGGCGATTTTGGATCAGAATAAAAAAGGATAATATGAAGAGGTTTTTAGACAGAATGAACAGAATTTCTACAGAATTACTCCGTACCCCTTTACCCTGCGTTTTTCTTGGGGCAGAAGGGCGCGGAGCAAATTCTTTTCATTTTGTTAATTCTGTCAAAAAAACTGTCAAAAAAATTCTATAAAAATTTATGAGTAAAATGCGCATACGGATTCGGTTAAAAAGTTTCGATCATCGTTTGTTGGACAAAGCGACGGTGGACATTGTGGAAACGGTGAAGCGTACGGGCTCGATTGTAGCCGGGCCTATTCCTTTGCCGACCAAGACGGAACGATATACAGTGAATCGTTCGCCGCACGTTGACAAAAAGAGCATGGATCAATTTGAAATTCGCACGCACAAGCGGCTGTTGGACATCATTGAGCCTTCATCCAAAACGGTGGATGAACTCAAGAAACTTAACTTGCCCGCGGGCGTGGATATCACCATTAAGATTTAAAAAATTATGAGTATCGTCTTAGGTAAAAAGATGGGGATGACTCGGGTGTACGACGAGAGCGGTGTCGCTACGCCTGTCACGGTCATTCAGACGGATCCGAACGTCGTGACGCAAGTCAAGACGGTCGAAAAAGACGGCTATCGCGCGATGCAGTTGGCCGTCGGAGCAAAATCGGCGCGTCAAACGGCCAAGCCGCAACAGGGGCATTTTAAGAAAGCCAATGTTGAACCCAAGGCGTTCGTGCGCGAATGTCTCTTGGCGGAGGGCGAAGAAGCGACGCTCGGTCAGGAAATTTTGGTTTCGCGATTCGAGGCGGGACAATTTGTGGACGTCATCGGAGTTTCCAAAGGCAAAGGTTTTCAAGGCGTCATGCGCAAGCACAACTTTCACGGTCAAGGCGATGCGCACGGTTCCACCACTCACCGTCGCAACGGCGCGGTGGGTTGCCGTTCGACGCCAGGACGTATTTTCAAAAACATGGGTATGCCCGGTCACATGGGCGATAACCGTACCACGGTGCAAAACTTGAAGGTCGTGCAAGTTCGTCAGGACGACAATGTACTTTTAGTGCGCGGGGCGATTCCCGGCGCGTGCGGAAGTTACGTGATTGTTCGCGACGCCGTGAAAAAAACGAAACCCAAAAAGGCGTAAGATATGAAGATCACAAGAAATGTTGATTTGGCGGGAATGGAAAAAGCGTTGGGCGTGAAACTCATTGCCAATGGCAAGGGCACGCAGGCGTTGCACGATGCGGTGGTGGGTTATCAAGCCAATCGTCGCGCGGGTACTCGCGGAACATTGACCAAAGCGACGGTGAATTTGTCCGGTTCGAAGCCGTGGCGTCAAAAAGGAACAGGACGCGCGCGCGCAGGATATGCGGCGTCGCCGGTTTGGCGCGGAGGCGGCGTTGTTTTCGGACCTCAACCGAGAGATTTTTCCAAGAAGATTTCCAAGAAAACCAAAAAAGCCGCGCTGAAAAAAGCGTTGAGCGAACTTTCCAAACAATCCCGCATTCATGTAGTTTCTGCGTTTGAACTCAAAGCTCCCAAAACCCGCGAATTGGCGAAATTGATTCAGGGAGCGAAATTGCCGGAGTCGTTGGCGATTGTGACCAAAGAAAAGAATGCGATGTTGGTGTTGGCGGGAAGAAATCTGCCGAAAGTGGATATTTTCGAAGCGAATCAAGTGAATGCGGAAGATTTGATTCGCCGCGCGGAAGTTTTAATTGTGGAGGACGCATTGCCGGTTTTGGCGAAGCGTTTAGCGTAATATGAGAGACCCATTTGATATTATTAAGACCGCCCGCATTACGGAAAAGGCGACGTTGCTCAACGAAAAAGGCAAGTACGTCTTTGATGTGGATACCAAAGCCACCAAGCAGGAAATTCGCGCCGCCGTGGAAAAACTTTTTAAGAAAAGCGTCACAGCCGTGCGCGTCATGAACGTCAAAGGCAAATGGAAACGCACTCGCATGGGCGTCGGGCGCAAACGCAGTTGGAAAAAAGCAATCGTTACTTTGAAGGAAGGCGAGAAGATCGAATTGGTATGAATAGATTTTTAGACAGAATGAACAGAATGAAAAAAAATAGCTCCGCGCCCTATGGCCCTTTGGAAAGCATAATCCAAACGGCGGGTAAAGGGGTACGGAGTAATTCTGCAGCAATTCTGTTAATTCTGTCTAAGAAATTGATTTTTACGAGGTAGTTATGGCATTAAAGACTTTTAGACCCTTGACTCCGGCTCTGCGAACCACCGCGTTGGCGGACTTTGCGGATATTACGAAAAAGACGCCGGAGAAAGCCTTGCTCGAACCCATGCGCAAGAGCGGCGGACGTAATTGCTACGGACGGCTGACATCGCGTCATCGCGGCGGCGGACACAAACGTCATTATCGCAATATCGATTGGCATCGCGCCAAACGCGGCGCTTGGGCGCAAGTGATCGGCATCGAGTACGATCCGAACCGCACGGCGCGCATTGCGCTTTTGGAGTACGACGACAAAGAAAGAACGTATATTATTGCTCCGAACGGATTGCAAGTTGGCACAAAAGTTCAATCTGGTCCGGAAGCTCCGCCGGAAGTCGGCAATTCCTTGCCGATTAAAAATATTCCTCTTGGATTGCCTTTGCACAATTTGGAAATGATTCCGGGACGCGGCGCGCAGATTGTTCGTTCGGCGGGCAACGCGGCGATTGTCTCGTCCATCGATGGCGATTACGCGAACGTGAAATTGCCTTCGGGAGAAATTCGCAAAATTCACACCAGTTGTTACGCCACAATCGGGCAAGTCGGAAATTTACAACACGAAAATCGCGTTGTGGGAAAAGCCGGACGCAGTCGCTGGCTGGGGAAACGTCCTCACGTGCGCGGCATGGTGATGAATCCAATTGATCACCCGATGGGCGGCGGTCAGGGCAAGAGTAAAGGCGGCGGCGGACGCCAACAACCTGTTTCGCCTTGGGGTCAATTGGCAAAGGGCAAGAAAACCCGCGCGAAGTACAAACCGAGTAACAAATTTATTGTTGAACGGAGGAAGAAATAATTTATGGGCAGAAGTCTTAAAAAAGGTCCGTTTGTTGACGATCATCTTTTGGAAAAAATCATCAAGATGAATCAAAGCAATTCCAAAAAGCCAATCAAAACGTGGTCGAGGCGTTCGATGATTGTGCCGGACATGGTCGGGCACACATTTCTTGTTCATAACGGAAAGAATTTTATTTCGGTATTTGTCACGGAAAACATGGTGGGTCACCGGTTGGGTGAATTCGCTCCGACGCGCATCTTCAAAAAACACGGCGGACACACTGAGAAAGTGACTAAATAGTATGAATAGATTTTTAGACAGATTATTTTTAGACAGAATGAACAGAATTACTACAGAATTACTCCGTGCCCCTTTACCCCTCATTGTTCTTGGGGCGGAAGGGTGCGGAGCTAATTCTTTTCATTCTGTAAATTCTGTCAAAAAAATTTATTTTAAGAGGTAATTATGGAAGTCAAAGCGATAACAAGAATGGCGCGAATTTCGGCGTACAAAGCGCGGGAAACGGCGCGGCATATTCGCGGGCTTTCCGCGAATGAAGCGATGGAAGTGTTGCGTTTTTCGACCGTGAAAGCGGCGCGCTTTATGGAAAAAACGCTCAAATCCGCCATGGCGAACGCGGAAAATAATTTTGGACTCGATGCGAATTCATTGATGGTGAAAGAAGCCGCGGTGAACGAAGGTCCGGTTTTCAAGCGTTTCCAGCCGACGGCGCGCGGCGGCGCATGGCCGCTTCGCAAACGCACCAGTCATTTTATTGTCGTTTTAATTCAACGCGAAGAAAAACCCGAAGGAGAAAAGAAAAAATCGAAAAAAGTAAAAGCCTCCAAGAGCGAGGGGAAACAATAGTTTTATGGGACAAAAAGTACATCCATTTGGATTGAGATTGGCCGTCAACCGCAATTGGCGTTCGGTGTGGTATGCCAATAAAAAAGATTTTCCAATTTTTCTGAAAGAAGATTGGGACATTCGCGAGTATTTGCGGAAGCGTTTGGAAGGAGCGGCGATTTCAAAGATTATGATCGAGCGCGCCGCGAATCGCATTCGCGTGACGTTGCACACGGCGCGTCCGGGATTGGTGATTGGGCGTAAAGCGAGCGAATTGGACAAGCTCAAAGAGGAAGTTCGCAAATTTGTTCCGGATAAAGATTTGATGTTGGATGTAAAGGAAATCAAAACGCCGGAGTTGGACGCACAACTCGTGGCGGAAAATATCGCATTGCAATTGGAGCGCAGAATTTCGTTCCGTCGCGCGATGAAAAAAGCCGTGCAGACGGCGATGGATTTCGGCGCGGACGGCATCAAGATTCGTTGTGCGGGACGCTTGGGCGGCGCGGAAATCGCGCGCGCGGAGCAATACCGCGAAGGCAAAGTGCCTCTGCATACCCTGCGCGCGAATATCGATTACGGATTTTACGAAGCTCGCACCATCGCGGGCAAAGTCGGCGTGAAAGTATGGATTTGTTTGAAGCAGGAGGAAGCGGCGAAATCCGCTTAATGTTATGCCTTTATTGCCCAAAAGAGTAAAGTATCGCAAAAGCCAGCGTGGCAGTCGCAAAGGTTGCGCATCCAGAAATGTCGATCTGGCGTTCGGCGCGTATGGATTGCAGACCTTGGAGCGCGCGTGGATGACCAATATTCAGATTGAAGCGGCGCGCGTGGCGTTGAACCGCTACATGAAGCGCAAAGGAAAACTTTGGATCAAAGTTTTTCCAGATAAATCGGTGACATCGCGTCCGCCGGAAACCCGAATGGGTAAAGGAAAAGGACAGCCGGAATATTGGGTCGCGGTGATTAAGCCGGGAAATATTTTGTTTGAGATGGACGGTTTGTCGGAGTCGATCGCGCGCGAAGCATGCCGTTTGGCGGCGGGTAAATTGCCGTTCGCCACGCGTTTCATCGCCCGTAATAGAAAGGTGGTCGTATGAAAATGGCGGATTTGCGCGTATTGAACGAAGACGAATTGAGAGCGAAGATCAAAGATTTGAAGCAAGAGCAATTGCACTTGCGCATTCAACAGCAGAGCGGTCAGTTGGAAAAACCGAGCCGTATTCAGGAGATTCGCAAAACCATCGCGAGAATTGAAACATTATTGAGCGCGAAACGTCTGGAAAAGACGGCGAAAGCGTAAAGGATTTTTATGAGCGAAACAGTTAAAGCGCGCAAAGAACAAGTGGGAGAAGTGGTGTCCACGAAGATGAACAAGACGATTGTTGTCGAGACGGTGCGCCGCGTGCCTCACCCAAAATTTAAAAAGATTATAAAAAGGACGAAACGCTTTTATGCGCATGATGAAGAGCAAAAGGCCGCTTTGGGCGACCGCGTGCGCATCGAAGAGACTCGTCCGATGAGCAAATTGAAACGCTGGAAACTCGTGGAGATTCTCAAGCATTAAGGTAATTGTATGATTCAGGTACGTTCTTGGATGGATGTCGCGGATAACACGGGAGCCCGAAAGGTCTCCATGATCGGCGTGATTGGAAAAAAGAATTCACTGCACGCCGTCATCGGCGATGTCGTCACCGCCAATGTCAAAGAAGCCGCGCCCGACGGCACGGTAAAAAAAGGACAAGTGGTGCGCGCGGTCTTGGTGCGTACGCGCAAAGCCATTCGGCGGCTCGACGGCTCGCATTTGCGGTTCGACACGAACGCCGTGGTGATTATTGACAAAGATAATAATCCCATCGGCACGCGCATTTTTGGTCCCGTGGCGCGCGAATTGCGCGATAAATTTATGAAAATTATTTCACTGGCGCCGGAGGTTTTATGAGCATGTTCAGCAAATGGAAAAAGAAAAAAGCTCCGTCGTACGGGAGTTTTCACGTGAAGCGCGGCGACGAAGTGAAGGTGATCTGCGGAGCGAATCGCGGACAGAGCGGAAAAGTATTGCAGGTTTTGAAAAAGAAAAACCGGGTGATTGTGGAAGGCGTGAATATGATGAAAAAGCATACGCGCAAAAATCCCAATAACCCGAAAGGCGGCATTGAGGAGCGCGAAGGTTCGCTTCACATCTCCAATGTTGTTGTTGTTACGAAAGGTGATGCCAAGGCGAATGCCAAGGCAGAGAAATAGCGGTTTATGGTTACCTCGGATTTATTTAAAGATTATCGGGAACGCGTGTTGCCCGCGTTGAAAGAAAAACGCGGATACAAAAATATCAACGAAGTTCCGAAGATCACCAAGGTGGTGCTGAATTGTTGCGTCGGCTCGGCGCAAGATATCAAGGCGGCCTTGGAAGACGCGCAACGCGATATGGCATTGATCACGGGTCAAAAAACAGCGAAGACGCGCTCGAAGAAAAGCATTTCGAATTTTAAATTGCGCAAGCAACAGGAAATCGGATGCAAAGTGACGCTTCGTGGAAAAATGATGTACGATTTTCTGTTGAGATTTATGTTTATGGCGTTGCCGCGCATTCGCGACTTTCGCGGTGTGTCGGTGAAAGCATTCGACGGACGCGGCGCTTATACGCTGGGCATCAAAGACCACACGATTTTCCCCGAGATTGAATTGGATAAAATCAAACGAACGTTGGGGATGGATGTGACGATTGTCACGACCGCGCGTTCGAAAGATGAAACCCGCGAACTTTTGGCGCTCTTGGGCATGCCGTTTGTGATTCGTAGCGGAGCCGTGAAAGCGCAGGCGAAAGCGGAGGAGAAATAAATTATGGCAAAAACATGCTGGATGAATAAGCAACAACGCCTCAAAAAAGGCGTCAAAGCCGGACGAGGGCGCAAGAAGAATACGTGTTCTTCCAAGGTGTACAATCGTTGTAGTATCACAGGCCGTCGCCGCGCGTATATGCGCCGTTTCGGCGTGAGTAGAATTCAATTCCGCGAAATGGCGTTGGCGGGATTGATCCCCGGCGTTCAAAAAGCAAGTTGGTAATGTGTTATGCAAACAGACCCTTTAGGTGATTTTTTAACGCAGATTCGCAACGCGAATCGAGCGAGCAAAGCAGAGATGGCTTCTCATTATTCAAAAATGAAAGGCAGTGTCGCCCGAGTCTTAAAAGACGAAGGCTACATCCGTGATTTTTCATTGGATAAGCGCGACGACAAGCAAGTGTTGGTCTTGCAACTCAAAACGCAGGGGAAGCAAAAAGCGATCAAAGGCATTCGCAGGATTTCCAAACCCGGATTGAGGCATTATGTGAACTCGAGGGAAATTCCGAGAGTGCTCGGAGGATTGGGCGTGTCGATATTGTCCACTTCGAAGGGCGTTATGTCCGGACACGAAGCAAAGAAACAAAATATGGGCGGCGAAGTGCTTGCCTATGTGTGGTAAAATTTATGTCACGAGTAGGTAAAAAACCGATTGTTGTGCCGGAAAAGGTGAAAGCGCAAGTCCAAGGCCAAAAGGTTCTCATTGAGGGACCAAAAGGTAAATTGGAGCGCGAGATGCATGAACTGATTCAGGCGCGCGTGGAAAATGGAAACATTCTTATTCAGCGCAAAGGCGAATCCAAACGCGAAAAAGCGTTGCACGGAACGATGCGTAGTCTGGTGGCCAATATGGTCATCGGCGTAACGGAGGGTTACGTTGAAGAAATGGAAATTCAGGGCGTCGGTTTTCGCGCGGCAGTGCAAGGAAAGAATTTGAATTTAAGCTTGGGTAAATCGCATCCGATTCTTTTGCCTATTCCAGCCGGATTAAAAGTCACGGTGACGGAAAACGTCGCCATTACGATTGCCGGTATCGACAAGGAATTGGTAGGAGCATTTGCGGCGGCGATTTATCGTTGTTATCCGGTGGAGCCGTACAAAGGCAAGGGCGTGCGTTATAAAGGTCAACACGTCTTGCGCAAGGAAGGCAAGACAGCTCAAAGCAAATAAAGGGTATGAAAGAAAGTCAAAATAGAAAAGAAATTCGCGAGCGATTGCATACGCGCATTCGCAAGAAAGTCACAGGCACGGGAAAACGTCCGCGTTTGAGCGTGTATTTTAGCGGACAGAATATTTACGCCCAAGTCATCGATGACGAAAAACAATGCACGTTGTTGGCGGTGGCGACGACCGAAAAGGCGTTGAAAAAATTGCGCCCAAATGCGGCGTCTGCGGCTCAAGTAGGCAAGCTTCTCGCCGAGCGCGCGAAGAGCAAGGGTGTTTCCGAAGTTGTTTTTGATCGAGGTGGATTCAAGTACCACGGCAAAGTCAAAGCGTTAGCGGATGCCGCACGAGAGGGCGGATTGAAATTTTAATTTTATGGCAGAAGAGAAAGACATCAAAAAAGAAGAACCCGAAATCGCAAAAACGGAAACACCCGTGGCTGTGATCTCTCCGGTTGTCGAGGTGGAAGAGGAAGTCGAGGAAAGTCCAAAGAAACGTCGAGGACGAGGAGACCGAGGCGGACGCAATGTTCGCATGACGGAGAAAAAAGAATCCGATCTTTTTGAAAAAGTAGTGTTCATCAATCGTTGCGCCAAGGTGGTCAAAGGCGGACGCCGTTTTAGTTTCAGCGCGTTGGTTGTGGCGGGCGATACGAAGGGTAAAGTCGGCATCGGTTTTGGAAAAGCTAATGAAGTTTCCGAATCGATTCGCAAAGCGACCGATTCTGCTCGCAAACATCTGGAGCGCGTGGAAGTGCATAACAACACGATTCCTCACGAAGTTTATGGAGAATTCGGCGGCGGCAAAGTTTTGCTCAAACCGGCCTCGCCCGGTACAGGGCTTATTGCCGGCGGCGGCGTGCGCGCGGTTTTGGCGGCAGTGGGAATACGCGACGTGTTAGCAAAATCGTTAGGTTCCAGCAATCCGTCGAACGTGGTCAAAGCGACGCTGGCAGCGCTGCATCAATTACGCAAACGCGAAACGATTTTTGAACTTCGCGGCAAATCAAAGAAGGAATAGATTTATGAGATTGCATCAGTTAAGACCCAGACCCGGCGCCAAGCATCGCGTCAAACGACTCGGTTGCGGCGAAAGTTCCGGTCACGGAAAAATGAGCGGACGCGGTCATAAAGGACAAAAAGCACGTTCCGGCGGAACGATTCGTCTTGGATTTGAAGGCGGTCAGATGCCGCTCATTCGCAGAATGCCCAAGCGCGGATTCAACAACGCGGATTTTCATATCAATTACGCTCCCGTCAATGTGAAGTCGCTCGATATTTTTGAGGAAAACGCGACGGTGGACGAAAAAGCGCTCCGCGAAAAACGCGTGGTGACCGGCACGTGGGACGGCGTCAAGCTTTTAGGCGACGGCGAGTTGAAGAAAAAGCTCACCGTGGTGGTAAATGCTTTTAGCGCGTCCGCAAAAGCCAAAGTGGAAAAAGCGGGCGGCAAAGTTCAAACGGTTGAGAAGAAAGTTGCTAAAAAAGAATAGTCTCAGCGTATGTTTTCTGCATTTGCCAACTGTCTTAAGATTCCGGAACTTCGGCAAAGGATTCTGTTCACATTGGCATTGATTGTGTTTGTGCGATTGGGCGCGGCAATACCGTGTCCTGGCATCAATCCGCAGGTTCTGGGCGAATATTTCAAACAGGTGGTGGAACAGCAAAACCAAGGCAGTATTTTAGGATTGTTTAATTTGTTCAGTGGCGGCGCTCTTGAGAATTGCGCGATTTTTTCGCTGACGATTATGCCGTACATCAGCGCTAGCATTGTGATGCAATTGGCGACGGGCGTGATTCCGAGCATCGGAAAACTGGCGAGAGAAGAAGGCGGAAGACAGAAAATTACTCAGTACACGCGTTACGGAACGTTGTTGCTTTGTTTTATTCAAGGCTGGCTTTTGGCGGTTGGGTTTGAACATCCGCAAACGATACCGATTTTTCAAGGCATTGAGCCTGTGATTGCAAAATTTGGTCCTTTAGTGCCCGATCCAGGATGGGGTTTTAGAATTGTGACCGTTGTGACATTGACTGCGGGCACGATGTTGTTGATGTGGCTGGGCGAGCAAATTACCGATAAAGGGATTGGGAATGGTATTTCTTTGGTGATTGCCATTGGTATTGTGGCGCGGTTACCGGCCGCTTTGGTGGCGGGTTGGAACGTTTTTGTGCCTCCTGTGGGAAGTGGTAAAGAAGCAGCGAGCCCGATGTTGTTGGTGCTGTTGATAGGATTTCTTTTCCTTGTGATTGCGGCGACGATTATGATCACGCAGGCGATGCGCAAGGTCAACGTGCAGTATGCGCGGCAAGTGCGCGGCAATAAAGTTTACGGCGGGCAAACATCATTTTTGCCTCTCAAAGTCAATTATTCCGGCGTGATGCCGATCATTTTTGCCAATTCTATTCTATTGTTTCCCGCGACTTTGATTTCGCTGGTTTTTCCGCATTGGCAGACGGCGGTGCGCTTCAGTCAAATGTTGGCGGGCGGATGGATGCATTATGTTCTCTCCGGTTCTATGATTTTCTTTTTCTCTTATTTTTGGGTGGCGATGGTGTTCAATCCTACACAGATTGCCGATGACATGAAACGTCATGGCGGGTTTATTCCGGGAGTTCGCCCCGGTGAGCCGACAGCGAAATTTTTGGATTATTCGATGACGCGGCTGACTTTTGCAGGAGCAATCTTTTTGACGGTGTTGGCCATTTTGCCCATGATGATCAATCAATTGATTAAAATCCCCATGATTACGGCTCAATTTTTCGGCGGCACTGGATTGTTGATTATCGTCGGCGTGATGCTCGATACGATGCGGCAAATGGAAACGCATTTGTTGCAACGCCACTACGACGGATTTTTGAAGCGCGGACGTTTGCGCGGTCGATCCACGGCGCCGGGAGCTTCCGGAGAAACCATCGGCGAGGATAAACTCGTTTGGCTGTTGGCGATCGTTGGCGTGTTGGTTTTGGGCGGCATTGTCGCCAGCTTGATACAAGCGAGGTAAACTTCCGAAATGATTCCCATCAAATCGAAGGAAGACATCGAGGGGATGCGTCGAAGTTGCCGAGCTGTGGCAAAAATTCGAGACAAACTCGCGGCGATGGTTGCTCCTGGAATCACGACAGGCGAAATTGATCGTTATGCGGCAAGCTTGATTAAGGATATAGGCGGCACGAGCGCGTTTTTGAATTATCGAGGCTTCCCGGGGAATATATGCATCTCGCTGAATGAAGAAGTGGTGCATGGCATTGGGAGCGAGAGAAAATTGATTTATGGTGATGTTGTGAAATTGGATGTGGGCATTGTTCTCGACGGATGGGTCGGCGATACGGCGATTTCTGTTGGAGTAGGAGCGGTTTCTCCAGAAGTGGAACGTCTCATGCGGCGAACCGAGGAATCGCTTTATCTTGGTATCGCTAAAGCTTTGAATGGAAGAAGATTGGGCGATATTTCGTCTGCCATTGAAAATCATGTCGTTTCAGGCGGTTATTCTGTTGTGAGAGATTTTGTGGGGCACGGAGTGGGTCGCCGACTGCATGAGGAACCCCAGATTCCCAATTACGGCAAAGCCGCGACAGGGCCTAAGTTGAAGACGGGGATGACTTTGGCTATCGAGCCGATGGTCAATTTAGGGCGGAACGCGGTTAAAATATTGAAAGACGGTTGGACGGTCGTGACGGTGGACGCCAAGCCCTCGGCGCATTATGAGCATACCATTTTGATTACAGAAAATGAACCGGAGATTTTAACGCAAGGGGGAAAAGAATAAAAAAAGCGTATTGATGGCTTGCCATTGATATTCATTATGCTAAATTTTTTCTCTTACGTTTTTAATAGAAAAAATAAGACAAAGCGATGAAAGTAAAAGCATCAGTCAGGAGACGAACGGCGGATTGTCAGGTGATTCGCCGCAAGGGGAAAGTTTATATTATTAACAAGAAAAGACCGCGTTTGAAACAGCGGCAGGGTTAAAATTATGCCACGTATATTAGGTGTTGATATTCCAAATAAGAAGCGAATTGAAATTTCGTTGCGCTATATCTACGGAATCGGCGCGACGCTCGCGAAACAAATTTTAGAAGAAGCTGGGATTGATCCGAACATTCGCGCGGAAGCGCTCAAAGATCAGCAATTGAATGAAATTATCAAAGTCATTCATGGCAACCGTATTACCATCGAGGGCGATTTGAGAAGAGAGATTCAGCAAAATCTGAAACGATTGCAAATGATCAATTGTTATCGCGGACAACGGCACCGTAAGAGTCTGCCCGTTCGCGGACAACGCACATGCACCAATGCGCGCACGCGCAAGGGCCCGCGCAAGACGGTCGGCGTGATTCGCAACAAAGACGCCAAAGCGGGCAAAGTGTAATTAGGAGAATTTTATGGCAGATACCAAAAAAGACGGGAAAGCAAAAGCGAAAGCCAAAGGCGGCAAACCCGAGGAGAAAAAAGAAAAAGTCGAAAAAGAAATGATCGTCGATACGAGCCTTTCTTTGGATGCGGCTCCGGATGTGAAGCCCAAAGTGGCGAAGATCAAGGGAAGCAAAAATGTTTCTCAAGGCATCGCGCATGTGTTGGCTTCGTTTAATAATACGATCGTGTCGATCACGGATTTGAGAGGAAATTTGCTCGGTTGGTCGAGCGCCGGAAAATGCGGTTTTCGCGGTTCTAAAAAATCCACGGCGTACGTAGCGCAAGTGGTGGCGCAGGATGCCTCGCGTCAGGCGATGGCGCATGGATTAAGAGAAGTGGAAGTGCGTTTGAAAGGTCCCGGCACCGGTCGCGAATCGGCCGTGCGAGCCTTGCAAGCGGTGGGATTGGAAGTTTCGGCGATTCGCGATGTGACGCCGATTCCGCATAACGGATGCCGGTTGAGAAAACCTCGCCGCGTTTAAATATAAAGAAGGAGAATTTTTATGGCTCGTCATATCAGACCTCGAGGAAAAATTAACCGCCGCTTCGGTGTGGCATTATTCGGTCCCAGCAAGGCGTTGGAGCGTCGCGCGTACGCTCCGGGCGTTCACGGCAATAAGGGGCACAAGAAGCAATCCGATTACGCGGTGGCGTTGGGTGAAAAACAAAAATTGAAATTCGCCTACGGCATTATGGAAAAACAATTTCGCCGTTATTATCAACAAGCCTTGAGAAAAAAAGGCATCACCGGCGAGAATCTTTTGCAGTTTTTGGAATTGAGATTGGATAATATCGTGCATCGTCTTGGATTTGCGACGACGCGGCGTTATTCGCGTCAGATGGTTTCGCATGGGCACATTCGCGTGAACGGGCGCAAGGTCAGCATTCCGAGTTACGGATGCAGGCAAGGCGATGTGATTGAAGTCAAAGATTTGCCGAAAGCGCGTCGCATGGCCGCAATGTGTTTGGAGGCGTCGCAATTGCATCCGGTGCCGGATTGGTTGTCGTTGCAAAAAGAAAGTTTTAAAGGAACCGTGGCTCGCATTCCTACGCGCGATGAGATTGCGCCGATAGCGAACGAGCAATTGGTCGTGGAATTATATTCGCGATCATAAAAAATTTACGCGCTCCGCTGGCGCGTGACTAAAAAATAAACTGCCGTAGGTCCTGTCTCTGATAGCGGTAAGAGACGGGGAAACCCGGCAAAGGAGAAAATTATGCCAATTAGATTAGGTCGTTTTGAAATTCCAAACCGACTCGTGAAAGATGAAAACAGCGCGACGGAAACGTACGCGAAATTTATTGCCGAACCTTTTGAAGCGGGTTATGGCCATACGCTCGGAAATTCGCTTCGGCGCGTGCTCTTGAGTTCGCTCGAAGGCGCGGCGATCACTTCGGTGAAAATCGAAGGCGCTCAGCACGAATTTTGCGCGTTGCCAGGAGTGATTCAAGATGTCACCGAGATTGTTTTGAATTTAAAGAAAATTCTTTTCAAATTACCCAACCGCGACCCCAAAATTTTTGTGTTGGACGTGAACAAAGAAGGGGATATCACCGCCGGCGATATTAAATTGGACGCCGGATCCGAAGTGTTGAATCCCGATCAAATTATTTGCACGGTGGATAAAAAACAGCGTTTGCAAATGGAATTCACCGTTCATGTGGGAAGAGGGTACGCCAGCGCGGAAGAAAACAAAGGCGCCGAACAAGTCATCGGCGTGGTGCCGATCGATTCGTTGTTTTCGCCGGTGCGCCGCGTGAAATATTCCGTGGAATACACCCGCGTGGGACAAAAAACGGATTATGATAAATTGATGCTTGAAATTTGGACGGACGGACGTTTGACGCCTGAAGAAGCTCTCTTGCATGCTTCGGCGATTTTACGTCATCACTTGGACATCTTTGTGAATTTCGACAAAGAGCCGATTGAATTCGAGGAAGCCAAAAAAGAAGTCAGCCAGGAAAATAGCGCGTTGAAAAAATTGCTCAACATGAGCGTCAACGAAATCGAACTTTCTGTGCGCGCGGCGAATTGCTTGAACAACGCCAACATCACGACGGTGGGGCAGTTGGCGTCCAAGTCGGAAGCCGAAATGCTCAAGTATAGAAACTTCGGCAAGAAGTCGCTCAACGAAATCAAAGACAAACTTCAACAGCTTGGGCTGAGCTTGGGCATGAAGTTTGAAGCCGGTTTGGTGGAAGAACCTGCTGAACCTCTTGTCGCGAACGTGTCATGAGACATTTAAAACGAACAGTCAAATTAGGCAGAAAGTCTCAGCATCGCGATGCGATGTTGGCGAATTTGGCGTGCAGTCTGATTCAACACGGGCGTGTCACGACCACATTGGCCAAGGCGAAAGCCATGAAACCTCTGGTCGATAAAATTGTCACCATCGGTAAAAAAGGAGATTTGCATCATCGGCGGCTTGCTGTGTCGAAACTCAAGCATCCTGCGACGGTAAAAAAATTATTCGCTGATGTCGCGCCACGATTCAAAGACCGCCAAGGCGGCTATACGAGAATTCTTAAATTAGGACCTCGTTACAGCGATTCCGCGAAAATGGCGTTGATCGAATGGGTTGATTTTGTCGCGCCAGTGGAAGCGCCTGCGGTTGCAAAAGAACCAAAAGGCAAAAAAGAAAATACTGAAACAAAAGATTAAAAATATCGGCAACGATATTGCGAAAGGGTAGAGATTTGAGTCTCTACCCTTTTTTGTCATTTCTCATACTATTTCCAGAAAATAACTTTACAAAATAAAGTGGAACACTTAAAATTTCTCTATGGCTTTTGTGGCTTTCAAAAGCCATAGAGAAATTTATTAAAAGTTTTTATCATTTGTAAAATTTATTTTTTGGATTTGGTGTCATTCCCGCTTTTAGCGGGAATCCAGAGGAATCAAGGGCGCGGAGCTTTTATAAACTTTCAAAAGTTCGCGAATGACGGCGGCGGTGGGGATTTGCCCCGCGAGAATATTTTTTTCCAATTCCGCCCACGGTTGTTTCACTGTGGAATAAAAATCCGAGAGCAATTGTTCTTCGGCGAGAAAACGCATCCATTCGATGAGTTGTTGTTGACGGCGTTTGATCAAGAAACCAGAAGCTTCCACGGTGTGGCGAAATTTTTCAATGGTATTCCAGATTTCCTGAATTCCCGTTTTTTCTTTTGAGGAACAAAGCATGGCCGGCGCTGTCCAACCGGGAGTGATGGGTTGGAGATAACGCAAGGCGTTGGCGTGATCCGAGCGCGTGAGTTCGGCGCGTTTTTGATTATCGCCGTCGGCTTTGGTGACGACAAACGCATCCGCGAGTTCCATGACGCCGCGTTTGATGCCTTGCAGTTCGTCGCCTCCTCCGGCGAGGAGAAGCAAAAGAAAAAAATCCACCATCGAGCGCACGGAAGTTTCGCTCTGCCCCACGCCGATGGTTTCCACAATCACGACGTCAAATCCCGCCGCTTCGCACAGAAAAATCGCCTCGCGCGTTTTTTGCGCGACGCCGCCCAGCGCGCCTTTGGAGGGCGAAGGACGAATGAAGGCGTTGGGTTGATTCGATAAATTTTCCATGCGCGTTTTATCGCCGAGAATACTGCCTTTGGTGAGCATGCTGGTGGGATCGATGGCGAGAACGGCTACACGATGTCCCAAGTCGCACAACATGCATCCGAAGGTTTCAATGAAAGTGCTTTTTCCAACGCCGGGCACGCCGGTGATGCCGAGACGAATGCATTTTCCGGAAAACGGCAAAATCAAAGCAAGAATTTCTTCCGCCAGCGCAAGATGCTGAGGATTCCGGCTTTCGATCACAGTAATCGCGCGCGCCAACAGCGTGCGATTGCCGGCTAGAATGCCATCGGCGTACTGGCGCGCGGTAAGCGGTTCTTGATTGGCGGACATATATTTTTATACTAAATCCAAAAAATAAGTTCCACTTGTCATTCCCGCTTTTGGCGGGAATCCAGAGGAATTAAGGGAGGGTGTATTTATCAACTTATTTTTTGGATTTAGTATTATTAGACACTTTTAAGTAATTTAACAAGATTGAGCACAATGAAAAATTTCATCCATCGTAAAATTCTGGCTATTGCCGAGGATCGGTTGATGGGATTTCAGGAAGACCCGATTGCGGAGATTGCGCGAAAAACGCGGCTGAATTCCTCAGTCGTCATTCAGAGTATTCAAGAGATGATGCGCGCGGGAGTGATTCGCCGCGTTCGCCAGACGCTTGCCACGCATCATTTAACCGAAGGCGCATTGATTGCTTGGGAAATTCCGGAAACGAAATTGCGCCGGGCATTTGAATTGCTCTCAAAAAAAGATTCGGCAACCGGACATGTGGTGATTCGTTCGAGCGAACGCGACGATGTTTTCAAAAAATTTCGATTGTGGACGACTTTGAAGTCGCCCCATGATCTTTCTTTGAAATGCCACGCGGATTTTTTGAAAAAACGCATCGGCGCAAAACAATATTTTCTTCTTCCGGCGCGCGGCATTTTTGTTTTGAGCGTGGGGCACATAAGACGCGCAAACATGGCTCTGGATTCCAAGTCGCCGCATCCTGTGCGCATGCAAATGCCAAAAAAAATCCGCTTAAGTCGTCGGGAATGGAAAATTTTAGAAATCATCCAAAGAGAATTTCAACCGGAGGAAATCCAAAAAAATCTTTGGCAAAAGCGCGCGGAAAAAAAGGGGATTGCGTGGGATTTTTTTTTGAAACAAGCGAGAAATCTTGAAAAAAAAGACGTTTTCGGAAAATTTTCTGTTTTTTTAAATCCCGCGCGAGTGTTGGGCAAAAAAACGGCGAGCGCGCTTTTTGTGTGGAGCATTCCGAACGGTTGGGAGGAAAAAGCCGGAAGAAAAATCGGGCGTTTTCAAAAATTCACGCATTGTTACTGGCGCGCCGCTCATGAGGGATTGCTCCATATCAATCTCATGGGCATTGCGCATGGGGAAAATAAAGCGGAATTAAAAAAATTAAAAAATATCGTCGATGCGCATTTGCTAAAAAAGAAAATACCTTGCGCGTATTCGAATTTATTATGGAGCGAACGAAGCGCAATTAAACCGTCGGAGTGGCGGCAATATAAAAAGGTTCGAGTGGTAAATTCAAGTCCATGCCGAATTCAAGGGCGTGCAAAGCGAGATTTGAGGCGAGGATAGGAGTTTGTTGAGCAATGCCGTGGATGGCGTCCGCGCTGACGGCAAGCGAGCATTTGCTTAAAGAGTTTTCCAGATCAGCCGCATGGATGATTTGCGGCGGGCGGCTCAGTTTTCCTTTTTCATAAAACGCAGCGAAATATTCTTCTTTGCGTGCGGGCGCAAAAACTCCAAGGAATGATACATGGCGATGCTGATACGCAAGCGCATTGGAGCTATACACAGGAATGATTTTGCAACCGAGCGCAAGATCGAGTCCTTGTGCCGCGGCGATCGTCACGCGAATGCCGCTAAACGAACCGGGGCCGATGCCGACAAAAATTTGCGATATGTTTATCCATTGTTCGCGGTGTTTTTCGAGGGAAACAAACAATTGCGACGACGCGCGGCCTGAAAAAGTTTCTTCGAGGAGGATTTGATCTCCTTTGACCATAGCCCAAGAACCTGCATCGCTTCCCGAAGCGTCCAAGCACAATGTCAGCGCGTCCTTCATGAAAAAGTTTTAGCATGTTTGCTTGGAGAAAAAAGGGGTTTCTGTTCACCTGCGTTTCTCACAACAAATCTACCCGCGATTGCCGTGTCGGTCGTCGGACGAGTATCGCCATGATACACTCCCTCCTCCATCCTTACACTCGCGGGTATTTCTGTTGTGATAAATCGCAGGTGGCACAGGATTTCTTTTAAACACTGTGTTAAACTTTCACCTCGCATGGTGAGAAAACCGAGCTAAAAAACATGAAATGTCGTTTTATACATTTCAACCGGTTTATCAGTCGCGCATTTGGGGCGGGCAAAATCTCAAGCGATTGTTTGAAAGAAATATTCCGGAAAATGCGCGCATCGGAGAATCTTGGGAATTAGTGGACAGACCGGAGGCGCAGAGTGTGTGGACGGAAGACGGAAAAACGACGTTGCATGATTTATGGGCGAGCGCGGAGCGAGAAAAAATATTCGGCACGCGTGCGCCGCAGAAAGATCGTTTTCCGATTTTGATTAAAATTTTGGACGCGCAGGAGAAATTATCCGTTCAGGTGCATCCGCCGCTAAAAGTCGCAGAAAAATTTCACGGAGAGCCGAAGACGGAGATGTGGTATTTTTTGGATACTACTGAAAACGCGGAAATTTATGCGGGATTGAAACGCGGCGTGACGCGAGCTTCTTTCGAGCAAGCGCTTGCGAAGAAAAAAATAGCCGAGTGCATTCATGCGCTTCCAACCAAACCGTACGAAGCCATGCTTTTACCGGCGGGGCGGATTCATGCGATCGGCGGCGGCAATGTTCTTTTGGAAATTCAACAAAATTCCGATACGACGTATCGTGTGGATGATTGGAATCGCGCGGACGCGAATGGAAAGCCGAGGGAATTGCACGTGGAGCAAGCGTTGGAGTGCATTCGTTTCGACGATTGGGAGCCGTATTTTATTCAGCCGCACGGCGAGCGCGTAGTGAAGACGGATTTTTTTGAAATTCGTAGAATAAGTTTTTTTGAAAAAGAAATGCGCGATTTTCAAATTCAGCCGACGTCGTTTCAATATTGGTTTATCACGCAAGGAGAATTAAAATTTTTGGATCGAGAATGGGAAAAAGGGCAAACGGTTTTTTTGACGGCGGATTCCGGCGCATTGGAAGTTGAGGCGCTGAGTGATTACGCTGAGGCGATTATCACGACTTTTCCTTTGTAAATTGGGGTCAAGTTTGCACATTCACAGAAACTGTGCATGTGCAACCATGACCCCTGACTCCGAAGTGATGGAATAATACTAAATCCAAAAAATAAGTTGATGAATATACCCTCCCTTTATTCCTCTGGATTCCCGCTAAAAGCGGGAATGACAAGTGGAACTTATTTTTTGGACTTAGTATAAAAAATAATCTGCGCGGTGGTCGTCCACTGAAAAGAGCGCGCGAAGTCGGCGGCTTGCTGTCCCAATAAAAAACGAAGAGCGTTATCTTCGATAAGTTTTTGAACGGCTTGCGCGGCGGCGGCAAGATCGTTTTCTTTGACGAGCAGACCTGTGCGATTGTGTAAAACCGCCTCCGAAACTCCGCCGGTGTCGAAAGCGATTGCAGGCTTGCCGTGCCAACCGGCTTCGAGATAACTGATGCCAAAGCCTTCGACGCTGTTTTTCATCGCGCAACTTGTCATCATCAATAAATCCGCATGGGCGTAAGTTTCCGCGAGTTGATTTTCTTCGATTTCCCCTAAATATTCGCAAGCGATTTGATTGGATTTACAGAAATTTAAAACGCCTTGAAGATAATGTGGATCGCCTTTGCCGGCGATTTGGTAAACGATTTTTTTCTTGAGGTGCGAAGGTAAAAGCGCGAGAGAACGCGCGGTTGCAAGTTGCCCTTTTCGAGGATGAATGCGCGCGAGCGTTAAAATTCGAAAAGGCGGAGGCGTGTGACCGGATTTGATTTCTTTGGCCACCGAGGAGCCGACCGCGCACGGAGCAATCACGATATTGCAATGGGGAAAATGACGTAGAACGAGATTTTTTGAAAATTCCGAGGCGACAAAAACGGTTTTTATTTTTTTGAAAAATCGTTTCGCTAAAAAATTCCAAAACCAACTGTTTTGGAATTTTAAAATTTCCGAGCCGTGAATCAAGCTGTGCAAGCGGCAGGTTTTTAATTGTCCAAGAAAAAATAAAATCATCGCGGCGCGATGCGCCATAATGCTGGCAAGCAAGAGATCGCAACCCTCAAAATTTTTCTCTCGCTTTTGGACAGAGAGAATCATTTTCAGCAAATTCCAAGGACTGAGGGTCGAGCCGCATTCCAAAGGACGCTTCGGCGACCAAACTTCAAAAGGAAGCTCCAAAGTCTGCGCCGCCTTAATGACTTCGTAGCAATAGGTTGCGACGCCGCCGCGAAAAGGCGGATATTCATGCGTCAGCCAGATCATTTTCTTTTGAAAAGAGTCTTGAGGAATGGCTTGTTTCATTTCAATATGGACGGCTTTAACAGCTTATTAAGGAATTATTGCCATGGGACGCGAATTAAGTGAAGCAGAAGTTCTGCAGGTGCGAAACTCTTTTCGCCGGTGCAGCACAGAAACCGTTGAGGCCGTTTTGGAGTACCGAAAAGCGAAAAACGCCGATCTGGTTGCCAAAATTGTTTACGGCATTATTGCCCGCTACACGCCGGCGGAATCTTCGGGAAAAGTCTCGGAAGCCAACCAACATATTCGATTGATCGAAGATTTGGGGATCGATTCGCTGACGATGTTGGAAGTGGTGCTGTCGATTGAGGAAGCGCTGACGATTCGCATTGAGAATGAGGAGCTGATGCAAATTCGCACCTTGGGCGACGTGCAAAAATTTATCGCCGACAAAGTTCAAGGCGTGCAAACTTCAAGCATGGCCAAACGCTTCAGCCGCGAAGATATCATCATGACGCTCCCGCAACAGCCGCCGTTTTTGTTTTTGGATTCGGCGGAAGTGGAAGGCGATGTCGTGCGCGCTTCTTATCAAGTCAAAGGCGACGAATATTTTTTGGAAGGGCATTTCAAAGGCGACCCGATTTTTCCTGCGTCGTTGGTGTTTGAAGGCATGGGGCAGGCGGCGTGCTTGTGGATTTTGGTGAAAGCGGAAGAAAAATTAGGCAAGCCGCTCGATTCCAGACATGTTTTGTTCGGTTCGATGGAGTCGGCGCATTTTTATCGCAAAGCCAAACCGGGCGAAAAATTGGATTTTGAAATTTCGCTTAATAAATTAAGAGAACCTTTGGCGATCTTTAGCGGCAAGGCTTCTGTAGGCGGCGAAAAACTTTCTTCTATCGAGGAATTAGTCATTATTTTTGGCGAAGCGACAGAAAGTATTACCGCAAAAACGAGCGGCGCGCAGTCCTTGGATGGCGCGCAATCTTTGATCGAGCAAGATCAAGTTTCCAAAGAGCCTGTTCGTTCAGTGGAAAAACGAGCGGCTAACGGCGCCTCTCGTAGGCACGTTTCCGCGACAAAAGCGTGAAACGCGCAGTCATTACGGGTTTGGGATTGATCACCAGTATTGGGAATGACTACGCCTCGGTTTTAAAATCTCTCAAAGAAACGCGTTCCGGTATTGAACTTTTTGATGAATTCTCCGGAGAAAATATTCCGGTCAAACTCGCTGGGACCATTAAGGAATTTTCTTTTCCGTCGGCGTATTTTGAAGATTGGGAATTTCCTAAAAAATACGCGTTGTCGCGCGAGCATCTGCGGCCGATGGCGCCGAATACGCTGTATGCGTATTGCGCCATGCAACAAGCCATCGAGGACGCAAAATTAACGCCTGATCTTTTTTCCAATCACGCAAAAACAAGTCTGATGTGCGCGTCGGGCGGTTCAATGTGGATGGCGTATGAAAATTTGCACACGATGGAAACGCAGGGCGTTCAGCGCACGCAACCGATGGGCATTATCAATAGCATTCCCGGTTCGCTGTATATTAATTTGGGCGCGATTTTTAAAATTCAGGGCGGCACGCTCGGATTTTCGAGCGCATGTTCATCGTCGGCGCACGCGATGGGAGCGGCGTACGATTTGATTACCCAAGGAAAACAAGAGCGGGTATTTGTGGCGGGCGCGGAAGATTGCAATCGGTTTTCGATTTTACCGTTTGCGGCGGTGCGCGCGTTGAGTCCTCAAAAAGACCCCAAAAATGCGCCGCGGGCATTTGATAAAAATCGCGACGGTTTTGTAGGCACGGGCGGCGGATGCGTTTTGGTGGTGGAAGAATTGGAAATAGCGCGCGCGCGTGGAGCAAAGATTTATGCGGAGATGATCGGCTGGGGACAGACTTCCGACGGGTTCAATGTGCTCGCGCCGGAGACGAACGGCGAAGGATTGGCGCGATGCATTCAATTGGCGCTTGAGCATGCCAAAACAAAACCGAAAGAAGTGGATTACATTAACGCGCACGCGACTTCGACCTCTGTCGGCGATACGGCGGAAATTCGCGCGATTAAAAAAGCGTTTCCCGCCAAGCATCGTCCATTGATGAGTAGTACCAAAAGTTTAACCGGACACGGACTTTCGCTGGCCGGAGCAATGGAAGCGGCGTTTTGTTGCATGAATATCAAAGAAGCCTTTGTTCCTGTTTCCGCGAATATTACGGAACTTGATCCCGAATGCGACGGCGTGCCGATTATTGAGAGGCCGATTTCGCATCAACCGCGCGTGGTGATGTCCAATTCCAGCGGATTCGGCGGCACCAATGTGTCGATTGTTTTTCGAAAATTTGAAGGATAAATATGAAGATAGGCCTGATTGATTACGGCCGCGGCAATTTGCGTAGCGTGGAAAAAGCGCTGGAGCGCGTCGGCGCGCAGGTTCAAAAAATTTCGTCGCAAAAAGAATTTCAAAACGCGGACGCCGTCGTGTTGCCCGGAGTCGGCGCGTTTGGCGACGCCATGCGTAATTTGCAAGAACGCGAACTCGTCGCGCCTATTTTAGATTGGCTGAAAAGCGGAAGACCGTTTCTGGGGATTTGTTTAGGATTTCAATTATTGTTTGAATCCAGCGAAGAAAATCCGGACATCCAAGGTCTCTCGTGGCTCAAGGGGCGCGTCGTGCGTTTCCCAGAAAGCGTTGGCAAAGTTCCTCACATTGGATGGAATGAAGTCTCGCATCAAAAGAATGGATTGTTTGGAGCCTTGCCGAATCCTGCGTTTTTTTATCACGTGCATTCTTACTATCCGCGAGAAGTAGAAAAAAAATGGATCGCATGCGAAACCGAATACGGCGGCGTCCGATTTGTCAGCGGAATTTCATCAGGCAACACGCACGCAATGCAATTTCACCCGGAAAAGAGTCAGGAAAACGGCCGAAAATTGCTGGAGGCATTTGTCAAATCTGCGTGACCGGAATAGATTTTTCCTATAAAATATTTGAAATACGGGAAGGGAATATGAAGAGAAACGAAACCCAATGCGGGCACACTCTTGTGGAGCATGTGATACAATTCGCTCTGATGGCGGGCATTATTGTGGCGATTATTTACGCTTGCGGCGGACAAGGAGAAGAAACAATGCCGGTCAAAACAAAGGCGACATCGCAAGCGTCCGTCGCACGGCGTCCAGCGCCTGCTTACGCACAACCCGGGGAGGTCGCAAGAACTCTTCCGACTACGCCGAATACGGCTGTTCCCGGAGGATATCAGCCCATAGGGGATCCTCGATTTATTCAACGAAGAGACCCGAGAATGACGCAAAAAACTGCGACGCAAGAATCGACTATCCCTCAACAAGCGTCTGGCGAAACGATTTCTCAGGAACCGATCGCCACAGAAACGGCAACTTCTTTTGTGGAACACAGACCATCGTCTGCAACGTCTGCGGGTTCGCCTGTCGCGCGTTCAGAAAGTCGCGCGGATATGAGGGTAGTGCGCGTACGCCAAGAAGACCCCGAGCGCATGGGAAGAGTGATTATTATTGTCGCGGTGATTGCTTTGGCGGTGATTGTTTTTTGGTTTATTCATTCCAATATGATGTATAAGCGCACGCTTCGCGCAGTGGCGGCGACGCATCCCAAACCGGAAGATAATCCGCTTCCCGGTAGTGCGCCAGCGGTGAGCACATCGACGCATACGACGGCAGAAACACATGCCATCCCTTCGGCAACCACCACCGGCGAGCACGCTGAGAAAAATTCCATTGTGGGAAGATTGGCGCAACTCAAAGAGATGTTTGATCAGGGATTGATTTCTCAAGAAGATTACGATGCCAAGAAAAAAGACATCTTAGCGCATTTATAATTCTCACGATGATTTCAGAATATAAAGTTCAACGCGAGTGGAGTCTTGTCACGTGGATTGTTGTCATCAATATTGCCGTCGCCGTCGGATCATTGACGAGTTTGTTGCTCTTTGGATTTGACGTGTTGCAATATTACGGCGCGCTGAGAATCGATACGCTGATTCGAAAAGAATGGTGGCGATTTTTTACTTATATGTGGCTTCATGCCGATCCTCTCGGATGGGGCGTTTTGCACATCATGTTTAATATGGCGACGCTTTGGATGTTTGGCAAACCGGTGGAGCGTATTTTAGGAAAACGTGGATTTTTAGGATTGTATTTTCTCGGCGCGTTTGCCGCCGCCGGAGCGTTTTTTTTGGAATTTTGGATTCGTTGCGATTTTCATACATGGGTGATGGCGCTTTTGCCGCATACGGTCATCGGCGCCAGCGGCGCGGTCGTGGCGATCATAGCGTTTTTTTCGTGCGAACATCCCGACGTTCGCGTCTATATCATGTTCATTCCTTTCGCGATTAAAATCAAATACGCGGTCATTGGATTTGTCGTCGTCAGCGCGGCAATGTTGTTTTATCCGCCTTTGGCGTTCATCGGGCATTCGGCGCACATCGGCGGCATTGTGCTGGGTTATCTTTGGTGGGTGGGGTGGAATTTATTGAGGCGACGTGCGCGAAGTTTATGAATTTGCTTTCGAGATACTCTTCCGTCGAGCAAGCATGGGAGCAGTATTTGCAATTCTCCGTCGCGGCGCGAACCTTTATCGGCGCTCAACCAGAAACATTAAAACCTGAAGAATGGTTTCAGCCGCGTAGCAAAAAAAAATGGGCATCGGATTGGAAAAAGAGAATCGCGCGCGGCGACCATTCGCAAAAAAACATGGATGCATTGCGGCTTTGGCAAAAAAGCGAAATGGTGCGCTTGGGTTTTCTCGAATGCGCGACGGATATCAGCGTTCAGGATGCAACGGCATCGCTCTCTCAGTTGGCGGATTTTTGCCTTCAGCACACCTTGGAAATCGTTTCGCAAGATTCGCATTTTAAATCCGCGCCTCAAGACAATACCTTGGCGATTATCGGTCTCGGAAAATTAGGCGGCCATGAGCTCAATTACAGTTCCGATATCGATATCGTTTTTATTTATGGAGAAGAATCGGATTTTGGAATAAAAAAATCCTCGCATCAATTTTACAACGATTACGCAAAACGCATGGCTCAGGAATTAGCGGCAAAATCCGCATGCGGTCAACTCTATCGCGTGGATTTGCGTTTGCGTCCGGAAGGCGATAAAGGGCCGTTGGCGCGTTCGATCGAAAGCTGCGAAAATTATTACGCAGAATTTGGCGAGATGTGGGAGCGTTTGGCGATGCTCAAGGCGCGTTTTTGCGCGGGCAATCAGGAAACCGCGTATGAATTTCAGCAAATGATTCAGCCGTTTTGTTACGCGCGCACGATGGTGCCCGATCTCTTGGCGGAAATTGCTTTTCTCAAAGCGCGCACGGAAAAAGAAATTGTGGGAGAAGCTGAACAAAATTATCACGTCAAACTCGGGCGCGGCGGCATTCGTGATATTGAATTTTTTGCGCAAGGCCAGCAACTCATGCACGGTTCGCGTCAGCCTTATTTACAACAGCCCAATACGCTCAAAACATTGGAGGCGCTTCTCAATTTGAATTTCATCGATCGCGAAAAATTTCATCTTTTGAGCGAAGCGTATATTTTTTGGCGGCGTTTGGAGCATCGCTTGCAAATCATCGATCATCGCCAGACTCATCTTTTGCCGCGAGATGTTCATGTTTTGCATAAAATCGCGCACAGTCTCGGTTACGAAAACGGCGAAATTCTTTGGAATGAACAAATGCGCCGACGGGAAGCCGTGAGGCCGATTTACGAGGCGTTTTATGAGGGCTTGGAAAGAAAAAAAATCTCCGCCGAAGATTTTTCATTGGATGCGTCTCATTTTCAAGATTCGGAGCAAGCGCAACTTCAGTGGAAAAGTCTTACGGGGAGTTCCGCCGAATTTCATGTCAGCCGCCGCACGCTGGAAAGTTTCGAGCGTCTCGCGCCGCATCTGACAAAAAATTTGAGTGAATCTTTGCGTCCCGATCTCGCGCTCGCGCAGTTCGCGTCTTTTGTGCAAGTGTACGGTTCGAGATCTCTGCTTTACGAAAGCCTCGCCGGCAATCCCAATGCGCTGAAATTGTTGGTGAGGCTATTCGACAGCAGTCAGTATCTCGGAGAAATTTTGCGTTCTTCGCCGGAAATTTTCGAAGAAGTCGCGCGGCAAAGTCTGAATGAAGAAAATAATCTGGATTCTTATCTTTCCGAAATGCGCGCGGCGTTAAAAAATGGCGGCGACGCCATGTCGGCTCTGCGGCGTTATAAACGGCATCAAATTGTGCGCATGGCATTGCGATGGCTTTTGGATTTGACGCCGTTGGAAAAACTTTTTGCTGAAATGAGCGATTTAGCCGACGCTTGTTTACAAGTTGGCTGGGAAGCGCTTGATCAGCCGGAACTGGCGGCAATTTCTCTCGGAAAACACGGAGGAAAAGAATTGGGTTTTGGTTCGGACTTGGATTTGCTTTTCATCGGCAAAGATATTGCTCGCGCGCAAGAATGGATTCGCTTCATGACCGAAAAAACTTCCGCCGGCGCGTTGTTTGCAGTCGATACGCGCTTGCGTCCATACGCGGAAGGCGCAGTGGCGCGTTCGCTCGAAGCGTACGAAAATTATTATCGCGAACACGCGCAGTTGTGGGAAATCCAAGCGCTCACGCGCGCGCGTTTCTCGGCGGGGAATTCCTCATTAGGCGAAAAATTTATCGACATGGCAAAAAATATTTGGCGCGAACAATCGCAAAAAGAAAATCTAAGCGAAAAAATTTTTGAGATGCGCAAAAAAGTGGAAGAAGGGCGTTGTAAAAGCGGTAAACCGGAATTGGAATTTAAAACCGGCGACGGCGGCATGATGGATATTGAATTTTCTCTCCAATATTGGCAGATGAAGGAAAATATCTTCGAGCCGGTTTTCAAAATCGCGCTCGCGCAATTCATCCAATCCAATAAAGGTTTCGAAAAATTCGCCGGGAACTATCATTTTTTGCGCAACGTGGAAGCATGGTTGCGCTTCGATTTGAATCTTTCCGTTTCTCATCTTCCCTCCGATCCCAAAGGCATGACCTATATCGCGCAACGTTGCGGTTTTCGCGATTCGGAAACTTTTTTGGCGCGCATGAAAGAAATACGCTCCGATAACCGCCGGCTCTTTTATCAATTATTGACTTCTCCGTGATAGCTACACAAAAAAAAGCGCGGGACTTGGAGAAAATCCCGCGCGGGGTATTGAGGTGTGCTGTGCTAAGAAGTTTCGATGGTTCCATCGTCTTTGAGTAAAATCCTCTTGCCTGTTGTGGTGATGATGAGCGTGCCGGCGTCGGTTTTCTTATAGATTGTACCATCTTCTAAGAGATAGGTATTTTCATCGATCTTGGTCGCGCCGCCGGATTTGTTTTCCAACTCTTTATTCTTTTCTTCCAACTCATCGATCTTTTCCTCTAATTCTTCGATCGCTTCTTTTAACTCTTTGGTTTTTTTATCGTCTTCATCATCTTCATCGTCTTTTTCATCTTCGATTTTATCTAAGAGGTCCTGAATCTTTTTATTCTGATCCTGAATCGCCTTGGTCAACGCATCGTTATTTTGCTGTTGTTGAGGTTGTTGTTGCTGAGGTTGCTGCTGTTGCGGCTGTTGTTGTTGCCCGTTGCCTTGAGGTTGCTGTTGCGGTTGCTGTTGTTGCCCGCCGCCAGGACCCGCACTAGTGGGAGGAGGCGTGCCATTATTAGGAGCAGGAGTGAGAGGGGTGGTAGAAGGCTTGGTAAGGTTAAATGCCTTGTAAAATTCATCCTGCGCTTGTTTTTGAGGATTGCCGTTGGGATCAGATTCACGAGCTTGTATGTAATTCTTGACTGCCTGTTGAAATTTTTCCGGATTTTTATTCAAAAATTGCTCGGCTTGTGACTTCGTAAGCCCCCCCTTTTCTGTTAATGCGCTTATAGCATTATTCCGTGATGTTTGTTCCCTAAATTGCTTGGAGGGCAATCCAACGCCTTTTTTGACAGCGTCGATTAACTGTGCTCGTTTTGCAGGGTCTGCCTTATAATCATTCGCATTTTCTTTCAACTGATGGTATGTATCTTCGAGGTTCTTCGCCGTATCTTCCCAAGTAGTGGCATGATCATTGAGATGGTTATCGATCACTTCAGCGAAAGCTTTCTGTTCTGCCTCAGTCCAACCTTGTCTTTTTACTTCTTCAAGGATTTTCTTTGCAAACTCTTCGGCTTTTTCCTTTGCTTTCTTTTCATCTTCCGTTAATTTATCAGGAGCTTCTTGTTTAGGATCAACATTGTCTCCTTCAGTGGCTTTATCTTTTTTAGTTTGGGCATCTTGGGCTCTTATTTCATCAGCTTTTTCTTCAAATGTTTCCTCTGAAGCGGGCACGGGAAGATTGCATAAGCCGGTGGAAGCCAGAAAGGCGGAAAGCATTAGAAGAAGAATCAATTTCGGTTTCATACTATGTTAATGTGAGTTACTTCTGAAAAGTAAAGGGGTAAAAAGCGATTTATTTTCAGAATACTCCTTTTTTTATCGTTGTAGAGGCTATGGTTAGCTGTCGGAGGCAGAGCGGGCAAGGTTTTTTTACCACGGATGACACGGATAATTACGGATAGCACGGATATGCCCGCTAACGCGGGCAAATTGGTGTCCTTTGCATGGTGGGATAAACGCAAGTAAAATAACCATTTGCCTCTTTGTCGAAAATGAGTTGTGAAATTTAATGAAGTTTTTCGAGAAGATTATTAAAAGCGATGATTTTCGATTTTGAATTTGAAGTTTGTTCTAATCGTTCTTTTACTAAATTCCATCCAAAACGCAGGGCGGAGATAGTATTATTTTTATCTTTCTCAGAAACGTTTGCCATGGCTTCTTTCAATAAATCTTGTCGCTCAAAGAATATTTCAGCGACTACCTCGGCGATGTCCGGTCCGTCATATTGAGTGGTAATGGTGAGAATCTTTAGCAAATCGGACGCCATTTGTTTTTCGTTTGGATTTTTCTCTTTGAGTGCATTTTGTATAGCACGTATAGCTGGTAAAAGTTCTTTATCCAGTACATTACTACTATAATCTTTTTGAATAAATTTTTCAGTAATAGTCACAACATGAGGAACGGGGGATTCTGCATAGACGCACATAAGAAAAGACATCAAGGACAAGTTAAGTAACAGAAATCGCATCATGGTTCTAGTAAACCTTTATTCTGAAAAAAATCAACTCAAGTTGAATCGTAGTTTGCCATATTTCTGCAAGTAGGGTTCGATTGAAGCGCGAAATCTCGACCAATCCTTGATGCAAAAACATCCAAGGGAATGTCCTTGATAGGCATTGCCTCCATGGAAAAGAATGCCTGCGCGATTGCGATTGGCAATAGGGTCCCAAATGCCATCGGTTCCATTGCTATTATACACACGAAGACGACTGGTATCTCCCGGATCTCTTTTGAAAACGGTGTATTCTCCCTGTGGGATCGCTCCATGATCACCATATCCGCCACCAGCAGTATATGTGAAAGTTTCTCCGTTAGGAAGAGTAAGAGTTCCCTCTTGAAGATTGGCTTTTTGTCCATCGCCGGGAAGCCATTTAGTGACTTTTCCTTCAACGAGATTCTCTTGAAATGCAAACGGATTATCCGGAGAAGGTTGAAGAGGTTGAGTAGGATCGAGGGGATTTCTGGTGCCTTGTGCTTGGGATGGGTCGAGGGGATTTCCTGTGCGGGTGGAAGAGGTTGGAGGAGGAGAGATTGATGTGGGGACAAGAGTTGCAAATGCGGAAAACGCAAAACTTAGAAAAACGATAATGAAGCCAATCTTTAATAGCTGAGCGTTATTTCTCATCCTGCTATTGTAATGAGAGATTATTGCAAAAAGTAAACAGAAGAAATTTATCTGTAACGTTGACCCGTATCAGGATTGTGTGTTCCTATGGGTCTTACGTTGTCGCCTGTAGAAGAGCCACCTATTGGAGTAAAGCCACCGGGACCTCCCGGCGGTGTGTAACCTGTGGGATGTCCTATCGTCGGATTTTGCGCAGGATTTTGATTGGGTGTTTGCGATGTGCCTGTACTTGAAGGAGGCGCTTGAGGAGGGCTGTAGGCTTGTGTAGCTTGGAGAGTGGCATGGCTATTCATGAGCAAGCTCATGAATAACACGCATCCCAAGACTATACTTTTCGTTCGCATCTAGTAAGCTAATGTGACATAATTACAAAAAGTCAACGGGGAAGCATTAGAAAATGTGAAAAAATTGTTTTTAATTTTATTTCTCTTCGGATATACGGCGTACGGGGCAGAAGAAGTGCAAAATCAACAAATCATTCCCCCTAATCATCCAAAAAATCCTCATATTGGGAAACCTGATGTCACAGAGTACGACTGTTTGATGGTTTTTTTGCGGTGTGTGATTGCCGATATTCTGACAGAGCCCGAGTCTGATAGAATCTTGAATTCATTGCCAAATTATGTTGATGATGAAATACTTAAAAACGCAAAAACACTGCGTGAAATAAGCGGTTTTTCATTTTCAAAAGATCAGCGATGGATGATTTCAGAGATGAAGGTTCAAGGCGAATTGGATTTGAAGAAAGAATTTACTGTTGTGGCACGGGGAGAGCAGATTCTGTATGGAGAGGATATGAAAGAAAAATCCAAGCAACCGTCACCTTTGGTGATTGCGCGGGTTCGATGTGTCCCGCCCAATCCGGAAAATAGATGGGGATTTGCTTTATTAGGTCTGGATGTTGTTTCTGATGCCGAACAAGCAAAAAAGATTTGGGAAGAAGCTTCACCATGGCCCGAAGAAAAGTTATGGAGTTCTGATCATTAGAGCATTGGGAACAGGGGCGACCAAGCCTGCAGGATGCAAAGTTTGAATTCAAAAAATACAAGCACAGGATCAAATTTGTCTAGAGAAGGATCGGTTTGCATGGCATATATTCTTGTTGTGGGAAGCGATTTTCCATAGCCGGCATAAAATTTGGCGATGGAGTTGTAAATGTTGGCAAAACTAGGATATGCCGTGGCATATCTAGCCGCAACATCCGGTCGAGACCATATCAACGAATGCGCCTCTGCCACCATTTCATGAAATCGTGTTTCGGTGTCCCGATACATGTCTGGATATTGAGCAACCGTTGTCCAATTATTGTATAAAGTACGGGCGGGGAAATTGCCGTATCTAAAGAGTAAATTGTGCCCATCTTCATGCGCTAGTGTTGCCAAAACATTACCTGCCTGAGATTGCATGGTGCTACCAATAGTAAACGGCAAGTTGTCGCCATTATAATTATAACCAGATGCCCAGCCGGGCACTTCTACGGTTAACGCTCCATTGTTCCAGCACGATCCGGCAGAACCATACTGAGTGGGCACAAAGGAAATGGCACGTCCTCCGGGAACGGCATTGGGCGCATATTTTTCTAAGACATCGCGGACTACAGCCATACGATAAGGGTCCAATCTGGAAACATCGATATTCCATCCCATTTGCTTCGCGATTTCCTGAATTTTTTGATAATCATTTAAATCCGGGCTCAGTTGCAAAGGGAGCGTTCTATCCCCGCCTGCTAGAGCGGACTGGAGTATCTTGTCTAAATCATCATTATTCGGCGCCGATAAACTATGTTGAACGTTTGGCGGTTGATTTACTGTTGTCGGAACCAGCGTACCCAAGGCCGAAGCGACTGTAATAAGCAACCATCCTTGCAACCATCCTAGGGTTCGCATCTTCATGCTATCTTAATGTGAGATATTTTTGAAACGTAAAGGGAGTTACGGTTTTCTTGCTGGAGGTAATTTTAGACCCGCATTTTGATAGGCTTCAATTAACTCAGGGGCGGTGGGGACAAAAACAGCAGGGTTGTAATCGATCATTTCTTGAAGCGCCTTGATGCCGCCGTCTTGAGTTTGAATCATGTCTTCTGTATATTGCCGCGCGATATCTTTGATGACTGTATCAGTTAGTTTGTATTTTTGCAGAGGGAAAAGGTACCGGTCGCGTGCGAGGACTTTTGGAGTAGAATTTTTAGATACAACGATAAGCACTTGTTTGTTTTCCGGCTGGTAAATTTCTTCCAAAAAATAATACGTGCCTTCTTTCTCCTGCACCGTTGCAATCAAATGAGCTTGAGTTTCTAATAATGGAGCAATGGCAGGAGGAATATTTTTTGTAATTTGTCCCCATGCGGATAAAATTAAAATAAAGAGAAATGTTTGCATGCCCTAAGCGTAATAAAATTAATCATCGAGCCAAGACATACTTTATACGTTAAACTTTGGCTCGTTCGGTTTGGTATTTCCGCAAAATGCTGTATGTATAAGCTTGGATGCTGGGATAACCGCCTTGAGGGCGCGTGCTGTTGAAATTATTGGGATTACCACTATACCACGCACTGGCAACTCGCCGCACAGCCGTGCCCATATCATAGCCTGAGGCTAGTTCTCTTTGCAGATATTGATTTAATTTATAGTCAATAGTGGCAATTTGAGCCGCTGGATTATTACGAAATTCTTCCCGAGACATTGGATACCCTAAAGCTTCCCAAGTCCAAGGACCTATATTGCTAGGCATGAGTTGCCCTAATCCGGTAGCTCCACTATGTGGATTGATTGCCCAATATTTACCACTCGATTCTTGTCCGATGATTGCGCGACGCAGAGCAAGTAAATCTTTATTACTTTGTCCATCCGGAGAAGGTTGGAGGGGGTCGAGTGGATTTCTGGGACCTTGTATAGCTTGGGAGGGATCGAGGGGATTTCCTGTGCGGGTGGAAGAGGTTGGAGGAGGAGAGATTGATGTGGGAACAAGTGTTGCAAATGCAGTAAACGCAAAACTTAGAAAAACGATAATGAAGCTAATCTTTAACAACTGAGCTCTATTTCTCATCCTGATATCTATATGTGAGATCGTGAGAAAAAGTAAAGGAGAGTGTTTGGAAAAAAGCAGTTATCAAGTTTTATTTACGTAAATAGGCACAGATCTTTTTCCGTTAGCGGATTGAATGGTGTTAACGGCGTTGTAAAATTGTGTCATCGTGCCGCGCGTTCCCCAGCATCCTGCGGTGCCAAAAGCGCTACCTCTTGCCCAATTGTTATCGGTATGAAGGCGTTCGGTTGTGACTCCTGGCGAGGCTACCGCATTCGAGGGATTTCGACTGATGCGCATGGTGGCGTTCTGGATTTCTCCGTTTCTATCCACTGAAATGCTACCATATTTCGCGTAAGGATCGCTTAAATAATAAACATCATTTTTAGCGTAGCCGGTTGTGGGATTTTTCCATCCTCCCCAGTGAATATAATCTTCAGCAACCAAATTACCGTTCTCGTCATACATTTTTAATTTCCCTATCGCCATTGTGGAATTACCTAGATTTAATTGGCTTTTGTCGATGCCTTCGGGAAGCAGTTCTTGCGGCAAATCTTTGGGATTACCTTCCCATAAAACTTCGAAAGTTCCATACCCTTTTTCTGCAGATGTAGCATTGGGATTCTTAGATAACTTTTCATCAATTTTTTGTTTTGCCAATTCTTTCAATGCATCCTCTTTAAGAGGGCTATCATGGACCAAGGGGAGAGTGGGGTCTCGGGGGAGGTTAGGATTGAGTATGGTTTGCGCGTTGTTTGGGTTGGCTGTTTGCGGGGGCGGGGAATATGTTTGTGTGGGAATAATGGTTGTATGACCACTTGGAATCATGGCTAAACAACCGATTCCAAAACACAAAAGCAAGCAGAGAAATTTTTTTTTCATCCTGCTTTTAAATGAGAGTTATCGGCAAAAAGTAAAGTGGCTTATGGGATTTTGGGAAAGTCTTTTGCGCGAGCGAGGGGATGTGTTGTTTTGCTTGCGATTTTAGGAGCCGGCAGGCGACGATCTGCGATTGGTTGAGGCGCGAGTTCCAAGCCGTCGCACGTGACGCGGAAAATCATTTCTTTGTCGGGCGTGATGGCGTGCAATTCCGCAGGTCTGCCGCGAGTATTGTCGATGAGGCGCAATTGCGTGGAATTGATATCCAGAGCGACTGGGGTTGTGTGCCAGATAGCAGTAGCATTAGAGACGGGCAATAGAAATTTTTCTTGGAATTTTCCGGCATGTTTTACAAAGGTTTTTTTTCGATGCAAGCCATGTTCGAATTGATATTGGGTAGGATGAAAAGATAACGCATCCAACTCAACAACGCCTGCCACGGGATTTTGTCGAGGATGATCCGCTAAAAATGCCAAGTGACCGTGTGGCGACAAACTTATTTTTCGGAGACGATAATCGCGCGTCCATGTGTTGCTTATGAATTTTTTGTCCTGCAAATTCAACGATCCGGATAATCCGACCTGACAAAGAAAAGGAGGTCGCCCCGCTTCCGGCAATTGGATGTCCATAAACATTAAAACAGAGGTGGTTTCGTTTAACGCTACAAAGCGGCAGAGAAAAATAGGATGGCATATTTTAGGTGTTGGACAATGCGCTTCGCCTTGGACGAAATTTTTAACCGTATGGGCAATGCGTGCGACTGTCGAAGGTTCTACCGCTTTTTCCCCTCTAAGAAATGGAGAAATCGCGACTGCATTGCAGGCGCAAGGAAGAACAAGAGGATGAGGCATCAAGTGTTCATATTGAGGGCCCAATTCGATTTTAATTCGAGTTTCAGTCCAGAGGCGATAAGTAGGACGATTTCCGTATAAATTATTCTCAATTCGCTCTTTGCGTAGAATTTGATCCTCGATGTGCGCACGCGGCCATTTTGGCGTAAAGTTTGGCTCTGTGCCTGTGTCATTGTTATGCATGTTTGTAAATGTGGCGTACTGAACGAAACGTCAAGCGCGCGCGTAAAAAAATCTTCAAAAACAGGTGTTGACAGGGTTTAGAGACGTGCTAGAAATTACGATTCCCATTTTGCCGTTAAAATGATTTGCGCTCTATAAAAGGCGTGGAAGTCCTGTACTCAAAAAAGGGCAACCGGCGGCGGAATTGGACGTTTAAAAATTAATGAATGGAGAGCTGAGGCAAAAGCGGACGGTTCTTTATTCTTTTTTTTAGGCGGATGCCCATGTAGCTCAGTTGGCAGAGCACGTCCTTGGTAAGGACGGGGTCGTCGGTTCAATCCCGATCATGGGCTGTGTGCGCTATCCTCGGGGATGCGCGCGAAAAATAAAAACAGGAGAAAACAAAAAATAAAAGTCAGTTTGAGAAAAATAAATAGTAGAAAAAAATTTCAAGGAGTTTAACCATGGCTAAAGAAGCATTTAATAGATCCAAACCCCACGTGAATGTGGGAACGATCGGGCACGTCGATCACGGCAAAACCACATTGACGGCGGCCATCACAACGATTTTGTCCAAAAAGGGATTGGCTGAAGCCAGAGCGTACGATCAAATTGACAACGCTCCTGAGGAAAAAGAGCGCGGTATTACGATTAATACAGCTCACGTCGAATACGCCACGGACAAGCGTCACTATGCGCACGTGGATTGCCCGGGTCACGCCGACTATGTGAAGAACATGATTACCGGCGCGGCGCAAATGGACGGCGCGATTCTTGTGGTGAGCGCGGCAGACGGTCCGATGCCTCAAACCCGCGAGCACATTCTCTTGGCTCGTCAGGTGGGCGTGCCGGCATTGGTTGTGTTCATGAATAAAGTGGATATGGTCGATGATCCGGAACTTCTCGATCTGGTCGAACTCGAAATCCGCGAACTCTTGAATCAGTACGAATTTCCTGGCGACACGATTCCGATCGTCAAAGGTAGCGCGCTCAAAGCACTCGAATCCGGCGATCCAAAGAGTCCGGATGCTAAGTGCGTCTTTGATTTGATGGAAGCGGTGGACAGTTACATTCCGATTCCGGATCGTCCGAAAGATCAGCCGTTCCTCATGCCAGTGGAAGACGTGTTTAACATTGAAGGTCGCGGCACTGTGGTGACCGGTCGTGTCGAACGTGGTATTCTCAAGAAAATGGAAGAAATCGAAATCGTCGGTATTCGTCCTACAGCAAAAACCGTGGTGACCGACATCGAAATGTTCCGCAAGCTTCTCGATACCGCCGAAGCCGGCGATAACGTAGGTCTTTTGCTCCGCGGCACGAAGAAGGAAGACGTCGAGCGCGGTCAGGTGATTGCCAAAACAGGCTCGGTGAATCCGCATACAAAATTTAAGGCAACCGTCTATATCTTGAGCAAAGAAGAAGGTGGCCGTCATACGCCGTTCTTTAATGGCTATCGTCCGCAGTTTTATTTCCGTACGACGGACGTGACCGGTGTTGTGAAATTAAAAGAGGGTATGGAAATGGTCATGCCCGGAGACAATGTTGAGTTGGAGGTTGAATTGATCACCCCCATTGCTATGGAAAAGCAAATGCGTTTCGCTATTCGTGAAGGCGGTCGCACGGTGGGTGCCGGAAGAGTAACTGAAATTATTGCCTAAGGGCTACAAGCCCTGAGAGGCAAAATCCGCTGTGCGGCGCGCGCCGCTTGCGGTAGCACAGGGCAGTAGCTCAATTGGTAGAGTAGCGGTCTCCAAAACCGTCGGTTGGGGGTTCGAGTCCCTCCTGCCCTGAAAAATGTATGGAGTTTTTCAAAATAGCGAATAGTTGGCCTATTACGTTGCTGGTTTACGGACTGGTGGCGGCGTGTGTCATTGCCGGTCTTTTTTATAGGGAATGGATAGCGAAGTTTTTAGGCGAGGTCAAAATAGAATTGACCAAATGCACTTGGCCTTGGAATCCGGAGCAAACCGGATTGCGCAGGTACAAGGAATTGGTGGATTCGACCGTCGTGGTGGCGGTTTCGACGCTTCTTTTAGGAGCTTATGTTTCGCTATTTGATTTTTTGTTGAGCCGCTTTGTCGGATTATTGGTGAGGTTTTAAATGGACGAGAATATGCAGACGCCCGAGCAACAGCAACCTGAGGAGTCGATGACTCCGATGGTAGCGCCGGCTATTCCGGAAGAAACTCCGGAAGCCGTGCCGATGGCTGTGGAGCATGAAATGACTCCTGAGCCTACGCCAGAGCCGGAACAGAAGTACCCTTCGCAGTGGTTTGCGCTTCATGTTCTTTCCGGTCAGGAGTCCAATGTCAAAAAGTACATGGAAAATCGCGTTAAGACGCTCGAGATGGGCGCGTATGTTCACGAAATTGTGATTCCAACCGAGCGTGTTTCCGAAGTGAAGCGAGGCAAAAAAGTTGAGACCGAGCGTAAACTTTATCCCGGCTATGTTTTTGTCAATATGTACTTGATTGATGAAGACAAAAAGATGGTGGACAAGACGTGGTACTTCATCAAAGAAACTCCCGGTGTAATTGGATTTGCCGACGGCGATTATCCGATTCCGATGCGTCCTCAGGAAATCGAGGGGATGTTGGCGCAACTCCGCGAGCGTGAAGACAAAGTGCTTCCAAAAATTATTTTTTCCGTGGGCGACAAAGTCAAAGTGGGCGACGGGCCATTCCAGAGCCAGGAGGGTCTGGTGGAGGAAGTCGATCCGGAGCGAGGACGCGTGCGCGTTTCGGTCAGTATTTTTGGGCGTTCCACGCCTGTGGAATTAGAGTACTGGCAAGTTGAGAAAGTGTAAGGGATATTTATGGCAAAGAAAATTGTAGCAACAGTGAAATTACAGATTCCGGCGGGACAAGCCAATCCTGCGCCTCCGGTGGGACCCGCTTTGGGTCAGCAAGGCGTGAACATCATGGGATTCTGCAAGGAATTTAACGCCAAGACTCAAAAAGAAGCGGGCAATATCCTCCCTGTGATCATTTCGGTTTATGAGGATAAGAGTTTTACGTTTATAACGAAATCGCCTCCGGCTTCGGTACTTTTGAAAAAAATGGCGAATATCGCCAGCGGTTCGAAAGAAGCGAACAAAGAAAAAGTCGGCAAAGTCACGCGTAAGCAAGTGATGGAGATTGTGAAAATTAAACGGGCGGATTTGAATGCAAAATCGGACGAAGCGGCTTTTCGCGTTATTGCCGGCACGGCGCGGCAAATGGGAATCGAAATCGCGGATTAAAATTTTGAAAAGAGGTTTTTTTGACAGAATTAACAAAATTAACAGAATTTTTGCTCCGCACCCCGCTTCCCAATGGGGTTAAAGGGTCGGAGTAATTTTGTGAATTCTGTTAATTCTGTCTAAAATATTAAAAATGAAACGTTAGGAGAGTCGAGAGGCTCGTTTGTACTACGACCTGTTGAAAAACAGGGGAAAGGAATACATGGCTCAGAAGAGAAGTAAGCGTTATCGCGAAGCGATGAAATTCGTAGAGCGAGACAAAGAATATAAACTAGAGGAAGCAATAAAGCTTCTCAAGCAAATGCCCAAATCCAAATGCGATGAAACGGTGGACTTGGCGTTTAAGCTAGGCGTTGATCCAAAGCAAAGCGACCAGATGGTGCGCGGCACGGTCGGCTTGCCTCACGGTTCCGGTAAAAAAGTTCGTGTGTTGGTGTTTGCCAAAGGCGTAGCGGCGGATGCGGCGAAAGCGGCAGGAGCGGATTTTATTGGTTTTGAAGATTTGATTAAGCAAGTGACGGAAGGGTTTCAAGATTTTGACGTTGCCGTAGCGACTCCCGACGCGATGCAAGAAGTTCGTAAACTCGGAAAAGTGCTCGGGCCTCGCGGTTTGATGCCGAATCCGAAAACCGGCACCGTCACCGATGACACGGCGAAGGCCGTTCGCGAGTGCAAAGCGGGTCGCGTGGAATTTAAAATCGACAAGGGAGCGAATATTCATGTGGCGTGCGGAAAAATTTCTTTTGAGGAACAACAACTCAAAGACAATTTGCGCACGGTGATCGAAGCGATCGTGAAAGCTCGTCCCGCCAGCGCCAAAGGCAAATACGTTCTTAAATGCGCGGTGTCGCGCACGTTTTCGCCGGCTGTCGCGTTGGATATGACGGAATTTTCGAAAAATTAAAGGGAGAAGCATTATGAAAGAAGAAAGTAAACTTTTCGTGGAAGAAATTCAGAGTTGGTTGAAAAAATCGCCCTATCTCATGGTGGTCGATTATACCGGACTCAAGGTGGACGAATTTTCGGAATTGAGAAACCGCCTCGGCAAAGCCAATGCCGAGATGCACGTGGTCAAAAATACCTTTTTGCGCCGCGCGCTCGCCGACGAGAAATTGCCGGAGATCAACAACGATCTCCAAGGGCAAAACGCCGTTGTGTACGGTTCCTCCGATGTTTGCGCCGCGGCCAAGGTGCTCAAAAATTTTGCATCAGAATTTCAAAGACCCAAAATTCGCGTTGGGATTATCGACAAAGCCGTCATGGATCAGAAGAGCCTTCTGAAACTTGCCGACTTGCCGTCGCGCGAAGCGCTGTTGTCGCAACTGCTAGGTTTAATCAACTCGCCCGCTACCAAGCTCGCCCGCTTGATCCAAACCCCGGCATCCCAACTCGCTCAGGTCATCAAAGCAAATTCAGAGAAAGGAAAATAATGATTTTAAATGTAGGGGCTCTGCCCCTACAACCCCGCTTAGGGTTACCACCCTAAGAGCCCTACTTGGGTGCGTTTGTTTGCGCGCGGAGCGCGCTAACAAACAAACGCACCCATGAAGGGATTCTTAAGGGCGGTAGCCCTTAGGTGGGAGTTTGAGGGCAAAGCCCTCAATTAAAGGCAAATGATTCGATTCTAGCCTGAAAGCCTTTTCAGGATAATTCGGCGGCGGGTGTCGTCGGCTAGGATGGAACGAAAGACCGAATTGTGGTTTGAAGGAACTGCGAGGAGGAAAAAAGGAAATTATGGCAACAAACTTAGATACGATAGCGGATCAGTTGAGCGGGCTAACAGTATTGGAAGCCGCCGAATTGGTGAAAAAATTAGAAGAGAAGTGGGGCGTGAGCGCCGCCGCTCCTGTGGCAGTCGCCGCGGTAGCTGGCGCGGGTGCCGCCGCCGCACCTGCAGAGGAGAAGACAGCGTTTGACGTGATTCTTCAAGAAGCGGGCGCGAACAAAATTGGCGTGATCAAAGAGGTGCGCGCCGCTGTTTCTGGATTGGGATTAGCTGAAGCCAAAGCATTGGTCGAAGGCGCTCCCAAGCCGGTGAAAACAGGCGTGACCAAGGAAGAAGCCGCTGAGATTAAAAAGAAACTCGAAGCCGCTGGCGCCAAAGTTGAAGTTAAATAAGTAGAAAATAATTTGTTGTTCCGGGACGCTTGTGAAGCGTTCCGGAGCGGCAGACGGGAATGATAAAAACATCAAGTTAGTTTGAATAGAAAACAAACTGAAGGACAAAGTATGCCAACAGAACAAGCCATTGAACGCACCAACTTCGGTAAACTGAGGGAAGCGATTTCGCTTCCTAATCTCATCGAAGTTCAACTCAATTCCTACGCCGCTTTTCTTCAAACGGACACGAATCCCAAGAAGAGAAAAGAGGAGGGATTGCAGGCGGTTTTGAGAGAAGTCTTCCCGATTGAAAGTTACGACGAAAAAATTCTTTTGGATTTTGTCGAATACGAAATTGCCGCGCCGAAAATGGGGCCGGTGGAATGTTTGCGCGAGAGCCAAACATACGCCGCGCCGCTGTATGTGACGTTTCGTTTGAAGAATGAATCGAATGTTTTGGAAGAAAAAGTTTACATGGGCGAATTGCCGCTCATGACGCGCCAAGGCACGTTTATTGTCAACGGCGCCGAGCGCGTGGTGGTGAGCCAATTACACCGTTCGCCGGGAATTTGTTTTGAATCTACCATTCACGCCAACGGCAAAACGCTGTATTCGTTCCGTATTATTCCGGATCGCGGTTCGTGGCTCGAAGTGTCTTATGACACGAGCGATTTGCTTTATGTTCACTTGGATCGCCGCAAAAAACGCAGAAAATTTCTCATCACGACCTTTTTGCGCGCGCTGGGTTATTCTAGCGACGAGGAAATCATCAGTCTCTTTTACGAAATTGAAAATCTCAAGCTTCGCGAAGACGTGGAGGACGAAGAAATCAGCACAAAAGTTCTCATCAATGAAATTCGCGATCCCGCCAATACCGATTTGGTGATTGCGCGTTCGTTTGAACCGCTGACCAAATCCGTGATTCGTCAGTTGTTGGATTTGAATATCAAGATGGTGAAAGTCGTGGACATTCGCGCGGATGACAGTCTCATCAAGTGCCTGAAAAAAGACACGGCGCGCGATACGGAAGAAGCGTTGAAAGATATTTACCGCAAATTGCGTCCCGGCGATCCGCCGACGGTGACCAACGCCAAAGCGCTTTTGAAGCGTTTATTCTTTGATCCTAAGCGCTACGACATCGGTCGCGTGGGGCGTTACAAGATCAATCAAAAACTTTCGATGCAAACCGATATCAACACGCGCACGCTGTTGAACGAAGATATTATCGCCGCGGCGAATTATCTCATCAATTTAAAATTGGGCGAGGGGAGCACGGACGACATCGATCACCTCGGTAGCCGTCGCGTGCGCACTGTGGGCGAACTTTTGGCGAATCAATGCCGAACCGGCTTGGCGCGCACGGAGCGCTTGGTCAAAGAGCGCATGACGTTGTTTGATGTGAATACCGAAGGCATGACGCCGCAAAAACTCATCAATCCCAAAGCGCTTTCTGCGGTGATTCGTGATTTCTTTACGCGCAGTCAATTATCGCAATTGATGGATCAAACCAATCCGCTCTCGGAAGTGACGCATAAACGCCGTCTCTCCGCGCTCGGACCCGGAGGCTTGAGCCGCGATCGCGCCGGATTCGAAGTGCGTGACGTGCATGATTCTCACTACGGCAGAATTTGTCCGATTGAAACACCCGAAGGACCGAACATCGGTTTGATTTCTTCGCTTTCTTCGTATGCGCGTATCAATGAATTTGGTTTCATTGAGACGCCGTATCGAAAAGTGAAAGACGGCCGCGCGCTCGATGAGATTGAATATCTGACGGCGGATCAGGAAGAAAATTATATTATCGCTCAAGCAAATTCTCCCCTGAAATCCAATGGTCAGTTCGACAGTCCAAAAGTGGCGTCGCGCTACAAAGGCGTTTTGGAAGTGGAACCTGCGCATGTGCATTACATGGATGTTTCGCCCAAGCAGTTGATTTCGGTTGCGGCGGGTTTGATTCCTTTTATTGAACACGACGATGCCAACCGCGCGCTTATGGGTTCAAACATGCAACGTCAAGGCGTGCCGTTGATTCAGACCGAATCTCCGCTGGTGGGTACGGGTTTGGAAAGCGTTGTGGCTCGCGATTCGTGCGCGGTGACGATTGCTGAAACCTCAGGAAAAGTGGCTTCCGTGACCGCGGACCGCATTGTGGTGACGAAAGACGGCGACTTGCCGGACAAGAAAAAAGTCAAACACGATCCGGAAAATGGAATTTATGTTTATGAGTTGTTGAAATTCATGCGCTCCAATAACGGAACGTGCGTGAATCAACGTCCGATCGTTCGCAACGGCGAGCGCGTGAGCAAAGGCCAAGTTATTGCCGACGGCCCTTGCACGGACAACGGCGAATTGGCACTGGGACGCAACGTGTTGGTCGCCTTCATGCCGTGGAACGGCTACAACTTTGAGGACGCGATTCTCATCAATGAAAAAATCGTCAAAGAGGATGTTTATACGAGCATTCATATTGATGAATTTGAAATCTCCGCGCGCGATACCAAGCTCGGGCCGGAAGAAATCACGCGCGATATTCCGAATGTCGGCGACGAAGCGTTGAAGAATTTAGGTTCCGACGGCGTGGTGCGCATCGGCGCGGAAGTAGCGCCCGGCGACATCCTTGTCGGCAAAATCACTCCGAAGAGCGAAACCGAGCTCGCGCCGGAAGAGAGACTTTTGCGCGCGATCTTCGGCGAAAAAGCCGCGGACGTGAAAGATTCTTCGTTGGTGGTGCCATCGGGAACGTACGGCATCGTGATGGATGTGAAAGTGACTGCGGGTAATATCAAGCCCATGACGCAAAAACTTTCGCCCGCCGAAGCCAAGCGCCAGATCAAGAGCATTCAGGATAAATACGAAAAGAAAAAGTCCGAGCTTACGGAAGAATTGACGCAAGCTCTCTCCAATATTCTTTTGAACGAAAAAATTCCGTTGGACGTGGTCAATGCCGAAACCGGAGAAATTATCATTCCGGCGAATCGTAAAATCACCAAGACTCTGCTGAGAAAAATGGCGGCGACGTACGATCATATCGAGATCGATCCGAGTCCTATTCGCATCAAAATCCGCGAAATCATCAGCACGTTTGAAAGTAAATTCACGCAACTTGAAAACGAGCGCGACGTGGAGATGGACCGCATTGAAGCCGGTGACGACATCGATCCCGGAATTATTAAACAAGTGAAAGTCTTCATCGCTTCCAAGCGTAAACTTTCCGTCGGTGATAAAATGGCGGGACGTCACGGCAACAAAGGCGTCGTGGCAAAAATCGTCGCTGAAGAAGACATGCCGTTTATGCCGGACGGAACTCCTGTGGATATTGTTTTGAATCCGCTCGGCGTTCCTTCGCGTATGAACGTGGGACAAGTTTTGGAAACGCACCTTGGCATCGCGGCAAAAGTGCTCGGAATGAAGGTCGCCACGCCGGTGTTCGACGGTATCAGCGAAGCTAAAATTCGCGACATGCTCAAAAAAGCCAAGCTCGACGAAGATGGTAAATCGTATCTTTACGACGGACGCACCGGCGAACGCTTCGATCAGCGCGTCGTGGTCGGTCAAATCTACATGATGAAACTTCACCACCTCGTCGCCGATAAGATTCACGCGCGCGCCGTGGGACCTTATTCGCTGGTCACGCAACAACCTCTCGGAGGTAAAGCGCAGTACGGCGGTCAGCGTTTCGGAGAAATGGAAGTGTGGGCGATGGAAGCGTACGGCTCGGCTTATACGCTTCAGGAATTGCTCACTGTCAAATCCGACGACGTACCCGGACGCACGCGCATTTACGAGAGCATTGTCAAAGGAGACAATTCTCTGGATGCCGGCACGCCGGAATCGTTTAACGTTCTCATCAAAGAAATGCAGAGCTTGTGTCTAGACGTGAAAGTCGGCGAGCGCTCCAATCCCGACGCCGAAGAAATCGTTGCGGCGTCAGTTGAGGAATAAATTTAAAAAAGTGAACCCAATAGGTAATCGAATATGAGTAAAGAAACACAATCAGCGCGCGAAATTCTGGGCATGGAAAAATCGGTCGGCTTTGACCAAGTGGCGATTGCCATTGCCTCTCCCGATACTGTCTTTTCATGGAGTCGTGGAGAAGTGAAAAACCCCGAAACGATTAATTATCGCACATTCAAACCTGAAAAAGGCGGTCTTTTTTGCGAACGCATTTTTGGTCCGACCAAAGATTACGAGTGCGCGTGCGGAAAATACAAACGCATCAAGTACAAGGGCGTGATTTGCGATCGTTGCGGCGTGGAAGTTACGTTGGCGCGCGTTCGCCGCGAACGCATGGGGCATATCGAGCTTGCCGTACCGGTTTCGCATATTTGGTTTTTTAAATGCATGCCTAGCCGAATCGGACTCATGATGGATATGACCGCGCGAGAACTCGAGCGCGTGATTTATTACGAAGATTATCTTGTTATCGATCCCGGTCATACGCCGTTGCAGAAAAAACAACTTCTCAACGAGAGCGAATACCGCGAGGCGCAGGATCAATACGGCGAAGCTTCGTTTACCGCCAAAATGGGCGCGGAAGCGATTCGCGACGTGCTGAAAAGTTTGGATTTGGCAGAAACAGCCGCGCAATTGGAAGTGCAACTTAATAGCACCAAGAGCAAACAACTTCGCAAAAAAATTGCCAAGCGTTTGAAATTGGTTCAGGGCTTCATGAATTCCGGCACGCGTCCGGAATGGATGATTTTGGAAAATCTGCCGGTGATTCCTCCGGATTTGCGTCCGTTGGTGCCTCTGGAAGGAGGTCGATTCGCCACCTCTGATCTCAATGATTTGTATCGCCGCGTGATCAATCGTAACAATCGTCTGAAAAATCTTCTGCAGTTAAAAACGCCCGAAGTGATTATTCGCAACGAAAAACGCATGCTCCAAGAAGCCGTCGATGCGCTCATGGACAACGGCCGTCACGGTCGTCCGGTGACCGGCGCGGGCAATCGTCCGCTCAAATCGCTTTCCGATATGCTCAAAGGTAAGAGCGGTCGTTTCCGCATGAATTTGCTCGGCAAACGCGTGGATTATTCCGGACGTTCAGTGATTGTGATCGGACCCGAATTAAATATTCACCAATGCGGTTTGCCCAAGAAAATGGCGTTGGTTCTTTTTGAACCTTTCATCATTCGCCGTCTCAAAGAAATGGGATATGTGCATACGGTTCGTAGCGCAAAAAAACTTATCGAGCGCCGCGAATCGATTGTGTGGGATATTCTCGATGAAGTGACGCGCGAGCACCCTGTGCTTCTCAACCGCGCGCCGACCTTGCACCGCTTGTCGGTGCAGGCATTCGAGCCGGTGTTGATCGAAGGCGACGCCATTCGCATTCATCCGTTGGTTTGTACCGCGTACAACGCGGACTTCGACGGCGACCAAATGGCCGTGCACGTTCCGCTTTCTGTGGAAGCGCAACTCGAAGCGCGTTTGCTCATGCTCGCGCCGCAAAATATTTTTGGACCTTCCAACGGACGCCCGATTACCACACCGAGCCAAGATATTACTCTGGGATGTTATTATCTCACGCAAAATCCGCGTCGCCTCAAAAAAGACGACAAGAAAAGAAAGCCTATCATGGCGGATATCGAAGAAGTTGTCTTTGCAAAAACCGAAGGCGTGGTCGGTATGCATGATGTGATTCTTTTCAAGAATCCGGATTTTGGCCGCGATACGCATTTTGGTGACAAAGCCAAAAAGATGATCGAGACCACTCCGGGCCGCGTGATTTTCAATCAAATTTGGCCTGCGGAAATCGGATTTTTGAATCGTGCCATGGGCAAAAAACAACTCGGCGAAGCCATTTTGCGTTGTTACCAAATCATGGGACACGACAAAACCGTCGAAGTGTTGGATAGGCTCAAACAACTCGGATTTACCGAAGCCACTCGCGCGGGTATTTCCATCGGTATCGATGACATGATTATCCCGCAGGAAAAAACCGGCGTTGTGGAAAAAGCATATCAAACCGTCGCTCAAGTGGAGAAGCAATATCGCATGGGCGCGATTACCGACGGCGAGCGTTACAACAAAATCGTCGATATTTGGACGCAAGCCACCGAAGAAATTGCGGCGGCGATGTACCGCACGCTGGAACACAACAACGGCAAAGAAGAATTCAATCCGGTGTATCTCATGGTAGATTCCGGCGCGCGAGGCAATCGCAATCAGGTGCGTCAGCTCGCCGGTATGCGCGGCTTGATGGCAAAACCTTCGGGCGAAATTATCGAGCGTCCGATCGTCGCCAGCTTCCGCGAAGGTCTTTCCGTGTTGGAATACTTCATCAGTACGCACGGCGCGCGCAAAGGTTTGGCCGATACCGCGCTCAAGACGGCGGATTCCGGTTACATGACTCGCAAACTCGTGGATGTCGCGCAAGACGTAATCATCAGCGAAGAAGATTGCGGCACAGTCAAGGGAATTTGGGTCAAGGCGATTTATGAAGGCGAGGACGAAATTGTTTCGCTTGCGGACCGCATCATCGGTCGCGTGTCTTGCGATGATATTTATCATCCCGTTTCCGGCGAAGTTATCGTGGCGGCGAATGAATTGATTGATGAGCACAAGGCGAAATATCTCGAAGAAATGAATCAAGAAAAAGTGCGCATTCGTTCGGTATTGACGTGCGAAACACGCCACGGCGTTTGCTTTAAGTGCTACGGTTTGAATTTGGCGACCAATAAAAACGCCAAACTCGGCGAAGCAGTGGGCATCATCGCCGCGCAGAGTATCGGCGAGCCGGGCACTCAGCTCACGATGCGTACGTTTCACATCGGTGGTACGGCGTCGCAGGTATTTAAACAACCGCAGATCAAAGCAAAGACCGACGGTACCTTGCAGTATCACGACTTGCGCGTGGTGCAATCGCTCGAAGGACAATTTATTGTTTTGAACAAGAGCGGGTCCATTAGCATTCATGCTCCGGATGGACGCGAATTGGAACATTACACGATCGTGATCGGTTCGGTGATTTCTGTTCCGGAAGGAGGCCAAGTTAAAAAAGGCCAAAGCTTTGTTCAATGGGACCCTTATAGTGTTCCAATTCTTACGGAAAAATCCGGTAAAGTGGAATTCCGCGACGTGATCGAAGGCGTAACGATGAAAAAAGAAGTGGATGAAACCACCAAACTCGTCGGCACCGTCATCATCGAACACAAAGAAGATTTGCATCCGCAAATTTTGATTCTCAATGAAGCGAATGAAATTGTCGCCGCTTATGTGATTCCTGCGGGCGCTCACATCGAAGTGAAAAACGGCCAAAAGATTCAAGCCGGTCAACGCATTGCCAAAACGCCGCGCAAAGTCACAAAGACGAAGGATATTACCGGTGGGTTGCCGCGTGTGGCGGAACTTTTTGAGGCGCGTCGCCCGAAAGACGCCGCTGAAATCGCGCGAATCGATGGCACGGTGGATATTCTCGGAAACGTTCGCAATAAAAAGCGCGTTATTATTAAAGACGCGCAAACCGGCGACGAAGAAGAGCATTTGGTGCCGCTTTCCAAACACCTTATCGTTTACAAAGGCGATGTCGTGAAAAAAGGACAGCAACTCACCGAAGGTCCTGTGGTGCCGCACGAAATTCTCGAGGTTTGCGGACCTCAGGAATTGCAGGAATATTTGGTGAACGAAGTACAGGAAGTTTATCGTTTGCAAGGCGTCGAAATTAACGACAAACACATCGAAATCATCGTCCGGCAAATGCTTCGTAAAGTTAAAATCAATGATCCCGGCGATACCTCGTTCCTCTGGGGCGAGCACATTGATCGCTTGATATTCGAGGAAGAAAATCGTCGTATTGCTTCCAAGGGCGGCAAGCCCGCGGAAGCCTCGCCGGTGCTTTTGGGTATCACGAAGGCTTCTTTGGAAACAGAGAGCTTCATCTCCGCCGCATCTTTCCAAGACACCACGCGTGTATTAACCGATGCCGCGACGCTCGGAAAATCCGATCGTTTGCGCGGTTTCAAAGAAAACGTCATTATGGGACATCTCATTCCTGCAGGAACGGGTTTCCCTATTTATCGACGCATCAAGCTCGTCCAAAAAGGCGAGCCGGTCGGCGAGCCGCTCGTGACTCAAGAAAAAGAAGAAGAAGGCGGCGGAAAAAAAATCGCGCTCGATATTCCTTCGGCGCTTGTGGGATAAAAAATAGAGGTCATGGTGACGCATTCACATTTTTGTGAATGCGTAAACTTGACTCCGTCTCTTTTCTAAATTTTTGTAATTTTAATTGATGCAAAAATCCGAAAAGTGTGTCTATAATCCACTTCCAAGTTTAACCCCAAGGAAAAAGCCGTGGAAATTAGCCGAGTTAACTATACCAGTCGCTTAGGCGAGAAGAAAATTTATCTTCCCACTCATAACGCCGAAATTATTGAAAATGTTTTCGGCGTTCATCGTAATCGCATTACGAGTATCGATGCGCTCGTCGGCTTGGAGGCGAATATTGTTGAATGGACGACGCCCGAACCCGGCCAAAAAGAAGTGTGCGATCTATTCCAAGCTTTGGGACAACTTTTTTCTTTGGGCGTTGATCCTGTGGGAGGTTTGAATTTGCTCACACGTCGTTCGCGCAATGTTAAGATGTCGCAGAAACTGATGGATATTACCCAATCGATTCAACAAGGTGATCCGATTGCCGATGCTTTTGGAAAATATTCCAAACTTTTTGGGGAAACATCTGTGCACCTCATTCGCGCCGGTGCGGCAACCGGTAATCTGGGTCGCGCATTTGAAAGCTTGGCGGATAATATGACCAAGATGCGCACGATTGCCCGGCGTGTGCAAAGCGCGCTCGTGTATCCGGCGGTCGTGCTCACGGTCATTTATATTGTGGTGGAGGTGTTTTGTTTGGCGGTGATTCCCAAACTCGCAGAAATCTACGATCAATTTCAAGCGCTTCAAGAATTGCCGTTTATAACAACGATGATGCGCCGTTTATCGGAAACGATCCTTCATATTCCTGTTTTTCAGGATTGGCCGGGATTTATTCAAGGATGCATTCTTTTTATTCCTTATGTTATTTTGGCTTTGATTGTGTGGTCGAATAAAGAAAAAATTTCTCGCTCAAAATGGTTCAATGATTTAATGCGTGTGACTCCGGGGCTGAAAGATTTTGTTTGGAAAAAAAATCTAACGCAAGTCAGCACTACTTTGGCTTTGCTATTGGAATCAGGATTGCCGCTTACGGAAGCGTTGGAATTTTCCAGCCGCGTGGTTAGCGATCCGAAAATGGCGCTTATTTTTACGGAAATTCGCGATCGACTTGAAGAAGGCGAATTAGTGAACGAAGCATTTGGTTCTTACGCGGATGATTTGGGACCGGATGGTCCTCGTTTGGTCATGGCAGTGGAAGTTGGCGATGCGACCGGTAGTTTGGCTCCGTTGATCACCAAAATCGCGCATTCTTTAGAGGAAGAATTCGATATTGCGGCGCAGAATTTGAATCGCATTCTCGAACCCATGGTGATTCTCTTTATTGCCGGCGTCGTTGGCATTCTTGTGTATTCTGTTTATTATCCGATGTTCACTCTCGGACAGCACATGATGCAACAGTCCGAAGGCAACAAAATGAGCGCGGGGAAACCGTAAAAATAAGAGCCTTGGTTTTTTTAAAAGGCGAGCGCTTTCAGTACGGCATGTGTTGTCGGTTCGACTTCGTTCAAATTCACTTTCACCGATTTCATGGCGATCTCAGGGTCCTTCAATCCGTGTCCTGTCAATGTCGCTGTGATGAGCGCGCCGGAGGGAATGCTCTTCACTATTTTCTTTAATCCCGCGAGCGGCGCAACGCTTGCCGGCTCGGCAAAAATCCCTTCGGTTTGCGCTAACAAACGATACGCATCCAAAATTTCTTCATCGGTGACTTTGTCGATGTTTCCTTTCGATTCCTTCAACGCCGTCGTTGCGCCTTCCCAACTGGCCGGATTGCCGATGCGAATCGCCGTGGCAAGCGTTTGCGGATTTTCAATCACGCGATTTTCCACAATGGGCGCCGAGCCTTCTGCTTGCCACCCCATCATTTTGGGGAGCGACTTGATTTTTTTCGCCGCGAAATATTCCTGAAACCCTTTCCAATACGCCGTGATATTTCCGGCGTTGCCGACGGGTAAAAAATGGTAATCCGGAGATTTTTTTAGCGTGTCGCAAATTTCAAATGACGCGGTTTTTTGTCCTTCGATGCGAAACGGATTGATGGAATTAACGATTTCCACCTCCGGACGCTTGCCTAATTCGCGCACGAGATTCAACGCGTCGTCAAAATTGCCTTTAATCGGCACGACTTGCGCGCCATACACAATCGCTTGCGCTAATTTTCCAAGAGCGATTTTTCCCGCGGGCAAAATCACCGCGCATTTCATGCGCGCGCGCGCCGCGTACGCCGCCGCCGAAGCCGAGGTATTGCCCGTGCTTGCGCAAATTACCCACTGTGCGTTTTTATTTTTTGCGACTGACATCGCCATCGTCATGCCGCGATCTTTAAACGAGCATGTCGGATTCACTGCTTCGTATTTTAAGAAAAGCTCGAATTCTCCGCCGATCGAGCGCACAAAATTCAACGCAGGAATCAACGGTGTGTTGCCTTCCAAAAGCGTGACGACCGGCGCTTGTTTCGGCAAAGGCAGAAATTCCCGATATTCCTCGATGACGCCTTTCCAGCTCATGATAAATCTTCCACCCGAATGATGCGCGCGTTGCCTTTGGTGACCGGCAGAGCGTTGATATCTTGAATCGCCTTCATAAAAACACCTTCTTTGGCATGATCGGTAATGATGACCAATGGCACGGCGTTGCCTTCGGAACGTTGCGGTTGAAACACCGAAGAAATTCCTACTTGGTGATTTCCTAGAATCGCCGCGATTTGCGCCAGCACGCCGGGTTTATCCACAGCCGTCAAACGCATGTAATATCGCGTTTTCACATCATCCATCGCCACGGGTTTTCCAAATAAATCATGCCGCACCAACGGCGATGGTTTTCTTTCTTCCACCCAATCCATTCCAGCTTCGTAAATATCATTCAGCACTGCGCTCGCCGCCGCATCCGCGCCAGCGCCTCTGCCATAAAACAGCGTGTGTCCCACGACGTCGCCTTCCACGGCAATCGCATTGTACACGCCGCTCACCGAAGCCAAAATATGCTTCTCCGGAATCAACGTCGGATGCACGCGCACGCTGAAATGCTTGCTTTTATCCGCGCGTATAATGGCGAGCAATTTCATGGCATAGCCAAATTTTTTTGCCAACGCGATGTCCATTTCCTCGATCTTGCGAATACCTTCCACATAGACTTGCTTGGTATTGACCCAGAAGCCATACGCCAGCGACGCCAAAATAGCGGCTTTGTGCGCCGCGTCCATGCCATCGACATCCAAACTCTCGTTTGCTTCTGCATAACCCAAACGTTTCGCTTCCGCGAGAGCGGTTTCAAAACTCATTTGATCCTCGCTCATGCGACTCAAAATATAATTGCACGTTCCATTGACGATGCCGTGTATCGATTTGACGTCGTTCGCGCGCAATCCTTCTTTCAGCGCTTTAATAATCGGAATCCCGCCGCCCACGCTGGCTTCAAAATAAATCGGCGTGCCTTTTTGATCCGCCAATCCGCAAATCTCATTTCCCAATTCCGCCAAAAGCGCTTTATTCGCCGTTACCAATGGCTTGCCGGCGCGAATCGCCGCTTCCGCAATTTCTTTCGCAATCGTCGTGCCGCCCACTAATTCCACGATGACGTTCACTTGAGGATCGTTTAACAGCGCGCGCCAATCATTCGTCACAATCTCCGGCGGCAGATCGTTGACTTTTGATGAATCCCGCTCCGCAATTCTACGAATTTCCACGTTGATCCCCGTACGTTGATTCATCAATTTGCGGTTGCGTTCCCAATGCTTCCATACGCCGCCGCCGACGACACCGCATCCAATGATCCCAACACCAACCGTTTTCATTCGAGAATAAAGTTATCGCGTAACAACTTTTTCGTCAACGTCTGACACAAATAGATATTTGTGCTTTTCATTTCAATGTACGAAAAGCTTTTTCAGCGAGGGTCTGGCAGTTTTTGAGGTCGAGTTTGCCGCTGGGAAGAATGGGGATGGCATTCACGCGGTGAAAAATTTTTGGAATCCAAAGATGCGGAAGGCCGGATTCAGCGAGGCGCTTTCGCAGAATCTGCGGCTCGACTTGAATGGCGATAAGGGCAACAAGCGCTTCACCTTTAACAGGATCGCTTACTCCCATGATCGCGGCGTGGAGATGATCGTAATCGTGATCTATTTGAGCGCAAAGGTCGTTGAGTTTTTGTTCGACGACGCCGTGAGGCACCATTTCGCCTCCGATTTTTGAAAAGCGGCTTTGGCGTCCTTCGATCGTCAAAAAACCTTCGGCATCCAAATATCCTACATCGCCGGAACAGTACCATCCGTCTTTGAGCACATTTGCGTTTTTTTTCTCGGTATGGAGATATCCGTTAAAAACATTCGCGCCTTTGAACCAAAGCAGACCTGTTTGATCATGCGGTTGAGGCGCTCCGGTTTCGGGATTTGTGACACGCACCGCAATGCCCGGAAGCGGGCGTCCTACGGTGCCGATTTTGCGAAATGGAGGTTGACGATGAGGCGCATGGGGGAAATCGAGAAGATTGACGGAAATCACCGGCGTGGTTTCCGTCATGCCGTAACCTTCGCAGACGGAAATATGAAATTTATTTTCGAATTCTTCGAGGAGATTGACGGGAAGTTTTTCCGCGCCGGTGACGATCATTTTCAGCGAGCGAAGTTGCTCGGGTTTTGCGCGTTTGAGAAAGCCGCGCAAAAAAGTCGGCGTGGTAATCAACAAAGATATCTTGAATTGCTGAATGATTTCCGCCAAACGAAGCGTTTCCAGCGGCGAGATATAAGTGATCACTTTTGGTCCGCAGATCATCGGCCACCAGAGCGTGACGGTAAATCCAAAGCTGTGAAAAATCGGCAGACATCCCAGAATGGAATCAATATCTTCGCGCGGCAGAACGGAATGAATTTGCGCGATATTGGCGAGAATATTGCGATGAGAAAGCGGGACGCCTTTGGGATCGCCGGAACTGCCGCTGGTGAAAAGTAGTGCGGCTTCTTGATCGCCGCCGCCTCTCGGAATTTTCAACCACTTTGCCAGCAGGCTTGAAGGCAGGAGCAAGATCGCGAGCCTCCAAAAAAGAAAACGCATTTTGGAAAACGATTGAATGACGCTCGGCAGATCAAAACGATTTTCTGTCCAAGGAAAATCAGGATAACGTTGGACGAGTATATCCGCGGAAAGAATCGTTTTTAATTCCGCTTGGCGCATGGCCGATTGAATGGATTCTTTGCTGGAAGAAAAATTGAGATTTACCGGAGTTTTGTCGCAAAGCGCGCAAGCGATATTCGCCAAAAAACCGCCGATACTCGGCGGAAGCACAATGCCGACGCGCTTTTCAGAAACATTTTTTTTCAGCCAACGTGATAATTCGATGGCTACGGATAGCATCATGCCTCCTTTGAGAGCTTTGCCTCCATGATGAGCATCGACGATAACTGTTTCAAACTGTTTGGTTTTCAAGCCTTTAAGACAAGCGACGCCAAGATGCGGCTGAAGTTCCTTTAGCGTGCGAAATTTTTGCTCATCCGCCTCCATGGAAGCTAAATTAAAGGGGAAAACGCGCAAACGGTTCATACTCGGCATCAATAATTTATACATTTCAATCTTTTTGAGCAATCAATTTAGGAAAAAAATATTCAACAGCCCTTGACGCCACAAAAATATCTCTCATTAATCTATTATGAGGACGATGTATCCTTTTATGAGGAGCATGAGCCGTCTAGGTTTCGTTATTTGTTTTTTTTGGGTAACGTCATCCATTTCGCATGCAATACCAGCGGTCGAAGCGAATGGGGACTTGTGGAATTACATCAAACAAATCCGCGAGCGCGACGCCGCATGGAATAAAATGTACAACAACAAGACGCGCGAAGTCACCACATTCGTCAACAAAATGGAAGACGCCATCCGGCAAACTTCCGACGACATGAAAAAGATTCAAGCGCTTCAGAAACATGCAAGCTTATTGAATAACGCTCCAGCAAATAGTTCGATGAAGGAATTGGAGGATTTAGACCTCAAAAGTACGATTAGCGAATCCGGTTTTGCCGATCCCAGTACGATGCTCAAATACGATCGCGGTATAGATAAAAAATACAATATTTTACTCGGAGGATATTACATCAAGAACGACGACATCAAAGAAAATATGATCCTCCAATTTAAGACCCTCAATAAAGTGGAAAACGAAGAGATCAGCGGTATGATTGAGATTCCGGAGTTATTGATGTCGCCGCCATATTGGTTACCCAACGAAAGCAATACTTCGGCTCCTTACATGCGTTCTCCTCGATTTTTGATTAAAGTTTCCGCAAAGTACAAATCGGCTTTGGCAAAAAGACGCACTCTGCGCGGATTGGAACGCGATTTAAATGATATGGCGTGTATGCTTTTGCCTCAAAAATTGCTAAGAAACTTTAATCCTCAAGATGCCGCGGCTCGTCTTTTGGCCAAAGCAGGGGTCGTGCATCTCGGCGACGGCGTGGTTTTGCGTCCTTCCGCCTATCAAGACAGAGCGTACAATCGTTTTGTAGGTTTAAAAAATCGCAGAACGGATGAGGCCTATTTTTGGTCGGATCCTATGGTGATGAATGGTTATCATCCGCTCTTGGGCAACACGCTCAATGCAACCGAATTGGCGGGATGCAAACAAGTCGATATGGACAACATCGTATCGGAAGGTTACAGCGGTCTGATTGATCGATGGAATCGCTTAAAACAGCCTTATCAACGGGTCAAAAATCCATTTAAAGGTTACGCGGCACAAGTAGTGCCGGGGTTATTTGTGTTGGCCGAGCGCGGTCAATTTATCGATGATCAACCGACCCCTGAACAACTCGATGAAGCGGTAAAAATTTCTAGAACGCATCGCGTGCTTCCCTCGCAGGTCATGCGCTGGAAAAAAGTTTCTTTCACGTCTCGTTCGGCGCCGCGCGTCATTTTAGTCGCGGAAGGCGAGGAAGATGAGGAAGAGAAGAAACTCGGCGAAGGACATTTGGATGAAGAAAAAGCCGAAAAACCGGACGAGGATCCTCAAAAAGTCGTGGAGTTAGATCCTCTGCAAAAAGATATTTACATTGATCGGCTCAAGATGATTCGCCGCAGGTTAAAAGAACTGGATGCCGTCAAAAAGGCCAACCGATTAACTTATAAATATGTCAACGACATCATTAAGAATTATGTGGAAATGGAAAATCAGGCGCAACAAGTCTCGAAGACTATGCTAGGGAAAATCGATATCAGCCCGTTAAGTAAAGTCGGCGACGACGGAAGCGTAACACCGACGGATCGCATTGATGTGCCGATTGCGGCCATTCCGCAGATCACGCAATTCCGGCAAGATATTGCGGCATCGCTGGAAAAAAATCGCGAGTATCTTTCCGATCTGCAACACGAGTTCGACGATCTTCGCCAGAGAGAATGGGTGATTTTGGAAGAACTGAATCAAGCGAGAAAAAAAGCCATTCTTAGTCTTATGGATACCGCATCCATGCGATACCGGATACGCATACAAGCCGAAGAAGAGGAGGCGGATTGATGAAAACGCGCATTTTGTCATTTAAGATTTTAGCGGGCGCGCTTCTTTTTTGCGGAATGGAGAATCTTTTTGCTTATGAAAAAGTAAAAGAAATCTCCGGTTCGAAATTAACGCAGATCACGCAACAGATCGAACAACATGAAAAGCAAAATCTCGAAAAAGATAAACAGCGCAAAGAACATCTCATGAAGATCGATAAGATCATGATTGAACGGCGCAAAACAGCGCTCAAGTTGATCAAAATGGGAAGCCTTACTTCGCATGGCAAAAAACTCTATAATGCCGATGGTTCTGAAATGGATTTTAACAATGCAGGGTCTGAAGAATTAAAAGATCAGAACGGCCAAGACAACGAAGAAGACTACAAGGATTATGTCATGAAAACCGTCGATTTTGTTCAAGAAATCGTCGATAAGACAGGTAAAATTAAAATTCCTACGGATTTTGGCGGGCAAAATAAAGATACGCCGGTTTGGATGATCGTGGAGGGGCCCGCGCCGCTCGGAGGTTCCTTTCGCGTGAGAAATCATATTCTTCGTATTTCCAGCGAAAAGAAATCTTCTTTCAATAAGGATTCTTATCCCGTCGAAGTGGAGGATATGGTGTATGACGCGGCGCGAGCGATGTTGCCTACGGAGTTAATGAAAGGATTTGATGCAAGGGCGATCGTGATTCAAATCTTGAAGCGATACAAAATTCAGCGCATCGCCGACGGCATTATTTCACGGCCGACAGTGGATCAAGACTTGGCGTTTGCGCGTTATTCGAATTTAGGAGGAAAAGAAGAAAATAGTTTGCTCTTTTGGTCGGATACGCTTGTCATGAATGGTTACATGCCTTTAGTGGGCACGTCTTTGAATAACACGATGCTCTATGGAGCCAAATCGATCGATATGGATAATTTGGCGTCGCGAGGACATAGTATGGCGATTGAACAATGGAATCGCCTTCAATCTGAGGACAAGCGCGTCAAGAATCCTTTTCGCGGCTATGCGGCGCGCGTGATGCCGGGGTTGCTTGAGATGAGCGATCAAGGACGTTTGACGCCGTACCAATCGCCGACGGACGAGCAATTAACCGAGGCAATGAAACTCACTAAACAACTCAAAGCACTGCCTTCTCAGAATATGCGCCTTCGCAACGCATCCTTTCATTTTGCATATCCGCCGCAAATCGTCTTGACGGATTCGACTCCTCCAAAAACAAAAGATGTGATGTTGCCTCAGATGCAAATGGAGATTTATCGCAATCGCATGGAAATGATTAAAAAGCGGCTGATGGAGATTGCGAAACTGAAAAGGGAAAACCGTCTGGCGCGCACTTATGTGGATAAAATTCTTCAATCCAATTTTCAGATGGAGCAGGAAGTCAAAGGCTTGATTAGTTCGATGGTGGGCGACGAACAAAAATGTATTCCTCAATTGGAAATGTTTAGAAAAGACATCGATGCCAGCGTCCAATCTTATCGATCCTTTCTTTCGGACTTGGAATTTGAGCATGATAAATTACTGCAAAAAGAATGGGTGGTTTTGGAGCATGCTATTCAAACGAAAAAGGAATTTGTCTATATTTTAATGGACACAGCGGCATTGCGTTATCGCGTCAACACCGAAAAAGAGAATCAAGGAGGCTCCGATGATCCGGGTTAATCGATATCGTGGGTTGGCGTGGATACTGGTGGCGAGCGCTGTTTTCGGCGGTTGGACGTTTTTGGGGTTCTCTCAGACACCCGTTGAAGAAGAACCGGGAGAGTACTTAAATAATCAACAGCAAGTTGAGAAAGATTCTCAGAAAAACCTGCAGTGGGATACGCAACGCCTCGAACTCACGAAAGAATGGTATCGAAAATTGATGGCGATTGGCAAAACCGCTAAAGAGATGAGTTCAATCGGCGTGCATGATTCGATTTTCGACAAATTGAAAAATGCGGAAGGCAATTCCTTGGATTTAAATAATAAAGGAGACAAAGACGAGAATCTCAAAAAAGCATTGGAATACGTTAAATTGGATGATGAATATATCATCATGAAGGGGAAAATCATGGTGCCCGAAGCCATTACCAAGCCTCCTCAATGGATGTTTTTGAAAGAAGACACTTCGTTTTCTCCGCGCACAAGAGATTTAATTTTAAAAATTTCAGCGAAAGCTCACCAATCGCTGGCTCAACGCGCGCATGCCGGACAATGGGCGAATATGACTTACAATATTGCGCAACAATTTTTGCCGGATCAGCTTTTGGAGCGCTTCGACGCCAAAGCTACGGCGCTTCGCCTCATCGAAAAAGAGGGCATTGTTTCCATTAGCGAAGGCGTGACGTGCCGTCCCACCGTCGAGCAGGATCGCGTGTTTGCGCGATTTGCAAATTTGGGATGCACTTCGGAGGATGAGATGTTGTTTTGGTCGGACACTGCAGTGATGGAAGGTTATCATCCTCTTCTGGGAACCGCGCTGAATCGCACGTGGTTGAAGGGATATAAAATGGTGGACATGGATAATGTGATGTCTCGAGGGAAAAGCCGAAAAATCGATCAATGGAATATGCTCCAACCCACAAAACAACGCGTGCAAAATCCATTTCATGGTTACGCGGCGAAAACCGTGCCCGGCTTAATTGTGCTTGCGAATCGCGGGCAATTGGACGGTCGATATCCCGCAAAAGATCAATGGGCGGAAGCCATGCGATTAACCAAAACACTTCATGCGCTTCCTTCGGAAAGGATGAAAATAAAAAAAACCATGTTTCGTTTCGTGAAACCTCCGCAAGTCATGACCGTCGATGCCTCCGCTTCCAGCGGCGGTACGGCGGATATTGAATTGCCGGAGTTGGAGAAAAAAGCCTATGAGCGAAGTATGATTTTGGCTAAAAAACGATTGGAAGAAATCGCCAAACTCAAAAAAGAAATCTCAGAGGGACATAAGTATGTGAATGAATTGATTAAAAAATATATGGATTTCGCGAAGGAAACCGGCGGTATTGCCGGAAGCATGAGCGATGACGGCGCGATCCCTCAAGTGGTGCAAATGCATAAGGATATTCTCACAAGCGCGGAATATTTTCGAGGCGTATTGTCCAAAATGAGCCATCAATATGACGATCTTTTGCAGAGAGAGTGGACGATCTTGCAACATATTTTACAAACGCGATATGATGCGATAACATTTTTGATGGACGAAGCATCCGTTCGTTATCGCGCGGCCATAGAGGCTCAACAACAAGAACAGGCTCCTTTCTAATGAAACGAAAGATTCATCTTCTTGGTATTTTGGTTTTGGGAATAAGTTTTCTATGTGCGAATTTTGGCATGGCAGTTCCATCTAAGGAAGTAGCCGAGGGCGGAACAGACCTCTTTTCGTATACAAAAGATTGGAAAGAAATCACTAAATGGAATCAGCATTATAATAAATTAGCTTTGGATCAACTGACTCAAATTCTCGAAAAACTCAGAGGAATGCGTCAAACCGCAAAAAAGATGGGCACCGATATTCCGCTCGATCGGCATTCCAGTCTTTTGGCCGGTGAAAAACAAACCACTTTGCATTGGAGGGAATTAAAGGATTTTGATGATGAGGAGATGGAAGAAGAACTCGATGAACTCGATAAAGTGCTTGAAGAAGTTCTCCTTCCCAATAAGGAGGCGCAAGAAGAAGACGATCTCACGAGTTATGTGAGCTTGGGAGGGGAAATTAAAGTCGTCAATCCCTTGAAACAGCCGATTTATAAACAAATCACGGATTCACAAACTTCGGGAAAAACGCGCACGCAAGATTTGATTTTGAAAGTGGCTCAAAAAATCAAAAAAAACATGGATCAACAAATGGACCCGTATGAATTGAGCAATATGCTCTTGGATATGGCGGAGGCATTGTTGCCGCCGCAATTATTGAATCAATTCGATGCGCACAAAACCGCTAAGATATTGCTCAAACGATCCGGAATTATTCAAATCGGAGACGGCATCACGGTGCGTCCGGCAGTGCCTCAAGACTATGCTTATGTCGAATTCGCTAATTTGGGAAACAACTTAACCGATGAAACGCTATTTTGGTCGGACCCCATGGTCGTGAATGGTTATCATCCGATCTTAGGCACAGCGATGAATCGAACAGACCTCTTCGGCTACCGTTCGTTGGATATGGATCATGTGACCACACGCGGCTTAAGCGGCATGATCAATCAAATCAATCGCATGCGTCCTCGGGACAAACAAATCAAAAATCCTCTCAGAGGTTATGCTTCTACTGTGATTCCGGGATTGATCGTGATGGGAGAGCAAGGACGTTTGGAACCCGGCGAGGACCCGACGAGCGAACAACTGAAAGACGCAAAAGCGTTGAGCAAAAAATTAAAAATGTTGCCGACTCAATTCATGCGATCGCCTATGCGACGCATCTCATTTTCGCCGGCTTCAAAAATAAATTACGCCTGTCTCTCCGAGGAAAAAATACGATTCCGCTACCCACAATTAATTCTTGTGGATAATACGACTGGAGAATCCATCGATACGGAACTGGTCAAACTCAATAAAAAGACATTCGAGAACATCATGAAGTTGAATAAAAAACGGTTGCTCGAAATTATTAAGCTTAAAAATGAAAATAAGGACGCTCGCAAATTCATCGGCGAACTTCTTAAATCTTATCAAGACATTGAATCCGCGACGGCAAATATTGCGGACGGGATGAGCGGGAAAACCAGCATTCCTCAAGTCACGCAATTAAGGAAAGATGTTTTTGCCAATATAGAAGAAGCGCGATGGATGCTCTCCCATTTGCATTTTGAGTACGACAAATTAAAACAAAAAGAATGGGAAGTGCTCACAAAAATACTTGAAACTCAACAAGAATATATTCACAAACAAGAAGACAGCGCCTCAATCCGCACTCGCATTGCGCTGGAAAAAAAGAATCAAGAACAAAGTTCTGAATAGTTGTGAACGGCCGCTTGAATTCAAATGAGGCGCGCCTAAGATCAAAATCATGATGGGATTTGTATTCGCTGGATTATCCGGCATGTTTCTTACTTTGGGATATGCGCCGTATTCGCAAGCATGGCTGGCATGGCTGGCCTTGGCGCCGGTGAGTTTTTATTTCATCTTGGAACGCCAAACTTTTTGGAGCGCATTTCAATTAGGTTATTTTTTGGGGATGGTGCATTTTCTTTCGAGTTTGCTTTGGTTGACGCAAGTTTCGTGTCTTGGATGGTGCGTGCTCAGCGCGTATTTGGCGGTGTATCCGGCATTATGGGTGGTATTTTGGAATGGAAGAGTGAAGTCAATGCAAGCCTACACGTCTACCGCGATTCTTTGTTGCGCCGCCGAAGGCGCTTTTGTGTGGATCATTTTAGAATGGGCGAGGGGATGGATGTTTACAGGATTTGGATGGAACGCGCTTGGCGTAACGCAACATGCCGTGTGGCCTTTGATTCAAATCGCAGACTTGGGAGGCGTGGCGTTGATTTCTTGGATCGTGGCGTTCGTGAATTTTATTTTTGCTTTGCACTTGCGACGGTTGCAACTGGAATTGAAAAGAATCCAGTCACTCAAGCCGCGGTTAGATTTGATTGTAATGATCGCCTTGCTGAGTCTTTGTTTTGTGTACGGCGTTCGACGAATGTACGAATCTTTTCCCCTTAAAACACACTTGCGTTTTCTTGCGGTTCAACCCGCCATTCCACAAGACCCATGGAAACCGGTGCCCGCGTCGGAGGCATTGGGAACAATGAAGCAACTTACGTTGCAAGGACTCGCCGCCGCGCCTATTGACCTGATTGTTTGGCCGGAAACACCGATGGCCGCCAGCGTGTTGGCGCATTCAACTTTTCGCGCGATAGCGCAAGAAATAATTCAAGACCGTCGGAATGCGCTTCTTTTGGGGTCCAATGATTACGTCTACAATAAAGTTTACAACGCCGCAATGTTGTTGCAAAACGGCACCGCGCAAATTTATCACAAGCAACACCTCGTACTCATGGGCGAGTACGTGCCGTTTTCAAAACAGTTGCCGTTTCTTCGACGATTCGTTCCCGAAGGCATTGATTTTTCTCACGGAAAATCTCCGGAAATTCTGCGCTTGGCAAATACAGATTTAAAAATTGCGCCCTTAATATGCTTCGAAGATACTTTGTCCGATGTAGTTCGAAAATCACTTCCCTTGAGACCCGATCTTTTAATTAATTTAACCAACGACGGATGGTTTCGGCGTTCGGCGGCGGCGCAACAACACATGGATAACGCTCTTTTTCGCGCCGTGGAATACCGTTTGCCCATGTTGCGCGTGACCAATAACGGAATAACAGCGGTGATTTCAGAAAAAGGCATTCCGATTCAAATCTTTCGTTCTGCTTCGGGAGATTTGCACGGAAGCGGATGGATGAAAGAATCGTTAGCCATTCCGTTGAGAGATTCCTCGACATTCTATGCGCAATGGGGCAATTGGGTCCCTTCACTCGGAGTGTTTTTTTTGATTTTAATGTTTGCCAAAGAATATTGGCTTTGGCGAAAAAAAGTCAGTAAGGTTTTTCTCTAAAAAAAATACACTTTCCGTCACATTTTCAAATCCAACCAAACACAGGTAAAATAGAAAGCTGTATCCAGAATGAACAATTTCCATCGGCGCGCTTTCCAATCTTTGCGTAAAAGCTCAAAATCGTTGAAATTGACGAGAATATTTTGCATGCCTAGTCTTTGCGAATAAGAGGTTTTTGCTCGCATGTTAAAGCGCATTCTTGCGATTGATTTTGGTTCTTGTTCCATCAAAGTGGGAGAATTTCAAATTCATCAAAACGGGGATTTGTTTTTGTTGAACTGCGGAATCGAGCCGCTTCATTTCGAACAACACGAAAAACGCTTCGCGGTTATTTTAGATGCACTCAAACTATTGCTGAAAAGAAAAAATATTCGTCCGGCGCCGGCGACAATCGCGCTTTCTGCAACGAATTTTTATCCCATTAAGTTGCCGCCCACACAATCGGATCAAGTTTTTAAAATGGCGATGTTTGAAGCGCGGCAATATTTCCCGTTTCCCGTGGAAGAGGCGATTTGGGATTATTTTTTAACGAAGCAGGGCGAGTCGCCGGAAGCTTTATTGATGGCATTGGAGCGGGATTCGCTCGAAGAAATCGCCGCGCTTTTGAACCATTTAAAAATTCCTTTGCTGGCGGTGGATGTCGCGCCATTGGCGCTTCAATGCGCGTTTCAATACAATTATCCGGATTCGCAAGGATGTTCGCTGATTTTGGATATTGGTGAAAAACGAACGCATATCGTTTTTGCGGAAAAAGAAAATTTTTTTTATCAAGAATCGTATATCGCGGGGCATTTATTGACGAAAAATATTGCGCGTGAACTTCATGAATCTTACGAAGCCGCCGAAACGTTAAAAAAAACCAAGGCGGCGCTCGAAGACGATAGTTCTCAACAAGAATCCATCGCTCTTCAAGTTTCCGAAATCGCGCGCTCGGCATTTTCGCGATTGCATTTAGATTTGAGTAAGGCAATTCACTTGGCTGAAAGCCTCGAAGATTTTTCGGAGCGCAAAACGATGTTTTTGACCGGCGGAACATCTTTGTTTCCCGGAATAAAAGATTTTCTCCGCAAAAAAACGCAAATGACGGTGGATGTTCTGAATCCTTTGAAACGCATAGGTATGAACGCTTCGCTTACTCAGGAAAAAGTTGAGGAATTCCTGCCTCATTGGGCGGTCATAGTGGGATTGGCTTTGCGCGCGGCGCGAGGGCAAAAAGTTAATTTGCTTCCTCCTTCGGTAAAAAAAATCATGGCGGAAAAAAAGCGTCGCCCATGGCTGGTCGGAGCGCTGGTGTTGTGGGCTTTGGCGTGGACCATGCCGATCGGCGCGAATATTTATTTGGAAACGCAGACCATTCGACAATTAAAACAGCAAAAACAGATTTTCGACGAGCGGCATACTTATTTGCAAACGCTCGAAGCGCTCAATCAAGATTTGAAAAAAAAAGAAGCTTATCTTCAACATTTGAGTGTGTGGCAAAAAAAGCGTACGCGGTGGATGCAGATTTTCAACGTCGTTCATCAAGCGATTCCGGAAAATATTTGGATCGCGCATTGGGAAGAAAACAGCGAGAAATTGCTTTTGCGCGGATATGTGGAAGTCCAAGAAAATGCGTTGGCGCGAGTAGAGGATTTTCGCCGCGCTTTACAGTCTTCGGAATTATTTCAAGCGGTCATTTTTGAAGAAGCTGAAATCATCTCCGTCGGTCAAAAAGATTCTCCTGTCGGCTTAAGTTTTGTTTTGAAAATTTCTTTGAATCAACCATGAAACGCATGCCTTCAGATTATTTAAAAAGTTTGATCCTGTGGGTGGTCATAGGTTGTGCGGGATATGGCATGCTTTGGTGGACACAAGTGTGCTTGTCAGAACGTGAAAAAGAACTCAAGATTTTTGAAAACGATAATTGGCAACTTCATCAAAAAGGCGCGTCTTCGGAGAATTTAAAAGCATGCGATCTATACAGAGAAAAATTGGAAGCGGAATTGGAGAAAAATAAACCGTTATTTGAGGAAATCTGGAGGCTTCCTTTTCAATCGACGCAAGATCCTAATCTTTGGAAGCAAAAATTGAGTCAAGCGTTGGAAGAATTCAATAAAAAATTCCCCGACCAAAAAGATTTTTACTACGGTTTTTCGGATTATCGCCTGAATTTGCCCTCAGCGCATGATATGACAGCTATGGAAATTCAACTAGCCGCTACGCGCGAGCTTATCGCGTTGTTAAAACGCGCGGGGGTTGAGGATATCAAGGCTGTGCGCCGCGCAAAAGTCGGAAACAATGAAAAAAACGATTTAGTCGCGGAAAAAATTCAGCTGTCTGCCGCAGGGATGATGTATCCGTTTGAATTGGAATTTTCGTGCAGACCGGATGCCATTCGGCGGTTGATGAATGAATGGATGACTTCGAAATTTTTGTTTTGTCCGCGTTGGATGGAAATTAACAACAACGCCGATCCGCAACAGGCGATTCATCATTTGAAAAAAGATGAAAAATTACCGCTGATCTCCGGCGACGAGCGCGTAGAGATCAAAATAGGAGGGGATTTTTGCCTATGGGAAGCGTATTAAAAAAAGAAAAAGCTTTTGTATTGCTTGCCGGCGCGTTTTTTCTTGCCGGCGCAGGCATGGCTTGGAATCGCGCGCAAAGCGGGGAATATGCTTTTCAAGAACCGTCGCCAAAAATTCTTTCGAAGACGGAAGTCGACGCCGTTGTTAAAAAGATACCGCCTTGGGATGCCCGCGATCATTTATTGTTTGTCTCAAGACCCTTGATTTATGATTTTGGCGAAAAGAAAATTTTACCCTTGGATCTTTCCCAAAAAGGAGAAGACGGCATTGCGCACGCTTGGAAACGCAAGCATGGATTTTCATTGAAGTTCGCGCGCGTTGCCGAGCAAGATGCCGATGAAGATGGTTTTTCGAACGCGGAGGAATACGCCTCGCAAACCGATCCGTGGGATCCGAAATCCAGTCCTCCTGCGGTGGCAAAATTACGATTGAAACGTTATCAATTTGTTCCGTTTCAATTTGTATTTAAAGGCTACATCCAAAATCCAGAAGGCGATGCGGATTATCAAATCAATGTGGAGCGCGAAGGAAGCGTGCAAACACTCATGGTGAAACCCGGGCAAAAATTAACCATGAAAAACGGCACGGTTTGGATGGTGGGAGAATTCCGTCAAAAAATAGAAAAACGAAACAATCCAACCACTCGCATCGAACAAGAGTATGACGAATCAGAATTGGATTTGCACATTGACGGGTTGAAAGAATTAAAAATGACTTTGAAAAAAGACGAAATAAAAGATTCGCGCGAAAGTTTTGTGGACTTTTCAGCAATGATTCCGGGCGAAGAGCCGGTGTTGGGCGTTTTTTATGGTTCGGAATTTTCTTTTCGCGGCGAAAAATATCAATTATTGGAAGCGAATGAACAAAGAGCCATCGTTAAGCATGTTGGAAGCGAGGAACTTATCGAAATTTCAGCTTTGAAAGAGAAAAAAGAGCCCGAAAAAAAATAATGCTGATAAGTATCTGCTTTACAGCTTTTTTGAGGCTTATAGTCTTGGAATTTACATTTAAAACCGGAACGGCGACTCTCGGATGAGGCGCAAATGATTATGGTTATGGCGCAATGGATACCGGTTTGTTTGGTGTTGGGATTCTTCGATATTTCGTTGGCTCCGTGGATTGAACTTTTTTCCGAACCGGCGACTCTTTTCCCGAGTGAAGAATTGCTTCAGCGCGAGCGCGAATTGATGGCGCAAAGTCAATCGGAGGAATGGATCACTCGCGCCGAGACTTATCAATTCGAGGAGCAATATGATTTAGCTGATCATGCTTACAGGCAAGCATTGAGGTTCGATCCTCGCAATTCGGAAATCGTTCAAAATATTCGGCAAGTCGAAAAATTAAAATTTTCCACGGCGTCCGAGCGTTATCGTATCAAAAGAGACAACGCGCTTACCGATGTCGCCGAAACATGGAATGTCGGCCTTGTAAACAACGCAAAAGAAAAAGAAAATGCGCCGTCGCGCGCGTCGCATGTGCCGAATGTTTTGCGCCAATTGGAAAACACGCGCTTTGCTGTTTTGGATTTTCAAGAGGCAGATGTGCGCCAAGTGATTGCGTATCTCGCTCAAAAAAGCCGCGAAATGGACTCGAAAAAGGAAGGCGTCAATTTCGTCATGCAACTGCCGTCGATGGAAAAGCCAACGACGATCAGCATGTCGTTGCGCGACGTTTCGCTTTTGAACGCGCTGGATTTCATCAGAAAAATCAGCGGCATTCGCTATCGCGTCGAAGAATACGCCGTCGTGATTTTTTCCTCCGAGTCGAACGACGCTTCGCATTTTTTCGTGCGCGAATTTACCGTGCAGAGCGATTTTTTTGAGAAAGGAAAATTGGCGTCCGATGAAGAAGTGAGCCGTCAATTTGTCGCAAAAGGTATTCCATTCGCAGAAGGCGCGTCGGCGAGTTATTTTCCCAACACTTCCAAATTGGTGGTGCGCGGCACGCCGGGGATGTTGGAAGCGATTCAAAATTTAATCACACGCGAGCGAGCGCAATTGCCGCAAGTGGAGATTGAAACGCGCTTTATTGAGTTTTCAGAGGATAAACTCGAAGAATTGCGCTTTCGCTGGCAAGTCGGCGCCAATGCCGATATTCCGCCGTTAGGCGCGGCGACGATTCCCGGGCGCGCGGGTTTTGCTGGCCATACCGCCGGAATTCGCGGCGTCGATACCGACGATCTCACTTTGCAACCGGGTATCACGCAAAATTCTTTAGATCAGGTCTTGGGAAGAAATTTTTTCGGCGCGGGTTTTTTGAATATCGGCGGAATTCTCGACGGACATGGCATGAGATTATTGGTAAATTTAATGCATCGCGTGGCGGGCGCAAATTTGATGTCCGCGCCGAAAATTACGATCAAAAAAGGCGAAAAAGGCGCGGTGCGCATCGCGCGCGAATTTGTGTATCCGAGAAAATACGCCTCGCCGGTAATTTCCGACGAAGATGGTCTGGTGATTCCCTCCAATCCGGAAGATTTTAATTTTAACGATCCTCGTAACATCGGCGTGATGCTCAAAGTTGCCGTCGAAGAAGTGAATCCCGATTTGGGATTGATCGATTTAAAATTGGAAGACGCGCAAGTCACGGAATTTGACGGCTTCATCGATTACGGGAATTCTATTGTGATTATTCCGCAAGAAGGCGAGCCTTCGATGCTTTCCGCGGGCACAGCGCTTCAACCGGTTTTTTCCGTGCGCCGCGCGCAAACCAATATTCAGTTGCGCGACGGACAAACGCTGGTGATGGGGGGCTTCATTCGTGAAGACGCGCAGTCGGTGAACGACAGCGTGCCGATGTTGAGCGATGTGCCTGTTTTCGGGCGTCTTTTTAAAGGCAAAAGCGATCAATCCATCAAACGTAATCTCATGATCATGTCCACGGCGCGATTGGTGTATTCTTCCGAACGCTCTTCCAACGCCATCGCAAAAGGTTTTCAGCCGTGAAATTTGTTGTTTTCATTTTGCGAACGATAATTTGCGCGGCGATGGCAATTTCTTTTTGTTGCGCTGAAATCATTTCGTCGGAAAAAATCGAAAATCTTTTAGAGCAGGGGAGATTTGCCGAAGCGCGTTCGGCCTTGGATGCTTTTCCCGATAAAAAAGCGGACGAAAAACGCGCGCTGAAGATCAAAGTTGCCCGTGCATTCGCGAAGCAAGCGGCCAAGAAAAAAGATTGGGCGGCGGCGGAAAAAGAATTTGAAGAAGCGCTTCGGCTCGACCCGGACAATCGCAACATCGTGAAACTTCTTAAAGAAATTCGCGCATTGCGCGATCAATTCGCTCAATACGCCGCGCGCGCTGTTCAGGAATCCTTACATACGGAAATTCGCGACGCGTGGAGCCATCTTGCCGCAAATCCTCTTTCGCTCGATCCGGCAAAATCCATTCCCATGACGCGGCAAAATAATTTTCTGATTCATCAAAAACTCGAGCAAATTATTTTGCCGGAAGTGGAATTTTCAGAGGCAAAAATCGAGGATATCGCTTTTTTTCTTACTGAAAAAAGCCGGAAATACGATCCGCAAAAAACAGGAGTCTCATTTTTAACGCAAGACGAAGCCAAGCGCCAAGCCAAGCTGGTTTCGCTTTCGTTGAGAAAAATTCCGGTCAAAGATGTTTTGGAATACGTCGCGCAATTGGCCGCTATTAAATATCGCGTAGAAGAAAAAGCCGTGTTGATCGAACCCTTGGTTTCATCGCGACGCACCTTGGTCACGCGCGAATTTTTCATCCGACGGCAATTCCTTTTTCCAGACGGAGAAAAAAAATCTTCGCAAGACGCCTCTTCCGAAAAAAAACAAGACATCGCGAACGATCGCGCCGACTTGGTGAAAAAAGCGCTTCAATCTCGCGGGGTGGTCTTCGAAAATCCGTTGTCGGAAATCATTCTTCCCGACGGAACCGCGCGCCGGCCTCGGCCGGATGAATTTTCTTCGGCGGTGTATTCGCCTGCGACAGGTATTTTGACCGTGCGCAACACGCAGGATCAGATCGATTATTTGGAGCAATTGACTTTGAGCGATATGGCCAATCAAGGCGTGGAAAAAATCATCAAGGTGGAAACGCGTATTTTGGAAATCAATCAAACCGACTTGGAAGAATTGGGTATCAACTGGATTTTGAATCACGGACGAATCATCGAAGGCGGCTTGCCGGGCAGTCGTTCCGGTTCGCATTGGAAATTATCCGCCGCTTCGGCGGATACTCATTTACGAGGCGCCAATGAATTGTCGCAGTCCGGATTGGATAATTTTCTCGACGACGATCAGGGAATTTCTCAAAACACATTTGCGGTGCGTGGGCTTTTGGACGGCGTCACATTCGAAGCCGTGCTTAATGCTTTGAATCAGAAAAAAAGCGTCAACCTTGTTTCCGCTCCCACCATCTTGGTGAATTCCGGAAGCGGTGGCGCCACGATTGAAGTCGCGCGCGAATTTATTTATCCCACGGCATGGGACCCGCCGCAGGTGAAACTTTTTCGCAAAGACCGTTTCGGCGGCGACGAAGATGTGCTCGAGCGTGTGATCGTTCCTGCGTGGCCGTCGGAATTTCATACGCCGGGACGCAAAATCGGCGTATGCATCGACGTTGTTAAAGCTCAAGCCGACGACGAGAACAAAAAAGTTTCACTTGAACTCAAACCGACCATCACCGATTTCGACGGTTTCATTAATTACGGCATGCCGATACTTTTTGTGCCAAATGATATTCGTGTGCCTGTGTTCACCGTGCGCGCGTTCGACGAAGGCTTCAAACTCGATATTCAAGACGGCTATACCATGGTCGTCGGCGGACTTATTCGCGAAGAAACCCAAACCATCGAAGATAAAGTGCCGCTTCTCGGCGATATTCCTCTTCTCGGACATCTCTTTCGTAGTAAAGTGAATCATTCTGTCCGAAAAAATCTCATCCTCTTCGTCACACCTCGCATCCTTCAAGCCAACGGCGAACCCGTGAATCCTTGATGATCTTCTGATGCAAGAATACTTCGTGGATTGCTACGCTCGCAATCAATCATCTTTCTGACGCAAGATGTTCATTTCATCATCGAGCGGATGGTGCGCATCAATCCCGCAACGGAACTAAAAGTATCATCAACGGAAGCGGGCTCATAGCCGCAATGAGTCATGCAATCGCGGCATTTTTCATTGCCGCTCAGAAAGCCGTATTTTGGCCAATCCGTTTCTTGAATCAGTTTTTCGAAAGAATCCACATAACCTTCGTCAATGAGATAGCACGGTTTTTGCCAACCAAAAATATTGTACGTCGGCGTTCCCCAAGGAATACAATCGTATTGGATATAACCTTGTACGAATTCGAGATAATTGGGCGAGAGATTGAATCGCCAATTTTTCTTTTTGCGCGTCATTAACTGACGAAAAAATTCCTGCGTTTTTTCACGATGAAGAAAATGTTCTTGATCGGGCGCTTTTTGGTAATTATAGCCGGGCGCAATCATCATGCCTTCCACGCCGAGCTCTATGAGACTATCGAGAAATTTCGCTGTTTTTTCCACATCGGCGCCATCAAAAATCGTGGTATTCGTCGTCACGCGAAATCCGCGCGCGATAGCTTCTTTAATACCTTCAATCGCGGCATCATAAGCGCCCGGACGGCGTGTCGCGGCATCATGTTCTTCTTTGAATCCGTCAAGATGAACGCTGAACGAAAGATATTTGCTTGGGGAAAATAAATCGATTTTGCGCTTGAGCAAAAGCGCGTTGGTACAAAGGTAAACATATTTTTTCCGATGCACGAGGCCTTCAACAATTTCTTTGATTTGCGGATGAATCAGAGGCTCTCCTCCCGGAATACTGACCATCGGCGCGCCGCATTCTTCCGCCGCCTTCCAACATTGTTCCGGTGTGAGCATTTTATTAAGAATCTCCTCCGGATATTGGATTTTACCGCAACCTGCGCAGGAAAGATTGCATCGAAAAAGCGGCTCCAGCATGAGCACAAGAGGATAATGCTTATTCCCCTTGAGTTTTTGCTTTAAAACATACGTCGTTACAGTCCACGCTTGAGAAATAGGTACAGCCATAAAGAACAAAAGCTTAACGACATCAAAATCAATGTCAATTCGTAGTCTCTGGACAGATGTTCATCGTGAGAAAGGCTTGTTCTTTTTTGCTAAGCACTCTCCATTTTCCCAATGGCAAATGTCCAAGATGAAATCGGCCGATTTGAATGCGTTGGAGATGGACGACTTCATATCCAAAGCGATAAAACATGTGACGAATTTGACGTTTCAATCCTTGGAGCAAAATCACCTTAAGCTCACTTTTAGAAAAACGATAAATGGCTTCCATTTTCGCGAATCCGGATTCAATGGGAAAACCTTTGAGAAATTTTTGGACAAGTTCAAAATTAAATGGCCGATCAAGTCGAACAATATACGTTTTGGGAAGTTTATAACGCGGATGAGTTAGTTTTTGCGCCAACGCGCCTTGATTGGTCAGCAAAAGAAGTCCTTCAGAGTCGGCATCCAAACGTCCAATGTAAAAAAGCCGGGGGAATTTTTTTGGCAATAACTCAAAAATCGTGGGATATTTTTTATCGGCAACAGCAGAGCATACATATCCTTTGGGTTTGTTGAGCGCAATCGTTAACGCCGTTTCGGATTGCAAAGGTTTTCCATCAACCGAAACCGCATCTTGAGCCGAAATGCGAGTGGCGAGGTTGCGGATGATTTTTCCATTAATGCTCACGCGTCCTTCCAAAACAAATGCTTCGCATGCGCGCCGCGAACCCAATCCAGCTGAAGCCAAAAATTGATTCAAGCGCATGTGCGTGTTTTTTTTCATATACGTCGCACCGCGCCTTCAGAAGCGCTCGTGACCGTGGCGGCGTAATATCGCAGAGCGGCGCTGACATTACGCCCACGTTTTTCCGGCTTCCAAGCATTTTCTCCTTTGAATTCCATTTGCTGACGGCGGTTTCCTAATTCTTCTTCAGGGAGATCGACGGTGATAGAGCGGTTGGGAATATCGATTTCGATGATATCGCCTTCTTCGATCAATCCAATCGCTCCGCCGGATGCGGCTTCGGGAGAAACGTGCCCGATGGAAAGTCCCGCGGTGCCGCCGGAAAATCTTCCGTCGGTGATCAGCGCACAAGCTTTGCCGAGCCCTTTGGATTTTAAATAACTGGTCGGATACAGCATCTCTTGCATGCCGGGACCGCCTTTGGGGCCTTCATAGCGAATCACCACGACATCGCCTGCTTTGACTTTGTCTTTCAAAATGCCGTTGACGGCGTCTTCTTGGCTCTCAAAAATTCGCGCCGGTCCTTTGAATTTCAAAACTGAAGCATCCACGCCCGCAGTTTTCACAATGCAACCTTCCGTCGCGATATTTCCATAAAGCACAGCCAAGCCGCCGTCTTTGCTGTAAGCATGCTCGACGTCGCGAACGCATCCTTTCTCGCGATCCAAATCCAGCGCATCGTAGCGCGCATCTTGAATAAATCCTTTTTGCGTCGGCACGCCTCCCGGCGCGGCGCAAAATATCTTTTTCACTTTCTCATCTTGAGTTTGAAAAATATCCCATTTTTTGACGGCGGATTTCATCGACGAGGAATGAATGGTCTTCACATTCCCATGAAGAAGTCCGGCGCGTTCAAGTTCGCCCAAAATCGCAAAAATCCCTCCGGCGCGATGCACGTCTTCCAAGTGATACGACGACGACGGCGCGACTTTGCACAAATTCGGCACGCGGCGCGAAAGTCTATCGATATCTTTCATCGAAAAACTTACTTCGCCTTCGCGCGCGGCGGCGAGCAAATGCAAAACCGTGTTGGTCGAACCGCCCATCGCAATATCCAAACTCATCGCGTTCTCAAACGCTTTGAAATTCGCAATCGCCCGCGGCAGGACAGATTTGTCCTCCTCTTTATAATAGCGAAGGCATAATTTCACGATGCGTTTCCCGGCTTCCGTAAAAAATTTCTTTCGATCCTTGTGCGTTGCCAAGAGCGTGCCGTTTCCCGGAAACGCCATGCCGAGCGCCTCAAGCAAACAATTCATCGAATTCGCCGTAAACATCCCAGAGCACGAGCCGCATGTAGGACACGCCGAACGTTCGTATGCCAGCGCTTGATCGTCGCTGACTTTTGGATCAGCGGCGGCAACCATTGCGTCGATCAAATCCGCCTTCCGCGTTTGACCGTTGATGCTCACATTCCCCGCCTCCATTGGCCCACCGGAAACAAAAATCGTTGGGATATTGAGTCTCAGCGACGCCATCAGCATCCCCGGAATAATTTTGTCGCATCCTACGATGCACACCATCGCGTCCGCGCAATGCGCGTTCATCATGTATTCCACCGCATCGGCAATCAATTCGCGCGAAGGCAAGCTATACAACATCCCTTCGTGTCCCATCGCAATGCCGTCGTCGATCGCAATCGTGTTAAATTCTTTCGCGATACCGCCCGCTTTTTCAATCGCTTTTGCCACCAACTGCCCCACGTCTTTCAAATGCACATGCCCCGGCACAAATTGAGTAAATGAATTCGCCACCGCGATAATCGGCTTGCCAAAATCACCCTCCTTGACGCCTGTCGCCCGCCAAAGCGCACGCGCCCCTCCCATATTTCTGCCTGCTGTGGATATTTGAGAACGATACGGAATCATAATTTACCTCGAGTTTTGATTTGCAATTTGCTTTCTTCAGTTCATTTTATAGAAGGATTAATTTAATGCATTAACCCGCCAACTCAAGGAGATATGATGAAAAAACTAATCGCTATTGGAATTGTCATCGCGGGCATCGCCGTCGCGTTTTACCTCTATCTGGTCGCCAAAGCGCCGATTCTTGGCACCTATAAACCTTCTGAAGAACTCGGCGAAATCGAATTCAAACCCAACGGCAAAGCGTATTTCAATAAACTTGGAATCGAAGGAAATGTGCGCGCGGATGGAAATCAAGTTTCTGTGGCTACAGGAGGCGCAACATATTTTTTCACTAAAACCAAAGACGGCAAACTCAAAGAAGGCGTTTTAAATCCTTCGAAAAAAATCCTGCCTCCGCCTCCCGAACCGCCGAAAGAAGTCAAAGATCAAATGGCAAAATGGAAACAATTGGAAAAAGAAGGCATCTGTCCTTTTTGCGGTCAAAAAATTCCCAAAGGTCAAAAATTAAATTACGAACCTTGGGGCATGATGCCGCCTCCCGCGCAAATGATGAGACAAAACGTGCCTCAAAATATGCCGCCTCAAGAAGCTCCGCCGATGCCTCAAGGCATGCAAGCGCCACCTCAAGGCGCCATGTCCTCGCCCAATATGCCTCCTCCAACCATGAAACTACCTCCGGGAATGCCAACAAATATGCCAATGCCGCCTTCTTTACCCGCTCCTCCGACATCTGCGCAAGAAATTTTGAAAAAGCAATAATATTGCTTATTTCCTCCAGAACCCTTCTATAAAAGAAGGGTTCTTTTTTATTCATGAAAAAATTTATCGGCATCATCGGCGGCGGTATCGTAGGATTGGCAACCGCCTTGCAACTTTTGCGTCGTCACCCCGATTGCGCGCTGACGCTTTGGGAAAAAGAAAAAGAGGTCGCGCAACATCAAAGCACGCACAATAGCGGCGTGCTTCATGCCGGACTTTATTACAAGCCCGGCTCCGCAAAAGCGCGTCTCGCCGTGCGCGGCATTCGCATGATGAAAGAATTTTGCCAACAACACAATGTGCCTTACGAAATTTGCGGCAAACTGGTGGTCGCTTGCTCCGAAGACGAACTCCCGCGTCTCCAAACGCTCCACGAACGCGGCGTCGCCAACGGCCTCCAAGGACTCGAACGCCTCACGCGCGAACAAATCAAAGAAATTGAACCGCACGCCGCAGGCATCGCCGCCGTGCGTGTGCCCGAAGAAGGCATTGTGGATTACGCCGCCGTTTGCAAGGCAATGGAAAAAGAAATTGCGCGTCTCGGAGGAAAAATTTTCAAAAATGCACGTGTGCAAAAAACAACAAAAATGCAAAACACATGGAGAGTGCAAACTTCCACCGGAGAATTTGAATCTTCCTTTCTTATCAATTGCGCAGGACTTCATTGCGACCGCGTTTGCCAACTCACAGGCGAAAAACGCGACGTACGCATCGTTCCTTTTCGCGGCGAATATTACAAACTCACGGGCGATAGTTCCAAGCTGGTCAAAAATCTTATCTATCCCGTCCCCGACGCCAAATTTCCTTTTCTCGGCGTGCATTTTACTCGCTTAATTCACGGCGGCATCGAAGCCGGTCCCAATGCCGTGCTCGCTTTCGCGCGCGAAGGTTATAAAAAAACCGACATCAATCTTTTAGATTTATTCGACGCGCTTTCTTTCCCCGGACTCTGGCGTTTTCTCGCTCAGCATCCTCGCATGTGCGCGGAAGAACTTTTGCGCGCTTTCAGTAAAAAATTATTTTGTAAATCGCTCCAACGTCTCGTGCCCGACGTGCAAGAATCCGATCTTGCTACAGGAGGAAGCGGCGTTCGCGCCCAAGCCATGTCATTCGACGGCACACTCGTTCAGGATTTTCACATCATCCAAAAAAATAATTGCCTCCACGTCCTCAACGCGCCTTCTCCCGCCGCCACAGCCTCCCTCGCTATCGGCGAAGAAATCGTCCAAAAAATAGTCGTCGCATGATCTTTTCGTGGTTGCGCAAAGGTCTCTTGACTGCACTCAATTTTCTTTTGTCGACTTATGGATGCGCAGTCATATACATGTGGATGCATGCGCAAGACGAAGATCGTAGCGACGTTAGGTCCGGCGACAGAATCTGCAGAGATGCTCGAAAAACTAATTTCTGCGGGCGTGGATATTTTTCGTCTGAATATGTCGCATGCCAAGCACGACGGTGTGCGTGCGGTAGTGCCTGCGATTCGCGAACTTTCTAAAAAACTTAATCGTCCCGTCGGTATTCTACTCGATACACAAGGTCCTGCGATTCGCACCGGCGACTTGCCTAATGCGCTCAATCTCAAAGTCGGTGATACGTTTACATTTACCGTACGAGGGCACAAGAACGAAGAAATCCATTCGGTCGATACCAATTACGATGGTCTGATTAACGATGTCAACGTAGACGGCGTCGTATTGGTGGATAACGGCGTGATTCGTATGCTCGTAAAAGAAAAACATCAACATGCTTTCAAATGCGAAGTGCTCACCGAAGGCACGATGGCGAGTCGTCGCCACATCAATCTCCCCGGCATCAAAGTCAATCTTCCTGCGCTGACGCAAAAAGACATCGAAGATGTACATCTGGGGTTGGAAGTAGGCGCGGATTTTATCGCGCTTTCATTTGTGCGCGAAGCCGCCGATATTCAGCTACTTCGTCAAACCATCGCCGCCAAACAAAAACAATTCATTCCCATCATCGCAAAAATCGAAGACGTGCAAGCCGTGCAAAATATCGATGAGATTATTGCGGTAGCGGACGGCGTCATGGTTGCGCGCGGCGATTTGGGCATCGAATGTCCCTATGAAGAACTTCCCATCATTCAGCGCAAAATCGTCAAACATTGTCTTATTGCCGGCAAACCGGTGATTGTCGCCACGCATCTTTTGGAAAGCATGATTCAAAATCCTATTCCCACGCGCGCGGAAATCACCGATGTTTCCAATGCGGTTTTCGAATCCGTCGATGCGCTGATGCTTTCCGGTGAAACCACCGTGGGACGTTATCCGGCGCAATGCGTGGAAGTGCTCGATCGCGTGGCGCGGCGCATTGAGCATAGCGGCAATTTCGGCGCGCAAAAAGACCTCGAAATTCACTCGGAAAAACAAGCGATGGTTTCTTCGGCGGTGTATATGGCGGATAAAATCAAGGCGAACGGTATCTGCGTGTTTACCCGCCACGGCAATATCCCCGCAATGTGCGCCGCGCAACGCCCGCGTCATTCTCCCATCTATGCGTTTACTTCCGATGAACGCCTCTTGCACCAAATGACTCTGCGCTACGGCGTGCAGGCATTTCTACTTCCTTTTGGCGATAATCCCGAGGACAATATCATCGCTGTTCAAAACTTGCTGAAGCAAAAAAATCTCGTTGCTTCCGGCGCAAAACTCGTTTTTATCTCGGATGTTCTCACATGGGGCGATCCGGTCACCTCCGTTCAATTGCGAATTGTTTGATTCCGCAAAAGTTTAACAGCGGTTAAACTTTTCCAAACGGTTCGGATAAGGGTGGCTGAGGAGTGTGATCGACGCCGTCGGAATAATTGCTCATGCGCATAAAAGAGAGCAATGCCGAGCGCGTTTCCACGCCGTCCGGCGAATCAGCTTCAATAGGAATATGATAATTTCCGTCTTTGAAGGTAAAGTGATAGGAAAATGTCCCATCCGGACGCAAGGGAATTTCCTGACCAGCCACGCGCACGGTCGCTTTTGGATCCGTGCCGCCGTAAATAATCAATTCCGCATTGACGTGCATGAAAAAGTTGCGCTCTTGCTCGACGCCAAACGATGCGCCAAACGGACTGCTCAAACTGGTGACTTCCGGACTAAAACTACTCACCCATTGACCGCTACTGCGCATCTCGGCAAGCTGACGCCGCAAAAGCTCGGTAATTTCCATAGAGCCCATGCGAATACGCCGCAATAAATCGCCTTGGAGATAATCCAGCAACGCATCGTGCGATTCTCCCGAAAGCGCGCGCAGAACAAAAACTTCAAACGGGAATGGAAATCCATCCGCTTCCAGCCGCGCCAATGCCTCCGCCAATTCCTCGCCGGGCAACATATGCTCGCGAATCAAATCAAACAATGCTTGGAACGTGAAATGAAATGGAATCGTCACAAAATCCGCATGCGTTTTCCACGACATGCCGTCGCGGGGCGTAGTGGTAATACCCGAACGCGAAATCACCTCAAAGCGTCCGTCTCCATGATAAAAACCAATCTCCGCATAAAAGGAAGTATCCGGCTCATTGACATTGATGTACCAATCGCGTGCTCCCGGATGCAAATGAATCTGCTGAACACGATCGCCGGCGGCGCGATACACCTGCAAAAATACTTTGTGATCGTGCGCGGTCGCCTCCGCTTGCGTGAATTGATCCCACGTCAAATCCCAATATGCAAAAATCCAGTGCGGATCGCGCGCAATCAAAAATAGTTTCTTTGACCCATAACAATGAGGTAAATCTCCCAGATGCTCGTAGGCGGGAGGCTCGGATTTTTCGCCTTGCTGATGCAGATCGAATTTGTGCGCGCTCGTATCGATAGGCAATGGCTCCAGACGTAATTTCGGGCCTTGAGGCGAAGGCGTGATCGACGCAGTAAAGCCCTGTGAGACTTTACTGGTCTTCTTCGAAGAAGAGCCATTTTTACCGGTTTGTTTAGGCATATACTTCTGCGCTTTTTATTTTTTACATAAAAAACAGACGCAGTTCCTAGCTTAGTTTAATAGGCGATTCTTTTGACTTCAGCAAGAGGTAAAAATAATTTTTTTTAAAAACTGTTTACCACCGTTCAAAAATCAGCCTATAACATAAGTGATACAATTTATTGAATAAAAAATACACACTTCATAATATGTAAGGCGCTTACCTACAAATGTTAGCTAAAAGAATTATTCCTTGCTTGGATGTCACAGGCGGCAGAGTCGTCAAGGGTATCAAATTTATCGAACTGCGCGATGCGGGCGATCCGGTGGAAGCCGCTTTGGCTTACGAAAAGCAAGGCGCCGATGAACTTGTGTTTCTGGATATTACAGCATCGAGCGATGAACGCCGTATCATGCTGGATGTGGTGCAAAAAACAGCCGAACAGGTATTTATGCCACTCACCGTTGGTGGCGGCGTGCGTTCAGTAGAGGATATTCGAACTTTGTTACGCGCTGGAGCAGACAAAGTTAGCTTAAATACAAGCGCTGTCCAGAATCCCAAAATATTAGCCGATGGCGCCAGCGCTTTTGGTCAACAATGCATGGTGCTCGCGATCGATGCGAAGCGAAAACAAAGGGGAGGATGGGAAGTTTACACCCATGGAGGACGCACCCCCACTGGCAAAGATGCCATCCAATGGGCGCAAGAAGGAGAAAAACTTGGAGCGGGCGAGATTCTTTTGACCAGTATGAATGCCGACGGGACAAAGGCCGGTTATGATGTGGAGTTGACCTGCGCTGTTGCCGAAGCTGTGCGCTGTCCTGTCATCGCCAGCGGGGGTGCGGGAAAACTCGAACATTTTGCCGATGCCATTTTAAAGGGGAAAGCCGATGCCGTCTTGGCGGCAAGCTTATTTCATTTTGGCGAACTTACCATTCCCGATGTGAAGCGTTACTTGGCTTCGCGCGGCATTTGTGTGCGTTTGTGAATACAGTTCATTTTGTCAAAAATTCTATCCAAAAAATCATATGCTAAATGCGCAAATGCCGGAAAATACAACTCAGCCAATATCGGAATCTTTTGTGCAACAATTATGGGCGGAAGAAATTTTTCAAAACCCGCTTGTGACTCTCGCGGGAGAAAAAATTCAGATTTTGCAGTCAGGATTCCGGAATCATCAGGCAGGTCCGGATTTTTTGCACGCATGCATCGTCAACGAAAAAGGCATTCCGGAAACCGGCGCCGTGGAAATTCATTTGGAGCCGCAGAGCTGGGATATGCATGGACATCGGCTAGACCCGCGCTACGAAAATGTGATTTTGCACGTCGTATGGGATTGCGGCACTAAAGAATATTTTTCGCGAACGAGCGAAAATCGATACGTGAGACAAGTGGAATTAAAAAACCAACTCCCATGGCCGTTGGCTTCGCTAAGAACGATTTTTCATAATACGCCGGAATGCGAAGAAACCTCGTCCATTCGAGAAGGAGAATGCGCTTCTTGGATCGGCGCTTGGGAAGATGCTCGCGTTTTGGAGATATTGGAAAATGCCGGACACTATCGCTTTCGCAAAAAAACTTCTCTTTGGCAAATGCGCGCAAACGTTTGGGGCGCGGAGCAAGCTTTGTGGACCGGCATTGCGGAAGCTCTGGGGTATTCGGCGAATAAAGAAGCTTTTCGCGCTCTAGCGCAACGCGTCAAAATCGCGGACTTGCTTAACATCTCTTTGCAAGGACAGCGCGAAGCATTGTTACTGGGTATGGCTGGATTTTTGCCCGATAAAATTTTGCCGCGCGATCACCAACACGTCCGCCGGTTATGGGATTTTTGGTGGAAAGAGCGCTCCGAAAAAGAAATTTTCATATTGCCCAAAAATATATGGCGATTCACCGGCGTGCGTCCGCAAAATCGCCCTGAAAAAAGAATTGCCGCGCTCAGTTTGCTTTCCGAACGCCGCGCATGGAATGCGCTTCTCCAAAAAATCGAGAAAGGCGATACAAAAAATATTCGGGATCAACTGCTCGCTTTTTCTCACCCATTTTGGAACCATCGTTTTTCTTTTCGATCTTCAGTGCAATCGAGTAAATCGGGATTAATTGGCGATGAGAGAATTCAAGCGATGTTATTCAATATTGTTTTGCCTTTTTGTAATCGCGCCGCGCTAAACGATGAAATGTTAAAAAAACTCGCGCCTGCGCCTTACAGTCAAAAACTTCGATTCATTTCGAAACGATTGCTAGGCAAGAGGCGCATCGCTCTTACGCGTCTGGCGCAGGAAGGACTCTTGCAAATTCACGAGAACATCTGCGCGCATTACCATCATCAATGCGCTCAATGTGATTTTTTGAAAAATGATGCGCATGCCATATAACCTCATCCATCCACCAATAATTTTCTCTGAAGAAATGACGGCGGCTTTTCTTTGGGGTCTGTCGCCGAATAGGAGCAGGCGGCGTTGCGAGGGATTTTTATTTTCTGCAAGGCGCGACGAAGAAGAATATTGAAACCAAATATTCGACTGAGAAGCAACGCGGCAGAAAATAAAAAGAACTGCAACCCGAAGGGCAAAAAGGATTTAACATATCTGGCTTTGTTGCTCGTCGGTCAGATATTGATTTTCAATATCTCCCCTCCTCGCGCCTCGCCATCTACGTCAACTCCTTTTTGCGCCACCTACTCTTATTCGGCGACAGACCCCTTTGACGAGGGGTCACGGTTGCCAAGGGATGGAAGGGTTTTGTCGCGCGATAACCAATCCGTCACTGTGATCATCGCTGATCGATGCCGAGCGGGCGTTCGTGCCTTGCTATCGGAAAAAATCCGTTGCCGCGACGATACCCGCGAAAAAAAATACCTCGGGCGTGCGTAAGAAAAGATTTTTACCACGGAAAACACGGATTACGCTCGCTAACGCGAGCTAAAAAATTGTTTCTTGCTCGCGTGAGCGAGCAATATTCCGTGATATTCATGGTAAATTTAATATCTATTGCGTCTTGTCTTATAAAGATGCGAGGTGGCTTATTAGGGGACAGGTAGTCCAATTTTATTCAAAGGAAGATAATTGAAATAATAATGGCATCCAACCGAGATAACATAATCTAGAGTATCCTTATACTCAGGCTTCTTAAACCAATCACTTAAAATATAGACGTATTCCACATCGGTATTGAGTTGAGACATGATCTTTTTGTACTGTTTTTTCTTAAAATCACATGTTTGAAGTTTTTCATCAACAGACCCGGACCCGTGTTGGAATTTAATTTCAATAATATACAGTGTATTATTAACCACCACATAAAGCGCTTCATCGGGGATTAACCTTTTTGAAAAGAATCGCTTCCAATCAACGCCTTCTTGTCCGAGAAATTGATACAGAGTATATTTAGAATAACTATGAGCTACTAATTTAGATTCAAAAAAAATTTCGTGTCCAATAGAAGCTTGTTTAACAGAATACCCTCTTAATTGAGAAAAAAGCTTTATTAAACTGACTCTATCTTCAAATATTAAACCCGTTAAGGTATTCCCACCTCCCCTACCACCTTTTATCATAATAAAACACTTTCTTTTTCTGAAATAGCTTCATGGTATCGCTCGATAGACAAATCCAGATATTCGGCATTGGTATCAATACCCACAAAACTTCTATGACCTTCTGCGTTGAGACAAGCAACCCCTGTTGTTGAGCTACCACAGAATGGATCCAAGATAACCGCATTTTCATCTGTGCTACTCAGAATAATTCGATTGAGTAATTCGAGTGGTTTCTGTGTAGGATGTTTCCCAAAAGTTTTTTCCTCAGCTTTTGGCGGAGAAATAGCCCAAACACTTCTCATCTGAGTATTGCTTTTTTTAAGAAAATCGCCATTCCAAATACCGTTTTTCATGAGATCATAATTAAAAAAATGCTTAGCGTGTTTATCTTTTCGTGCCCAGATAATGGTTTCATGTGATGCCGTGAAAAACCTACACGACAAATTAGGAGACGCGTTAGGCTTAAACCATGCTATTTCATTAAGCACTTTAAAATCCGCAAGTTGCAGAGCATAACCACATTGATAAATGCTATGATAGGTGCCACTTATCCAAAGTGTTCCTTCGGGCTTTAAAATTCTGCGAATTGCTTTTATCCAATTCAAATGAAAATCAAAATCATCATTAATGCCGTTAGATTTATCCCAATTGCCTTTATTGACGCTTACTCTTTTACCGGCGTGAACACTGAATCCATTGTTGGACAAAAAATAAGGTGGATCAGCAAAAACCATATCAAAAGAATCCGGTTCAAAACACTTCAAAACAGTTAAGCAATCTCCATGATAAAGTTTAAAACGTTCTTGTGAAAAATACGGTTGATCTATTTGCTGTATCATATATCGATGTTTGTATTATACTCGGGTTTTTATAAAAAGTTGAACACAATTTTACTCTTTGGTGTTTAAAACTCATCAATATTTTAAAAAACGCTGTTTTCACGCCCTTGAGTTGTCTGTGACCGCGTTAAGAATTGATCAGTGTGGCTAGATTTTATCAGTGAGGGTGATTAAATTCAGAAAAAATATTTTTCGCCGAAAAATTTTGAAATTTTTAATTCATTTATCCTGAAGCATATACGTCGAAAAATTTTGTCCCGCATTTACGGCTGGCATGGATACTGCAAAGAGGTAGAACCTTTGAAAGTTATGCGATGAAAAATGGGAATGTTTCGTTGCAAGCTTTAGAAGGAGTTGGCAAATGAATAAAATGATGAAGTTGTTGGCGGCGGGCGCAGTGCTCGGCGTGTGTTGTTGCGGGAGTTTAGCATTCGCACAGGATGCAAACGCGCATCCGAATGCGGCGTTGGTGAGCGGATTGGCGCAAGTCGGCGAAAAGGCGTCGTCGTATCTTTCCGATCTGCGAATCGGAATCGATACGGTGTGGGTTCTCGGCACGGCGATGCTGGTGTTTTTTATGAACGCCGGATTCGCGCTGGTGGAGAGCGGTTTGTGCCGTTCGAAAAACTGCGTCAATATTTTGACGAAAAATTTTATCGTGTTTGCGGCTTCAACGATTTCCTTCTGGGTTCTCGGCTGGGGATTCATGTTTAGCGACGGATTGAGCTGGATAGGCACGGGTGGAGTTGATGCTCTAAAAGGTCTTTTCTTTTTGCAAGGCGCGGATAATTCGCCTGCCCTCGGCGCAGGATATGAAGCCATGAATCCGTTTTCCACGGAACAATACGCGGGTGTTTACGGTTCGATCAACTGGACGCCAGTGCCGTTGTGGGCGAAATTTTTCTTTCAGTTAGTCTTTGCCGGCACCGCCGCAACCATCGTTTCCGGCGCAGTAGCTGAACGCATAAAATTCGGTTCCTTCCTTGCTTTCAGTTTTGCGCTGGTAGCGTTGATTTACCCCATTTCCGGCCACTGGATTTGGGGCGGCGGATTTCTTTCAGCGATGGGTTTTCGGGATTTTGCGGGTTCAACGGTGGTGCATTTGGTAGGCGGCGTAGCGGCTTTGGCTGGAGTGCTCTTGTTGGGGGCGCGCAAAGGGAAATATGGAAAAGATGGAAAAGTCTGCCCGATTCCGGGTCATAATATGACTTCGGCGGCATTGGGCGTGCTCATTCTTTGGCTGGGATGGTTCGGATTTAATCCGGGTTCCACAATGGCGGCCTCCAACGGAACGGCGATCTCGCATATTCTGGTCAACACCAATATGGCGGCGGCAACCGGCGCGCTCGGCGCGCTGATGGCGGCATGGGTGTTGTTGCGCAAGCCAGATTTTTCGATGGTGCTCAACGGCTGTTTAGCCGGTCTTGTGGCGATTACAGCGCCGTGCGCGTTTGTATCGATTGGAAGCGGCGCGGTCATTGGATTTATCGCGGGCATCATTGTGGTGCTGGCGGTGATTTTACTCGATAAACTCAAAATCGACGATCCGGTGGGCGCAATTCCCGTGCACTTATTCAACGGCGTGTGGGGCACTTTAGCGCTGGGACTTTTTTATGACGACGGTATCGCTACCAACATCGCGGCGCTCGCGACCGGCAAAACCCCGTGGCAGCAATTCGTGGTTCAACTGCAAGGCGTACTTTGCGTCGGCGCGTTTGTTCTGGCGGCGGCGGTACTGATTTGGCTCATTATTAAAGTAACTCTAGGACTACGCGTGAGCGAGGAGGAGGAAATCGAAGGCTTGGATATTGGCGAACACGGCAATGAGGCGTATCCGGACTTTCAAGCAAGCGGTAAGATGTGATTGTCAAAACCCGATGAAGCGATAAGTATCTTACCGGTTCTATAAACAAAGGAGATTAAAAATTATGTCAGCAGTAAAAAAAGTAGAAGCAGTCATCAAGCCTTTTAAACTCGAAGAAGTCAAAGAGGCGTTAACCGAAATCGGCATCGAAGGCATGACCGTCACAGAGGTCAAAGGCTTCGGTCGCCAAAAAGGCCACACCGAAATCTATCGCGGAAGCGAATACACGGTGGATTTTCTCCCCAAAGTCAAATTGGAGATCATCATGCCGGAATCACTCGTTGAAAAAGCCATGGAGGTCATCGTCAAAGCGGCGAAGACCGGCAAAATCGGCGACGGCAAAATTTTCGTGACGCCGGTGGAACAAGCGATTCGTATTCGCACGGAGGAAAAAGGCGAAAAAGCAGTTTAACAATTCAGAGCTCAAAGCACCACAATGCGAGGGTGGCCCCTTGAGTGAAGTGACAGAGAGCTTTGTTTATGGAACCAAATAATATGTCAGCAAAATATATCAACGCCAAATCGGGCAAGGAAGTGCTCGATTTTGCAAAGAAAAACGGCGCCAAGCTCGTGGATTTTAAATTCTGCGATCTGCAAGGCACATGGCAACACTTCACCATCCCCATGGGAGAAATGACCGAGGAAATCTTCGAAGACGGACTCGGATTCGACGGCTCATCCATTCGCGGATGGAGAAGTATAGAATCCTCCGACATGCTCGTCATGCCCGATCCGGCAACCACCATCATGGATCCCTTCTGTGTGGAACCCACGCTGAGCCTCGTCGGCACGATCGAAGACCCCGTGACCAAAGAAACCTACGGACGCGACCCGCGTAGCGTGGCGATTCGCGCGGAGAATTATTTGAAATCCACCGGCATCGGCGATACGGCGTACTTCGGTCCCGAGGCGGAATTTTTCATTTTCGACAACGTCGCTTACGACAGCAAAGTGAATTCTGCGTTTTATTCCGTCGATTCCGAAGAAGGAATTTGGAATAGCGGCAAAACCGACGCGCCGAATTTGGGTTATAAAATCCGACACAAAGAAGGTTATTTGCCGGTTGCTCCGAATGACGCGCAACAAGATATTCGCAGTGAGATGACGCTCACGCTCGAAGATGTGGGAATTCCCATCGAGCGCCAACACCACGAAGTCGCTACCGCCGGACAAGCCGAAATCGATCTGCGTTTTGATTCGCTTCTCCGCATGGGCGATAAATTATGTCTCTATAAATATGTTCTTCGCAATGTGGCGAAAAAATACGGCAAGACGGTCACCTTCATGCCCAAACCGCTCTTTGGCGATAATGGTTCCGGAATGCACACGCATCAGAGCGTATGGAAAGACGGCAAACCGCTTTTCGCAGGCAAAGGCTATGCGCACTTGAGCGAGATGGCTCTCTTTTACATCGGTGGCATCATCAAGCACGCAAAAGCGCTCACCGCGATCACCAATCCCACCACCAATAGCTACAAACGCTTGGTGCCGGGTTTTGAAGCGCCGGTGAATTTCGCGTACTCCGCGCGCAATCGTAGCGCGGCGATTCGTATCCCCACATATTCGGCAAATCCAAAAGCCATTCGCATCGAATTCCGCACGCCCGATCCGGCGGCAAATCCGTATCTCGCTTTCGCGGCGATGTTGATGGCGGGATTGGACGGCGTTCAGAATCGCATTCACCCGGGCGATCCGCTCGACAAGAATTTGTACGAGCTTCCGCCGGAAGAACTCGCCGTCGTGCCCAAAGCGCCGGATTCGCTCAAAGGCGCCATCGAAGCGCTCGAAGCCGATCACGAATTCTTGCTCAAAGGCGATGTCTTTACGCAGGATTTGGTCGATACTCTCCTCGACATGCGCAAATCGCATTACGACGCTCTGCGTTTGCGCCCGCATCCGTACGAATTCCATCTATACTACGACGTATAAGTTGGTTGAAGATGCCCGATGCGTCTTCTCCGGGCGCATCGGGTTTTTTTGAAAAAAACTTAACTATGCAATCGTCAATAAAAAAAACAATTTGTAGATATCCAATTTTCCACTACAAGTACTTTATAAAACCGGGAACCGCGGATTAGAAGGGAGTTTTTTATGCTTCAATTCTTTCGTAATTTGAAAATCGCAACAAAACTGATTATCAGCGCAGTAGCGTTTGCGGCCTCCATCATCGTTTTGCTTTATTTTCTCATTCAAGTCCAAAACGGAAATATTCAATTCGCCGAACAAGAAATGCGCGGCGATCAATATCAACGCCCGTTGGTCAAATTGCTCACTTTGATTCCTGAGCACCGGCGTTTGGCGATGCAAGCCGCCAACGGCGAATCTCAAATTTCTTCAAAATTGTCTTCATTGGAAAAAGATATCGACGAGGCTTTTAAGGAATTGGAAGCGGTCGATCAAGAAATCGGCGAAGCGCTCCAATTCACCGACGAAGGCCTCGGAAAACGAGATCGCGCGCAACTCAAATTTTCGCTCGTGAAAGCAAAATGGGGCAATGCTGGTTCATGGCACAACAAAAAGCCGGAGACGATTCAAGAAGAACACGATCGTTTAATCGGCGATGTTCGAGGAATGATTACGCATGCGGGCGACACCTCCAATCTCATTCTTGATCCCGATCTGGACAGCTATTACACAATGGATGTGACGCTTCTCGCGCTTCCCCAAACCAGCGATCGTTTGGCGAATATCATTCAAACCGGCGAAGCCATTCTTAAAAAAGAAACACTCTCCGAAGAGGATCATTTAAAAATCAACGTCTTTGCGGCGTTGCTGAAGGAATCGGATTTTGATCGCGTCATGGGAAGCGCCAAAACAGCGTTGAATGAAGATCAAAATTTTTACGGAACGAATCCTGATTTTCAAAAAAATCTGCCGCCAGCTCTCAAAGCATACGAAGACGCCACGCAAAAATTTCTTGAGATTCTCAACAAGGTTGGAACTTCCGCTACGCGGGCACTTCCGCCGGAAGAATTTGTCGCGGCCGGTGTCCAAGCCCGCTCTGCGGCCGCGCATTTATGCGATGTGGCGATCGACGAATTGGACAAGCTTCTTCAAATTCGCATCCAAAGTATGCAAAAAACAAAATGGATGCAATTAATTGTCACTTCCATCGTGCTTATCATTGCCAGCGCGATTCTTTTTATAGTTGGAAGAAGCATTCTGATTGGCGCTCATCGGACGATGGAACTCATGCAAGCCGTCGCGTCGGGAGATTTGACTCAACAATTAAATATACAACAAAAAGACGAAATGGGCATTTTGGCGGAATCCTCCAATCATACGGCCGCTAAATTGCGCACGATCATGAAAGAATTTAACGAGGATTCTTCCATGCTGTCTTCCGCTTCCGAAGAACTCATCGCTACTTCCAATCAAATGGCTACCGGCGCCGAAGAACTCAACGCGCAATCGGCTACTGTGGCTTCAGCGGGGGCACAACTTTCGGCAAATGTCAACAACATGGCGGCGACCGCGGAAGAAATTTCATCTTCCGCGAATAATGTGGCTTCTGCTGTGGAGGAAATGAGCGTTTCCATCAGCGAAGTCGCCAAAAATTGCACCAAAGAAGCCTCCATTACCCAACAAGCCGACGGACTCGCCAAAGAGGCGCGTAATGTCATGGAACAATTGGGGGTTTCTGCGAAGGAAATTAATAAAGTTGTGGAAATTATTAGTAGCATCGCCGATCAAACTAATTTGCTGGCGCTCAATGCAACCATTGAAGCCGCCAGCGCCGGCGAAGCAGGAAAAGGTTTTGCCGTTGTGGCCAATGAAGTCAAAGAATTGGCGCGCCAAAGCGCTCAATCCACCGAACAAATTTCGCAACAGATCGAGCAAATTCAAAAACACGCGGAATCGTCCGTCAGCGTCATCGATCGCGTCGCTAAAATTATCGATGAAATCAATCAAATCGCCGCAACGATTGCCACGGCTGTCGAGGAACAATCAGCGACCACAAATGAAATTTCCAAAACGGTCACCGGTGTTTCGTGCGCGACATCCGAACTCGCCAAAAATATTCAGGAAGCCGCCAAGGGTGCGTTGGATGTTTCGAATAACATCCACGGCGTAGGGCAAGTCGCTCAACACGTCGCGACCGGCGCCACTCAGACCAACGCCAGCGCCAAGGAATTGACAAAAATGGCGGAACGTTTAAAAGCCATCGCACGTCAATTTAAAGTATAAAAGTTTTGGCGTCACAATCTCGTTGCTTCGTAAAAAGAGGCCGTTACGATTAGCCGCATGTGGATTGCGCGTCCTCGATTGACATTTTACGAGAAGCTTTATTTTCCGGCGATCATGGCTGGCCTTTGGACGACGTTAAAACATTTCTTGCACACATGGGGACTGTTGTTGAAGAAAAAAAAGCATCCTCATTCGCCGCTTACGATGAGTGAATGCGGATTGGTGACCATGCAATATCCCAAGGAAAAATGGCCGTTGCCGGAAGGCTATCGCGGCGTGCCCGTTTTGGTCAAAGACGAAGAAGGCAGGGAAAAATGCGTGGCGTGTCAATTGTGCGAATTTGTGTGTCCTCCGCGCGCGATTCGCATCACGCCCTCGGAAATTTCGGCAACGCATTCTCACGCTTGCGTGGAAAAAGCGCCTTGCGCATTTGAAATCGATATGTTGCGTTGTATTTATTGCGGTCTTTGCGAAGAAGTTTGCCCTGAAGAAGCAATTTTTCTAAAAAAAGATATTTACGCTTTGAACGGCGGCTCAAGAAAAGAAATGATGCACGATAAAAATAAACTTTATGAATTAGGCGGCGTCAAAATACGCCCGATTCAAAAATGGAAAAATAAATAATATGTCCGCATTTTTTTTCTGGTTGTTAGCGGTTCTTTCCATCATCTGCGGCGGAGCGGTGATTTTGCATCGCAATCCTGTCGCGTGCGCGCTGGCGCTCGCGGGGCTTTCGTTGGCATTGGCCGCACTTTTTGTGACCTTGGAGGCGTTCTTTTTGGCGGCGTCGCAAGTGATCGTTTATACCGGCGCGGTGGTCGTTTTATTTTTATTTATGATAATGTTGACGCATATCCAAAATTCAAAAGAAGAAAGTATCCCGCGTTTTCGTTTGTTCGCCGGTGTGATCATAGTCGTTTTATTGTGCTTGATGATAGGGTGTGTGCTTGCGCATTTTTTTCAAGGAGACGCCATTTTAATTTGGCAAGAGGCTTCTTACGCGAAAAGCGTTTCGTTAGGGCAAAGTCTCTTCGCGAACTACGCATTGCCGTTTTTGGCTTCGGCTGTTTTGCTTTTGACCGCGACTATCGGCGCGATTTTTTTAGGTAAAAAAGATGAACCTTCTCACTGAAATTACATTGAATCATTATCTCGCATTGAGCGGAGCGCTTTTTGCATTGGGATTTATGGGAGTCATTTTGCGAAGAAATATTTTGGTGATTTACATGTCTCTGGAAATCATGCTCCAAGCCGGAATTCTAGCGCTTGTGGCTTTTAGCCGGTGGAGTTCGCAATGGGATGCGCAAATCTTGGCGTTACTGGTGATCGTTGTTGCCGCCGCCGAAGTCGCGATTGGATTGGCGCTTATCACGGCGTTTTATCGTCTGCGGCAAAATGTCGATGTAGAAAATTTAAAAACATTAAAATTTTAACATGCATGCTTTATTTTTTATGATTTTATGCGCGCCGTTATTGGCCGCCGCGACGATTGCATGCCTGCCTAAATCATCGCATGCGCTCTCTTCTTTTCTTTCCGTCACGGCTTGTCTGTTGAGCTTCATTGCTTCTATCGGATTATTTTTTTCTCCGATGGAAGCGGAATTCCCTTCGTTCTTGTGGCTTTCCGCTCCCGGATTGCGCATTGAAATCGGCGGAATGAACGACGCGTTGACGCGCTTGATGCTTCTCACGGTTAGCGGCGTGGGGTTATTGGTGCAGATTTTTTCATGCGGCTATATGAAGGGCGATATCGGTTTTCGCCGTTATTTTGCGCAAATGTCGTTTTTTATGTTTTCTATGTTGGGCATTGTGTTGGCGAATAACCTCGTCATGCTTTTTATGTTTTGGGAGTTGGTGGGATTGAGCTCGTATTGGCTGATTGGATTTTGGTTCGAGCGTCCCGCCGCGGCGGACGCCGCAAAAAAAGCGTTCATCATGAATCGTTTGGGCGATATTGGATTCATGATCGGCATTCTCTTGGTGTGGCAAATATGGGGAACGTTAAATTTTCATGAATTGCGCGAAGCCGTGGACTTGCATCCGTATTCGAATGGATTCGTCACTCTAACCGTATTGGCGCTTTTTTGCGGATGCATCGGAAAATCCGCGCAATTTCCTCTTCACACGTGGTTGCCTGATGCGATGGAAGGCCCCACGCCGGTTTCAGCGCTCATTCACGCCGCTACGATGGTGGCCGCCGGCGTATATATGCTTTGTCGTATTTCGTTTTTAATTCAATTGAGCGCTACGGCCGCCGCATTCATCGCTGTCATTGGCGTGATCACCCTTCTTTTGGCCGCGTTGATTGCCATTCAGCAGAACGATGTTAAACGCATCTTGGCTTATTCCACGATTTCTCAACTCGGCTATATGGTGATGGCCGTCGGATTGGGCGCTTATGCGGAAGCAATGTTTCATTTAACCACACACGCATTTTTTAAAGCGCTTCTTTTTCTTGCGGCAGGTTCGGTGATTCACGCATTGAATCATCAACAAGATATTTGGGAAATGGGCGGATTATTCAAACGCATGAAAATTACGCTCGTTAGTTTTTGCGTTGGGGCGATGGCCTTAACGGGCGTGCCGTTTTTCTCCGGATTTTTTAGCAAAGAAAGCATTCTATTAATTGCCTTTCATTCAAATAAAATATTTTTTTCGCTCGCGATTTTAGGTGTTGCGCTGACGGCATTTTATATGACGCGCCTGACGTGGATCGTTTTTTTTCGAAAACAACGCGCTCCGAGTTCTATTCATGAATCTTCCGTCGTCATGCTTTTCCCTTTGGGCATTTTGGCGTTACTGGCGACCGCAGGCGGATGTTTTCCGATGGAGACTTATCTTCACAAGATCGACATTTATGAATCTTCATATTGGCCGCTGGCGTGTTCGCTTGTCGCGATGATGATTGGCGCAGGAGCCGCATGGAAAATATACGCGACTTCGAAGAGCGAGCCCCTGAAAATTCCATTACTACAAAATAAATTTTATTTCGATGAAGTATACGCGTCGATTTTTGTTCGCGTTCAGGATGGATTGGCTTGCATCATGTCGTGGATAGATCAATGGATCATGGAAGGAGTTTTTGTGCGTATTCCTTCTATTCTCACTATGGGCGTCGGCGCGGTTGCGAGATTGTTTCAGAATGGCAGTTTATCCACATACGTTGCCATCTTTTTGTTGGGTATTTTAGCATTCTTTTATTGGTTGACGATGGGAGGCGGCTTGCCATGAACGGCATTCCTCTTCTTCTTTTGGCGACGCCGCTCATTGCGTGCTTGTTAGTGGCCTGGGGCTTTCCCGCCAAACGCATTGCGATCTTGAGCGCTCTATTGAGTTTATTTTTATGCGCGGCACTTGCGTTGAATTTTCAACCTCACGGCGCGCGTTGGCAATTTGAAACACACATTCCGTGGATCGCATATCGAGACCTGCTTTCGTTGCAATTTCATATCGGAATAGACGGCATCAATCTGGCTTTTCTTTTACTCACCGCGATCATTTCTTTAACGGCGATGGCAGTCACGCCTGAAAACATTGCACGCGCCAAAGAATTTTTTATATGTTTGCTTTTGATTTCTTTCGGAAGCATGGGGTCGTTTCTTTCGCTCGATCTTTTCTTCTTTTACCTCTTTCATGAAATTGCGTTGATACCGACGTTTTTACTGATCGCGCTTTGGGGATTTCATGAAAAAAAAGTGATTGCATGGCAAATGACGATTTATTTGGCCATGGGCAGTCTTTTGCTTTTGGCCGGAATTTTAGCTTTTTATTTTGCATTGCCGGCGCATGCGCGCGCATTGGACATCGCCTTCATCAAACCGCACTCGATTGCGCGCGAATCTCAAGCTTATGTTTTCTTTTTATTGCTGGCAGGATTCGGCGTGCTGGCTTCGTTATGGCCTTTTCATAATTGGGCGCCTAAAAGTTATGCCGCTTCGCCGCCGGCAACGGCGATTTTTCACACCGGAGTGTTAAAGCAAATTGGATTTTACGGCTTGTTGCGAATAGCCGTTCCGTTTTTGCCGCAAGCGCTCGCGGATTTTTCACATGTTCTGTTCATATTTCTTTTGATGAATATTCTTTACATCGGATGGGTGGCATTAGCGCAGAAGCATTTGGATATGATGCTGGGTTTTTCAAGCGTCATGCATATAGGTTACCTTTTTCTTGGGTTGGTGTGTTTGAATTTAACAAGTTTGACCGGCGCAGTTTTTTTGGCCGTCGCGTATGGATTAAGTTCCGCCATGCTTTTTGGACTTATGGGAGAAATTCGTCGTTATATTCCTTCGCTCGCATTTCAACACATGGGCGGCTTGGCTTCAAAGACGCCGCGGATAACAGTATTTTTTATATTCGCCGCGCTGGCATCTATCGGATTGCCCGGATTGGCTGGGTTTCCGGGAGAAATGCTCGTTATTTTCGGAGCATGGACATTATTTCCGATTCCCGCTGTGTTGGCGCTCGCGGGAATTTTTTTATCCACGATTTATATGCTTCGCGCAATACGCTCGATTTTTTTTGGCGCGCCAACGCCGCAAGAAATTCCGGACATCCAACATAAATGGCCTTATATTCTTCTTTCATCATGCATTCTATTTTTAGGAATCTATCCTGCATCTTTAACGCAGTGGCTTAAACCCGCTCTAAAAATCACTCTTGGATTATGAATCTTTTTTGCACACCTGAAGTGTTGTTGTTGTGGTGGGTGATTGTGCTCGTGTTGATAGACAGCTTTTCTCCTCGTCTTTCCATTAAAACATTTGCGCTGATTCCCATGTTCGGTGTGGGTGTGACGCTATTATCCACATTATGCACGACTCCTTACGCGCCGCCGTTGTGGGCGAAACTTTACATCGTCGATGGCTGGGCGCTTTTGCTCAAGCATTTGATCTTGTTGACAACTTTTTTTGTCTTATGGATGTTACGAGACCGTTCGACGATTTATTCTCAAAAAGAACTTTTTATTTTGCCGTTGTTGACGGCGATCGGCGGCAGTTTAATCGCTTCCTCCGCGGATTTTATTATTTTATTTGTCGCGCTCGAACTGACGGCCATTTCTTTTTATGTTTTGATCGGATATCCCAAACATTCCGCAATCGCCCTCGAAGCCGGCGTCAAATATCTCATCATGAGTACGCTGGCGACCGCATTTTTCATTTACGGAGTCGCTTTTCTTTACGGCGCGACCGGATCGACGCATTTTTCCGACATCGCGCATCATTTAACGCATACGCCGTTTTCTCAAACAACGATTGTTTTTGCTCTGCTTTTGATTCTTTCCGCCATCGGTTTTAAAATAGCGGCCGTTCCTTTTCACGCATGGGCGCCCGATGTGTATCAAGGCGCGCCTACGCCGGTAACGGCTTTTTTGGCGATAGCTTCAAAAGCAATGGCCTTTTTTATCTTGGCGCGCATTTTTTGGCTGAATGTTTTCGGTATTCAAGCGCTTTATTCCATTCATCAAACCGTTTTTACGACGCTGGCGATGGGCTCTTTAATTCTTGGAAGTTTGGCCGCGATTCCGCAACAAAATCTTAAACGGCTTTTGGGATATTCCAGCATTGCGCACGCCGGATTTTTGCTGGCGGCTTTTTCGTGTTTGAATGATCGAGGTCTTTTTGCCGGCGTTTTTTATTTGACGAGCTACGCCGCCGCAGTGTTGTTGGTTTTTTTACTCATTAACTTTTTTGAATCCGAACTCGGCGATGAAATTAAAGGTTACTTCGGATTGGCGAAAAAATCTCCGTGGGCGGCGTTTGCTTTGCTTGTGGCATTTATGTCTTTAGCCGGACTTCCGCCTACCGTTGGATTTTTTGGGAAATTCATGGTGCTGGCGGCGCTTTGGCAAGCTGGTAAAGTATGGCTTTTTGCCATTGCGCTGATCAGCGCCTTGGCGGGACTTTGTTATTATCTCAATCTCATTCGCATCATGTATTGCCAAGAAATGACAGATGAAAAACCTTTGCCATTTTCTTCAACCGTCCGATTCTCCGTTGCGCTCGCGGGATTGATTTTGATATTCGGATTCTGGCCGGAACCTCTTTTGCGCATGATCGATTGGTTTATCCACACGATTAGTTTCTGTTCACCAAATTAGGATTTGTGGATTCGAGATAGATCGTGCGCGAAGGGAAGGCAAAATCCACATTCAGTGATTTAGCCAAACGAATAATTTCCATAAAAACATGCTGACGCTCTGCCATTTCAAATGCCCAATTAGGCGCTTTGAGGAAAAAATTAATCAAAATATTCAGACTGCTATCGCCGAATTCGTAAAGTGACACATTAATCGTACCGGGGTCTTTGCGCGTATAAGTATGTTTCTCGATGATTTCGCGGATGCCATTGATAAAAGCCTCCAATTTTTCCGGCGGTGTATTATAAGTGACGCCGATGGTTGTGCGCACGCGGCGAAATTGCCGCAACTCCAAATTATCCACGTTGGAATTGGCGATTTCAGCATTGGGAATCGACACCAAAGAATTTTGCGGCGTACGAATTCTTGTGGAACGAAACCCAATATCCTCCACGGTGCCTTCAACGCCTTTGATGTTGATGAAATGGCCGATTTGAAACGGCCGATCAAACATAATCATGATGGAACCAAAAAAATTCGCCAACGTATCTTTTGCCGCCAGCGCCATGGCCAAACCGCCGATACCCAATCCCGCCAACAAGGAAACCACTTGCACGCCGAAATTTTGCAACGCCAATAGAGCTCCCAAAATAATAACGATGATTTTCAGGCTTCGCGTAATCAATGAGACTAACTGATCATCCAGTCGATTGTCTTTCCGTTGAGCAAGGGAATGCAAATACGGCGACATCAAATCCACAGCTTGATAAAACAACCACGTGACCGCTGTAAATAAAATGATCTGAAGAGTGAAATTTAAGACCGTAAAAGAGTAGCCTTTTAATTGTAATACATAAAGCGCGGCAAACCATACGCCGGTAGAAGCCAGCAACGCTAACGGATTCGCCAAAATATCAATCACTCGCTTAGCCCATTCGGTCGGCAATTTATGCAATATGCGATCCACTAATTTCAAAATCGCGCTCACCAGCCATCGCATGATGACACCCAACACAATCGCCATCGCAATGCCGATCCATTGCCAATAGGCCAGTCCCCAAAATGTTTTCATCGCCCATGAAGGAATTTGACGTTGAATCCACGGTTCTTGATAACCGGCGCCCCGAGTGGTGCCCGCCAAATACGGCAAATGTTTGACTTTATCATAAAATTCCCACACGCGTTGCGTGGTGTCCGCCGTAAAAAGATATTCTCCGGCGCGCTCGCCTTTTTCCACTCGCGCGATGGTGATTTCCGTGTCTTTGAGCCTCCAACGCAAAAGCGGCTGATTCGGTTGTTCACTTATCTCCGGAATCATATTGTAATCGATCACAATCACACGATCGATCACTTCCTTCAAAAAGATCGCCGCCGTCATCCCTGTTTGCCTTTGATTAAGCGCCGCCACATCCGCCAAATCAAAACACCGTGCCGCGTCGTCCAAGCGCGCCTTCAGCGCCGTATTCCCTGTCTGTAATCCTTGTTTATAGTCTCTCATCGCCTCCATGAATGTCCGCATCGTGTCGCGCGGATTATCGGTTTTTAAAGGCTCCAAGGGATTCCCCGCCCACGCACAGGCAATCATCATTCCCGTCAGTCCAATCAAAAGTTTTACTTTCATTATCTTATTTTTACTACATCTTCATTTTACTTGCAATTCAACATCCAAAGACCTTTTGTCACGCCCTTGAATGCCACAAAAAATTTTGGAGAAAAAATATGTCGATTACGACAAAAAAAGGAGACGACGGAACCACGGAGATGATGTACGGGCGGCGCGTTTCGAAATCGCACGGGCGCATCCGTATATGCGGCGCTTTGGATGAATTAAACGCGGCATTGGGCGTCGCACGTGCGGCCACTCAGGATACTTGGACAAAAGAACAGATTCTTGCCGTTCAGAAAAATTTAATTTCCATCATGGGAGAAGTTGTCACCGATGACGCCGATCGCGAGAAATATGAAAAGTCCGATTTATCAAAATTACAAGAATCCGATCTGCATCGATTGGACGAAGGCGTCAAAAAAATCGAATCCGAACAAAAACCCTTCACTGATTGGATCATTCCTGGAAAAAATCCGACTTCCGCATGGCTGGATTGGACGCGCGTTGTTTGCAGAAGAACCGAACGGGAAATTGTCGCGCTCTCCGAGGATACCCAAACCTGCTGGTGCCCTCTGCGCCCTCTCATCATCCAATACATCAACCGTCTCTCCGATTTTCTTTGGCTTCTCGCAAGAAAAACAGAAAAAAGCTTTTAAGTTAGGGACTCCGTCCCTAATACCCTGCTTAAGGGCTACCGCCCTGAAGAATCCCTTCATGTGTGCGTTTGTTGTTAGCGCGCTTCGCGCGCAACAAACGCACACAAGTAGGATTCTAAAGGACAGTAGTCCTTTAGTGGGGATTTTAAGGGGCGAAGCCCCTTAATGAAAAACATGAAACGATCGTTGAGGCATACGTTGGTATTGGGGTTGATTTGTTTGGCGTTTGCGTTGCCGCCGATAGGGGTGTATGCGGTTTGGCTGAATGCGGTGCCGGCGTGGATGGTGGAAGCGATTCAAAAAACACCCTTGCTTCCGGGTGCGATGAATTATTGTAGCGAATTTTTCATCAAAAGCGAAGGATCGATTCGCGACATGATTGCGCGGCATGGGAAAACCGCACCGGTGGACGACCGATTGATTTTTTTGGCGATTGATAGCGATTCCGTGCAACTCGATGTGCTCGATCCGGAAGAAATCGCTAAGTCGCCGGCGCTCGCTTTGATGGCCAAAGGGTTTCCGTGGTCGCGCGCAGTGTATCCGATGATTCTTGATCGACTTTTTCAATCCGGCGCGCGCGTTGTGGCGATTGATTTGCTTTTTCCTCTTCCAAGTCCGAATGATAAACCGTTTTTTGACGCTCTGGAACGCTACAGAGACAGCGTAGTGATTGGATGCAATTTTGTCGTCGCGCAAGATGCGCAAACCAGCATCACCAGCCTTGATACACCGACGGAAACCATTGTGCCGGCCACCTCTCCTCTCGATGCGCGCATTGGTTTCGTCAACTTTTTTCCCGATCTGGATGCAATTATTCGGCGCGCGCAATATTCCACCACGCAAAGCCTTCCCGAAGGACAAAGACTCCCTTCGCTTTTGGCTAACGCACTGAAAAAATTCGATAAAGAATGTGTCTTACCTTCGACATCGCGTCTGATTCGCTTTGCAGGTCCGGCAGGCACGTATCGTCCTATTCCTATATGGATGCTGTTTCATGAAAAATCATGGAAGCAAAATTTAAAAGACGGCGCGGTCTTCAAAGATAAATTGGTTGTTTTGGGGCCTAATGCCAATTCGATGCACGACGAGCACGATACGCCTTTCGGCAAAATGCCCGGACCGGAACTGCATTTGCAGGCGGCCAATGCCGCGCTGAACGGTGAATTTCTCAATGAATTGCCGATGAGAGTTAATTTTTTGTTGATGCTCGCCGCAGGCTTATTGGCTTGGTTCATTAATCTCATCATCAAACATCCTGTCGCGCATCTTGGCGCAGTCGTTATTATCCTCATTGGATATTTGGCCGGACTGCAGATTCTCTATAATCATGCGGGATATTTTATTCTGTCGCTGGCGCCCACGCTGATTTTTGCTTCCGGAAGCTTAGTGACGCTTACCTACGAATTTTTACTCGTGCGCCGCGAACGCGCGCGCGTACGCTCGACATTGGAAAAATACGTCTCGCAAAACGTCGTCAAAGAATTACTCGATCATTCCAAAGAATATGAACATTCACTCGGCGGCGCGCGCAAAAACGTCACCGTGCTTTTTTCCGATATTCGCGGATTCACGACCATGACGGAAGGCGCCGATTCACAAGCTTTGGTCGCGCAACTCAACGAATATCTCACCGAAATGGTCGAGTGCGTTTTTAATCACAACGGCACACTGGATAAATTTATCGGAGACGCCGTGATGGCGGTATGGGGCAACGCGCTCAGTCACGGCAAAGAAATGGATGCTGTCAATGCCGTGCGCACCGCGCTCGCGATGCGTCGAGCGCTCGAAAAACTCAATCAGAAATGGAAAATAGAAAATCGCGAGCCGCTCCATATCGGTATCGGACTCAATCACGGCGAAGTCATCGTCGGCAACATGGGCTCGCCCAAACGCATGGAGTTCACCGTCATCGGCGACGCGGTAAACCTCGCTTCGCGCCTCGAAGGCCTCACTAAACAATACCACGTGGATATTCTCATCGGCGAAACCGTGGCGCCGCTCGTAGAAAATCATTTTCACCTGCGCTCGGTGGCGCTCGTACAAGTTAAAGGAAAATCTAAACCTGTAGCGACGTTTACTGTCATCGGCGAAAAAGAAATTCCTCTATCCAACGAACAAATCCAATTGTTCACATCCTATGAAAAAGGACTTCAGGAATATTGCGCGCGTCAATTTCGCGAAGCCTCGCTTACATTTGCGCAGTGCCTCGATCTCGCGCCTGCCGACTTCTTAAGTCAAATGTATCTTAATTCTTCCCGCGAACTCTTACAAAATCCCCCAGACGATTCATGGACCGGCGTGACGATCATGACGAGTAAGTAATTTTCGTTGATTTTTTATCGCAAAAGCATGAGCGAGCTTAAGGGTAAGGTAATCATTCTTGGATCATCGACGCGTTCTTCATCAGTCTGTGTAATTAGCAAAGCGAATGGCGCACGATTAACCGATTTTTCAAGAAAAGTTCTTAATCCTTCTGTATCTCTCAATGCATCGATCGTTTTCTGATATTTGACTTCAAGAGGAATTCTTTTTTCTCCAATCGTTAAAACAAAATCTACTTCTGGCTCTTCACTTCTTTCAGGAAAATAAGCTAAATCCAATCCACCAATAGTGGATAAAATGGAGCCTACAATGCTTTCCGCCAGGTGACCTGCAAGAGAAGTAAGATGAGGGTTTTTCTCTAAAGATTCTGCATCTAAGGGGATTTGTTCTTGTAGCCAACTAGCTCTCAAACCATGATCGGCAAGACAAATTTTGGGTGCACCACGTTTTTTTTTCAATCTAATTTCTAGAGGTTCGATCAATTTTAAAAGTAAAGTATCTCCTAAGAATCTCATATAATGACGAATTTTTTGAGATCCAATATTAGCGTTCAAAGCCCGTTGAGTTTCTCTGACGAACGTTTGCAACGAAGGGGATTGTCCTGCATAACGGCATGACAATCGAAAAACTTCTTCTAACAAAGAAGCATCCCTTTTGCGCCCCTTCTCTCCCACTCTTAAGTCATGCTGAATGACTCGCTTCACTACGGTTTCATTCAACTGATCGGCAATTTGTTCCCAAGGCACATCTTTTCGAAGATGCGCCAAAGGGTAAGCTCCTCGTTCTGAAAATTTTTTGAAAACAGTATCGCGTTCTTGGTAGATTTGTTTTCCATGATTTCTTAATTCAATCCAAAAATCCTTCTTCGTGAGAGGTTCAAGCCCGTTATCTTTCAAAAATGGCTTTCCCAAATCAATCTCATAGAATTTTGCAATTTCCGTCAGTGATAAAACTCCCGCTTCAATTGTGTTGATGCGTCCCGCAAGACTATCTCTACCGCGCTCGATTCTCAGAGCTGAACTTCCTGTAACAATAACTTGCACCGTAGAATGATCTACTAGAGATTTAAGTTGCGTCGCCCAATCATCAAGATTTTGAACTTCATCAAGAAAAAGATACACAGCCTCTTTTTCTTGAGCGGCATCGTTTAAAGATTTTTTCAAAATCACCTTCTCATACCAATCCACTAATCTCAAAATAGATTCTTCTAGCTTCAAAATTCCGGGAAGTTCGTCAAATTGCAGACGAAAGATATGCGAAGATGGAGTATCTTTCCGTAAAAAATCTTCGATGAGTTGAAGTTGCGCGGTTGTTTTTCCAATTTGCCGAGGACCTCTCACAACGATAATCGGCGCCAAGCGTTGAGACAACCTTCTCTTAATTTGATCTATAAGATGTCTTTTTGTGGAAGGTAATACCGGTAAAGCTTGTCCCTGCCACCATGGATTCATACGATGGATATCTGCGACTATATTATTAGGTAGACTAAAACTCGAAAATAATGATACATCGCTCATGAGTACATGTTAAGTATATCTGTCTTTTGTAAGTCAACAATCCAGAATTCTTAAAAAGATGTACAAAAATTTTAGGGTTTATCTCTTGGAAATTTTGATGTATAAGCATGGGGCAGTTGCGACGAAAGTTCAATGTATGCCGGAAACGCGTTACAATACCGCCGAGACTCCCGAGTATCGCATTTACCGATATGGACAGATCGGAGAAAAGTGGGGACAAATTTTGTGCGCGTTGGCGGGAGCGGGTTTTCCATTTCTTTTATCGCCGGAAGAATTCTCGATTTCCCATAGCTGGTGGATGGGCGGCGGCGCGCTTCTAGGATGGATTCTTGGATGGTTTATCGGAGGATGCGTTGGGAGAAATTGGGCGCGCTTGACCAATAGCTCTTCGCAGACATTTGAACACGGCGACTCTGAAACCAAGATCGCCGATCCGAGTTTGCCTCATAAAAAATCAACGGAAAGAAGTCTGCAAAAATCCGCAGGAAAAACGTTGGATGACGATGAGGAACGCCCTCTCACAGCCGAACAAATCGTCGAGCAGGAAAAACTTCGAAAAGCTCAACTTGCGGCGGCGCACTTAGTGTCGCAAAAAAGAGCCGAAGGCGCCAAAAAAGAGCGTACGGAAGCCGAAGCGAAAAAGATTCCCAATGTCTCTTCTTCTCAAAAACAACCGCCTGCCTCCGGTGGCGGACGTGCAATGTAAAAAGTATTCCAACAGAGCATTCACAGTTATTGAAAACCCTGTTAAAGAAAAAAGAACAGGGCCGTGAGAATGGCGTTGGCGATGAGCATGGCGAGGAGAGAATAGACCACGGATTTTGTGGTGGAGAGGCCGACGCCTTCCGCTCCGCCTTCGACGTTCAATCCGGTGTGGCAAGCGATGGTGATAATCAACCATGCAAAGACAAAGCTTTTGATGAGCCCGCTATACAAATCCCATGTTTCAGCGCGTTCGAGAAGGCGCAAGATGTACTGTGCAGTGTTCATATCCAATACGAAATGAGAAATAATCCATCCGCCAAACATCCCGATATAATTCCCGAACACCGTCAGCACAGGCAACATCACCAGCATGGCAATAAAACGCGGCACGACCAAAAAACGCACAGGATCAATCGCCATAACTTCGAGTGCTTCGATTTCTTCGGAAACTTTCATGGTGCCGAGTTCCGCCGTCACCGCCGAACCGCTTCGGCCGATCACAATGACAGCGATAATCATCGGCCCCAACTCTCGCAATAGCGTTAATCCCACCAAATCCGGCACGTAATCGTCCGCTCCAAGTCTTCCAAGTTGCTCCGCGCCTTGCATAGCAAGGGTAAAGCCCACGCTGAACGCCGTCAGCGCCGCCATGGGAAGCGCTTGAACGCCGATGCGGATGATTTGGCGAAAAACTTGACTGATTTTTACCGGTTGTCCTTTGAAAGGCGCCAAAAAAATCCAATAAAGGATTTGCACATTCAGTTGGAGATAACTGCTCAAGACTTTTAGACGACTTCTTGTTCGAGAAGGTTTTGCTTTGCCTCTTCAACAGTGGCGAAAATAGAGAAAATCTCATTGAGGCGCACAAGCTCAAAAACGCTTTTGACACGCGGAGTCATGGACGCCAAGGCAATTTTACCATTGTAAGACCGCGAACCCTGATAGTATTCCACCAGCGTGGCGAGCCCTGAAGAATCGATATAATTTACGGCCGTAAAATCAAGTAAAACGGCGGGAGCTTTAGCCTGAATTTTACTCTGAAAAAGGATGCGAAGCTGGGGCGAATGATTCAGATCGATATCGCCTTCGAGCCGGAAGATCGTTAAGTCGTCTTCAATCTGTTCGGTCCATTTCATGCTTTTCTTTCATAGCGGATAGATGAAGGGCATAAAGCACAAAATTTGATTCCTTTATGAAGACGGATGAAATCAACACTCCATCCATTTCAATGTCATCCGTTCATGCAAATAATTTATTTTGAAAGAATTAGAGTGTTCTGTAATTAAAAGTTCTGTTCAAATTCCGAAAAATCTGCCAAGAAGAAGACTTATGCCTATTGCCAAAAAGTTATTGGATGAACTGGAAAGCCGCAGAAAAGAGATTCTGCAGAGCGCCGGCGAGGACAAAATCAAGCAACGTCACGAAAAAGGCGTGCTGACTGCTCGCGAGCGGCTGGAGAAGCTTTTTCAGTCCGGATCATTTCAGGAATTTAACACGCACGCGAAGCATCATTGCACGCTGTTTGACATGGATAAAAAGTCGTTGCCCGGCGACGGCGGCATCACCGGCACGGGACTGGTGGACGGGCGACCTGTGGCGGCGTTCAGTCAGGATTTCATGGTCGCGGGAGGTTCTCTGGGCAACATGCAGGCGCAAAAAATTTGCGACGTGATGGATTACGCCATGAAAACCGGCATGCCGATTGTGGGCTTCAATGACTCCGGCGGCGCGCGCATTCAGGAAGGCGTCAATTCGCTATCGGGTTACGGAAATATTTTTTCGCGCAATGTGATGGCGTCGGGCGTGATTCCGCAAATCGCGTTGATTTGCGGGCCATGCGCGGGCGGCGCGGCGTATTCTCCGGCGTTGATGGATTTCATGATCATGACGCGCAAAAATGCGAACATGTTTATTTGCGGGCCGGATGTGATCAAGGCCGTCACCGGCACCGCCACCACGATGGAAGAAATCGGCGACGCGATGGTGCATGCCTCGGTGAGCGGCAACGTGCATTTTGTGGCGGACGACGACGAGCAGGCCATTCAGATTTTGAAAAAATTGCTCTCGTATCTTCCGGCGAATAATATTTTGGATCCGCCGCATAAGCCGACGCCGACGTTGGACTTGAGCGAGAATCCGAAATTCAATGATCTTGTTCCCGCCGACCCAAAAGAACCGATGGATGCGTACGAAGTGATTCGGCTTTTGGTGGACGGCGGCGATTGGCTGGAAGTGCATCGCGATTGGGCGAAAAATATCGTGGTCGGTTTTGCGAGAATTCAGGGAATCGTCGTTGGCATCGTGGCGAATCAATCGCGAGTGAAAGCCGGCGCGTTGGATATCGATTCTTCCGACAAAGGCGCGCGATTCATTCGTTTCTGCAACGCATTTAATATTCCGATTGTGTCATTGGTCGATGTGCCCGGATTTTTGCCCGGCGTCAATCAAGAACGCGGCGGAATTATTCGTCACGGCGCAAAAATGCTTTTTGCGTATGCGGCGACGACGGTGCCGAAAATTACGCTCATCATGCGCAAGGCTTACGGCGGCGCGTATCTGGCGATGTGCAGCAAAGATTTAGGAGCAGATATGGTGTTCGCTTGGCCCTCGGCGGAAATCGCCGTCATGGGCGCGGAGGGCGCAACGAATATTCTTTATCGGCGCGAAATTAAGGAAGCGAAAAATCCGGAAGAGACTCGCGCGAAATTGGTGGAAGATTATCGCGAAAAATTCGCGTCGCCTTATCAAGCGGCGGAAGACGGCATGCTCACGGATGTGATTCGCCCATCGCAAACTCGCGCATTGATTTCAATGGCGTTGCGCAATACACTCCCGAAACGTGAAGCCCGCCCGCCGAAAAAACATGGCAATATTCCTCTTTAAAAATTTATGAAAAAATTACGAGTTACAGTGGATGGAAAAGCGTATGATGTCGTCGTTCAGATGTTGGAAGATGTCGGCGGCGCTCCTGCGTCCGCTCCGGTAGCGGCGCCGGTTGCCGCTCCAACTCCGCAACCTTCTGCGCCTGCACCCGCTCCAACACCCGCGCCTGTTTCATCGAGCGGCGCTGGCGATATTCCGAGTCCGCTCGCAGGAAAGATCGTTTCCATTGATGTGCAAATGGGACAAAGCGTGAAAGAAGGTCAGCAAGTGCTCACGCTCGAAGCCATGAAGATGAATACTTATATTTACGCGCCGAAAGCGGGAAGCGTTGCGGCGATTTTGGTCAAACCCGGCGACGCCGTGGAAGAAGGCAAAGTGCTAATAAGATTAAATTGATATGTTATTTCTAGCCGCCAGCTTAGCCGAACATCCGACGCTCTTGGAAAATTTGCGCTATCAAACCGTCGGATTGATCGTTGTGTTGTCAACTTTGGCTTCGTTGTGGTTGATTCTGGAAATTCTCGCGTTTGTTTTTCGACGAATCAAAATTCAAGACGCGCCACAGCAAAGCGAAGAAGAGGATACAGATTGTCCGCTCGAAGATGTCTCGCCGGAAGTAGTCGCAGTGATTGCGGCGGCGGTGGAATCGGTGATTCAGCAACCGCATCGCATCGCGTCCGTCCAAGCCGTGCAAATTGCGCACGATCACGCGCACGGGCAAGCATGGGCGCTTGAGGGACGTCGTCACATTCACGCAACCCGAGGAGTTCGCTGATATGATTAATGATATTATGAATTTTCTCCAGCTCACGGGATTTGTTCATCTCACGTGGCAAATGATCGTGATGTGGGGCGTGGTGCTGACGCTTTTGTACTTGGCGATTTATAAAGGCTTCGAGCCGCTTTTGCTCGTGCCGATTGCGTTCGGCGCGTTGATGGCGAATCTTCCCACTCGCGGCGTGTTAACCTTGGAACATCAGCCGAACAATGTCATCGATAGCGGTTTTTTCAAAGTGCAGGGGCATCTGGAGGAAAAAATCGAAAATCCCGCGCCGGGCGCGAACATGGAAATTTCGGTCAAGCGCGTCGAAGGCGGGCTTTTTGATTTTATTTGCCAAGGAATTAAATTGGAAATTTTTCCGCCGTTGATTTTTTTAGGTGTAGGCGCGTTGACTGATTTCGGGCCGCTCATTGCCAATCCGCGAACATTGCTACTCGGCGCGGCGGCGCAATTCGGCGTTTTTGTCACATTTCTTGGAGCGACTTTTTTGGGTTTTTCATCAGGCCAAGCCGCATCGATTGGAATTATCGGCGGTGCGGATGGTCCAACGGCGATTTTCACCACCAATAAACTCGCGCCGGAACTGTTGGGGCCGATTGCGGTGGCGGCTTACAGTTATATGGCGCTCGTGCCGCTCATTCAACCTCCGATTATGCGGTTACTCACCACAAAAAAAGAACGGCTCATCCGCATGAAATCGCTTCGCCAAGTTTCCAAACACGAAAAAATCGCGTTTTGTTTGGTCACAGCAGTCGCGACGACGCTTCTGGTGCCCGACGCCTCCGCGCTGTTGGCAATGCTGATGCTGGGAAATTTGCTTCGCGAATGCGGCGTCACCGAACGTCTGCTCAAAGCGTCGCAAAATGAAATCATCAATATCGTTACGATTTTTTTGGGAACCAGCGTGGGCATCACCATGCAAGGCGAGCGATTCTTGCAACCTCAAACACTTAAAATTATTGTTCTCGGCGTCGTCGCCTTCGGATTTTCCACCGTCGGCGGTTTACTCCTTGCAAAAATCATGAACTGGATGTATCCCAAAAATCCCATCAATCCTCTCATCGGCTCCGCAGGCGTCTCCGCCGTTCCTATGGCCGCGCGTGTGTCGCAAGTGGAAGGCCAAAAAGCCGATCCCGGAAATTATCTCCTCATGCACGCTATGGGACCGAACGTCGCCGGCGTCATCGGCACGGCCGTCGTCGCCGGTTATTTCATTTCCACTTTGAAGGGATGATGACTGTTAAAATTTCGGCAAGCGTGAATTGACGACATTCCAATCGATGAAATTGAGGAATTCATCGATATAAGCGGCGCGGTTGGTGAAGAAATCGGCGTAATAAGCATGCTCGTAAACGTCGAGAGCAAGAAGAGGCGTCACGCCCCAAACGGGATACATATTTTGCGCGTCGCCGAGGTAATTGAAAAGCTTACCGGTGTGATGATCGAGTCCCGTCCACGCCCAACCTCTACCAGCGATGCCGGTGGCTTTGAGGTCTTTTTTGAAATTATCATACGAACCGAAATCGCGGTTGATGAGATCGGCGCTCTTGCCGTTCGGCGCGCCTTCGCCTCCAAGCGCTTCAAAATAAAGTTCGTGATTTTTTACGCCGCCGAGCGCAAACGTCAGATCGACTTTCAAAGAACGCAACGTAGAGTAAATCTGATTCGCCGTCGCTGGGTTCGCCGGATCGGGAATTCCTAATTTTTCCAACTCCTCCAAAATCGCGTTCGATTTATTGACGTAACCCGTGTAAAGCTTCATGTGCTCTTCGTGCGTCTTGTCCGAAATTTTTCCGGTCTTGCCGCGAATTTTTGCGAGCAGTTCTTCTTGTCGATTTGCGTATTTATAGGCCATAGTAAACTCCTTTGTTATTATTAAAAATTTAATGACGGATCGGAGATTGTCAAAGTGAATGAAAAAAAGAAAAAAATTGCTTCTGTGGGATATTGACGGGACGCTGATTTCCACCGCAGGCGCGGGGATATGCGCTTTTCTCAAAGCCGCGAGCCGGCTTTACGGCATGGAAGCGACTATCGACGGCATTCCGTGCGCCGGGCGCACCGACACCAAAATCGCCGTCGATATGCTGAAAAAATACGGCGTCGAAATCACCGAACCCAATATTCAAAATCTTCTCCAAGCTTACATCGAAGAATTGCCCGGCGAACTCCCGCGTTATCAAGGCAAAGTTTTTCCCGGCGTTTTGGAAATTTTGCGACAATCGCAACAGCGCGGCGATATCGTCACGGGGCTTCTCACCGGCAATCTCGCGCGCGGAGCGGAACTCAAACTCTCGCACTACAAAATCTGGCAATATTTTTCCTTCGGCGCATTCGCCGACGATTCTGCCAATCGCAACGAACTCGGCCCTATCGCTCTCAAAAAAGCGCACGCGCAATACGGCATCCAATTCTCGCCGGAAAATGTCTATATTATCGGCGACACGCCGCACGATATCGAATGCGCCCAAGCCATCCACGCGCATTCTATCGCCGTCGCTACTGGCGGTTATAAATCAGAACATCTGTCGCCTCATAACCCAACCGTCCTCTGGGAAAATCTTCAGAACACCTCTCAGTTCTTTAATTTGATGGAATGACAAATCGGGGGCAAGTTACCACATCCACGCCTCTCGCTATAAGTCACTGGGTACAGCAAGTTTATTATCCTTCTTCGAGTTCTATTTCTTCTTCGTTGACTTCAAGGCGATCATGGAAGGATGCTTTATCCATAAGATAGAGGATGGCTTTGCGGCGCGTTTCCATGATGTGGCTAAGAATAATCCATTCTTTTTGGCGCAGGTCGTCGTATTGATTTTCCAGTTTTGACAAAAGCGTGCGATGATGTTCCAAGCTGGTCAAAATATCTCTTCGCAGTTGAGCGATTTCAGGAATCGCGCCGCTGGGCGACCAACCGTTGGGACTCCATGAGTCTTGCAAAAATTGTATCTTTGCTGTGACGGTGATGGATTCTTCCTCCCACGCGATATACGCTTTAATGATTTCATTTACGTATTGACGACCGAGGCGGTTGGCTTCCATGAGACGGCGAATTTCATTGAACCGATCGCGCGCCATCAACATGCTTCGCTTATACGTCTCTTCTTCAAAATCAGGCAGAGTTTGCGCGCGGGCGTCGTCTTCGCTTTCGCTTTCACCGTCCACAAGAATGGCGCGAACGGGATAATTAAATTTAAATTTGGACGGCGCCTTTTTGAGCGATTTCATATTTTGCGAAGGCAAAAGCGCGAGCTTACGCGTCAATTGCATGGCTTCTTTGATTTGTTCGTCGTCCGGAGGTTCGCCGGGAGTGAGTCGTCCTTGTTTGCACATGGTAAGCAATCCCGGCATAATTTTGGACGCATAGCCTTTAAATGGATTTTCTGTTCGTTGCGACTCCGGTTGTTCCCGATTCCATCGATCGATAAGACCGCTGTAACCGCGCGATGTCGCATTATCCATATCCACAGTTTTATAACCTTTTAAAGGCGTGCGATTCAGCGTAGTGCCTAGAATAGGATCGTACCCATCCAGCACGATCGTGTCCGACCAAAACAATGTGGAATGATTCATCGTGCGCCCAAGATTGGAGTATTTACGAAATGTGGCGTCTTGAGGCGCGGATGGCCGCGCAATGATGCCATCGCCCAATCGCCGCACGCCGGCTTTTGACAATAACCACGCCGCCATTTGTTTGGAGCTGAAGTTTTCGAGCGATTTTTCAGGAAGAAATATTTGCGCCGTGCTTTGAATGATATTTTCTAAAGCGCGTATATCGGAGTTCGAGGCCTTTTGCGCGGCTTTTTTGGACACCAGCCAGATTCGACTGCGGGAAACATGCGAGACCGTATCTTTGGGCGGCATCCATACCGGCGCTTTGACGATCAAATCCGGCGTAATGATTTTGCTTTCTTGAACAGAGAGATATTCAGAACTTAATAAAATGCGCGAGAGAGGATTATTCGGGTCCGGATTTTTAGGATCGAGTCGTTCCGGTTCTTCGTACATCTTCATTTCGGTTTCATAATAATTGAAAGAAGATTTTGCATCGCCTCCGCGTTGAACCAACGACATGAGCGCTCGTAAGCGATTCATTTCCGCCATCATTTGCGCGGCGCGGCGGATGTCTTCTTCCATTTTGCAAATATGCTTCCAGAGAATCATGTTCTGGAAATTTTCGGCGCGGTCCTTATCAATGTGGTCCTTAATCTTGCCCATCGCTTGCCGATACGGAGAATCTTGTTCTTGAGTGTAGATGCCCTTGTCGGGCCCGGGTTGGCCTTTCGATTTTCCCAATGGCCATTGCGCAAAACCAGTATTGGAGGCAAAAATCAACAAACCGCAATAGGCGGCCATTGCAAAAATGCGATACGAAGGAAGAAGAGTTTTCTTTTTCCTCATAATAATGAATTGGGAGATAGAGGTGGAAACGTCAAGGGTTTTTGGGCATTTTTTTTGTAAATTTTTTTTCATGCAACACAGGGGTCATGGTTTCACATTCACAGCTTCTGTGAATGTGAAACCATGACCCGATACCTTTATTGTATTTCGGCTGAAACTACCTCGACTTTAAGGCTTTCTATCATGCGCATGATGGGAATGGAAAGTTCCAAAAGAGGATTGCTTCCCGTGGCTGGAATCTTTGCAATCGCGATGTGTCCCACATCAAAACCACTAAGAGCAGAATCCATTGGATACCAAATATTTTCATCCATCCAAGCTTCAGCCCATAGATGAAATCCAAACTTGCCGCCTGTGGCGTCTTCTTTGTCAACTTCATCTAAGTAAGCTAATCCCACAACGATACGAGTCGGAAGTCCCACAGCGCGTCCGAGAGCCGCGGCGAGTAGCGCATTTTCCGTGCAATCTCCAGTGGCCGTTTTGGCCGTTTCAGCGGCTGTGGCAAAACCAGTGCTCAAGTCTTTAATTTTAATATAATTACGCACAAAATGCTCAATTTTTTTGGCGGCTCTCAACGGATGTTTTTCATCGCCAACGGCTTGCTTTGCAAGTTCGATAATTGCAGGATCATTGACTTCCAAACAAGGCGTTGCCTGCAAGTATTCATTCATCGGCTTTGATCCTGTATAAGGCAAGCGCCGCGTAATCGAAGGTTCTTCATATTCGGGAAGCGTAACAGAAATTTCCGCTTCGCCTTTTTTAGAGGATACAATACGTTGTTCGTTTTCCGACCACAGCGGAAATTTACCGGGAGAATCAAGCTTGAGACGATACACGGCCTTTTGGAATTTCTTCACATTACCCAACGGTTTGTCAGGTTGAATCAACGTGCGCGAAAAAATTTCCGCGCCTTCCAACGGTTGCATGGCGCGTTCGCGCGTGGTGACGATTTGTTCCAGCGTGCCGAGCGACAAAAAAGGCAGAAGCGTGTATTGCGGTTTAAAATTTTGATCAAACCACGTCGTCGATACAATTTCCGGGAACAAACTGCTGGTAGCTTCCACTTTCCAAAGTTGGCGCGGCTCGCCTTCGATCACGACGGTTTCCAATCCTTTGACTTCGGCGTGAATTTGCGCCGGCGCTTGAGGAAAATCCGCAAAAAACGCCTGCGTGTCGTAATATTTTCCGGATTCCAGAGGCGTTTGGCGAAGCGTACGATCAAAGGCGGCCGGTCCAATGGCTGTGGCTGGAACTGCGTATTTTTTATTCTCGCCTTCGATCGCGATAAAATCTCCTTCGCGTTTTCCCCGCGTCGATAAATGCGTGCCGGCGCCCTCTGTTTTGGTTTCAAAATTTAAAACAACGCCTTGCGCATCCTCGATCACGCTAGAAACGGTCTCCATGTCCACCTGTGAATCCAACCGTTGAAATTTGAATTTTTGATAATGTTCCGTTTTCCATTCATCGCCGTTCGGCGTTGCGCGCCGCGAAACCACTTCATGCAAAAAACCGATGCGCTTGCCGTGAAGCTTGATCATCATCCACGTGTCTTCCTCGATTTTGAAATCATCAACTTGCGCAAAAACATTTTCGCACCACAAAGAGACGAATAAAAAAATAATCCATCGTTTCACAGAACTCCTTTGGTTGAGGGCAATTGATGGCCTTCGCTACGAATCGCCATTCGTAATGCCCGCCCGACGGCTTTGAAACAAGCTTCGATTTTGTGATGAATATTTTCGCCTTCGACTTTGATATGAAGCGCCGCACCGAGCGCATCCGCGAGAGATTTGAAGAAATGTTCGGTCATTTCCGCGGGAAATTCCCCTACGGCGACCGGCGGCATTTTGCCTTCAAACCTGAAATAAGGCCGTCCGCTAAGATCGATGGCGACTTGCGCGAGCGATTCGTCCATTGGAAGCAAAAATCCATAGCGCGCAATGCCATGTTTTTTGCCCAAAGCTTTTTTGAGCGCCTCGCCGAGCGCCAAACCGCAATCCTCGATAGAATGATGCGCATCGACTTGCAGATCGCCGCGGCAAGTCAGCGTGAGATGAAATCCTCCGTGTTGCGCGAGTTGTTCGAGCATGTGATCAAAAAATCCAATGCCCGTATCCATGCAATTCTCTCCTTTGTCGTCTAAATTCACCTTCACGCTAATGCGCGTTTCTTTCGTGCATCGGGAAACCGAAGCTTGCCGCGATTGGGAAGCGACGATTTTTTGCCGAAGCCCCAAAATCTCCAGCAGACGATTGTTTTCTTCTTCAGTTCCGATCGTCACGCGCACGCAATTGTGAACGTCTTTGGATCGATCGCGCACGACGATATTATAATGACGGCATTGTTTCAAAAAGGCGACGGCGTTTTTTGTTTTCATCAAAAGAAAATTCGCATCACTCGGATAAATTTTTAAAATATCGGGATGCGCCGCAAGCGCTTTGCGCATACGTTCGCGTTCTTGGATCAACCGCGCCACTAATGATTTCGCCGCGTCCAAGCCTTCCGGAGAAAACGCCTTCATCACGGCTTGCGCCGTCGGCACGGGAATGGGATACGGCGCAATCACGCGGCGGCCGATTTCAATGATCGAAGGCGAAGCCAGCGTTACGCCGCAACGCACGCCGGCCATACCGTAGGCTTTGGAAAGCGTGCGCAAAATAATGAGGTTCGGGTAATTTTTAATTTGATCCGCCAAACTCGGCGCTTTTGAAAATTCTAAATAAGCTTCATCCACCACCACCACGGCTTTGCCCGAAAATTTTTTGCACAAGCGAAGAATATCCGCGCGTTTCAACAAATTGCCCGTCGGATTATTCGGCGAACACAAAAGGATCAGTTTGATGTTGGGTTTCCATGCTTTCAAAACCGCATCAGCGCGAATCTGATAATTTTTATCCAAAGGAATTTCGACGACCTTGGCGCCCTGAATCGCCGCAGACACGCGATAATATCCGTACGTGGGCGAGCATGTCAGAATGGCGTCTTTCCCTTCGCGGCAAAACATGCGCAACAACAAATCAATGCCTTCGTCGCTTCCGCGTGTGATCAACAAATAATCTTTCGGCGCATCGTAGAGTTGAGAAAATAAATTCACCAGCGCTGACGGCTGAGGATCGGGATAACGGTTGTAGAATTGCGTTTCCGGCGCGCCCGGATAAGGTTCCCACGGATTTTCATTCGCATCCATCCATGTGAAATTCCCATGCGTCTGCGAAAGCTCGCTCCGCGCTGAACTGTAGGCTTTCAATTTCACAATTTCCGGACGCATCAAGGATAAAACGCTCATTGCTCATGCAGTGTATACAACTCATCGCATAGGAAAAGTTTAAAACACAAAAGAAACAAATCCGAGACCTTCGCACGACTACGAACAAATGCTCGTTCCCGACGAATTTATTCATTCTCGAATTTTCCAGTGATCATGCTATAAAAAATTCAAATGGCTTGTTTGAGGTTAAAAAAAGGAAGTCATGCGAAATCTCTGCGAGGGCATCCGTGGGTGTTTGCCGGAGAAGTGCAGGAATTGCTTCCGGAAACATACAACGGAAAAACAGTGGAGTGCCGCGATGGACACGGGCATTTGTTGGGAAGCGGGATTTACAACAGTCGTTCGAAAATCGTGTGGAGAAAATTTTCCAGAAAAAAAACCGAATTGAATGCAGAAACTCTTCGCGCGCTTATTTCAAAAGCGATTGCGCGCAGAGAAGAAGAAACCGCGCGCAGATTGGTATGGTCGGAATCCGATGATTTACCCGGATTGGTGGTGGATCAGTACGAAAAAAAACTCGTGGCGCAAACTTTGACGCTGGCCATGGATCAACGATTGGAAGAAATCATTGCTATTTTGGTTTCTCTTTTGCAACCGGAGTGCGTGGTTGTGAGAAACGATATTCCCGCCCGAAAATTGGAAGGGCTGGAAGAAAAAGTTTTTACTGCGCATGGAAAAGAGCCGGACGCCGATTGGATGCGCGTGGGCGAAATCGATTTTTTTGTGGATATTGTGCGCGGACAAAAAACAGGTTTTTATTTGGATCAACGCAAAGAATACGCCACGGTGGCGCATTTGTCCGAAGGCAAGCGCGTGTTGGATTGTTTTTGCAACCAAGGAGGATTTGCTTTGCACTGTGTCAAGGCGGGCGCGAGAGAAGTTGCGGGCATTGATATTTCCGCCGATGCGATTGAACAAGCGCAACGCAACGCGAAATATAATCAATTGGATGTGAAATTTGAAACCGCCAATGTGTTCGATTATTTTCGCGGGAAAAAAACCGATTCATGGGATGTGATCATCCTCGATCCTCCTCCGTTTGCTCGTAGCAAGGCGAATGTGGAAGACGCGCGGCGCGGTTATAAGGAAATTAATTTGCGCGCTCTGCAGTGTTTGCCGCAGAGGGGAATTCTGGCGACGTATTGTTGCTCGCACCATGTTTCAAAAGAAATTTTTCGATCGATTTTATCCGAAGCCGCCGGCGACGCCCGCCGCGCGTTGCGCGTCATTCGCACTTGCACTCAACCTTCCGATCATCCTATTCTGCTTAACTTCCCGGAGAGCGAATACCTTGCGGGATTTGTGCTGGAAGTTGTGTAGATTAATTTTTTGATAGAATGAACAAAATTTACAAAAAAATTCCAACCCTGTTGCCCTTTTTAACCGCGGATTTCACGAAAAATTGCTCGCTACCGCGAGCAAGAAAAATGAGATTCAAAATATTTGATATTCCGTTTTTAGCTCGCGTTAGCGAGCGTCATCCGTGTGATTCGTGGTTAAATGGGTAAGAGGGCGCGGAGCTAATTCTTTTCATTTTGTTGATTCTGTCTAAAATTTTTTTATGAAAATTAGCGCGATCATTTTTGATTTGGGGAAAGTGTTGGTGGATTTTGATTTCACGCGGTCGGCGATGGAATTGACTCAGAATTCGGGTTCATCGGTGGAAGACGTGTTTCTTTTTGTCAGAAATAGTTCGCTGATCGCGGAATATTCGAAGGGACGTATGACGAGCGAAAATTTTTTTAAAGAATTAAAGGAAGCGTTCGATTACGACGGTACTGTGGAGGAATTACAACAATTGTGGTGCGATATTTTTACTCCAATGGACGCGCATATTCAGTTGGCGAAACACTTGGCGCAGTATTATCCGCTGGCGATTTTGTCGAATACCGATGAGGCGCATATCCAATTTTTGGAATCCCGGCACGATTTTTTCGATATTTTTCAAGAAAAGATTTATTCATTTCAAGTGGGCTATCTCAAACCGGCGCAAGAAATTTATCAAATCGCGCTGGAACGCATGAAAACCGATCGATTCGAAACTTTATTCATCGACGACGTGGAAGAAAACATCATCCCTCCCTCGAAAATGGGTTGGCAAACCATCCATCTGCGTCCGGATGTCTCATTGAAACACGCGCTACAGAGTTATGACTTGAGGGGTGTTTAACCCTTTGCATGGGCTAAATATGCTTGGAATCGCTTTCATCTTTGACGGCGTAGCCGGATTCTTGGCGTTGGTGGTTCACTTTGTTTTTTTTCACGTACGCTTCGTAAACATCGTCGGCGGTCATATTCACGCATTGAGCCAATGAAACCAGAAAATGAAATAAATCCACAATTTCTACGCGCGCGTTTTGCTCGTCGAATTTCTGATACTTCGCCCACCACTTCCACGGAACGCAATCGGTTAGTTCGGCAATTTCTTGCGACATCGCACGACAGTAATTCAGCATCCATTTTGTTTTTTCTTCCTCGTTCATGCCGTCCAAATGAACGCCGATACGCTCATTCAATTCCCTCTGCATGCGAAAAATTTCTGCAAGTTTATCTTTATTCATAAATTTTAATTTATTGGAGGCTCTGCCTCCAAACCTCCGCTCAAGGACTACTGTCCTTGAGAATCCTCCTTGGGTGCGCTTGTTGCGCGCGAAGCGCGCTAACAACAAGCGCACCCATGAAGGGTTTCTTAAGGGCGGTAGCCCTTAAGTGGGAGTTTGAGGGCAAAGCCCTCAAATATTATTTATAATATTAAAAAAAATTTAAGCGAGAGTGGATTTAATGGAAACGCCTTTGATTGTTTTGAGATCGCGGATGAGGGCGGAGATTTTTGTTGTGGGGGCGTTGACGACGACGGTGATGACCCAGCATTTTTTTGAATGGAGGGGCAAACCCATTCTGCCGAGGACGATGTTGCCGTATTGGGAAAGGACGTCATTCACCGCGGGGGCGCATTGTTGGCGGTTGCTTGCGACAATTCCGATGATGCTGATGTTTTTCATAAACAGATTCTTCTTATATTAAGTTTATCTCCAGATACACAAGGTAAAGATAGATTGCCACGGCGTTTTCGACAAGCGAAAGACGCCTCGCAACGAAAGAGCGAAAGCGATTCGCGAAGCGAAAAATTCCGTGATACCCCAGCTTGCTATGGGAAGAAAAATTTTTGCTTTCGCTTTTCATTCGTCTCCAAATTTAATTCCCACTTCGCGCGCCGTTTTAACAATTTGATCATTGGGCTGAATGGTTTTGAGTCTGCTGACGGCGTCGATAATCGGAACGCTGTCGACGATGTCGTTGTGATAGGTGACCATGTGGCCATTTTTTCCGGCATCGATGAGTTGAACGGCGGTAACGCCGAAGCGCGTGCTCAAAAGCCGGTCTTGCTCCGTCGGCGCGCCTCCGCGTTGAAGATGTCCCAGCACTACGTAACGCGCTTCCTTTTTGGTGATGAACGCAATGTGTTTGGCGACTTGCGAACCGATGCCGCCGAGTTTGATTTCGCCCGGCGATGCGGCGGCCAGATTGTCTTGTTTGGCGACGTACGTGCCGTCTTTTTCGTGCGCGCCTTCGGCGACGACAATCATCGTGCTGAATTCCCCCTCGGCTTCGCGCTTCATAACGACATCCGCGACTTTTTGAATCTCAAAAGGAATTTCCGGAATCAAAATCACATCCGCCGCGCCTGCCACCCCTGAATGCAACGCAATCCATCCGGCGTAACGCCCCATGACTTCCACTACCATGACGCGCTTGTGGCTGTAGGTTGTCGTTTGCAAGCGATCGAGAGCATCCACCACGCACGCGACGGCGGAATCAAATCCGAAACTTGTCGCGGTGGCGGAAATATCGTTGTCGATGGTTTTTGGAACGCCGACCACATTAAAGCCTGCTTCAAAAAGTTGTTGCGCGGTGGTCAGCGAACCGTCGCCGCCGATGCATACGAGCGCTTCGATGCCGAGGCCTTCGATCGTCTCTTTTGCCTCTTCAATCACATCCGGCGGGAGCGTTGCTTTTTCGCCGTGGCGGACTTTCGAAACAAACCGTCCGTGATTGGTTGTTCCTAAAATCGTACCGCCTTGGCGTTCAATGCCGCTCACGTGCTGGCGATTGAGTTTGCGATACCGCACGGGCGACAACATGCCTTCGTAGCCTTCGTTGAAACCAATGACTTCCCAATTCCGATTAGCCGCCGCTAAGACAACGCCGCGAATAACGGCATTTAATCCCGGACAATCTCCTCCGCTCGTCAGCACTCCGATTCGTTTTTTAGACATAACGCTACTTTTAATTAGATTCTTTGATTGTTCCAGCGTAAAATGAGCGCATGAAAAACCACGACATTTTTATGCAGGAAGCGATGAAGGAGGCAAAAGCCGGATTGGAGGAGGGCGGAATCCCTATCGGATCGGTGCTGGTGCGCGATGGGAAAATCATCGGACGCGGACGCAATCAGCGCGTGCAACAAGGCAACGCGATTTTGCACGCGGAGATTCATTGTCTCATGAACGCTGGACGTCAAAAAACTTACCGCGATACGATTCTTTATTCCACGCTCTCTCCGTGTTATCTTTGCTCCGGCGCGATTGTGCAATTTAAAATTCCGCACGTCGTCATGGGCGAGGATGTTAATTTTTCCGGCGCGCCTGAATTTTTAAAATCCCACGGAGTCAAAGTGGAAAACATGATGATTCCCGAACTCATCGATATCATGAAAAAATTCACCCAAGACCAGCCGGAACTCTGGAACGAAGACATCGCTGAAAACTCCTGAAAAGATCATTCCGACACTTACTTACTTCGCCGTAAAAACCTGTTGTCAAAAGAGTTGCGTTGATTTTCATCGCGAGCAAGGCGCCCTCATGGGAATAAAATCCTCGAAAGACTTGAATCTCGATAGACAAATTACGCAGAACGCCACATTAGTCATAAGAGACAAGAAAATGGAATATAGCCTCCATCTTTCCGCCTCAAAAAGCATCATCATGTAGAGGAAGCAAGATATGAAAATATTGGTCGCCGATGGCAATAGTATTTCGCGAGAAACGATGCGAAAATATCTTCAGGATTGGGGATATGAAGTCGTTGCCGTGGAAAATGGTCGTCAAGCCATCGAGATACTGCAAGGAGAAGACCCTCCTTCTATCGCTCTTTTGGACCACGATTTGCCACAAATCGATGGTATAGCTGTTTGTAAAGCGCTTGGAGATTCCTATAAAAGCGATTTGACGCATAAAATACTTTTGAGCCATCCATCAGAAATGGAGAATTTACTTCCTGCTCTAAAAAGCGGAGTGAATGACTTTTACACAAAACCGATTCATTTACATGAATTACGCGCTAGATTATTTGTAGCATTTCAAACAGTTGAAGCCAAGCAAGCGGCGATGAAAGATTCTTTAACAGGTCTCTACAATCGTCGCTATTTTGAGGAGCAAGGCAAAAGAGAATTTAATCGAGCCCTACGACATCAACATCCTCTCAGTATTATCATGCTTGACGCGGATCATTTTAAAAAAATCAACGACCAATATGGGCATTTTGCAGGCGATGTAGTCTTGAAAAAAATAGCAATATGTTGTCAAAGCAACCTGCGACCGGAAGATGTGTTGTGCCGTTGGGGAGGAGAAGAATTTGTCGCCATCTTACCTGCAACTACAGGCGAAAAAGCTCTTCAAGTCGCTGAACGCTTGCGGGAAGCGGTATCCAAATTAAACATTCTCGTCGAAGGGCTACGCTCTGTAAAATGTACAGCGAGTTTTGGAGTAGCGGAAATGACTTTGGGTGATATTCATCATATACAAAGCGCCATGAACGTCGCGCACCCAAGGGAAGGTTTGGCGTCAAAAGACTCACAAAAAGATGCGCATCCCTTGGCGCGCGCTCAAAGTTTGGCCGATCACGCCGCATACGAAGCCAAAGAAGCTGGAAGGGATCTCGTTATATTGAGAACAGAAAATGTAAGTTATTTGGGAGAATCTTTTTTTAGAGAAACATCTCTGCCGGGTCGAGATTCTTCCCAATATCAAGCAGGTTCATCGCAAACGAATCTTTTTCGTAAGTAATTTGTCTTTATCAGGTTTTTCAGTAGCCTGCTAATGATATTGCTTGAGAGAGCAAATTTTGTGGCAATAGTAAGAGCATGCAGACAAAATCCAAAGGGTCTTGGGGAACTTTTTTTCGAATTGGTGTCACGATTGGTATTTTGGGTTTTTTTGCGTCGACGTTGGATTGGGAGGAATTAGGTAAACAATTTACTGGAATTGACGCGCGATGGCTCGCGGCGGCGATAGGCGTTTTTGGGGCGGTGATGGGGTTAATTTCTTTGCGGTGGTGGACACTGCTTAAGGTGCAGGAAGTGCAATTGCCGGTCAAAACGGCGACGGCGCTCACGTTGATCGGACAATTTTTTAACACATTTTTACCGGGTTCAGTGGGCGGCGATGTGGTGAAAATTTTTTATATTCTCAAATACGCGCCGCAAAGAAAAGCGCGCGCGGCGCTCTCGATCGTGATGGATCGTTTCGTGGGGATTTGCGTGTTGCTCACTCTGGCGGTGGCGACGTTGCCGTGGCAGATAAAATATTTTTCGCATTATCCGGAATTACGTGCGGTGATGTGGACGTTGAGCGGATTTTTCGGAATAGTTGTTTTTGGGATTTTGTTTCTCGCTTTTATTCCGTTTCGGCGGTTTCCGAAAAAATTAAAAAATCTGTGGAAGAAATTGCCCAAGCATGAGGTCGTTGAAACGCTCGTGGACGGATTTCGACATCATGGGCGCGCGCCGAAATTGACTTTTCAAGTCATCGGTTATTGCGTGTTGGTGCATTTGTGTGGATTTTTGATGGGTTGGTGTCTTACGCGCGCGCTTCATTTGGACGTCGGATTTTTTCAAATCATGATTGTACTGGCGGTGGTCTATATATTAATGAGCCTGCCGGTCAGCATCAGCGGTCACGGCATGCGCGAATTCGGCGCGGTGCTGATGTTCAGCGCTTATGGAGTAATCACGGTCGATTCTATCACGAGCATCGGCCAAGAACCCGCCATCGCTTTTTCTTTGCTCCTCTTCGCCGTCAATTTATTCTGGGGGCTCGTCGGCGGCATCATTTATCTGACTTTTCGACATAACGAAAAAGTGGTTACTTCGCATCTATGAATCCACGAGCTGAAAAGGTGGCGCGGAAGTTGAGCGATGCGGGATTCACGGCGTATTTTGCCGGCGGGTGCGTGCGGGATTTTTTGTTGGGGCGGGAAGCCAAGGATGTGGATATTGCCACGAATGCGACACCGGAGGATGCGCAGAAAATTTTTAAGCGCGTGACCGATTTGCAGGGAAAAGCGTTCGGCGTGGTACGCGTGATGGAGGGAGAAGAGACGTTTGAAGTGGCGACGTTTCGCAAAGAAGGACCATACAAAGACGGGCGCAGACCGGAGAGCGTGGTTTTTACCACGGCGGAAGAAGATGCGTCGCGCCGCGATTTCACCGTCAACGGTCTTTTTTACGATCCTATCAAAAAGAAAGTGATTGATTACGTCGGCGGCGAAGCGGATTTGAAAAAGAAAATTCTGCGCGCGATTGGAAAAGCGGAAGACAGATTTTCCGAAGATTATTTGCGCGTTTTGCGCGCGGTGCGGTTTGCGGCGGAATTGGAATTTGAAATTGGAAAAAAAACATGGGACGGCGTTTGCAAATTGGCGGAAAAAACAAAACATCTCGCCATCGAGCGCGTGCGCGACGAGTTGAACAAATGTTTCACGGGAAAAAATCCTCAACGCGCATTGGATTTGTTGGATGCATCGGGACTTTTGAAAATCTGGTTGCCGGAGGTTATTGAGCAAAAGAGCGTTGAACAACCGCCGGAATTTCATCCGGAGGGAGATGTTTACACGCATGTGCATCTGATGATGGGATATTTGAGCAACGCGCCGATGGAACTCGCATGGAGCGTTCTTTTACACGACATTGGCAAGCCGCCGACGTTCAAAGTGGATGCTAAGGGACGCATTCGTTTCAATGGTCACGAAACCGCCGGCGCGCATATGGCAAAAAAAATTCTTCAGCGCTTGCGTTTTTCCAACGATCAAATCGAAGCGGTGGTCGCGTGCGTGGCAAATCACATGACGTTCAAGGACGTGCTCTCCATGCGCGTGAGCACGCTCAAACGTTTGCTCGCGCGGCCGACGATTGATACGGAATTGGAATTGCACAAGCTCGATTGCATTGGTAGTCACGCCGATCTTGAAATTTACAATTTTTTACTTCAAAAACGCGAGGAATTCGGCGCGGAACAAATCAAACCACCGCCGCTCGTGAAGGGCGAAGATGTGCTCGCGCTTGGTATGCAACCGGGGCCGAAAGTGGGTGAAATTCTCGCCGTTATCGAGGAAGAACAACTCGAAGGGAAATTAACCTCCCGCGGAGATGCGCTGAAACGCCTTGAGGATTTAGTTTCTAAAACAGATATCCCCAAAAAATAATTCCGCTGAATTCTTTGCGTTTTTCTTCCGGATTTTGGATGCTTTCGTCGGCCACATATCGCTGAGTGACATTTTTTTTGCCTGATCCAACGTCAGCCGGCGCCCACGGATTAAAGGCATCTGCGCCGTCTTTTGAAATGATTTCCACCATGCCTGTGTCCACGGGTTTGGAAATATCGACCTTCTCTTTTTTCTTCAACGCCTTTTTTTGTTGCGGAGTCAAAGGCGCTTCAAAATTTTGCGCATACGCGGAGGCGACGATACCGACGGCAAGCAAGGGCAATAAAAACCATCTCATAAGCTTATTCTAACGCATCGTTTCCCAAAATCAACGATTATAGAGTTAATAGGTTGTTGAAAAATCCCGCGACATACGCGGGTTTTTCAACAACTTTACGGTTTATTAGTAATTTTTTTCCAATTAAAACCTTGCGCGGCGGCGTAACGCTTGAGAGCGGCTTCGTGCTCGATGAGTACGGCGCGCGCAACTACGGAATCGTCGGCGTAGCCAAATTTAGGATCAAAATCAGGAATGATATCGACGACTTGGTGAGTATAAATCAACGCAAACACCGCTCCAGCAAATGCGACGTAAGGTAAATCTTTGTAAGCACCCTCTGCGACGTCTTCGACCACATCGGCTAAAAATTCCAATTGATCGACCAAGTGCGGATATTTGGGCGCTCGGATTTGAGTAAATTCCGCCTTGAGCATCGGCAGTTGATGCAATAATTTTTCCACGACGTGCGGCGTAATGTGCGCGGCGTGCTGTCTAACATAATTTGCAACTTCGGGCATAAGAGACAGTCTAAAGCGTTGATTCAAAGATTGCAATGCGGAACGGGAAACATTCTTGAGTCTTTTGGACTTATCGATAGGCTTTCTTTGTCATGCACTTGACTGACGAACAAAAAACCGCGATTCGCGAATGCGCCAAAGACGAAGCTTCTTTCGAGAAGATTTTGCAAATTCTTACACCGGTTTCGCCGTTGGAAAAATCCTATCAGATTCTCACTGTGGACGACGATCCTACAATCAATACTTTTATCCACGCAGTGCTGGAAATCGACGGATACAATGTGTGCGGCGTGACTTCAGGGCAAGCGGCGGTGGAAAAAATCAACGCGCAACGCTGGGATTTGATTTTTTTGGATATTATTATTCCTGATATCGACGGCGGTCAGATTTTGAACATCATTCGCGAATCCGAATTAAATAAAGACACGCCGGTGGCGTTTGTAACCGGCATGATTAAACCGGAAGAGGAAGAGGGGCTTGTGCCTCGGCGCGAAAAATACATCGGTAAACCTTTTACGGTGGAAAAATTGCGCGCGGTCACGCGCGAACTTCTGAAAATTGGCGTCGCCGTTCAGTCTTAATCGATCATGAGTTCCGCCGACGAAAAAAAACCTGTTATTGCAGTCGAGAATCTCGTTCGAAAGTTCGGGAATCGAACCGTACTGAATGGGATTACATTCAAAGTCTATCAAGGCGATACATTGATTATTATGGGCGGGAGCGGTTGCGGCAAAAGCACGTTATTGCGTCATATTATTGGAGCGATCAAACCCACGTCAGGTTCGATTAAACTTTTCGGAAAAGAAATCACGACGATGGAGCATCATGAGATTGATTCGATTCGCCGTCGCTTTGGCGTTTTGTTTCAAACGGGCGCGTTGTTTCAATCGATGACTGTGGGCGAGAACGTTGCATTGCCGATTTTCGAGCACAGTAAAGTGGACGAACATATCGCCGAACTTGTGGTAAAAATGAAATTGGAACTCGTGGGGCTTACCGGATTTGAGGATTTAAAACCCGCTGAAATCAGCGGCGGAATGAAAAAACGCGTGGGGCTAGCGCGCGCGCTTGCGCTAGACCCTGAATTGCTTTTCAGCGACGAGCCGACGGCAGGATTGGACCCTGTGATGACGGCGGTCGTCGATAAGCTCACGCAAGACCTTACGCGCAAACTCGGCATGACGGCAGTGGTGGTTACGCATGATATGACCAGCGCGTTTCGCATTGGCACGCGCATGATCATGCTTGGCAACGGACGCAATCAGGGGAAAATCATCGCGGAAGGCACACCCGATGAAATTCGCAATCACCCCGATCCCGAACTGCAACAATTTATTCGCGGCGAAGCCGACGGCCCCATTCCGCTTAAACTTTCCAAAGACGATTACATTCAACGCCTCATCGGCCACCCTGCACCTACTGAAAAAACATTATGAAACAAAAAAACACTTCTGATTATGCGATTGCGATTGTAGTGATGATTTGTAGCACAATTTTGCTTGGAGCGCTGACGATGGCGCTGACCGGATTCAGTTTCGGTATGTTCGGACGAAACATTCGTATTGATTTTCCGTCGGTCGCAGGCATTCGCGTGAATTCCGAAGTGCGTTATGCGGGCAAACCGATCGGCATTGTGAAGTCGATCGATTTTCTCAAACCGGAGGAGCGTCGCCAAAGTCCGGACAACATACTTCGCGTGGTTGCGCAACTCGATAAAGACGCGCCGACGCTCTACAAAGGTACGACGGCGGCGATTATTTCCGACACGATTCTCGCAGAAAAATTTATTGATTTGATTCCTTTGCGCATCGCGCCGGATAGGGCGGATACGCTCGCCAAAATCGAATCCGGAGATGTGATTCAAGGCGCAAAAGTGGTCGGCTTCGATGAATTGACGCGCTCCGGTAATCAAATTGTCACCAGCGTTAACGATATTATCACGGATCTGCGACGCGATTATCCGGATTTGCATCTGCGTATTGGCTCGCTTATTGAGCACACCGAAAGTTTAGCGCGTCAGGCGGACTCGGTACTCACGCGGCTCAACACCATGCTCGATAAATACGACCCGAATCTCGAAAAAACCGTCGCCGATTTGCGCGTCATCACGCAGAATCTCAAAGTTACTACCACGTACACCAAAGCGCTCGCTCATACTCTCGGCGAAAAACCTTGGCGGCTCGTCTGGGGCGGCGACACGACGCCTCTGCCTTCCGAACAGGAAATTTTGCGTAGCGATAAACCGATTTTACTCGACCTGCGCCAAGAGGAAAACGAGGAAAATTCCAAACCTGAAAAAGCGCCTAAAAAATCTTTTCAAGCAAGGTAACGCGCATGACACAAGAGAACGCCGCGCAATATTTGTGCTCTCATTATGATTCTTCGGAGAGATGGATTTCGTATTGGTATCAAATTCAAGCGATCTGCAGAATTAACCCCCAAAGCGTATTGGAAGCGGGATGCGGATCGAGCGTTTTTTCGCGGTACGTGCGGGAAAATTTAAAATTGGCACTGACCACATTTGATATTGATAGCGCGCTCAAACCAGACGTGGTGGGTGATTTGAAAAACATCAAAGATTATTTCTCCGAAAAATCATTCGATTGCGTCTGTCTTTTTCAAGTGCTCGAACATTTGCCATTTGAGGACTTTGAACTTGTTTTAAGGCAACTGACGCGCATCAGTCGGCGTTATATCCTTCTTTCTCTGCCTTTTAATGGCGCGTCTTTTTTTTTAAAGATCATTTTTGGAACCAACAGCCTTTCTCATTCAATGGGATTCAAAATTCCCATGCGGAAACGATGGAAATTTGACGGCCAACATTATTGGGAAATCGGCGCTTTGGGATATCCTCTTCGCCGTATTATTCAAACGTTAAATCGGCATTGCGCGATCCGGCGTCATTATTTTTGCAAAGAACATCCTTATCATTATTTCTTCGAATGCGAAATCGATGCGCATTCTCATTCTTGAGAAATCGATTCCCATGTTTCAAAAAATTTTTCATCATCGGCTTTTTCGGCAATTCGTTCAGATGACCTTTTGGCGGATATTCGCGCTGGCATTCGGCGCGGCGGCGAGCATCTGGGCGGCTCGATGCTTGGGTCCAGACAACCTTGGCATTTCGGCGATGGTGATCGCCGTGATAGGGCAATGTTCGCTTCTGGTGGTTTTGAATTTGAATCCGCTTTTGATTCGCGAATACAAAAAACGCTCCTCGGAGGAAGAAAAGGAAGCGTTAATGACAACCGTATTCACTTATCGCCTCGTGATAGGAATATTACTAAGTCTAATTACCGTGAGTGTGTTGTGGGCGTCGGGAGTTTCCGGAAAATGGTGGTTGGCGATTTTGGCGGGGGTTCCTTATTTTGTCATGACGTCCAATGATGCGAATTGGGCGTTGATGGCGCAGGAGAATTTGCCGGCTCAACATCGTTCGCTCGCCATCAAGTCCGTTATCACTGCCGCGCTGTATTTTGGATTTTTCCGGCCGGGCGTTGGTGCGGGCTGGGACGTGGTGGTGCAGACAATTGCCTATATCATCGCCATACGCATCGCATGGAAATGGGCGGCTCAAGGAAAAAAAATTACACTTGTGAATTTCAAAAAACTTCGCGACGTCTGGCCTCTCATCAAAGAAGGACGTTGGCTTTTTCTGACGGGAATTGTCACTTATATCTATAATTTTTTTGATAGCCCATTGATTGGATGGCTCTACTCCATTCATGAACTTGGGCAGTATCGTTCGGCAACGCTCGCTGTCGGCGCCGCATATTCGTTTTTACTTCTCATTCATGGGCTACTCTACCCGCGTTTTATCGAATGGCAAAAACAAGGAAAAGATGCTCTTTGGCAGAAACAAAAAATGCTTTTTTCTTTTGGTTTAATTTGCCTGATTCCCGCCATTGCGCTGACATTCTGGCTCGCACCGTGGTTTTACAAACTCTACGGGCCGAAATTCACCGACGCGGCTTATCCTTTCGCAATTTTATTAACCGCAAAATACGTTTCTACCATTAGCGCGGTTTTTACTCTCGGACTCTGGGCGCAACATCGCGACCGCGCCATGCTCGCCATCACCGGCGCCGCCGCAATTTTTAGCCTTTGCATGAATTTGATCTTGATTCCGCATTATGGCATGCATGCGGCCGCTTGCGTCAATTTAGCAAGCGAGGCTTTTATTTTAATCGTCGCTTTTTTCTGGAGTAGAAAAAAACAACGATAAATCGTAAACTTCATGCGTATCAAAGACAATCTCATCGGATGTCGTCTTGCGCGATGGATTGAAAATTTAACCTCGTAAGATGACGATTCCGGGATAAAGTATGAGCATGCAAACATTGGAACTTCTGGCGATGGCGATGGGCTTGGCGGCTCTTGCTGGGTTGAATCTTTATCTAACCGTCTTTGCGGTGAGTGTATCGCTGAATATGGGATGGGTGGTTTTGGACCCTTCTTTGGCGAGTTTGCAAATTTTGTCGCATCCGGTGATTTTGACTGTTTCCGGCATTTTGACGTTCATCGAATTTTTTGCGGATAAAATTTCATGGGTCGATTCGCTCTGGGACAGCATTCATACCGTGATTCGTCCGGTAGGCGCGGCATTTTTGGCGGTGGCGGTGCTTGGACAAGCCGATCCCATCATGGAAATCGTTCTTGCGCTCCTTTGCGGCGGCGTGGCGCTGACCACGCACGCCACCAAAGCAGGCGTGCGTTTATTGGTGAACACCGCGCCCGAGCCATTCTCTAATATCGTTGTCAGTTCTTTGGAAAATATCGGCGTCATCGGCGGCTTGATGCTTCTATGGAAATTTCCGTTGATTGTTTTGACTGCGGTCATTTTATTCGTGATCGCGTTTTGTTTTCTTGCGCCGAAATTATTGCGCGCAGTGTGGGTGACATTTCGATATATCTTCCACGCGATTTTTCGTTTTGCCTTTGGAAGTTTTCAAGACACTCAACTCTCCAACACCCTGCCTGTGCCGGAACGCGAGCAAATCGCATCGGATTTGGGCGCAGAAAACATCACATGGGCAGTGCCGGCGTTGACGGGAAAAAATCCAAAATTACGCAAAAACAAATCCGCATTTCTTGTTTTTATTAAAGAATCTGAAAAAGTCGGACTTGTCGTTCGCAGACAACCCAATCGCTGGCTCACCACTGATAGCTTGGAAGTACACGCCAATCGCCGGTTTTTATTCGACGAACTCTCCCTCTACCACCGCGCCAGCGGCGCCAGCATCGTCGTTCGCTTCTTCAAAAGCCGCCACCCTGTCCTAGAAAAAGTTCTCTCCAGCCTCCGCGGCGAAGAAGAAAATCCTTCCTCCCAATTACCCACAACTGTATTAGGAAGTTTTAGATAAATGTAGGGGCTCTGCCCCTACAACCCCGCTAAAGGACTACTGTCCTTTAGAATCCTACTTGTGTGCGTTTATTTTTTGCCCGCCTTTGGCGGAGCAAAAAATAAACGCACACAGGAAGGGATTCTTAAGGGCGGTAGCCCTTAAGTGAGGTTTTAGGAGCGAAGCTCCTAAGCATCTGCTTTTGAAGCGTTCCACAATTTATAATAGACGCCGTGTTTTTCGAGGAGTTGGGCGCCGGTGCCGGATTCCATGATGCGGCCGTTTTCGAGGACAACGATTTTTCCGAGATCGTGGACGGTTTGAAGGCGATGCGTGACGATGAGCGTGGTAGGTTTTTGCATGAGTTTTTTCAGCGTGTGCATGATTTCGGCTTCGGTTTCCAAATCAAGCGCGCTGGTGGGTTCGTCGAGAAGAAGAATGGGGCTATTTTTCAAAAACGCGCGCGCGATGCCGATGCGCTGACGTTGACCGCCGCTGAGTTTGACGCCGCGTTCGCCCACAGGCGTGTCGTAACCTTGCGGCATCGCGAGAATGAAATCTTCCGCTTGCGCCGCGCGTGTAGCGACTTCGATGTCTTTTTGCGAAGCGTTTTCTTTTCCGTAAGCGATATTTTCCCGAATCGTGGCGTTGAACAGAAGCGTGTCCTGAAGCACCATGGAAATATTTTGGCGCAAAGATTTTTTTGTAACATCGCGAATGTTTTGCGCGTCGATGAGAATTTTTCCCTGCGTGGGATCGTAAAAGCGCGGCACGAGCGAGAGAATAGTGGTTTTTCCCGCGCCGGTCGCGCCGACAAGCGCCACGGTCTCGCCGGGTTGAATGATCAAATCAATGCCGCGCAAAATCGGTTGTTCTGTCTGATAGGCGAAATGAATATCGCGCAATTCAATTTTGCCTTCGGCGGGATGAAACTTTTTCGCGCGCGGCGAATCCGGCACATCGTTTTTCGCGTCGAGAATCTCGAACGAACGCGCCACGCCGGCGGCGGCGCCTTCCATCGCCCAAGCGGTGTAGCTGAGTTGTTCGAGCGGCTGATAAAGCATCGTCAAGTAAGCGAGAAAAACCAAAAGTTCGCCGAGTGTCATTTTTGCGGCGGCAACTTCCATCGCGCCAAAATACAAAAGCACCGACGTGCCGGCGGCGACGATGATGCCGACGATTAACGTGCTGATGACATTGGTGATATTGAGGCGAAGATTCGCGCGAAGCGAATCGCGGCACTCGCGCTCAAAAATGCTGACTTCGTGTTCCTCGCGCCCAAAAGCATGCACCACGCGAATACTGCTCAAACCTTCCGACGCGCGCGAAAGCACGTCGCTTTCCTCGGCTTGAAGCGTAGCGCTTTGCGTTCGAATTTTTTTTGCGTAGTAACCGATGGCGATCAAAAGAAACGGCGTGACCGCAAGCGAGATCAACGTGAGCTTCAAATTCATTTGCGCCATGATGATAAATGCGCCCGCGAGCGTAACCGCGGCGCTCAAAATGGTCGCAAATCCGCGATTAAAAAATGTTTGGATCGCCTGAGAATCGTAAGCGACTCGAAACGTGGAATCCGCACTGCGCCGGTCGTCGTGAAAACGCAAAGGCAAGCTCTGCAAGTAAGCGTAAAGTTCCGTGCGAAGTCTCAAAAGCGCGCGTAGACCGATATCGATAAGCCAATAAGTATTGACGAGATTGAAAGCGCCCCAGAGCAGATGAATACCGACCAAACTTCCGCATGTGATAAAAAGCGCGGTGACAAAACTCACTTCAAACGGCAAAAACGGAAGACGATATGCTTCCGCGCCGTGAACCGCGAGAATATTATCGACCACAAATTTCATCGGCCACGGCTTGAGCAAATTCAAACCGATGGCCATCAGCATCAAAATCGTCGCCACAACAATCGCGCCGCTAAACGGTTTATAATACGCCAGAATTCTTCGATAAAGTTGCATCGCAATAAAGAACTCTCTTTATGCAAGGGAAAAGCTGGAATTTTTCAAGACTGGTTCTCTTGGTTAAATTTTCCATTTTATCAATAAAAAACCCATCAACCCTCATGGGTGTCCATACAAAGCCATTTGACTTATATCAAAACATGGATTACATTCTTATTGGAATTGGGACCCCGCTTGAACTGTCACCGTATGGTGTGCGTTTCCGTAAGGAATAGAGCGGGGTTCTTTATTTAGGCCAAAATTGGACAAATATTTCCCTATGAGAAATAAGTTTTCGATAGTCCATGGCATCGCTCTTTTTACTATATGAACGCGCAATGGCACCGCAAATCATGTCTGTCATTTGAATGAGATTATTGTCTTTTGAATCCTGAACTTTCACCTTTTTGATGCAGTAATTGTCCTTGTCATTGATACGCTTGCGTAAATAAGAAGCAAATTGCTTACGAAATTCTCGACTTCCGCTTCCATCGACAATAACAATCGCATGATTGAGATGGGGTTTTGCATTATTAAAAACGAGACCACATGTGTATTTATAAAACGATTCTTTAAATTGAAAACCTTCGCCGCTTAAATTTTCTTTGTTGATGACGATTCCAAAATAAAAAAAATCATAACTGGAGATTGCCTTCAAAAAAGTTTTCCGATAATCGGCGCGCAAGCTGTTAAAATGAAATTCAAAAGACGCATTAAACCCCATTTCTCGTTTCAACAGTTGAATGCGTTGATCAGCCGCTGTCGCTTCTTCGTGGTCCTCGAAAACGAGCAATCCAATAACAAAATAACGCGATGAACCGGCGCTCAATTTCAATCCTGGGTCGCCCGATTCATCAATGAAGACCAACATAAATCATGCACATATTAAATTAAAAGAAATCAACGTACAATCTGCAATATACCTTCTCATGAAACACCATTAGTTCTTTACGAGCGCGGGTTGGAGTGTTTTAATGAGGCGGTATCATGGAAGGTGACTCTCAACTTATCGCGTCAATTTCGGACTTAGCGCCGCAATTGGCGGCAAAACTGCAAAAACTTCAACCCGGATATTACTGCGTCCACAAAAGCTGGGGCGTGGGAAAAATCAAGAGCTGGGATCGCGCCGACGGCAGTATCGCGATCGATTTCGCCAACAAGCCGGATCACAGCATGGATTTCGAATTTGCGGCGCAGTCGTTGCGCCCCATTGAACCCGATCACATCGAAGCAAAAATGTTTGAAGACCTTGCGGGTATGCAAGCGATGGCGGAAAATGACACAGCGGGTTTGTTGCACATTCTGGTGCAGAGTCTCCAACAGGAAGCGACGCCGGAGCGCATTGAAAAACTTCTCGTGCCCACACTGATGCCTGCCGAACGTTGGAAAAAATGGTGGGACGCCGTCAAGCGCGCGGCGAAAAAAGACGCGCGCTACGAATTGCCTGCGCGAAGAAATTTACCGATTCTTTTTCACGATACGCCTCGCGATCATCACGCGCATGCGCTGGAGGAATTTCGCAGAGCCGTGGGCGCGCAGTCACAGATCGCCATTTTGCCGCGTCTTCAAAAAAATTGGAAAAAAGGCGAAGACCCTGCGATTGCGCAGGAAATTATCGATCTCATCAACCGCACGCTGACCTCCGTCGCCAAACCATCGTTGCCGTTGTGCGTGGAATTGATTTTAGCGCGCGATGAGTTTAGCGCCTCCGTCGGATCGCCGGAATCCGCGCCGGGATTAACGGATTTCTTGCCGCTCCACGCGGACAGATTGATTGATATCCTCAACGCGATTCCCGCGCATTATCAGGAAGTGTGCTTGAAAAAAGCGCAAATCGTTTTCGGCGAAAAATGGACGGAAATTTTTCTGGCAATGATTCCTCAAGCATCCGGACGCATTATGGAATTTTTATATCATCATTTTAAAACCGCCGGCCTGATGGAACGCATGCAAACTGCGTTTGATTTGCTGATCCGCGAGCGAAAAATGAATCCGGATTTGTTGATTTGGCTCTGCAAAAGTAAAAAAGAGGAAATTCGCCCGTTTGTCGGGCCGCAATTATTTTCTGCGATTCTTTCCGCGCTTGAATATGATCAACTCGCCGATTACAAAAAAGGCACGCGCTTGCGCGACTTGCTCGTCAACGACAAAACCATCGTGCCGGAACTCCTCGCAACAGCAAGGGAAGAAGATGTGCGCGATATCACGCGCGCGATTTTGCTGACTTCGGTTTTTGAGGAGATGGACAAGCGATCGGTGCTCGCTTCGTTCATTAAATTGCATCCATTCGTGCAAAACATGATCATCGGCGCCGAGGAAAGCAAAGTTCACACTAAAGTTCAATCGCTGGTAGTTTCATGGGGGAGTCTTGAAAAACGCAAAGCGGAGCTTGAAGAAATCATTAATAAAAAAATTCCTGAAAATTCGCGCGACATCGCCACCGCGCGTTCTTATGGCGACTTGAGTGAGAATCACGAATTCAAAGCCGCCAAGGAAATGCAAACCGTGCTTATGCGCCGCCGCGCCGAAATCGAGCAGGAACTTGCGATGGCGCAAGGCTCGGATTTCAAAAATGTGGATACTTCTGAAGTGAATATCGGCACCTGCGTGTACCTTATCAATACGGCGAATCAACAACCTATCAATTATACCATTCTCGGCGCATGGGACAGTGATCCGGAAAAAGGAGTTATTTCTTATCTGACCGCCGTGGCGAAGAATCTCCTCAACCATAAAGTAGGAGATATTGTTGAACTTCCTCTCGATGAAACCCAAACGCTTACGGTCAAAATCGAATCCATCGAAGCTTATAACCCTTAGAGGCTCTTAAAAAACTATGATTCCAAAAACTCTCATCAAACACGTCACTGCGCGCGAAGTGCTCGACTCGCGCGGCAATCCAACTCTCGAAGCAGAAGTTCATCTCACCGACGGCTCCGTCGGGCGCGCTATTGTTCCCTCCGGCGCCAGCACCGGCACGCATGAAGCCCTCGAATTGCGCGACGGCGACAAAACGCGCTACATGGGCAAAGGCGTTCTCACCGCCGTAAGTAATGTGAAGAAAAAAATCGCGCCCGTACTGATCGGTATGGATGCCTTGGATCAACTCGGCGTCGATGGCGCGATGCTCAAACTCGATAGCACGTTTTCAAAGAAAAATCTCGGAGCGAATGCAATTTTAGGAGTATCGCTTGCCACAGCGCACGCGGCGGCGGCATCTCAACGCATGCCACTTTATAAATACCTCGGTGGGCCAAATGCGAAAGTGTTGCCCGTACCGATGGCAAATATCATGAACGGCGGCGCGCACTCCGATGCCCCGATTGATTTTCAGGAATTCATGATCATGCCAAAAGGCGCTCCGAGTTTCCGCGAAGCGATTCGCTACGGCGTGGAAGTTTTTCACGCGCTCAAAGGCATTTTGCATGACCGGCATCTCAGCACGGCGGTGGGCGACGAAGGAGGTTTCGCGCCGAATCTCAAATCCACCGAGGATGCCTTGGATGTGATCGCGCTTGCCGTAAAAAAAGCGGGTTACAAATTGGGCAAAGATATTTTCATCGCACTGGATGTCGCCAGCAGTGAATTTTACGACGAGAAAACAAAAAAATACGTTTTTAAAAAATCCGATGGAAGCAAACATTCCGCCGCCGACATGATTGCGTTTTACAAACAACTGCAGAAAAAATATCCGATTATTTCCATCGAAGACGGCTTGGCGGAGAGCGATTGGAGCGGTTGGAAACAACTCACCGATGCGCTGGGTAAAAATCTGCAATTAGTCGGCGACGATATCTTTGTCACCAACACAGAATTTTTGAAAAAAGGCATCGACACCGGCGTGGCAAATTCGATTTTGGTGAAAGTGAATCAAATCGGTTCGCTCACCGAAACGCTCGACGCCATTCAAATGGCCAAAGAAGCCGCTTACACCGCCGTCATCAGTCATCGCTCAGGCGAAACCGAAGACACCACGATTTCCGACATCACGGTGGCGACCAATGCAGGACAAATCAAAACAGGTTCGTTTTCGCGTTCGGATCGTCTCGCAAAATATAATCGTCTTTTGAGAATTGAAGAAGAACTTGGCGATCACGCTATCTATGGGGGCAAAATCTAAATTTTTTGATCCCGCCAACGTCAAGGTGGCGATGCGCACGGGCAATATCTGGATTCAGATGTTGCCGTGGGCGTACTTAATTGTGATCGCACTTTTTGTTATTCTCGGCACAGCTGTTTTTTACCCTGTGATTCGGCGCAATCATGATTTACAACGCACTAAAACGGTAACGGAAAACAAGATCGAAGAAGCCAATGCGCTCAGTATTCAGCTTCATCGACAAAATCATGCGATTCAAACCGATCGTATATATATTGAGCGCGTCGCGCGCGATATTCTGAATGTAGGCCGCCCGGGCGAGGTCATTTTTCAATTTCCGGAATACCGCACTTCTCAATCCCGTGATCCTTTGGCAAATAAAGAGGCTCGTAATGAATTTTGATAAAATTAAGATTATTAACGACTTACGCTTACGTTGGTTTTTCTAGAAAAAAAACCACTGAAAAGCGCTTTACGTTTCGAGAAAAGCTCACATTTAAAGAAGTAGGCGTATGAAATTAATAAGGCGGTCGATATGAAAGCAAAACTTCTTCTAACAATGGTTGCTCTCGCGATGTGGACTTGCAATATCACTCAAGCGGATAGTAGCACGTTATCGAGCACATTGGCGGCAACTCAATTTATGCAGACATTCAAAGCGAATGTGGATTCTGCATCGTACACTCAATTTTTATCTGACATGGCAGATTACGCGGAAGATGCCGGTTTAACGAGTTTAAGCGATAGTCAATTGTCGAATTTTGTTCTCAGTTATGTTTTGAAAAATCCGGATTTTGCGGAAAAAGCGAAGAGCGCTCTTGTTGCGGCAGTGAAAGCTACTTTGAGCAGTGAATTGGACCCTGATGATCTGGAGAAATTAATTGAGAAACTTAAAGATGGCGACGAAGATGCTGAAGACGAACTGATTAAAGAACTTAAAAAACAGATCGACGAGTTGAAGAATCTCTCTAAAGAGGAACGAGAGGAAGCGAAAAAGGCTCTGGATCAACTGATTGAACAAAATAAAAAGTTGTTAGAACAACTCGCTAATACCAATGCCGGACTCCAAGGTCTCGGTAGTCAACTCGCCGACGCCATGAAGCCTAAGGGCATGGACCCGATGTTGGCAATGCTTATTGCGTTGGTTATAATGCTACTGCTGGGCGGCGGCGGTGGTGGTGGTAGTTGTGGCGGCGGCGGTTGCGGTAAATAAAAAGTTCTTTACCCAAATTAAACAACCCTTGGCTGAGAAGTCGGCCAAGGGTTGAGCGCTTTTTAACCACGGATGACACGGACACTCAAGGATGCGCTCGCTAACGCGAGCAAAAAAAGAAAATTGTTCCACGTCATGGCACCTTTTTTATCATGGATTACACAAAGAATATTGATTTTTTGCCCAGCGTTAGCTGGGCGTAATATCCGTGCTATCCGTGGTCAAAAAACTAAAAAAACCCTTTACGTTTCCGATATATCTCACATTACATAGTATCAAGGATAAAATTTATGAAATCACCTCTTCTCCTTTTCTTCAGTTTGGCAATCTGCATGAACCTCAGCCTAATGCAAAATAGTCGAGCCGATACGACGTCAACAGCGTTGGATACTCCGCTATTAGAAGCTCCCTTCATGCAATCTCTAGAGTTGTATCTGGATTCAGAGTCGTACAAAACCCTTTACTCCGCCTACGAAACATACATTTCTACGTTAAGCACGTTCGATGTTTCAGACCCCGATTTAGTCGCGGCAACTTTTACATATAATTATTTACTGACGCACGAATCTTTCGCAATAAAAGCAAAATCGGCTATTCTTAAAACTTTGGAGGATATATACGAAAAAAATCCGTCGGACGCCTTAAAAAAGATTCTTGATAAGATAAAAAACAACGAAGCACTCACAGATGAAGATCGCGATGAACTTATAGAAGAACTCAAAAAGCAAATTGATGACTTAAAGAATCTCACCGAAGAAGAACGTCAAAAAGCCAAAGACGCTCTCGAAAAACTCATGGAGCAGAATAAAGATTTACTGAAAGCCATCAGCGATGCTCAGGCGCAATACGCCAATGCTCTTGGGCAAATTGCTCAAAATGCCGATAAATTGAAGCCTCAACAGATGGACCCGATGCAAATGATGATGATGTTAATGATGATGATGATGATGATGATGCAAATGAAACAAGGCGGTGGATGCCAACAATAAAAAATGGTTTTTGCTATTTGTGTCTACCAACCCTTGGCTGAGAAGTCGGCCAAGGGTTGAGCGTTTTATCACGGATTACACGGATAAGAACGGATGGGCACGGATGGAAATGGCGCGACAGACCCTACAAGATTCCGCACGCGGCGGGGTCATGGTTACAAATTTGGGTTAATCTAAACGGAAATTAATCACCACTTCGTAATCCGGATTACCGAGATTGGAGGGAAGAGGCTGGGATAGTTTATGAACGGAACGAACGGCTTGCATGACGGTGGCGTCCATTGTGTCATTGCCGGAAGGTTGAGAGATTTTTAAAAATGTGACTGATCCGTCGCGCGCGATGCGAATGGCAACCAGTGTTTCGAGCCGAGCGGCACCGGGAAGTTGCGGTTTTTGCCAATTCTTCAAAAACGTCTCACGGATCAGCGTGTGATACCATGAATCTTGTCCGCCGGGTTTGCCGGGTATACCAACGCCATTTTCAGAGCCGGTCGAAACGCCGACGGTTTGCAGTCCTTTTTGCACACCGGCCTCAAGTCCGGCTTTGATTTCCGCCGCTGTAGGACCCTGATGTCCAGCCGCAACTGTTTTCTTCCAAGGTTTGTCGGACGTTTTCACGGAAGAAGCATCGGTGGATTTCCCGCGCGTCACGATTTTGGTGCTGATCTTGACTTCGGATTTTTGTTTGGCTTCTGTTTTTTTTGTTTCGGTTTTGGTTTCAATTTTTGGCGACGATTTTTCCCAAGGCTTGGGTTCGGATTTGGAAGTAGCTCTGGGAACGATTTCCGGCGGAGAAGACGCGGGAGTTTCTTCTTTGGGAGGAGTTTCGACTTTTGGAGCAGGAGGAGCAGGTTGTGCGGGAGGAGATTTTTGTGATCCATTACGACTATTCGCCGCTTGAGGCGGGGCGGGAGTTCCTTTGGCGGGATTCGCTGTGCCGAGAGCCACCATTTCGATATATTTAACTTTTTCTCTCTTAAAAAAAATCCCTCCGAAGGGAATTAAAAAAATTCCTATCACCGTCAGATGAATCAAGGTGACCTTGATCAGTGTTTCTTTTGAAACGTCGTAATTCATTTAGTTTTCCGGCACGGTTGTCAAACCGAGTTTTACACCGGATTCTCGAATGGCGTCCAGCACGCGAATAATTTGCTGGTACTTCAAATTTTTATCCGCGCGAAAAGAAATCGCCGCGTTGTCGTTGGATGTTTTCCATTGAATCAGCTGTTGCTCCAATTCTTCAACATCTACGCGCTGTTCATCCAAATAAATCCGCCCCGCCGCGTCAATCGCCACTTGTTTAACCGTCTTCGGATCGACAAGATCGGGTTTCGTCCGCCGCGAGTCGGGTAAATTAATTCCAATTTTTTGCTCCATCAATGGCGTTGTAATCATGAAAATAATCAACAATACAAATGCTAAATCCAATAACGGCGTCACGTTGATCTCACTCAACGTCGATCGATTCATCCTATCCGAATATTTTTTCATAAAAATTTTTAGACAGAATTTACAAAATTCACAGAATGATTGCTCTGTGCCCTTTTGCTTATTTAACCACAGATATTAACCCCGACAAAGTCGGGGCAAAAATCAATGTTCTCCGTGTTTTCCGTGGTTAAAAAGGGAAAGAGGATACGGAATCATTTTGTAATCATTCTGTTCATTCTGTCTAAAAATCACCTCCTACGGCCATATTGGTGTTCGAAATCAGCGGAGCATTCGGCGGCGAAGTTTTCCATTTGTACGGTCATGCCGCGAAGAGTATTGACGAGATAATTGTAACCGAACATGGAGGGAATCGCGACGCACAGGGCGATGACAGTGGTGATGAGCGAGCCGGAGACACCGGGCGCCATCGCGGCGAGACTAGCTTGACCGGCAAGCGCAACTCCGCTGAATGCATCCATCACGCCCCACACAGTGCCAAGTAATCCCAAAAAAGGCGAACCGCTGACGGCGGTGGCAAGGAGAATGAGTTGCGATTCCAGCTTAAGCATTTCTTCGCCGACGGCGCGGTCCATCGATGATCGCACGGAATTAATCGAAGAAATATCGAGTGGACTCGCGGTGGAGAGACGTACAGCGAAGGTATCATCGACAGTCGTCGATCCCAGCAAATGAAAACACAATTCTTTAGCTCCGGAATAATACACTGCGGCGAGCGGCGAAGGATCAAATTGTAACTTTTTTTCATAGACGGCTAACGGTGATTTTGCGCGGTGAAAATATTGCATGAATCGCGCGTTTTCCCGACGCGCTTTGCGCACGAGCACCCATTTGGTCCACATGACAGCCCAACTAAAAATCGAGGCGATCAACAAAATGAAAATGATCAATTTTCCGGCAGGATTGGAATGCTCAAAGGCAAAAAGGAGTCCGCCGGAAGCAAGTGGAGGAGCCAATAAACACGTCATCATAACTTCGTAGAGTATAACATCTTTTTTTGGGTATTCGTCAACTGATACTGTAAAACGACAGGTTTTAGCTTGTGTTTTTAGCTCTATACTTTAAAAGCTTGTGATTGCCGGAGTTTAAGAAATTTTTATGGAATAGGGTTTATGAAGCTAGTGTTAAAAAAGGACAAGTTTTTGGAAGGTTTGCAAACGGTGCAAAATCTTATCAGTACGCGGACGACATTGCCTGTTTTGAGCAATTGTTTGATTAAAACCATCAGCGGAAAGATTTCGTTGGCTAGCACGGATTTAGATACAGGAATTCGCACAGAAGTGGAAGCCGATGTGGAAAAAGGAGGCGCGATTTCGTTGCCGGCGCGCCGCTTGTTTAGCATTGTGCGCGAATTACCATCGGAAGAGCTGACTCTGGAGGCGGATTCCAAACTCAACGCGACTATTCGCGCAGGTAATGCTTTCTTTCGTATTAAGGGGCTTGCTGAAGAAGAATTTCCTCCGTTCCCAAAAGCTCAGAGCGCGCATGTTTTTAAAACGGATCAAAAAACGCTCAAAGACATGTTTCGTAAAACAACGTATGCCATGTCCACGGATGAAAGTCGTTACGTACTCAACGGCGCGTTTCTGAGTTTCAAAGATAATAAACTGACGGTTGTGTCCACGGATGGACGGCGTCTTGCTTTGGTAGAGCAACCTCTGGAATTTCCAAAAACGAGCGAACTGGAAGTGATTTTGCCCACAAAAGCTGTGAATGAATTGCAACGTTTGCTTGCGGATGAAGGCGAAGTGACGATTGGCGTGGATGAGAATCAGATTACGTTTAATTTGGGTTCTATTTTTCTCGTTTCTAAATTGATCGAAGGCAAGTATCCCAACTACCGGCAGGTCATTCCCAACGAAACCAAGGAGCGAGTGACGATTGAACGCGAGCTTTTGCTGGGCGCGGTGCATCGCGTTGCTTTGCTTTCGAGCGATAAATCTAGTTCAGTGAGGTTGAGTTTTGGAAAAAATAATTTGGATATCACGGCCAATACGCCGGAAATCGGCGAAGCCAAAGAATCCATGGCAATCAATTATAAAGGCAAAGAATTTTCCATTGCGTTCAACCCGGATTATCTTTCAGATCCTCTCAAAAGTCTGGATTCGGATGAAATTTTTCTCGATTTTACCGATGAGCTTTCTCCGTGCGTGATGCGGTATCAAAAACCGTTTCTTTATGTCATCATGCCGATGCGCCAAGCTTAGATTTTTACTTCCAACGCATTTCGCGCAGAGGATGTTCATCCACGACGTTGGGATGAATGCCGTCAAGTTTTTGTGCGTTGTAGAGGTTGATGCCGACAAAAAAGTAAAGAGGGACAATGGGAAGTTCTTGTTCTACGAGAATTTTTTCGGCTTGTTGCAATAATTCAAAACGGCGTTTTGCGTCCAGCGTGGACGCGGCTTGTTTCATCAATGAATCATATTGAGCATGACTCCAACCGGTGCGGTTATTGCCGCGTCCGGTGAGAAAACAATCAAGAAAAGTATTCGGATCGTTGTAATCGCCGACCCAACTGGAGCGCGCGATGTCAAAATCCAAATGATTCAACGCATTGAGATAAGTGGCCCATTCCTGATTGCGTAGTTCGATGGTGACGCCCAGAATTTCTTGCCACATCGCTTGAATTTCTACGGCGATTTGCTCGTTGAGATCGGTTTTATTATAGAGAAGCGACACACGCGGAAAATTTTTGCCTTCCGCAAAACCGGCATCGGTAAAAAGTTTTTTTGCGAGCGAGGGATTGTAAGCGAGGCCATCCGGCGGCGTGTAACCGGGAATGCCCGGCGGTGTGAAGGAAGGAGCAATCGGCTCGCCGGCTTTGGTGATTTTTTCCACAATGCGTTGTTTATCTATGGCAAGCGCGAAAGCCTTGCGCACGCGAATGTCGTTGAAAGGCGCGCGAGTGACATTAAAGCGATAAAAATACGTCGCCAAAAACGGATTGGCGTGAAAATCCGCCTGCTTGCGCAATTCCTGAATCAACACGGCGGGTACCATGCCTTTGTCGAGAATAAGATCGGCTTGTCCGGTGGAATACAGATTAAACGCCGTGTTGGCTTTTGAGACGGCGAGCGCGTGCACGCGATTAAAAGCAACCGAATCTTTGCGCCAATAAAATGGGTTTTTTTCGAGTTCGACGCGATCGTTGATTTTCCACGCGCGCAACACATACGCGCCGTTGGAAACGATATTTTGAGGGTGTGTCCATCGATCGCCGTATTTTTCAATCGTGGGAATATGCACGGGCAAATAGGTTGTAAAAGCGACAACATCCGGAAAAAATGCGGCTGGCGAATGAAGTTTTACCTGAAGCGTGCGTTCGTCGAGCGCACGAATGCCAACTTGTGAAAAATCTTTCAGAGCATCTTTATTGTACGCTTCCGCGTTTTTGATGAAGTACATGATTTCCGCGTAGCGCGACGCGGTTTCCGGTTCGAGCACGCGCTTCCACGATTTTTCAAAATCGTAAGCCGTGATGGCATCGCCATTGCTCCATCGGATATTTTCGCGGAGATGAAACGTATAAACCAATCCATCCGGCGAAATTTCCCAGGATTTTGCCATCGCCGGTTGCGCCACACCGCACGCGTCGCGCGTCGTCAACCCTTCAAACAACGCATTGCACAGTCGAATCTCGATTTGCCCCGTCACGATCGCCGGATCCAAACTCTGCGGCTCGCTCCCATTAATAAAAATAAAATCCGCATCCTTCGGACGATGATTGCAATTCGCCAAAGAAAAACTTATCGCAAGTACGACAAGTATTTTACTGAGCGGGAGCAGGAGCAACGGGCTCTGGAGAAGTTGCAGGTGTAGCCGGAACTGAAGGGGCAGTTTCAGCAGAAGGCGCGATGAGTTCTTTTTGAAGTTGAGAATTTCCACTTGGGTGAGCATAGAGGATTGCCAGCAAAAGTGTAACTCCAAAAAAGAACGCGCCGAGGCTGATGGTCATTTTCGTCAACACATCGGAGGTGCCCGCGCCAAAAAGCGAATCGGTCACAGCAGAACCAAACGCCGTGCCGAGTCCCTCGGATTTGGGGCGTTGCATGAGCACAAAGAAAGTAAGCAAAAGACTGCACAACACGTGTGCGGACAGAAGAATGTAGATGATGACTTTGATCATAAGTTTTAAGAGTTTGGGATGCTATTTTTGATAATGGTGACGAACGAACGTGCATCGAGGCTTGCGCCGCCCACGAGCGCGCCGTCCACATCGGGTTGTTTCATAATTTCGGCGACGTTTTCCGGTTTGACGCTTCCGCCGTAAAGAATGCGAACTTTTTGCGCAATGGCGTTGCCGGCTATTTTGGCAATTTGTTTTCGAATGAATTCGTGAGCGCTCTGCGCTTGTTCCGGAGTGGCGACTTTGCCGGTGCCGATCGCCCACACCGGCTCGTAAGCGACGACGGTGTCATTCCACTGAGCTTCATCGAACCCGGCAAAAGAACCTTGCGTCTGCGCAAGCAAAACTTCGTTGGTTTTTCCAGCTTCGCGTTCGCTGAGTTTTTCTCCAATACAAATAATGGGAAGTAATTTATTCGCAAAAGCGGCCTTCGCTTTGGCATTCACGATCGCGTCGGTCTCAAAAAAGTACTGGCGACGCTCCGAGTGGCCGATAATCACATAGCGGCAAAAAAGATCACGCAACATCGCCGCGGAAATTTCTCCCGTATAAGCGCCTTGCGCTTCTTGATGTAAATTTTGCGCGCCGAGTTTGATGGTGGAATTATTCCCGATGACTTCTCCGCATTTTCGAATCGCAGTGAATGGAGGGCATAGCACAATATCCACCGTATCCAATCCGGCGCCGAGTTCGTGTAAAATGCCGCGCACCAGTTCAGCCGCTTCCGTGGCTGTCTTGTGCATTTTCCAGTTTCCGGCAATAAATTTTCTTCGAGGAATCATGATGTGCTTGCCCCCATGAGATTATTGATCGTTCAACGCCGCAACGCCGGGAAGAATTTTACCTTCCAAAAATTCCAACGACGCGCCGCCGCCTGTAGAGATAAAAGTGATTTTGCCTTCCACGCCGGATTGTTTCACGGCTTTCACCGAATCTCCGCCGCCAATGATGCTTTTGGCTTTGCGATTCGCCGCTACCGCTTGCGCAATGGCAAACGTGCCCGCCGCGCATTCGCCGATTTCAAAAATGCCCATCGGACCGTTCCAAAAAATAGTGGAAGCTTGAGAGATTTCCTCGCTGTACGCCTGAATTGTGCTCATTCCAATATCCACGCCGCTCATATTTGCCGGTATTTCATCTTTGATCGTTTTGAGTTTGGACACAGTCTTTTCCTTAAAATCAATATGCTCGGCAACGACATGATCCATCGGTAGCAAAAATTTCACATTACGCTCTTTGGCTTTTTCCAATGTCGCTTTTGCAACGGCGACTTTTTCCGGCTCCGCCAGCGAATTGCCGATCTTTTTTCCAAGCGCGAGATTGAATGTATAAGCCATCGCGCCGCCGATAAGAATCGTATTCGCCTTTTCCAAAAGAGCGTTGATGACTGCGATTTTATCCGAGACTTTGGCGCCTCCAAGAATCACTACAAACGGACGCAGAGGTCTATTGAGGTCCTTACCGAGGTACTGCAATTCTTTTTGCATCAAAAATCCAGCCACCGCAGGCCCCGAAATGTAATGCGCCACGCCTTCGGTCGATGCATGTGCGCGATGCGCCGCGCCAAAAGCGTCATTCACATAAATTTCAACAAGACTGGCCAGTTGACGCGAAAACCCCGGATCGTTTTGCTCTTCTTCCGAATGAAAACGCAGATTTTCCAGAAGCATAATATCACCGGGCTTCATCATCATTGCCTTGGCACGCACATCCGGACCTATGCAATCACTCGCAAAGATCACAGATTTACCCAAAAGTTCCGACAAACGCGCCGCGATAGGTTTGAGGCTTTGCGTAGCATCCGGTTTGCCTTTGGGGCGCCCCAAATGACTGCAAAGAATAATTTTGGCGTCGTTTTGGATTAAATATTGAATCGTGGGAAGCGTTTCGCGAATACGAGTATCGTCGGAAATAACGGCTGTGTCGTATCCTTTTTCCATCGGCACATTAAAATCCACCCGCACCAAGCAACGCTTGTTTTTGACATCGATGTTTTGGATGGATTTTTTTGCCATAAGGGGATTGCTAAACATTCAGTTTAGATGATGCCGAAGCGGATTTTGGATGACGAGTGAAATTATGCGTAACGAGCATCCACTTGATGGGGCTGTGAGTTACGCATAATGATGCTCGACGCCAAAAAAAAGGAAAGCGGCTGTGCCGCCGAGGCATCACTAAATTTGAATATTTAGCAGTCCCCATAACTTACAATCCTGCTTGCGCAATGTATTTTACAAGATCCACGCAACGATTGGAGTAACCCCATTCGTTGTCGTACCAACTGACGAGTTTGAAAAATTTGCTGTTCAAACCAATGCCGGAGCCGGCGTCAAAAATACTCGAATGAGCATCGTTGATGAAATCCGACGACACGACTTCTTCGCCCGTATAAGCCAAAATGCCTTTGAGATACGTCTCGCTGGCGGTCTTCATCGCTTTGCAGAGTTCTTCATACGAAGTTTCTTTCGTCGTTTTGACTGTTAAATCCACCACGCTGACCGTCGGCGTCGGCACGCGAAACGACATACCCGTCAACTTGCCTTTCACTTCCGGAAGCACAAGTCCCACGGCTTTCGCCGCGCCGGTTGTCGAAGGAATAATATTAATCGCCGCGCTACGTCCGCCTTTCCAATCTTTCTTCGAAGGGCCATCCACGGTTTTTTGCGTGGCGGTATAACTATGAATCGTGGTCATGAGACCTTCTTCCACTCCGTAACCCTCTTTCAATAAAACGTGCACAATCGGCGCCAAGCAATTCGTCGTGCAACTGGCGTTGGAAATAATGTGATGCTTCGCCGCGTCGTACTTGGTGTGGTTGACGCCCATCACAATCGTAATATCGTCGCCTTTCGCAGGAGCGGAAATAATCACTTTTTTCGCTCCGGCATCGATATGCCCTTTCGCTTTCGTCGCATCGGTGAAAAGCCCGGTCGATTCCACCACAAGTTGAACACCCAAATCTTTCCAAGGAAGCGCCGCGGGGCCTTCTTTGACCGCAAGGCATTTGATCTTATTGCCGTTGACTACCAAAACATCGTCTTCCGCGACGCTGGGGCTGGATTTTTCGCTGAAAACCGTGCCGTTAAAACGTCCTTGCGTCGAATCGTATTTTACAAGGTAAGCGAGGTTGTCGGCGGGAACAATGTCGTTCAAAGCGACAACTTCGATTTCTTTGCCAAGTAATCCTTGGTCGCAGATGGCGCGAAAAAATAAACGTCCAATGCGTCCAAAGCCATTAATTCCAATCTTAATCATGAGTCTATCTCCGGTGTTGAGGGTTGAAAGCTTCCAAGTATGAGCGCCTTTTTTTTCTCGTCAAGAGGGGAACTTATCGATGTGATAAAATTTTGAGGTTACAAAATTGACGAAGGTCAATTTTTAGAATTTTGACTCGGTTAAGCTAAGGCTACTGAAAAGCGTTCGATTTTATAGCGATGAGATATTTTGAGATTGTTGTGGTGATAGGGTTATGCGTTGCTTCGGCATGGGGAAAGGATGCATCTCTTTCGGCATCTGAATCTTCTGAAGCCGCGCGTGAAAAATTGTTGAAGCCGATTTTGAGTCTTCAGATTACGGAATCGTACGACAGCAATGTATATCTTCAGCAGATTACTGAGCGAGCCAATCAGGATTCTTTTGTCACCACCATCACTCCGACGATTGGTTTTAATTGGGAGGATGAGGAAAAGCTGAATAATGTGAAGCTGACTTATGCGCCGTCGATTTCTTTTTATCACGCCGAGCCGGAGGAAGATCACACATGGCATCAGACGGATTTGTGCGCGAAATTTCAAATTTCCGAACATTGGAAAGTTGATGTCGCAGATAAAATCATCTGGGTGCAAGGAAGCGAGCATCACAATCCTTATCCAGGAATGGGCAACGCGCCCTCGATGAACATCGCCACGCGCGACCGCCACGCGCAGTTTGTTCAGTGGGGAAAATACGCGTTCACGTTTCTTCAGGACGAATGGCTCGCGCGGTTTGTGACGGAAAATTACCTGCACGATTTTCAAATGGAACAACGCGACCCCGCCGCTTCTCCTGGGTATCAAAATTTTGCGGATCGAAAAGACATCAACGGCGGATTCGACATCGGTTACAAAGCCGTGGAGGAACTTTATCCGCTTTTGGGTTTTCGCTACGGACACAAAGACCAGACGCGCATTTTCGCCAACGAAACGCGCTATTGTTACGATTATCAGAGATTACTTTTCGGCATCGAAGGCAAAGCCGGTTCATGGCTGACCTGTTCTATTCAATTCGGCCCGGAGTGGGAACAATTTGAATCCATGGCGGCTCAAGGATTTGATCGACAGCACGTGGCAATGTTTGTTGATGCTACCGCGCAAATTAAACCGACGGATTCCGACACGATTAAACTTGCGTACAAACGCTACACCCAGCCCGGCGCCGGCGGACGAAGTGTGTACGAACAACTCATCGCCAGCGGTTATTATCGGCATGATTTCGGCGAAGCATGGAGCGGCTGGTTTATTGAACCCGGATGCCTCGTGTATTACGGCGATTGGTATCCCATGACTTCCGAGCGCAATGATTGGATGATGCGCCCCACGCTCACCACCGGCTTAACGCTCGCGCCGAATACGACGTGGCAAATCAGTTATTTCCTCGAAAAAAGTCTCACCGGCACCAATGGCATGCCCAGCCGCGAGTACGACCGCCACGTCATTTCCACCTCAATCAAATACGTTTTTTAATATCTTACGTCCAGCGCAGAGCCTCGATAAAAAGCGTCTTTGTCCCAATGTCCCTGACGGGCAAATTGAGAAGCCATGCTGTCTTGCGATCCATCCGGCTCGGTTTGAATTTCACATTCTTCCTCGTGCAAAACAGAAACCGGCGATTCACGATAGATTTCTTTGGCGGGTAATTCCGGTTTCTCGTTGGAATTTTCTTCAAAATCCACTTCGGTTTCGTTCTGCGGTTCTTGGCGCAAATCTAACAAAGGTTCTCTGCGAATTTCGATTGCATGATTATTTTCCGGAATAAAAGAAAGAGGCGCGGCGCTTTTGCCGGCTTGTGGCGTCAAAGGACGCAAACGAGGCGCTTCAACGGCAGGTTGTGGATCGACCTCGGGTTCTCTTAATATCGCATCAGGTTTGGAAGTTTCGCTTGGTTTTTTGAGGGTAGGGGATGATTTAAATGTCGCAGGCGCTTGAGAAGTGGAAATGGGTTTAGAAATCTCTTGAGAAGCCGATGGTTCAGAGAACGTGACACCTAATGGCGCACTTTGTTTTGATTTAGGGGTCTCAGTTTTTGGCGCGGGTGTTGATCGAGGCGGCATCGAAAATGGCCGCGAAGTTTCTTTGGGTTCGGACTCTTCGGATTTAGTTTTTTGCTCTTCTTGCGATTCTTTAGAGGGAATGGTTGATGGCAAGCGATAGGGATCCGATTTTTTAATCGTTGGAGCTGATTTAGGCGCTTCCATCGGCGCGCGCCGCTCTTGTTTGGGCTTTTCAATCACAGGCGAAGGCGCAACGCCTTCTTTTTCTTTCACAACGACGATATCCCCGTGTTCCAGATCAAATGAAAGTAAATTTTCCTGCATGATGCGCGTGACATCAATGGTAAAAACTTTCGGCCCTCTTCGAACGGTGACACTCGTGGGGTCGGCATTTGGCGTAAAGCCGCTCACATCCGCCATGGCGCTTAACAAATCTTTTTTTCCTCCTTGATCCAAAATCACGCGTCCCGGCGCACGCACAGCTCCCATGATCGACGCAAACGGCTGATGCGCCATCGCCGCCGCTCCGCTTTGTTGTTGCAACATCTGCGCCAGCGCTTCCATATCGATCGCAGGCGACGCATTTTTCAAATTAGATTCTAAGGCGTCAATTTTTTCGGAAATGGCTTTTAATAAAATCATGGCTTCTCTGTCCATGGCATACGCGACAGATGTTTCTTTGCTCAACGACGCAGTCGCCGGTCTTTTTGCCAGCGACTCTACAGCCGATTCCAACTTCGCCAACCTTCCGGCGGTTTCTTCCATCAGCGATTCCACGCGCGGATTTGTGATGGTTGGGTCTGTGCCTGTTTTGGAAAACATATTTAAAGAAGCTTCCATTTGTTGCATGCGCCTCTCCAATTTTTCCAGCACGGCTTCCATCTTTGACGTATTCGGTGCGCCTGAGTTTGCTCTCCCCTGAGCCAGCGCATCCATGGATGTTTCCATTTTCTGCATCCTTCGTTCCAAACTTTCCATCAATGAAATTAATTCCGGATCGGCAACGATAGTGGCGCCTTGTCCGCCCTGTCCGCTTTGGGTCGCGTAAAGCGTGCGTTTAGCGACAGCATTCACCGATGTTTCGATGTGTTCGACTTTTTCCGAAAGAACGTCAAGGACAGCAAGAGTTTCTTTATCGGTTGCCGCGTTGCCTTGAGTGACGGGACGTTGAGCGATGGCTTCGAGAATAGCCTCGATGCGCTCCACGCGATCGGAAAGTCCTTTGACCAGCATTTGCGTTTCGCCGTTATCTGCGCCACTCGCGGATTCAGCCTGCATTTTCTTGGCAATAATCTGAATCGCTTGTCGGGTTTTTTGGTAGGCGTTGGCCAATTGAGACATTTTTTTCTCAATGACCATCAATCGCGCATCTACTTCCAGAAGCGGATCGTCCTCGTCGCTAGACGCAGGGGAAACGGGGGCAGAGTATCCCCATGTCTGCGTGCAGAACATTCCTGCCAGCAGTACTCCTCCTAGTAGCACTCCGGTTTTTTTCCAATTCATCCTAATAAGCCAAAATAAAACTATAACTTAAAGAATGGTCGTCGAGGTCTCCTGTGATATTGGGTTTACTCAAACGAAAACCATAAGACAATTCCATACTTAAATAAGAACTCAAATTGTAACGCATGCCTGCGCCGGCGCTTGACATCTGATGATCGATGATTGTATTGGCGGCATCCACTTGATGCGGCCCGAGTTCTCCGTAATCAAAAAATCCGTAAAAGATCAATTTATCCAATCGATTACTCGTAAAGCCGGCCAGATACGTCGGATTCAACGCCGGCGCGCGCAATTCATTTCTAAAGTAATATCCCTCATCGCCGCTAACCGTTCTTTCAGGAAAGCCTCGAATCGTTGAAGAACCGCCGAGGCCGATTTGCTCGGTGCCTACGAGATTTTTATTCGGGCGTTGATAAAATCCGGATGTATTAAATTCAAATTGATAAGGTAAATTCACCGAACGCTCCCATTGAACGGAAAAAATCGCATATTCAGGGTCCGCGCCCGAACGTTGCACTACAAACGCTTCGCGATCGTTATTTTCCAAAATTCCGCTGGGAGAATAAACGACTTTAGGTGATACTTGCGTGTACCCCAAGGCGTCCACAAGCTTGGCATTATAACCAAGCGAAAATTGTACAACATCCACGCTCTGATTAAACACTTGCACGCCGGTGAAACTCAAATCGCTGTTGCTGTTCTTGTAATCCGCTCCCACAAATGCGCTGTGCTCTAGTGTCCATTTGCGATCATCCGAAATAATATCATTGAATGGTACGGTATAAACCGCGCCCAATAACTTGGATTCGCCGGTAAGCGAAAACGCCGCCGCGTCCAATTGAGGATTATTTTCCGCCCATGTTCCGTAGAGCAAGAAACGATTTTTCCACCACGGCAACCACATCTGATAACTCGCCGAATGCGTCCAATATCTGTTTGCCGTCGGGGCGGCACGAAATTGATACGAAAACAAATGCGGCAAACCTAGGGGTTCCGACCAATTGCATCCAGCGAACCATCGCTCGGTATCCAATGATTCCGAGCCGGTATTATCCCATCCTGTGTAAACTCTCACGGGAAAACGATCCTGCACTGAAGCAATCACATCGCTCTCGCCACGATTTTCGCCTTGTTTCAACACCACATCCGCTCTGCGAAATCCAGTCGAATTCAGTTCATCCAATGCCGCTTGCACGTGGGATTGTTTTAAATGGTCTCCGGATTTTACGCCGTGACTCGCAAATGTTTCTTGGATTTGTTTTTCAGAAGTCCAGTTCCCGCCTTTTTGACTGATTTTGCCGACGCGGCCCTCCACGGCTACAAATGTCACAACATTATTTTGAATTTCTTGATCGGGAATCGCTACATCCACCACGGGCATGTCGTAATTGCGATACATCCCAATAATTTCCCGACTGATTTTGCGCAATGTCGCCAACGTCGCTGTTTTTCCAATATGCCGTTGCAAAGATTCGATTGTCTCTTTGGGTAATGAAATGGTCGCGGACTGATGCACGCCTGTCGGTAATTTTCCTGCGCCGGCTTCTTGCATATCCGACGCCAAGTAAATTCCTCTAAGCGGTTCAGCCACCACTTTGGATCCTTCGCCGGTATCAGTCACGGTGATCGCACCAATCACAGGAGCCATCGCGGTGGTACCCGTGGACAGCACGAGTGCTTGCACAACGCCGCTCGTGGCATCTTGATCAGGAAAAACCACCATGCCGCCGGTAACTTCCACAATAACTTTTGCCAAGCGCGTTAATGTTTGCGTATCCACTCGTTGGCCGATAATTCCCGATTGCTCAACTGCTTCGCGAATACGAGCTTGCTTTGTATCCGAAGAAATCGGCTCGGCTCCTGTGTCCGCATAGCCTAATGTCAAATCGATGTAAATTCTATCCTCCATTTTTTCCGGCAAGGGCAAACCTTTAGGTCTTAACTTTGAACTGTCATCCGTAATTAATATTCCGGAGAGTCTTACCAATAATGCACCCGGGTCCTCTTCCACTCGAATCGCCGATGGAACGCCTGCGCCTTCACCAGCAGGAGAAAGAATTCCCTCTTGAATGAAACTTCGCGGAAGTAATTGCGATTCTTGAACAGGTGAAATACCGAAGGACATGGAAATAAATAAAGCTAATAGCGTAAAAACTAAGACAAACTGCTTCATTGTCGGTTGATGCAACCGATTTATAGATACAAAACTTTGATAAGCAAGATAAAATGATGACTTTGAACACTTTTTATCAAAGCCATCATCGGACCTTATAGGGGGAGACCGCAGGGGTATCCTGCCTAACTGCATAGGCCTTTCCGGTTTCATTCGCTTCTAATGGAGCAAAAACCTTGCCAGCATGGGACAATTTTGAATCGAATCGAATTCGGCAACGTCTGACTTATTATATGAAAAAAATATTAGTTGTAGTTTTTTTAGCGGGATTCGCTTTTTCAAATGTTCAAGCGGCTCATGTTTCGGTTCGTATTGGCGATCATCACAAAGGCGAGCGTCATCATCATTCCATGAACCATCATCGTCATTGGCCGTCCAGACCTCACTATTGGCATCGGCCATTGTGGGTGCATGAACCAATTATTTTCAAAGAGGTCGTATATACAGGCACATGCGATCAAGCTATTCCTTACGGCTACATGCGCGGAGGCAAAATAAAATCGCCTTGGAGCGATTTCACTGTATCTGCGGGCGGCAAGACTTCCGGAGAAATTATTTACGACGCCAATACAGGACAAGCTTTTCGCGTGCCGTGAAGGAAGCTCAATGGTTTTCCGGAATATCTGGAGACCAAGGCGGGAAGTGGAAGGAAGTGATCCAGCCGCCGGGCCAAGGTCTGACTTCGATTTGGTATTTTAATTCCCATGGTTTGAGGTAGCTCCAGAATTTATAACGTCTGTTTTCCTGATCGAGTTCGTCATTATTTTCTTCTTCGTACCGAATATCCGAAGCTTGCTTAGGTCCGGCAAGATTCATCGTTTGTACTTTTTGAGTTGTTGTCGGCGAATCGCCTTGATTCATCGTGTCGGCGATATCTTGTAAAAGTTGAGAAAGATTATAGAGGTTTGTGGAACTCGATGAAGACGAGGCATTGGAAAGCGCCACGTTTTCGAATTCGCTGAACGTGACTGTTCCATAGCCTGCGACTTGGAATGGAGAATTGGTCGAAGTGACGGACTGATTGCACGCGTCGAAATTAAACGTATCCGTTCCCGCTCCGCCGATGAGCGTTTGCGCGTAGGAGAAGAATTTACTGCTCACCGTATCGTTGCCGGAACCGCACGTGACATTTTCGATATTGGAAATTCCGTCGGTGCCGGTCGCTACGCCGGTGACCAGATTGATGGTAAGCGCCGTCAAATACGCGGAGTAATCAAGCGTATCGATCCCAGCGCCGCCATTGATCGCGCCGCTTACGCTCGCGCCGTTAGTAAACACAAACGAATCCGTACTCGTGCCGCCGGTGAACGCTTCGATTTGAGAAAATGCGAGTGTGCTGATTGTTCCTGCATTACTTCCTGTGATATTCCACGTGTTGGCGACATTGCGGCCTGTTAAAGTATCCGTTCCCGTGCCGCCTTGAATGGTTTCCATATTCGAAAATGAAATTCCGTCTACCGTTCCCGCGTTGGCGCCGGTGAGCGTCCACGTATTCGTCGTATTTCTTCCGATAAGCGCATCCGCGGCCGTGCCGCCCGTGAGAACATCAAAAGCGGTAAACGTAACGCCGCCGACTGTTCCCGCGCTCGCTCCGGTGAGTGTCCACGTGTTGACCGCATTCGCTCCGATAATCGTATCGCTCCCGCTACCGCCCGTAAGCGTTTCGATATTGGTATAATTATTTAAATTTACACTGACGCCGGTTGTGTCCGCCGAAAAATTCAGCGTATCGGTTCCTGCCGCGCCATTCAATGTGCCCGGCAACGTCACGCCATTCGCAAAAACAAAATTGTCGTCACTCGTTCCGCCATTGACCGCGAATGTGCCGGTCGTGCTCACGCTCGCATTCAAATTCAACGTACCCGCCGCGCCGGTTTGACCGATATTGAGCGTCACGTCATTCGCGCCGCACGTCTGCGCGCCTGCAATGGTGATCGAGTCGCTCCTCAACGTCACCGCGTCATTCCACGTGCACGCATTTGCGGTGATGAGTCCCGTGCCGTCGCTTCGCCCAATCGTGATCGACGAAAACCCATTCTGTATATACCCCAACTCCGCCGCAGAAAGATTCAATGTTCCCGCTCCTCCTCCCAAACCTATTGTTGTTGTCGTCGTCAACGGCTGAATGAGAAGTTGTCCGGTGCCTTGAATCGAAGCTTGATCCCAATACATCAAATCCGAAGCGAGCGTGATATTTCCAGCCGCACCGGCTCCGCCAATTGTCGGCGTTGACGCGGTATTTGTGTAAATACGTATTCCCTCTGGATTATCCGAACCATTTTGCGAACCTGTGCCGGTAATGGAAATTTTTGCGCTACCCGTGCTTATTACCGATGCATCATCGTAAATACAAACCCCGTAATCCGCCGTTCCATTGCCATCGCCCTTTCCTGAAATCGAAATGTCTCCTGTCACCGAAGTAATCTGCACACTATTGTCGGGAGCAATCCCTAAACCATCGCTACTAACACAAACACCATAATTATTATTCGTGCCATTTCCGCCCGTGCCAACAATCGTAATATGTCCTGCGCCAACAGAAGTAATTTTGCCACCGGCAATGAGATAGACCCCAGCGCCATAAGTTCCCCCAGCGCCGCCCATACCCGTAATAGAAATATTCCCATTTGTACAAGAAATTAACGTGTCAGTATCGCCTCCTATACCAATACCTTCACTATAAATGACTCCTCCCGGACTTGTGCCAACCATCGTGATATTTCCTGATCCACTTGAAGTAATTTGCGCTCCGTAAGCAACATTAATGCCCCAATCATAACTCACCCCGGCGCCACCGTAGCCTGTGATAGAAATATTCCCATCGACAGAATTTACCTGCACCCCCGAACCGGTGGCTACAACACCAAAACTTGCATTGCCAGTTCCCCCTGTGCCGCTCATGATAATTCCCGCCGCATCTGCTCCCATGCCAGTCGAAATAACACTTCCTGCGATAGCGACACCGTGATTATAATCGCCGCCATTTCCTTTTCCTTGACCTTCCAAATAAATATCTCCTGTATTGGAACGAAGCGTCCCTTCAATCGTAATTGCGTCCGTATTCTCCCCCGTAGAGGCTCCGCCCACGTTGGCTGTAAATTCAATCGCATTCCCCGCGCCAAAAGCCGCACAGGTGTTTTCTATTAACGCGCCTGCATTGACAAAAATCGTTCTACCCGCCTCAAGCGCAAATTTCTTCGCCGAACTCCATGAAATATTATTCGCGCTCACATCCACCACAATATCCCCCGCACTCCCCGGCGTCCTCACCGTCACCGGCGATCCGCCGAGAAGTGTCGCGAGCGCATTCCCGTGAATATCCACATCGCCTGAACTATCCGATCGTCCAAAATAAATCTGCGAAAATCCGGTGGTGATATAACCCAATTCCGTATCGCTCAATTGCAATGTCCCCGTCGCCCCCGTGCCAAGCCCGATCGTCGTCGTTGTCGTCGTCGGCTGGATCAATAATGTTCCTAAACCTTGAATGGTGGAGTTTAGAAAATTCATGCTGTCTGCGGAAAGCGTGATGTTGCCTGTCATCGTCGCACTTCCGATTTTTGTATCGGCGGCATCCGGATCGCTATTGATACCGATCCCTGATGCGCTCGTACCTGACAGCGTAATATCTGCGCTCCCGTTAGAAATTACATAATGAAGATTAATACCCGAATCAGTTCCTGCACCATAACCCGTAATTATAATGTCACCGTCCACAGAAATGACTTGCGAAGTCATTCCTGAATTTTCATACATAATAACGCCACCCGAATCCCCCGTTCCTCCTGTACCAATAATTGTAATCGTTGCCGCACCGGATCCTGTCCCCGTAGATTCAATTTTTCTAGCGCACGACAAAAGAACGCCATAATTTTGATTATTCGTTCCTCCTCCGACACCTGTATATGAAATATCGCCGTATGCAGAAGTAATATTACTCCAAGAATAAATACCATAACATCCCGCGCCGCCGCCGCCGCCAGTTCCAACAAGCGAAATTGTTCCTGTTGTATCGCTTGTTCCTGTCGAAGAAATCGCTGAGACTGCTCCAAAAAGACCCATACCATAATTATTATTACCTGTTCCACTTCCGCCTTTGCCGGTTAATTGGACATCCCCATCAATAGTAGTAATCGTACTGCTGTTTTGATAAATACCCGCATTCGTTGTTGTCCCGCTTCCCCCCGTGCCGATGATGGTGATATCTGCGGCGTCGGCGCCGGTGCCGTTGGAGACGATTTGGGCGCTATTATAGATGTAAACGCCGTAGTTGTCGCTTGCGGCATTGCCCATCGCTTGCCCGATTATATAAATGTCACCTGTGCTCGAACGAATTGTTGCGCCATTAATCGCGACCGCGTCGGTATTATCGCCGGTGGCAACTCCGCCTTCGTTGGCGCGGAGTACAATCGACTGTTGCGCGCCGGAAAAACCGACGGAAGTGCTATCGATAAGAGCGCTTGAATTGAGGGTGATAGTTCTTCCCGCAATAACTTCCAATGTATTTGTTCCGCTCCAAGTAATATTGGTGCACGTGCTGTCAAAAACAATATCCCCTCCGCTTGCCGGAGTACGAATGGTCACAGGATCGCCCAAAGTTGTCGACAGGGCGTTCCCATGAATATCAATATCCCCCGCGCTATCAGTTCTCCCAAAATAAATCTGCGAAAAGCCGGTAGTGATATAACCCAATTCCGTATCCGTTAAATTAAGCGTCCCCGTCGCTCCCGTCCCGAGTCCGATAGTAGTTGTTGTAGTGTACGGCTGAATAGTCAGCGTGCCTTGGCCGAGAATGGACATATTGGCTAATGCCATCAAATCCGCGGTAATTGTGATGTTGCCCGTCATGGCGGCATTGCCGATGATGTTCGCTCCAGCGCTCGAAGATAATCCTTCATTTGCGGCTGAACCTAATCCTATTAGAGTAATATCCGCACCGCCGGTGGATTTAACTGTTCCTCCGCCATAAAAATAAATGCCGCTACTGTAAGCATCCGCGCCGCTTCCTTTTCCGGTGATGCTGATATCGCCGTCGACCGACGAAACATCCCAACGCACATCCACGCCGCAAGAACTGGAAATATTATCCGTAGATGTGCCGGTCAAAGTAATTTTTGCGGCATTGGCTCCGGCGCCAGTCGAACTGATCCCAGAAGCTATAAAAATACCTTGGCTATCCCACGTTGTGCCATTGCCGCCGTAACCTGTAATCGTAATATCGCCGTAGGCGGAAGTGATCACCGTCGTGCCGCCCTCCAGATTGACTCCGCGTTGCGTGGCTGTGCCTGTACCGCCGGTGCCTTCGATAGTAATCGTTGCCGCTTCGCCAACTGTGGTGCCCGTAGAAGTAATCGTCGCATTAGAATAAACCTGTACGCCGGAATTACCTCCGGCGCTACCGCTTCCGCCTGTTCCTTTGAGCAAAATATCGCCGTCGATAGAAGTAATTTGCGCCGTACCGGTGATATCTACGCCAAAATTATTCGATGTTCCATTTCCTCCGGTGCCGATAATCGTAATTTTTGCCGCATCGGCGCCCGTGCCGGTAGATTGAACTGTAGAAGTGCTCAATACATATACGCCTCGATTGCCGCTTCCCACACCGGTACTCTTACCGGTAATCGCAATATCTCCATTGACTGAAATCACGTCTGCTCCGGCATCGATATCTACACCGTAGTTGCCATCCGTTGTGCCTTGGCCGAGACCGGTGATGGAGATCGCGCCGTCGATGGCGGTAACTTGAGTGGATGCGCCGTTGAAATAGACGCCATAGTTGTTATTGTTGACATTACTACCGGTGCCCTCGATGGTGATGCTGGCGGCATTGGCATCCGTGCCGGTGGAAGTCACGGTGGCATTAGCAACTATATTTACACCTCGCCCCGAATAGCCTCCATCGCCGCCGGTGCCTTGAATCGTAATATTACCGGATACGGAAGTGACAGTGCCATTATAATAGCTTATACCGTAATTTCCCCAACCAGCGGCGCTACTGCCGCCTGTGCCTCTCAAAGTAATTGTTGCCGCGCCTACGCCTGTACCCGTGGATTCAATAGTCGTTTGATATAAATCCAAACCGTAAGCTTGATTGGTATTCGATCCGCCTGTGCCTTCGAGAACGATACTTCCATAGGTTGATCGAAGCGTCATGCTCTCAAGGTACATACCGCCTGCAACATCTGATGATGGACTCGCGCTACCAGTTCCCTGTAAGGAAAGAGTGCCGGTTGTGCTCTGAATGGTTCCTCCTTGAATGAAAATTCCATCTCCGTGAACAGCCGTGCAAGCGCCGATAGCTTGACCTTTAATATAGAGATTACCGGCGCCGACATTGATTTGAGGACTCAGCATGTAAACACCCGCGCGCGTGGCGTAACTTGCGGTGCCGATGCCGATAGCGGGATTGGTGAGCGGGTTTGCGCCGCCGCCCATGATGATATTGCCGCCGTTGGTGGTGAGAGTGTTAGTATTAAGAAGTTGGATATTTCCCGCGCCGCTGGAATCGTAATCGGCATTCAATGTAATATTTAATTTATTGCTCGAGGAAGTGATATTGATTCCGGAATTCAAATAAATGCTGTTGATCGCTTGCAAGGTCAGCGTGGCATCCGCGCCGGCTGTTTTTGAAATAGAAGAAGCAACCGTAATATTACCCAACTCCGAATCGCCTCCGAGCGAGCGCGTGCGAATCGTCACGCTCGTGCCATTATTGAGCGCATCCTGAATGCTGGTGACGCTCACCACCGCGCCGTCGTCCGTGCTCCAAAAATCAGGACTCGCCGTGACATTGGTATCCGCGCCGCCCGAAATGGTGATATTATTCGGATCAAGCAACCATTCGCCGGCATCAACTTTTCCCAACGCAACCAATGTTTGCCCCGCGCTGGTTTCCACAAAACCGCCGACATTTCCCAATGCGCTGATATAACCGTAAAACTGCGTCAGATTATCCGACCACACAATCACTCTGCCGCCTTTGCCGGTTTCGGTGGCATCGGCCAAAATTTTCGCGCCGGATTCTATCGTAACTTTTTCCGCATTGGGAATATCCGGATTATTTCCTTGATAATCACCACCGATGAGAACCGTGCCGCCGCCATTTTTTCCGCTGACATCAATCACAGAATTTTCTTTCAGCGTAATTTCTTGCGCCAAAATTTGAACACTTCCTCCTTCTTCCTCTGCGTCTTGGCGTTCTTTGCGCGAGATAATAGTTCCGCTATGTTCGATTTTTCCGCCGTCAGAACGCAACCAAATTTCTCCGCCTTCATCGGTGAGCGAAGTCGCTTGAATCACTCCGCCGTTATTGATGGCGAGCGCATAAACATTTCCGCCAGCGGCTTTCAGTTCGGCTTGTTTGGCGCGAATCAATCCTGAATTTTGTATTCCTGTGCCGCCTGTTACTTCTCCTGCTTTGATGAAAAGATTTTCTTCTCCCACTGATGTGCTCTTGAGCAATACTTCCGTGCCTGCGGCGAGTCCAACCGCGCCGCCGTCGATGATTCCAGCATTTTCGATTTGTCGGGCGATGAGGTAAACTCCGCCTTCGCCGCCATCAATCATTCCCAAATTCTGAATTGTTCCTGAATTGCCTAAAAAATTCATCGCTCCGCCCGCCATGAATTCATCATTGCTCACGTCTAATGTGCTTCCCACAAAACCTTGAGTCTGAATCACGCCGCTAGGACCAACAATAATCCCATTCGGATTAATTAAAAATACCTGACCATTCGCGCGCAACGTTCCCATGATGCTCGATGGATTCCCGCCGAGAACGCGATTCATGATTGCGCTGTTGGACGAAGGTTGCAAAAATTGCGTCAACTCCCCAGCAGAAATCGAAAATCCCTGCCAATTCAACACCGCGCGATTGGAAGTTTGAGTGACGGTGAGAGTATTGCCGGACGAAGAAATATTCGCATTTCCCGCCGCCACTTCGCCGCCTGTGGGATTTGCCAAAAGAATCGCAGGCGATACTTGCCAAAACAATATCAACACCGCCATGAGCATACGTATGGCTCGGTGCACTCTCCTCAATGCCCCTTTTTCGGATATTAACACAGCTTTTTGGGATGTCTCACCCCTACCTCTCAAAGGTAAGGCTTGTCCCGACTACTTCTTCGACGTTCTCTCTAAAATATAGCGTCTTTTTTGTCTTTTATCCACACATAAAAGTATAGATTTTTCTAACCCGACATATCAAATATTCTAATATTCAAAACATTCTTAACGCAAAAATATTTGTTCATCAAATACTTATAATTTAATTCTTCATCTTGGGAGGTGTGAACACACGTTAATGCGAAATCAATAATCGGAATTTTTTGCCGTTGCTTTTCATGGTTGTGCGGAAGCTCTGGTTAAGTTATGTTTGGAATTTATGGGCAAGACGTTGTTTGAGAAGGTGTGGGAAGCGCATACGGTGCGGACATTGCCGAATGGGCAAACTCAGCTTTTTATCGCGGCGCATTTGATTCACGAAGTCACCAGCCCTCAGGCGTTTGGCATGTTGCGCGATTTGAATTTAAAAGTGCTTTATCCGCAGAGAACTTTTGCCACTGTCGATCACATTATTCCCACCGATAACCGCCAAGAGCCGTACGCCGATCCTTTGGCGGACGCGATGGTAAAAGAATTGCGAAAAAATTGCGCGGAAAATAAAATCACATTTTTTGACGTGCCGTCGGGTTGCCAAGGCGTAGTGCATATCGTTGGCCCGGAATTGGGCATTACGCAACCGGGTATGACGATTGCGTGCGGAGATTCGCATACGTCCACGCACGGCGCATTCGGCGCGATTGCGTTTGGCATTGGAACAAGCCAAGTGCGCGATGTTTTAGCGACGCAATCGATCGCTCTCAATAAACTTAAAGTTCGGCGGATCAATATCACGGGGAAATTGGGAAATGGCGTTTACGCGAAAGATGTAATTTTGCACATCATTCGCAAACTCGGCGTCAACGGCGGAACGGGTTTCGCGTACGAATACGGCGATGCGGTCGTGGAAAAAATGTCGATGGAAGAACGCATGACAGTATGCAACATGTCGATCGAGGGCGGCGCGCGAGTGGGATATGTGAATCCGGATGCGACAACATTCGGATATTTAAAAGAGCGACGTTATGTTCCAAAAAATTCCGAATGGGAAAAAGCCGTGGAACGATGGAGAAAATTTGCGTCGGATGCGGATTGTGTCTACGACGATGTTGTTTCATTTCGCGGAGAAGATATTTCTCCCACGGTCACATGGGGTATCAATCCCGGACAAGCCATCGGCATCGATGAAAATATTCCTTCGCCAGAAAATGCGCCGGAATCAGAACGCGCGAGTATTCAGGAAGCGCTGGAATATATGAAATTTGAAACAGGTACGCCCATCAAAGGCACGCCGATTAATGTTGCATTTATTGGGAGTTGCACGAATGGAAGAATTTCGGATTTGAAAAAAGTCGCAGAATTTGTGAAAGGCAAAAAAGTCGCCGCCGGCGTGCGCGCATTAGTGGTACCGGGTTCGCAAGGCGTCGCAAAAATTTGCAAGGAAATGGGATTGGATAAAATTTTCACGGAAGCCGGTTTTCATTGGAGAGAGCCGGGGTGCTCCATGTGTTTAGCGATGAATCCGGATAAACTCGTCGGCGACGAACTTTGCGCCAGCTCCAGCAATCGCAATTTTCGCGGACGCCAAGGAAGCCCAACTGGCAGAACGATTCTCATGAGCCCCGTAATGGTCGCCGCCGCCGCGATTACGGGAAAAATCACCGATGTCAGAGAAATGTTTTCAAACAAATAATGATAACAGTTGTATTAAAAAACGCGCGCGGGAATGCGTAGGCGGGTTACATTTCACGCAGGAGCAATTCGATAAACCATGCGAGGAAGTGGATTTCGAGGAGAGCGATGCGTTTATCGGGTTGGGAAATTTGATCGATGGGGGTTTCCATGTCGGCATCGGCGATATTGAATTCTGCGGCGCGGTAAAGTCGATGATCATTAATAATCATGAGAAATAAATCCGCTTCTTCCGCGGGAAGTTGCCATTGGACTGGGGATTGGATGAGGGCATTGGCGAGCGATTGAATCCAACGTTGGATATGCTTGGAGTGTTCGCCGCGAAAAGTGCGTAATTCTTGTGTGTACTCAACGGCTTGATGATCGGGCAAATCTTTTGCGCTGTCGGGTTGATACAGAGCGGCTTCGACGGAGGGAGGCAAGATTTCACTTTGATAAGCTTCTTGGATGGCGGCAAGGCAACTTTGGAGCAGAGAAGCTTCGTGCGCGGACAAAGTCATGCAAAACGCATTTTTTCGCCGCTTGATTTCCATGAAACCCTCAGCGATTTTTTTCCAAGGTGGTTTTGAGTCCGAATTGCTGAAGGCGTTGCCAATAAAATTCGGCGACTTCGCGTTTTTCTTGAGCGACGCAACTTTTGCCTTGGTGATGCACTTCGAGCATGTGTTTTTGTGCGGTGGGAGGATCGAAGCCCAGCACTTGGCGAAACACATAAATAACGTAGCTCATCAAATTCACGGGATCATTCCAGACCACCACATTCCATCCTTTGGCAAAAGCTTCTTGGAGGCGATGCTGTTGCCCTGTTTGCGTGTCCGGTTGTTGAATTTCGATCGCCATACCCAACCCAAAAATATACTGCTTTTTGAAAAAAAAGAAATGCTAAAATTCAAGAAATTCAGGAATCATGAATTTTTACTTTCCAAACGGGAAAAAATAGCCCATTAAATGGGGGTTATGGCGAGTTTATTGTCACGCGGTGCGGTGGTTGCGCTACTTTTTAGTTTTTTGACGCACGCCGACATTGCCCAGATATCCAATATTCCGCGGTTGCAAGGGATTATTTTAGTCGAGGATGGAACGACCTATCCGGCGGTAAGCAATCGGGATGGGACAGTGCAAGTCACGCCGGGGAAATTATTAAAAGACCGTAATTTGCAGACTTTGATGCAACTGCTGGAAAATTACGTCGGTTGGCCTGCGGATGGTTCTTCGGTGGAAGCTATTGGGCGAGCGATTGCATCATGGGGAAAGGGGAACGCGGCGTATTTTAATCTTTTTTCGCCGATCTCTATTCCGACGCAACTGACGCTGACACTTTATCCGAAAGCCGAGGGGCCGAGTTTTCTGACTTACGTGCAACCTAGGATGGCGACAGCGGACGTATCCGGTTCGTTCCCGGTTTATTCTTCTTCGTATTGGACGGATATGGCGGCGAGCGACGACGAGCCAGTGTGGTCGATGGGAGGAGAATACGACGAGCGATTGGATCAATTAGAGACGGAAAAAGAGAAATTAAAATTTACAGCGTCGAAATTGGCGGCGAAGTTAAGGAAAGGCCAAGAAGACAAAGCCAAGCTCAAGACGTTATTGAATAATCTTTCGCAGGGCGTGAAAGACGCGCAGGCATCCACGGAAAAAATTCGGCAATTTGAAGAGGAGCGCTCGCGTTTGCAATCGATGCTCAATGAATTATCTCAGCAATTAGACGAAGCCAAGCAATTAGGCGTGCGCGTCAAGCAAGTAGAGGCGGAGAAGCAATTGGTAGAAGAAGAAAAAACCAAGTGGAAGAGTACAGCTGGAAAACTTTCCCGCAAATTGAAAGATACTCAGACAAGTGATCATCAAATTAAGAAGTTAGAGGAGGAAAAGGCGCTCGCGGAAAAGGAAAAACGGCAAGCTGAAGTTGAAAAACAAATGGTGAAAACGGAAACGGCCAAGTTAAAAAACATGGTGGAAAAATTATCCCGGAAGCTTAAAGAAACGCGATCCAGCGACGAGCAAATTAAAAAATTAGAAGCGGAAAAAAATCAGTTAAAAGAAATGGCGGAAGATTTATCCAGCTCATTGAAGACGGCCAGGCGGGCGCAGGAACGAGTGAATCAACTTGAGGCTGAAAAACAAAAAATTGAACAGATGTTGTTGCAATTAACGGCGGATATACAAGGTTCTTCGGTGTCGCGTGTGCAACGCGAACAGGCAACGGAGGAAAAAGATCGATTGGAAAACATGCTGGGGCGTTTGGCGGCGGACTTGCGTCAAGCGCAAGCCAAGAGCGAAAAAAGCGAGCGATGGGAAGCGGAAAAAAATCAATTGCGCGCCAAGTTGGATGAATTGTCCGGCAAATTGCAAAAAGCGCGGATGGCCGAAGAGCGAGTTGCGCAACTTGAGGAAGAACAAACACAATTGAATGCGACGCTTGGGGATTTATCTCAGCAAGTTCAGGGTTCCAAGATGACAGAGGCGAAGGTGCAACAATTGGAAAAAGAAAAAGAGCAACTGAAATCGATGTTGAGGAATTTATCGAAGGAGTTGAGTCAAGCCAGAGAGATTCGCGGGAGAATTCAAGAAGTCGAAACGGAAAAGAATCAGTTGCAAGCGACGTTAGAAGGGCTTTCTCGAGAACTGAACGGCGCGCAGTCGGCGCAAAAGAAGAATAAAGAATTGAGTGATTCGCGCGCACGATTGAAAGCGGCGGTGCGAGGAGTATCCAGCGAATTGGAAAATTTAAAGAGACAGCAAACCGTACAAATCGGCGACGATCAAGTAGAAATGCCGTCGTTGGAAAGTATGGCAAGCGAGTCGCCTGTGCGTGAAGATTTCGACGAAGAGGCATCGAGCAAAGAAAACATCTCGCTCATTCGTCGAGTAATTGTGGCGAGTTCGGAAATGAAAAATGCGGCGCGTTCTTCGCGAGATCGTGTCGTCGTCAGCATTGGTCAATTGCCTACGGAAACCATGCGTCGAGTAAGAAGCGCGGCGGGCGCGTTATTAAATCAACCTTTTTCGATGGATGCGGCGAGACGCGTGGGCGCGGAAATTGGAAAATTACTTCGAGACAGCGGACTCAAGCATTATGATGTTATTTTGCCTCAGCAGAGCATTAACGACGGCGTTATCAACATTGAAATTCGCAGACGATAAAACGCGTGGTTGCAATAAGCGTTTTATTTTCACTCGTAAAAAATCGTGCGAGTGATATTTTTTACGACAGTGGAATTTGAAGGCAAAAAAAAATGAGTAAAATACAAAAAAAAGCTTTCCAATCCACAGAAAACCTATAGAGAAGTTTCTAAGCTATTCTAAACAGGGAGGATGGATGTGCCCGACCGCCACCCCTCCTGAAAAAAAATGTCGGTTGAAAACGATGATGAAAATAGGTATGCGAGAAGAATATAAATTCCTTAACGGCTGGCTTACATTTTTAACAACGCTTGCGTTGGTGGCTGCCACTCCAATCTTTACCGCACATGCGCGAGTGAACAGCGAAGTGGTGCTGTACACTGCGGATGAGACCGGACTTCTCTTGACGGAGGAAGAAGATTTTGACGAGGACGAGGGTGAAGATAGTGACGTGGTGGTGCTTCCGGAGCTTTCCGGAGGAACGGGAGATAACGCCATCATTAATAATATGACTCTGGGCGATTTTATTGTGGATGAGCGTCAGATGCTTTATCAAACGCGGATGGTGGATGCGGAGTTTTTGGATGCGCCGGTGATTGAAGTGTTGCGCGGATTAGCCGAGGCATCGGATATTAATTACGTGTTGCCGAAAATTGATTCGGATACGATATCGATTCGTTTGAGAATGCCGGCATTTAAAGCGTTGGAATTAATTGCGCATGATGCGGGCATGGAAGTGATCAAAGAAAAAGATTTGTGGTTTATTCGCAAGAAAGACAAAGAAGCGCTGGTGGCGAAGACATATAAGCTTCAGCATATTCATTTGGGATTATCCGGTGGTGGTAATGCCGCAGGCGGCGATGAAGACAGAACATTTGGTTCTGCGAGTTATTCGGACATTGGCGGGGATTCAAGTAATAACAACAACAATAATGACAATAATAATAACAATAGTAGCAACAACAATAATGATAGTAATACCAGTAGTACCAGTCAAACAGGTTCGAACCTCAGTCAAGTCAATAGCGAATCGAATTTTACTACTTTGGGTGACGTGCAGGATCGCCTCGCACAAAGTTCGGATGTATTGGATACCATTCGTGAAATTTTGGGAATTGCGGAAAGAAATCGTTTAACTTCTCAAACGGGACAAACCGGGGAAGAGGGCAGAACAGAAGATCAAGCAAGCAATGAATCCTTTGTGAGTTACAATGCGGAATCCAATACGCTTTATGTGATTGCCACCGAGCATCAACATCATTGGGTGGAAAAATATTTGGATGTTGTGGACAAAGCGGTGAACAATATTGCAATTGATGCAATCTTTATCGAGTCCGAGTTAAATCCTACGGAATCGTTGGGCGTCAGTTGGGAAAATGTGGCGAGCGGTTATACCTTTAGAGCTGGCCAAGGAACATCGACAACGGCGATGGCCTATAATGTGTTGGAGAATCCTGTGCTTCCTACGGGTGTGATTTTGGAATCAGATGCATTGGAAGCTACCGTGCGCGCATGGATGTCTGAAAATAAATCCCGAGTGGCGCGTTATCCGAGAGTGGTGACAGCGAACAATCAGCAAGTCAAAATTCAGACGACGACGAATATACCTGTGATCTCGCAAGTGTCCACCACGGCGACGACAGGAGCCACGGATACGAGCTCGACTTCAACAACGGACGATTCCGGCACGACGACGAATTTCACGGCGAGCACGCAACAGATCGGCACTATTATTAACATCGTGCCTCAACAAATTAACGATGAAGTAATTTTGTTGAAGATTGGCATTGAAATCAGCGCGGCGGACGCATCCACGTCCGGTGAAACTCGCACGGGGCGCGTGACGACGAATGCCACGCTGTATGAAGGCGAAGTACGTGTGCCAAGCGGAAAGACGTTGGCGATCGGCGGTTTGGAGAGGATTGCCGAATCCAGCAATATTCGGCGCATTCCATGGCTCAGCGAGATTCCGATCTTTGGCTTTTTATTTAAGGATAAGAGTAAAGACTTCAGTCGCACGAATATTACCTTGTTGTTGACACCGACGATTTTGGCTGACACAGAAGCCAAATCTCTTATGCCGAGTCAGTTTAGGGACACGAAGGACGAACGCATTATGGAGGATCTTGACGCTGTTGAAACTCAATCCATCGACAAAACAAGGATTTATCGTAAAAGATGATTTCCGCACCCGATTTTATAACAGATGCCGACGAATTGTTGGAATGTGTGGAGCCCGAAGAGAGGAATATGTCAGAATTCCATCTAGAATCGGGGAGTGAGTATTTGCAGGAAGAAATTTCACGTGTAGATGTGGATGAGATTTTAAGCGCCTGTGTAGCCGCAGGCGCGTCGGATATTATTGTTTCAGAATTTGAAGGCGCGTGGATTTTGAAGCTTGGAGTAGTGGAAGTTTTAGAGAGCTTAACTGCGGACAAGGCGAGGAATTTATTTTTTGCGATTTTGGATCGCATGCATACCGAGCCGGCGGCGCTGAGAGGCGGAGCGGTAGAAACTTCCTTCACCTTGGCGGGACAGCGTTTTCGCGTATCAGCCTTTGAGGAAGTTGGCGGCGGTAGAATCGTCTTGCGTGTATTGAGTCGCAATATTCCTACGCCTGAAGAAATTAATATACCTCAAATTTTATTGGATTCTGTGACGCGTCTTTCGCAAGGCATGATTTTACTATGCGGGCCGACGGGATGTGGAAAGACGACCTCGATCGCCTCTGTGCTGTATGCTAGAGGGAAAAATAAAAAAGAGCACGTCGTGACATTGGAAGATCCGGTGGAATATCTCATGCCGCACGACGTTTCCAGTATTTATTCGCAACGTGAAATTGGCCGGGATGAGCCGACTTTTGCGCAGGGGCTCAAAGCGGCATTGCGTCAATCGCCTCATGTCATTGTGATTGGAGAAATTCGCGACAGTGAAACCGCGTGCACGGCGTTGGAAGCATCAGAGACTGGGCATTTGGTGGTGGCGACGATTCACGCGACGTCTTCGGACATGACGATTCAGCGTTATGTGCAGATGATTGAACGCGAGAGGCAAGATTTGGTTCGAGAGCAATTAGCCACGAATGTGGAATTGATTGTTTGTCAGCGTCTGTGTAAAGCGGAGGGGGGATATCGGGGGCGCGTGGCTATTCACGAAGTCATGATTAAAACGCATGCCACGACGAATTGTATCCGCAAGGGGCAAGCGGCAGAACTTCGTAATGAGATTGTGTATGGAGCAAAGAAAGGACATATTACTTTTGAAAGGAGCATAAAAAGATTGCAGGAGTCAGGGCGTATTTCTCCCTCGGAGCATGGTGAAATGATGGCTTGGCTTTATCCGCAGGAGTAAGAGGTGACATCATGATTAATTTAGGTGAATTAACAACGCGACAAGATATCAAGACGGATGAACTTGTGCACAAGCCGGCGCCGAATGTCATGCTGATTTTCGTGCTGGCGTTTTACATTGTGATTTTATTTTTTGCAGGGCGAGCGATTTGGGAAATTGTGCCGGTGGCCAGTATTGCGGTGGATGCGAAGAATATCGAGATCAAGGCTTCTCAAGCGGAGGCGGAGGGGGCCAATTTAGAGGCAAAGATTAAACATCACGAGATGTTAAAGACGTATGTGCAGAAAAAAGAAATATGGGCGAACACATCTTTGGGGGCGGGGGATATTTTGGAAAAAATCTTTAGAGTTTTACCTGAAGATGTCAAATTGCGCGGTCTGGATTATACGTATCAACCGCCCGTGGGGCAAAATCCCGGCATTGTGAAGATTGCGATAAAAATTCGCGGCACGTATGAAGCGGGGCGCGTGTTAAGCGTCGTGCGCCAAGTGGATTCGCGGCTTGGCGTTGTGAATAATAAACAAAACGTCACAGAGCAGGGGACGGAGTTGGAGTTGGAGTATCAAGTTAACCGTTAAAAGAAAGGGCGTAGCATTATGGCAACTTCAGATATGAGAAAAAGGAAGACGGGTGGACAAGAATATGGTCTTTTAGGTTTCTTGGTGGTGGCGTTTACCGTTGGCGCATTTTTTGCGGGTAAGGCAATCGTGGATAGCGCAACGCAATTTAAGCAACAGATGCAAGCTCTGAAAGAGCGTTGTGATCATGCGGTGCAAAAGCAAGAAGACCTGACTCAAAAGATCAAGCAGTTGGAACATGAAATGACTGTGGTGCAGGCCAAGGAAGCGCTTTGGAGAAATGCGGAAGAAAAATTAAGCAAGCCGTGGACGCAGAATTCGATCGAATGGATGGCTTCTCGCGCTCGCGAGCAAGTGCCTTCACTGACCACAGGAGAGACAAGCTCACAACCGGCGACTTCGCAAAAGACCGGATCATTGATCATGCAGGCGACGGGTGATTTTAAAGCTTTGTTGAGTTGGCTGATGACCACGGAGCACGAATTGGATGTAGTGCGCGTTTTATCGGCAAATTGGAAGGCCAAAACGGCTCAAACGGTGGATTTAACGCTTAATCTTGAGGTGGACAACAATGAGTAATGGTTTATTTAATTTGTTAACGTTAAGAGCCTTTAGTCCTGATCCGTTGGACCCGGAATATACGATTAGCAGTCGTTTTAGTCGAAAGAGGTCATTATTAGTGTTAACCATTGGTGGCGCTGGAGTGCATGGGTACACGGCGCGTCCTCGAGGTAAACGTTGGGAAATTATTCCCGGGGAAAAAGTGGAAGGTCCTTATTTGACCACATCGCTACTCGAGCAGGGACGTACGATGGCGAGGACCAATCACTTGGTGATCAGTTTTACTCCGGCGAATTTGCTTTGCGAATTGGAAATGGGGCATCTTCCGGATGATAATTCGCTTCAAAAAGCATTGCTGTCGAATCCGAAATCGGTTTTGAGGAACCGATATGAACAAGATCGGCGATATCAAATCGTGCCCTCCGGAGACAAAAAGAAATTTATTAGTTTCTCTGTGACAAGTCGTGAAGCTGTGGCGGTGGAGAAAGTCATCAAAGAAGTGGGCATGAATATCGCGCGCATGCAAATTGGCTTAGCGAACATGACGAATTTGGCCATTCGACGTCTTGAAAGTGCGCGCAAAGACGGCACCAAGAAATTGATTTTGGTAGGAGATCAGTCTGTGATTTTGGGGATGGCCGTGCGCGATGGGGTTTGGGAAGACCCTTTTAGTTTTATTTCTCGCACGTCCGAAGGCAGTAGTTCGGACGTTGAAAGCATTATTGAATATTTGGAATCGCTTGCGGGTGAAGTGGACGAACCGGGAGTGGAGTTTCATTTATTGCACAGTCGTACTTGTTGGTGGGTCGAGCCGGTGCAAAAATGGTTTCAAAAATACGCTTCTCGGTTTCAATTAAAACGAATCGAGGAGCAATTTCCGTTTGTGGAATTGCAGGAGGCTTTGGAGGGCTAACATGAAAATCCGTTATGTTGTAACAAGTACTCTTCTTTTAGGAACTTTGATATTTTCCGGTTTTTCAGAAACCGTTCCAACGATTGTGCCTGTGCAGTCTGGGGAAGAAGTTTCTTTGGATTCCGGCATTGCCGTCAGAACGCCTGAAATGCCCGTAGTGCCTTCTGTTGCGCAGGCTCCTATTGAGCCTGATTTGCCATCCGTGACAGAAGAAGAGCCTCCGTCAAACGATACGGCTCCAGTAGCTTCTCCGATGCCATCTTCGTCACCCATGATGATTTCAGGGGAAGTTCAACCCGGATGGAGGCCTGTTCCGGACCCTCAAAATTTTCCGAGGAATCCTTTCAGTGGAGTGGCTGTGGCGGAAACGCCTGTAGCATTTCGTCAAGAATTTGATGCTTTAGCCAAGAATATTTTAGGGGTTCTTGAGATTGGCGACAATGCAGTACTGATTGTTCAGAACAAAGTCGTACGTCAAGGCGATGAAATCAAATTGATGAAAGAAAAGTCGCAAACAACCACCGAACAAGAATCTGCCGAGGCCGAAATGGCGGCGCTTAATGCGCCTGTGGCTATTTTTTCAGGTGTAGACAAAAAGAAAGAAGTGGCGAAGTTTCTTTTGGGTGATACGGAAGTGCAAGTGCCCATTCCTTCCACGCGCAAGAAGATCGCAAATTCTAATGGAGATGTTCAGAAGTTGGAAACTATGGCAACGGCAACTTTTTTGGGTGAAAAAGGGTATTTTGTGGTCATGAGCGATATCGTGCCGGAAGTGGGTCCGAATAAGAAGGTTCGTTTGCGCACGCAATTTGGAATCATGGAAGTGAAAATTGTAAGAAAAGACATTGAAACCAACTTAGCATTGGGACAGGCCGTGGGGTCTGTGAGTTTTTCGGGGCTTTACAAAGGGATTGCATGGGGTAAAGCGCCTTCAGACGCGCAACAAAAAGAATCAGGTATGGTGCTAGCTTTTGATATTGAGAATGGTTCTACGTTGGCTCGTCCGAAAGCTATTCAAATGAGCCGCACACAGGCGAATCCTCCATGGATGATTGGTTGTCCTATGTTTGTTGGAAAAGAAATCGTCGGTATAGTCATTAAGAAAGATAAGAAACTGGAACTTGTCGGCCAAGAAGATTTGACGCGCATCTTTCCTGAGGCGTTTTCGGAGACATCTGCTGGAGAGACTTATCATGAAGAAGATGCTGGTAAGCTTAAGAAAGCCGTATCTCTAGAAGAAGAAGGAACCTTTAATCCGGAAAAAATTGTGACGCTTGTTTACGTGCAAGACGTCGAATAATTTTAACCTGCACTTCTCACCAACAATCTGCCTGCGCATGCTGTGTCGGTCGTCGGTCGAGTGTCGTCATGACACACTCCCTCCGTCCTCCTTGCAATCGCGGGCATCTCGTTGACGATAAGTTGCAGGCGGCACGGGATTTCTCGTCAACACTCTCTCATTGTTTTACCTCTGGTGGTGAGAAATCCGGGTTAATTTGCTTTTCAAAAACACTTCCTTTTTATGAGGAGGTGTTTTTGTGCTTTCTTGGAAGAAAATTTCAGGCATGATATTCTGTCTTCTTTGGGACAGGTGCCAGAGCGGTTGATTGGGCTCGCCTGGAAAGCGGGTTTGGTTAATAGCCAACGAGGGTTCGAATCCCTCCCTGTCCGGATTAATTTCCACCGACTCGCGCGAGGTCGCGGGCGTTTTCTTCGAAGGCGGCCATGACGGCTTCTTCTCCGCTCAATCCTTTTGCTTTCACGCGCGCCATGGCGTCCATTGCGCGCTGATAATCTTTAGGCAAAACTTTGATAAATTGAGGAACGGTTTTTTCCCAATAAGTGAGAATTTTATCGGCGCGCGTGCTGGCGGTATATTTTAAGAAGCGTTCGATCATGCGTTTGAGTTCGGCGATATCTTCAGCGTCTTCCAATTTGTGCAGTCCGACCATTTGCATATTGCAATGCGATTTAAAATCGCCATTCATGTCCCAAACATACGCCACGCCGCCGCTCATACCCGCCGCAAAATTTCTTCCGGTGGGTCCTAACACCACCACGCAACCGCCCGTCATGTACTCGCAACCGTGATCGCCCACCGCACCCACCACCGCGCGCAATCCGCTATTACGCACGCAAAATCTCTCTCCCGCCATCCCGCGAATGTACGCTTCGCCGCTCGTCGCGCCGTAAAATGCCACATTGCCGATGATGATATTATTTCGCGCCGCAAACGTAGAATGCGTCGGCGGATACACAATAATTTTTCCTCCGGAGAGCCCTTTGCCGATGTAATCATTCGCGTCGCCTTCCAATGCAAGCGTCACGCCGCGCGGAATAAACGCGCCGAAGCTCTGCCCCGCTGAACCTTTGAAATGTAATTGCACCGTATCTTCCGGCATGCCGTTCGAGCCGAATCGTTTTGAAATTTCGCTCCCGAGAATCGTTCCCACCACGCGATTGGTGTTGTGAATCGGCAACGTCGTGTGCACTTTTTCTCCGCGCAAGAGCGCCGGTTTGCAAACTTTAAGCAACACCTGAGCATCGAGCGATTTTTCGATGCCGTGATCTTGTTTCATCTGGCAATAACGGCCTACATTCGGCGCGACTTCCGGCTGGAATAAAATTTTTGAAAAATCCAATCCTTTCGCTTTCCAATGCGAAACCGCTTTTTTCAAATTCAAACAATCCACGCGCCCGATCATTTCGTTGATGGTGCGAAATCCGAGTTTCGCCATCGTTTCGCGCAATTCCTGCGCAATGAAACGCATGAAATTCACCACGTGCTCCGGTTTGCCCGCAAATTTTTTGCGCAATTCCGGATTTTGCGTCGCAACGCCCACCGGACATGTATTCAGATGACACGCGCGCATCATCACGCACCCAAGCGTCACCAGAGGCGCTGTCGCAAAACCGAATTCCTCCGCGCCGAGCAATGCCGCAATCGCCAAATCGCGCCCGGTTTTGAGTTGACCATCCACTTCAACCGCGATTCTGCTTCGCAGATTATTGAGTAAAAGTGTCTGATGCGTTTCCGCGAGTCCCAGTTCCCAAGGAATTCCCGCGTGCTTGATGCTCGAGAGCGGCGACGCGCCCGTGCCGCCGTCGTGTCCACTGATAAGCACTACGTCCGCGTGGGCTTTTGCCACGCCCGCCGCCACGGTACCCACGCCGACTTCCGCCACGAGTTTCACCGAAATACGCGCGTCGCGATTCGCGTTTTTCAAATCATGAATCAACTCCGCCAAATCTTCGATGGAATAAATATCGTGATGCGGCGGCGGCGAAATCAATCCCACGCCCGGCGTCGAATGCCGCACTTTCGCAATCCACGGATAAACTTTTGTGCCCGGCAACTGCCCGCCTTCGCCCGGTTTGGCGCCTTGCGCCATCTTGATTTGCAGTTCCTTCGCATTGACCAAATAATAACTGGTCACGCCGAATCGCGCCGATGCCACCTGCTTGATCGCGCTATTGAGCGAATCGCCGTTCGGCAAATCTTCGTAACGCTCCGGGTCTTCGCCGCCTTCGCCGGTGTTGCTTTTTCCGCCGATGCGGTTCATCGCGATCGCCAAAGTCTCGTGCGCTTCCTTGCTGATCGATCCGTACGACATCGCGCCGGTTTTGAATCGCTTCATGATCGCTTCCACCGGCTCGACTTCATCCATCGGAATTCCTTTTTCCGGCAAATGAAATTCCATCAACCCGCGCAACGTGCATATCCGCTCGGATTGATTATCCACCAGCGCCGAATATTCTTTGAAAAAATTGTAATTCTCCTCGCGGCACGCGCGCTGGAGCAAATGAATGGTTTGCGGATTGAAAAGATGATGTTCGCCGTCGTGCCGCCATTTGTATTGTCCTCCCTCGGGCAAAACTTCTGCTCCAACTTGCGCAAATGCTTTCCCGTGCCGCCGACAAATTTCTTCCGCAAGAATATTTAAGTCCACGCCTTCCACGCGCGACGGCGTCCAACGAAAATATTTATCGATCAATTCGCTATTTAAGCCGATGGCTTCAAAAATTTGCGCGCCGCGATAACTCTGAATCGTGGAAATCCCCATCTTCGACATCGTTTTGACAATGCCTTTCACCGACGCTTTGACGTAATTCGCAATCGCCTTTTCTTTGTCCGTTCCGTCGATTTTTTCTTGAGAAACCATTTCTTCCAACGTCTCAAATGCTACGTACGGATTCACCGCCGTCGCGCCGTAACCGATGAGCAACGCAAAATGATGCACTTCGCGCGGCTCGCCGGATTCCACCAAAATCCCCGCCTTGGTGCGCGTGCCTTGCGCGATCAAATGGTGATGCAATGCCGAAACCGCCATCAACGCCGGAATCGGCGCCATCTCGGCATTCGCTCCGCGATCCGAAAGAATCAAAATGGTCGCGCCTTCGCGGATTTTTTGATCCGCCTCGTCGCACAATTGCTGAATGCTTTTTTCTAATCCAACGCCTTTTTCTTTTGCAGGGAAAAGCATTGAGAGCGTTTGCGTTTTGAAATTCGGTTGATCGAGTTCTTTGATTTTTTCCAATTCCTCATTGGTCAAAATCGGCCAGCGAAGTTTTAATCTTCGGCAATTTTCCGGTCCCGGATGCAAGATATTTCCCTCCGTGCCCAAATACGATTCGGTAGACGTGATAATTTCCTCGCGAATCGCGTCAATCGGCGGATTGGTGACCTGCGCGAAAAGTTGTTTGAAATAATTATATAAAAGCTGTGGTTTTTCCGAAAGCGTCGCCAGCGAAGCATCGTTGCCCATGGAACCAATTGGCTCCACGCCGTTTTTTGCCATCGGCGCTAAGATCATCGCCTGATCTTCGGTCGTGTAACCGAATATCAATTGTTGCGTCAAAAGATTCTCGCCCAGATTTTCATTTTTATTTTTCGGCGCCGGCAAATCTTCCAGCTTCGTCAAATTTTCGTTGAGCCATTGGCGATACGGATGCGCCTTTGCCATTTTTTCCTTAATTTCCTCGTCGGAAATAATTCTTCCTTCGCGCGTATCCACCAAAAACATGCGTCCGGGCTGAAGTCGTCCTTTTTGCTGAATTCTCTCCGGCTCGATTTCCAGCACGCCGACTTCCGACGCCATAATCACAAAATCGTCTTTGGTTATATAATAGCGCGAAGGGCGAAGCCCGTTTCTGTCCAACACCGCGCCGATCTGAAAGCCATCGGTAAACGTAATAAACGCCGGACCGTCCCACGGTTCCATCATGCATGCATGAAATTCATAAAACGCTTTTTTCTCGTCGCTCATGCTTTCGTGATTCGACCACGGTTCAGGAATCATCATCATCATCGCGTGCGCCGGCGAACGCCCTGCCAGCACGTAAAACTCGAAGCAATTATCAAGCATCGCCGAATCACTGCCGTCCTGCAGAATAATGGGTTTAAGTTTCTGAATGTCTTCTCCAAAAAGCTCGGATTGGAACGACATTTCGCGCGCGTGCATCCAATTCACATTTCCGCGCAACGTATTGATTTCGCCGTTGTGCGCCAAGTAACGATACGGATGCGCGCGATCCCAGCTCGGAAAAGTATTGGTGCTAAATCTCGAATGAATTAACGCGAGAGAACTCTCCACGTCCGGATCGTTCAAATCCGGATAATACGGCCCCACTTGCTCCGGCATGAGCATGCCTTTATAGACGATTGTTTTGTACGAAAGGCTCGAAACGTAAAAATAATCCGCGCCTAAAATTCCGGAATAACATATACTATCGGTCGCGCGCCGCCGAATCACATACAACTTCCGCTCAAACGCCAAATCATCTTTGATATTCGGATTCCTACCGATAAACGCCTGCCGTATCAACGGCTCTTCCGATTTCGCGCCCGCGCCGAGCAAGCGATCATCCGTCGGCACGGTGCGCCAACCCAAAAATTTTTGCCCCTCCACGCGTACTGTGTCCTCAAAAACTTTTTCGCATTCCTGGCGCCGCTGAACATTCGGCGGCAGATACATCATCGCCACGCCGTACTGTTCAAATTCCGGCAAATCCATCCGCGCTTTTGCGCAAACTTTTTTGAAAAACTTGTGCGGCTTCTGAATTAAAATTCCCGCGCCGTCGCCGGTATTCGCCTCGCACCCGCACGCGCCGCGATGCGCCAAATTCACCAAAATCTGCACGCCTTGTTGTACAATCTCATGCGATTTCTTGCCTTTGACATTAACGACAAATCCCACGCCACACGAATCGTGCTCAAATCTTGGGTCATACAGTCCCTGTGAACGCATTTTCATAATCTTTACAGAATCGATTAAGTTTACTGACGTTTTGCGCTACAAGCAAACAGCTTTTCGAAACTCTGCAAAAGTTTTCGTAAGGGAATAAGTCATAAAATAGAGCCACAAGAACAGGTAGAGGGTCCATACGCTTTGGTGGGGCAATAAGAGGGGCATGATCCCGTCTTGGCGAGCGGACCAAACTCCTTAAAAAAAACTCGAGGTCAAGTTTGACCTCGTTTTGGACTATTAACGACGCGGCGATTTGATCTCCTTTCGATCGCTATATCCTGTGAAAGATGTTTTTGCAGGAAAAAGTCGCTTGTGCCATACTGACGACATGAAAATTTCGCAAAAGAAGGCGTTATGGAGCGGGCGTTTTTCCACGGGAGCGCACGAGGCGGTGTGGGAATTGTCGCAATCGGTCAGTTACGACAAGCGATTGTACGCTCAAGATATTCGCGGAAGCATTGCGCATGCAAAAATGTTGCGCCGCGTCGGAATCATCACAGCTCAAGAGCGCGATTTGATTTTGAAGGGATTGAAAGACATTCAGAGTGAAATCGAACAAAAAAAATTTCGTTGGAACATCGCGCATGAAGACGTGCACATGAATATCGAATCGGCGTTGACGAAAAAAACTCCCGCAGGCGCAAAACTGCACACGGGGCGAAGCCGAAATGATCAAGTCGCCGTCGATATCCGACTTTGGCTCAAAGAACAAATCGAACAACATCTTTATGAGGTGCGCGAACTTCAGTGCGCGCTGGTAGCGTTGGCGAATGAAAACGACGACGTGATTATTCCCGGCTACACTCATTTGCAACGCGCACAACCGGTGTATTTGGCGCATCATTTGTTGGCGTACGTGGAAATGTTGGAGCGTGACGCGCAACGCTTGGCCGATGTTTACAAGCGAACCGATGTTTGTCCTCTAGGCGCAGGCGCGATTGCAGGCAGTTCGTTGCCGCTTGACCGCGAATTTGTCGCGAAGGAATTAGGGTTTTCAAAAGTTACGCAAAATTCCATGGACGCCGTCAGTGACCGTGATTTTTTGATCGAATACAATTCTGCGGCGGCGTTGATCGCGGTGCATTTGTCACGGCTGGGTGAAGATTTGATTCTTTGGTCGAGCGCGGAATTTGGTTTTATCCGTATCGGCGACGCTTTTACGACCGGCTCAAGTTTGATGCCGCAAAAGAAAAATCCGGATGTCGCGGAATTGATACGAGGCAAAAGCGCGCGTGTGATTGGGAATTTGACTGCGCTGTTAACGCTGATGAAAGGCTTGCCCATGACCTACAATCGCGATTTACAGGAAGATAAAGAGCGCGTATTCGACACGGCAGACACGATTCATTTGTGCTTGCATACCACCGCGCTGATGTTGCGCGACGTGCGCATCATGTCTCAACGTTGCGAAGCGGCGGCGTTTGATCCGTTATTGCTTGCTACCGACGCGGCGGATACCCTCGTGCGAGCGGGAATTCCTTTTCGTCGAGCGCATGAAATTGTTGGAGGAGCCGTCGCTCTCGCCGAGACGCGCGGCGTGCCGATTCATAAATTAACTCTGAAAGATTGGAAATGCATCGACTCCGCCGTGCCTCATGAAGTCATCGGAGCCTTCGACCTGCGCACCGCGCTGGAACACCGTACTATGACCGGCGCTCCCAGTCGCAAACAAATCCAAAAACAACTTTCCCGTTGGAAAAAACATTTCGATAAGGGCTTTTCCCTTCATGAGTAGTTGCTTTTTTCATAGGAAAAGACAATCATTTACACATGGCGATCTCTTCATCCAAAGAATTTGTTCAAGAATGTCTCGCGCGCGGCGTTGCTCGCGCTGAAATTCAACGTGCTCTTAAAGCGGGAGGGTGGCCTGATCGCGAAATCGAGGAATCCTTAGCCGCTTATGTGGATGCGGGTTTGCCTATCCCTGTTCCTCTTTGCAAAGCTTCCGTATCTCCTCGCGAAGCCTTTCTTTACCTCCTTTTGTTTTCTTCGTTATTTCTCTGGATATTCAGTTTAGGGAGTTTGTATTTCGATTTTATCAATGTTCTTTTACCTCTTTCTAACGAAAGCGCTGATTATTTTACTTATTCGCTTCGCTATGGAGTTGCGATGCTGGTGATTGCTTTTCCTGTGTATCTCTTTACTGAAAACGTAATTCAAAAGGATCTTGTACGCAACCCTGCTCGTGGCATTGCGCCCGTTCGGCGTTGGCTTACCTATCTTACACTCTTTGTCGCAACCCTGACGCTCGTCGGCGACGCTGTTGCGCTTATTGTGCGTTTTCTCGAAGGAGAAATTACTTTACGCTTTTTTCTCAAAGTCGCTGTTATCGCGGGATTAGCCAGCGGCGTTTTTGCTTATCTTTTTAGAACTCTTGCATCCACTGAAGTTTCTAGAGAAGTCACATCGATTCCTGTTCTCAAACACACGAAAAAACTTCTTACCATGATTGTCATTATAGTTTGTGTCACATCGATTTATATTACGGGTGGCCCCTTGCAGGCGAGATTGGTATCTCAAGATAATCAACGCGAAAATGATGTGCGTGACATTTATTATCGAGTTCAAAATTATTACACAAGAGAAGAGAAACTTCCGGAAACTCTCGCCGATTGCGATATCAATCCCAGTTCTTTTATTCAAAATAAAAAAGACCCTATTACGGGCGCGCCTTATTCTTATCAAAAAGTTGATGATTCGAAATTTCAAATCAGCGCGAAATTTAATCTTAAAAGCAAAGAAAGTTCCTCGCGTGGCAAGAATCTTTACTGGCGTCCGCAGGATCGGGATTTTTGGAATCATGACGCTGGCTGGCACACTTTTACTATTGATCTCGGTCAACCTCGTTCAAAATAGAGTTTCTTTTCAAGTCGAAGCCCTCGCTTGACAGGACTCCAACCTTTTTTTACCTTTAATCCTTATGCATATACATATTACTCCGCGGCATTTGAAGTTGACAGCCGCCATTCACGGCTATGTCGCCGATAAAATCGAACATCTCGAACATGTCACCGATCAAATTATCGGCGCGCACGTGGTGCTTTGGTACGACAAAACGCGCGTGCCTTCCAAACAATTTTGCGTTAAAGTCCATCTCGCTGTTCCCGGTCCGGATATTCACGCTGAGGATGTCGAAGCCGATCTCTACGCCGCCGTGGACAAAGTCGTCGATAAACTTTCGCAACAACTGCGCAAACGCAAAACAAGCCTTAATAAACGTTTCAAACGTACCGCGCGTCTCACCAAAGAGCATCTTCGCAAATTCGGCAATTAAAAATTTACTTTTTTACGGATGTGTTGAAAGATTAATCGGGTAAGCGATGTTACAAAGATTTTTTTATAACGTTGTTCTTGTTTTATTTCTTTCTTTGACGTGGCCATATTTTCTTTGGCGCATGAGAAGAAGAGGCAATGTTTTGCCGTTTTTTCACGAGCGATTCGGCAGATACGACGACACGACCGCAAAAAAAATCCGCTCGATTCAAAATCCTCTCTGGATTCACGCCGTCAGCGTGGGCGAAATGATGATTGCGCGCGTGCTGATCAAAGAAATTCGTAAACTTCAACCTCAACAACCGGTGGTTCTGACCGTGACCACTCAAACCGGTCGCCAAGTGAGTCAGCCGCTCGTTGATGAGCAAACCGTCGTGATTTATACGCCGATCGATTTTTATCCCATTACGCGTCGTGCTTTTGATCTTATTCGTCCCAGCGCGCTTGTTTTGGTCGAAGGCGAAATTTGGCCCAATATGCTCTGGGAGGCAAAAAAAAGAGACATTCCCATTTGCACGATTAATGCCCGGCTCTCGCATCGTTCGTGGCGGCGGTATCGTCAATTTCGTAATTTCGTAAAACCGGTTTTGAAAAAAATTTCGTGGATTGGTTTGCAACACGAGGAAGACCGCGCGCGTTTTGCTCAAGCCGGTTTTCCGCCGCACAAACTCTTTACCGTGGGAAGTCTCAAATTCGATGTCGCTGAACTCGCCAGCCACAACGCCAAATTGGCAGAATCCATCCGCACCGTTCTCGGATGGAAAGAAGAAGACCCGATTCTTTTGGCGGGAAGCACTCATCCCGGCGAAGAAAAATTGATTGTCGAAATTTACAAAAGAATCAAACAAGACGTCGCCTCGCTCAAACTAGTGCTCGCGCCGCGTCACGCCGAGCGCGCGCCGCGCATTCTCGAAGATTGTGCAGGGCTCAATATCATTCGACGAAGCCAGTTGGATACTATCCTCGCGGAAAAACCGGAAATTTTACTTTTGGATACCACCGGCGAACTACGTTCGCTCTACTCAATGGGCACCGTGATTTTCATGGGCAAAAGTCTTTTAGGCAAAGGCGGGCAGAATTTCATCGAGGCCGCGCGCTTTGGACGTCCCATCATCGTCGGTCCTCACATGCAAAATTTTTCCATCCTCACCGCCATTTTCAAAAACAATAAAGGTATTCTGCAAGTGCAAGATTCACGCGAATTGGAAGAAAAATTAAAATCCTTGTTCAAAAATTCTTCCCAACGCCTCGAACTCGGAAAAAACGCCGCCGACACTTTCCAAAATAACCTCGGCGCCGGCCGCAAAACCGCAAAAATGATCCTCGATACCGCCCGCGCTACCATTCCAATAGCGTAGCCGCCCAGGTGAGTCCGCCGCCGAAGGCGACCAGCAGGATTTTATCGCCGCGTTTGAGCGGATAGAAATCTTCCGCTTCGCGCAAGGCAATCGGAATGCACGCCGCGGAAATATTGCCGTATTTGTGCACGTTGATGAAGCATTTGTCCTTCGGAATTTTTAATTTATCTGCCAGACATTCGATAATCCGTATATTCGCCTGATGTGTGACTACACAGCGCAAATCCGCCATCGTGCAACCCGCTTTTCCAATCACATCATTCGCCGCGCCCGCCATTGCGTTGACGGCTTGCTTAAAAACTTCTTTGCCGGACATCTGAATATACTGCGCCGGCAATTGTGTTTGCATTTGTTCATTTCGATTTTGAATATTATTCATGTAGAGCATCTGGTGATACTCGCCATTTGAACCCATATTGTGTGCCAGAATGCCTTTGCCATCCTTGGATTCCTGTATCAACGCCGCGCCTGCGCCGTCACCGAAAAGCACGCATGTATTGCGATCTTTCCAATCGACGACCGAAGAAAGTTTCTCCGCGCCAATGACCAAAATATTTTTATACGTTCCGGCGCGAATAAAATGATCCGCCATAATTACGCCGTAAAGAAATCCGGAGCACGCCGCACTAATGTCAAACGCCGCCGCGCGCGTCGCGCCGATTTTCCGTTGCACATGGCATGCAGTCGAAGGAAAAAAAGTATCCGGCGTCACGGTCGCCACAATAATCATGTCCACGTCTTTCGGAGTAATCCGCGCGCGCTGAATGGCATTGAGCGCCGCCTGCGCCGCCATATCGGAAGTCGTTTCATTTGCGGCGGCAATGCGTCGTTCACGTATCCCCGTGCGCGTGACGATCCATTCGTCGGAAGTTTCCACCATGCGTTCCAATTCCGCATTGGTCAGAATCTTCTCCGGCAAATAAATGCCCGTCGCGGCGATCCGCGAATGAATGGTTGAATTTTTATTCATGTACGACTGCCGCAAGTCTCTCTACGCCGTCCACAATTTGCGAATTCACGCGAGATTGCACCGCTTCGACGGCTACGCGAATCGCGTTCACTAAAGCTTTGACCGTGGAAGAACCGTGCGCGATCACGCAAGTGCCGTTGACGCCCAACAACAGCGATCCGCCGTATTCTTCGTAATTCGTTTTCTTTTTAATTGCCCGAAACGCATTGCGTGCGAGCCACGCGCCGAGTTTTCGTATCGGGCTTTTCGTCAATTCGTCTTTCAACCACAGAAAAATTGCGTGCGCCAAACTCTCGCTTGTTTTTAAAACAACATTTCCCACAAACCCGTCGCAGACGACCACTTCCACCGGACGTTCAAAAACATCGTGCCCCTCGATATTGCCCACAAAATTAATCGGCGCCTGCCGCAACAATTTAAACGTCTCTTTAGTGTTCGCATTGCCCTTCACATCCTCTGTGCCAATCCCGAGAAGTCCCACGCGAGGTGAGGGGAATTTCAGCACTTCGCGCGAATACACCGATCCCATGATCGCGTATTGCACCAAATGCTCAGGGCGCGCATCCACATTCGCTCCGGCATCAATTAACACAAACAAATTTGTCTCCGTCGGCATGATCGTCGCAATCCCCGGGCGATCAATCCCGCTCAAAGTCCTCAATTTGATCGTCGCCGCCGCCACCATCGCGCCGGTATGCCCGGCGGAAACCACTGCGTTCGCCAAATCGTCCTTGATCAAATCCATGCTTCGGGAGATGGGGTTGTCTTTCTTTTTGCGAATGCCGTCCACCGGACTATCCGACATCTCGATCACCTGCGTGCAATGCCGTATTTCCAGCCGTGCTTCCACGGTAGAAATATCGTGTTTTTGTAGCTCCGTGCGAATAGCTGGTTCGTCGCCGAGCAGATACAGCTTGCCGATCTGAGGAAACATTTTAAGCGCTTGCACCCCAGCCGCTACCGGCCGTTCAGGCGCAAAATCTCCCCCCATAGCATCAAGAGCTATTTTCATGTAGAAATTCAATTAACCTTCTGCTTGCACGGTTAATACTTGCCGCCCCTTGTACATTCCTGTTTGCGGATCAACGCAATGCGAAAGATGCTTCGCTCCGGTCTTCTTATCCACACGCAAATTCTTTGCCGGTCGCCGATGCGAGGCCTTCCGATGCCGCATCTTCATCTTCGACGTTTTTCTTTTTGGAACTCCCATATCACTCCTTCTTTCTTTTTCGCTTTAAATTCTTTTTTTCCAGTCTGTCTAATGCTTCCCATGTGTCCTGACGGTTCATCTCGGCAAACTTATTCTCCGGTTCCCGATGCGTCTGCCCCGTCATAGGGCAACGAAAATCGGCGTCAAGCTGGCACTTTGGGGCAAAGGGCAGACTGAGCAGAATGTCTTCCCGAATAGCCTCCGTCAAGTCTATAGATTCTACCCCTTCAGAGAGATCATAAGATCGATTAAAATCTTTCACATGAATTTTGACCTTAAATGGTTCTAAACAACGCGCACACGGCGATGTCCATTCCACGCGAAGATTCCCATTAATCAAACACTCCGTTCCTAATACGTTGGACATCAAACGATATTCAATCATCCCCCATCGTTGATTTCCTTCTTCCGGTAGATCGTAATGACTTGCGGGTACCTCGCCTTCCAGCAAAAGCCCTTCCTCAGAAATATCTTTTATAGCAATCTTCATTCTGTCTAAAAAAACTTTTTCTCTAATGCCGCTTTCACATTCGGCGGAACAAAGCACTCCACTCGCCCTTTCAGCTTGGCAATTTCTTTAATCATATTTGAACTCAAATAAATATGATTTTCCCTCGGCGTCAAAAAAATCGTCTCCACACTCGGCGCCAGCTTTCGGTTGGTCAACGCCAATTGCAATTCATACTCAAAATCCGACACCGCTCGCAACCCCCGAACTACCGCACACGCCTTTTGCTTTTGCGCAAAATTCACCAAAAGCCCATCAAACGTCGTCACTTTTAGTTTTCCCCCCTTGGCAAGCTTTTTGACTGCCCCTCGGATTATCTCCATTCTTTCATCAATCGTAAAAAGCGGTTTTTTCTCCGCATTTCTCGCTACCGCAATAATTACTTCATCAAACAACGTCAATGCCCGCTCCGCCACGTCAAGATGTCCGTACGTAATCGGATCAAAACTCCCCGGATATATCGCTCGCCTTTTCATAAAGAAGATTTTTAGACAGAATGAACAGAATTTCTACAAAATTACTCCGTACCCTCTTTCCCTTTTTAACCACGGAAAACACGGAGAACATTGATTTTTGCCCCAACTTTGTCGGGGCTAAATATCCGCGATATCCGTGGTTAAATGGGTAAAAGGGTCGAAATAATTCTGTTCATTCTGTCTAAAAAAACTATTCAATCCACCTGCCATCGCTGGATGCAAAGTTCGCCGAGGCGGTGGATGACTTTGCACAAGGGAGAATCGTTTTGCGTTTGGGAAAGAGGCTTGCCGCTGTTGATGCTAAAGGTGGTCTGAAGAGGATTGCTGGGTAAATACGCCGTCACTTCGTGTTCCAGAACATCTTCGACCTCTGTCTCGGAAATTTCCGTGCCTACTTCCGCATTGTTGATGATCACTTTGAGTTTTTGCTGAACAATATCGCGTTCTTTTAAAAACTTAATATACCGTTGCATCGCTAGCAATCGCGCTAAGTCGCGCGTCGTCACCAAAAACGTCAAATCTGATTCATCGATCGCCGCCAATGTGCTTGGGATATCATACGCGCCGGTGTCGACAACAATACAATCGCTCACACTGCGGGAAATTTTCAACAACCCCCGCGCTCGCTCGTAATCGAATCCATAAAAATCAAAATCGCGGTTCGGACACGCCAAAAATTTGAACCCAAGAGGATGATCCGAAATCAACGTCGAAAGAAATCTCAAATCCAAATCTCCGCCTTGTGCAATAGCGTCGGCCAGCGTGTTGCGCGGCACGAAATCTAACATCGTGAAGAAATCTCCAGCGTACATACTGTAATCAATCAAGCACGTGGAGGCTTTTGATTTCATCATGCTCACGACTAAATTTGTGGAAAACACGCTCTTGCCGGTGCCGCCTCGCGCTGAAGCCACGGCGATTAAATACCCGCTTCCTTGGACTTGTCCGCCTGTTGCAGTAAACAATTCTTCCGCTTGCTTGGCCGCATTCCTCAACACAGGCTCGATTCCGGCAACGCCGACAGGACCATTAATGACGTCGTGCAAATTCAGCTGTAAAATCTTTTGCCAAACAGCGCCCGTTTCATTTCCTTCTAAGGTTGGAACAATATAAATATAAGGAAACTTTTCGTGGATTTGCTGAATGAGATCAAATCCCTCCATATCCGGCAACGCCAACTGCACCATCGCCACTTTCACCGGATGCGATGGCAACATCAATAACGCTTCCTTACCGGAGGACGCATGACCGACCAATTGGAACTCCGCATTTTTGGCAATGGCCGTTTTTACTGCGCTTGCCATCTCCGGATTCGTATGAATTAAGAAAAATTCAGTCATGGATTCCAAAAATCCCTTTTAGAATGGACATAATCTTATAGAAATAAAAGCCATTCTTTGCAAAAAACTTTTCAACACCTGCTAATTGACAGGTTGAGGCGCAGGCGGTTGTTCTTCTCCTGCAGGAACGGCATTTGGAGCGGGCAAAGAAATCGATAAATCTTGCGGCATCATCAAAGAAGGTTCTGTTGACGTCGACGTCTCTGAAGATACAGGAGCATTCTCTTCAGAGGCTTCCGCGGGAGTCGTTGTTTCAGTGGTTGGCGTTTCTTCTGTGGATGGAGGCGTTTCCTGTGGAGGCGGAACAGGAATTTCTTGAATAGGCTCAACCATCGCAGAAGAGTCTTCCGGCGTTCCTGGTTGAATTTGCTCAATCGGTTGTCGAGGTTGTTCTCCAACGGAAAACGCATCCACAGGAGTAAAAGAATTAATGGGAATAAATTCTGCGCCTTCGGATACAGGCGTTTCTTCGGTGGGTTCTGTGGCGACAGGTTGTTCCACCGGTGGCTCAGCGGCGGGGGCTACAGACTCTACGGGTGAGGTGGGATCGGTTTGGACGGAGGGTTGTGGTTCCGGCAGGGCAACTGGTTCGATCGTTTCTTCTACAGGCGCGACAATATTCGCTTCCGGTGCGATAGGGGCGATGATTTTTTCCGCAGGTTTCTCTTCCGCTCTTGGAGTGATTTCTGAGGCGCTGATGCGCGTGGGTTTGGGTTCAGCGATCGCAATCTTATGTCCCTTCATGTATTGATTAAATTCAGATAAACGTGTGGGAAATTGATCGCCTTCTTCCATCTGTTTTCTTCCCACGACATTAGGAGTCAGCACAAACACCAATTCTGTGCGTTCTTTGCTCTTCGTGCGATTTTTGAACAACTCGCCTAACACAGGAACTTTTTCAATAAACGGCACGCTTTGCATGGATTCGCGGAAATCTTCATCAAACAATCCGCCGATGATCAGCGATTCGCCGTCTTTCATGGCCACGCGCGTTTCTACCATGCGTTCATTGATGAGCGGGTCCGGATGATTAAGAGGATCTTCATCCACGCGCGTGAAATCCAATGAACTGATCGAAGGCCGAACGTAAAGTTTGATAATTCCATTTTTATCAATGGAAGGATTGACGATATTGCTTAATCCCGGAGTTTGATTTGCCAGAGGGATTCCATTTTCGGGCACACCCAAAACCAAATCATCATCGCCAATCCTATCCACATTACCCGGCACGTAGTTGCTCATCGGCGCTAACGGCGTTACCAACAGCGAAATACCAAAAGGTCGATATTCCGTGGTAATCGTAATGGCCCCGCTCGCATCAATGGTACGACGATTGATAGGAAATTGTCCGCCGACGCGGAAATAACCGGATTGACCGTTTAACACAGTAATCGTGGGTTCCTGCAAAACTTTAATTTTACTGTTATTTTTGATCAGATTGAGAAACACCGTCAAATCCGGTCCTCCGCCCGATCTTGCTACGTGGAAAAATGGATAATGAAAATCCATCAATTTACGCGGAATGGTGTTGAGGCCAAATTCTGTGCGATAACCTTGAACCGAATCATCAGACCCTTGATATTCAAGACCAATCGTACTGCTATCATCTAATGTCACGGCGACGACTTGAATCTTGATGCGCACTTGCAACGGATTGGCGACTTGCAAAAATTCGAGCACATTATTCGAAAATGATTTTGCCATCGCCAACGCGCGCCGCTTATCCAAATCATCCGGCACTTCCCCTTCCAAAATAATTGTCGGTTGAAAACTCGGTAAGCTGGCTTGTATGCTGGCGCTGTTTTGCGCGGAGGACGACGAACTGGTTGCCGCTGTGCTACTCGACGCGCTATTTTGAGTGGAAGAGGGCTGATTCACGTTGGCTTGCGTGAGTTGGTTCATTTGCTCCGTGTTTAAAAATTCGCTCGCCGCATCCAATACGGATACCTTGACCGTCGGAATGCCAATCAATCGTTGCAACGTTTCTTCAATCGTTCGCGACGCGGTGGAACGTTCTCTCGGAGGCGGATCTCTCGAAATCACTTTGACCGTATAAATCATTGAACTTCCTTCTTCCGTAATGGAAACCGTCGTTTGCCCTACGGCTCGCGCCGCCAAAATCAATTTATCCGTAATCGTCCTCGGCTGAGAAATAATTTCAGGCGTTTCCAATACCTTTCCATCCACTCCTTTAAAATTCCAAATCCCATCGATGACCACTTGCCGGTTATCGATCACAATCGTCGCTTTTGACAAATCTTTGACAGGAATAATCAAGTTTTGTTGCACATATCCGGTGACGGTATTGGATGGCGCATTCGATGGAGGTTGTTGCGCGATCACAAAAGAAACGCTTAAAATCAATCCTACTGCGAGGCTTGCCAAGAGAAACTGTTCCGGTTTTTTCATAGGCTTTAGAAAACATTCGGTGCGGGTGGCGGCGGAGCTTCGGCTGTGGGAGCCACATCTTTAATTCCAAATAAACCACTGATGACATCCGAAGTTCGCCGTCCGGGGGTTTCTACAATGGCGTCGTCTTGATAATTTCTTAAAAGATATTTGTAGCTAATACTAGAAGACTCCAGCGCTTTGAGCATCTCGGCGTCATCAGGATTAACTTCAAAAGTCACCGTATCGCCAATCCCCATGCGTTTTTCCGGCATTCCGGGCTCCGTCGGCGAGGAAGAATCTTTATTGTTGCTACCCTTCACATCTCCATACGCCACGTCAATCACCTTGGCTTTTTGCACAATGATTTTGCTGATGGAATTTTGAGGAGTATCGCCATACGTCGCCAAAATATCTACGATGTCCCCAATGCGAATCATCGCCGCTACGCCTTGCACTGCTGGATCAATCGACAAGGTGATATACCGCTTCCCCTTTTCCACTAAAAATGAGGGACGCGATACATCGCTCTTTGGCTTCGCTTTGCAATCCATAATAATATCCCCGGCAGGAATAAAATGCATGGAGACTCGATTCGTGGCGTCATTCACATTGGTCAGAGCATTCGGCGGTACGACTTCCGGAGGAAAAAGTTTGGTTTGAACCATCTCTGGAAAAATAATCGACGCGGCCGCAATATCGCCGTTGGCTACGACGACAGCCGTTCTTTCTTTGGCGAGTCTTTCCGCAACTTCCGCTTGTTGCTTTTGCATTTGCTCCAAGGCCGCTTGAACCGCTTTCTTGGATGCCTTGTCAGCTTCGCGTTTCCCCCAAGCCACAACAAGAATAAGCGAGACTCCCGCCATGAGCAAGGCGAGTACAATCAATAAGCCAAATTTTCCTTTAGGAGCCATGTCCGGTTGTTAAGGTTGAATTACAAAGAAAACTCTTCTGCACGTCAAATAAATTACGCCCCGCGCAAAAGGCATAAAATACTTCCAATGGCAACCCCTTCCCAAAGTTTTTCAAGCAAATAGATTCTTTTCTCTTATTCGCTAAGATTCCAGGGCTTCCTGTTGGCATTGCATACTTCATCAACCCCCAATGAGCAACTTTCAGGCCAAGTTTCAGGGAAAGTTATTCAAGTTCATGCATGGTATCCGAAACGGAGCGACTGCTAGTACCTGCATCGGAATTTCTTACATCCTGACTTCCGAACGGTTGTTGAAAGGACGCCACCAATTTTCGGAATCGTTTAAATGGTTTTTGTTTATGAAGTTCGAGCAATCGTACGCTTTTCTTTTTTAGTTTCTCCAATGGTTTTTTTGTTTTAGATAATAATTCTTGCGCTTCTAAATCTCCATTTTGTAGCAAGGCCGCTTGTTTTGCTGGCGACACAGTGGAGATATTTATTTCGGTGCCTGAAGGCAGTGGTTTATCGAGTAAAGTCAAATCTAGGCTTTGCATCGATTGGCGCAAAAGATTTAACATTTTACCAGTATCTTCAATGCAATTTTTTTCGATAAGCTGTTTTAAAGTTTTTTCCGTTGCTCTTATATTGAAATCTTCGGGAACATCAATATAACGCAACTTTTTTCCCCGTCTTAATTTTTTAAAAAGTTCGTCGAGAGAGTCGAACAACAGTTCTTGTTTCTTGCTGTAAACTGGCTCAGCGAAAGGTTTTAAAATGCTTTCTAATAACGTTCCCTGAAGCATGCTTTCGTATCGGTGTAAAAGATAGGAAAGCTTTTTTGCAGGTTCCATGTCTTTAGGAATTGTCGTGGAACGAGGATGGCCTTTATGCAAAGCGGGTCTTTGCTCAATAAAACGCATCACACATTTGCCTAAGGGCGTTCCCGCCAAATTGAAATCAACTATGGCGCGAGCAAAAAGTTCGTCCATGTCGCGCGTGGGGCCAAGATGTTTCTCTCGATCAGGTTTTTCGAGCATGTCCATTAACAAAGCCAAACTTTGATGCGGCTCAGGGAACTTCTGTCTTAATTCCTCCAGATAAACTTGTTCAACGGCTTTTTTTTCCGGGTTCAAAAAAAACTGCGCAATTTTTAATAAAGCCTCCTTTTCTTCTTCTGTGGGCATTTTCTCTTTTTCTGTAGGATGCGAACATTTATCTTTCAGCGACGACCAATTCATGCATTCCTCATATAGAACGCGAACAGGAGAGTTCTCGGCTATCCCATGTAAAAAACAGGAAAACATTTGTCGGCACTTGGATTCAGTTTTCGGTTTTACGTTTACCGTAGTGATCAGCAATGCATAAGCGTTATTTTTTTCAAATGTTGAAAGATGTATGTTCATAGACGGCGGACATAAATTTATAAGCCTTGCCTACGGAACGTCGATTGAGACGAAGTGTGAACAATAGGCGGTGCAAATAAAAAAGGTTTATAAGTGTGAGGTTCATGCGACATATATTTTTTGATGTTCTTACTAATAGGCAAATCTGAAACATTCCAACGCATCAACATCCAATCAACAGTAAGCTCTTCTCGGCTTTTAGCATCGCTTGATGGAACGTTGGCAATCCATTTTTCTAAGGTTTCCAAATTTTCTTTTTTTGCTGTGTCTTGATAGCCGCTTAAAATTTCTTTTCGCATGGATTCATCTTTGTTGCTCAATATCTTTGAAACTAAATATACTAATTCATTTTCTCTTGCTTCCATTTTTTTATTACGCGGCAGTAAGGTGCCGATGTTGGTTTCAAAGCGTTTTAAAAGAGATTGAATATGAACATTCTCTGAATGTTCCTCGCGAAATATGCTTATAAGATCGCGTGCTTTTTTGACGTCCGGTGCGCTTGTAACCGCCATAATGATATTATATCCAATAGCGCCTTCTTGAATTTGTTGTTCGTTTGGTTTCATAAATATGTCTTATATTTTTTCGACACCTTTCTTAATGCCTTTAAAAATAAATGTGTCGTTCCGCCAGATTCGTAAAGGCACAAAATTCAATTATTTTAAATCGTTCAAATCCAATAATTTAAGATAGGTTTCTTTGCGTGTGCTCATGGGGATCACGGGGCGGAGAACGAATCCTTTGCTCGCGTTAGCGAGCTTATCCGTGTGATCCGTGGTTAAATGGGATAAGGGGTGCGGAGCACATTTCGTGTCATTCGTGTGATCCGTGGTTAGAAATGATACCTCACGCCCATGCTAAAGATATGCTGATTCAAACTGTCGGTTTCAAACTCCGTCGCGCCGTTGAAAAAATCCGCATCCAGAAAAGCTAAATAACGATATTCTCCGAATAGACTCCAATCCTTATCTATATAATAGTCCGCTCCAACCAATCCCTGCACAGCAAACGCAAGATCATCGTCCGAAGAATCGCTTCTTCCCGGCATATCATAATTGTGCGCAAAAATCGCCGCGGCGCCAAAACCCGGACCAATATACGGATGCCAGTCGCCCGTTTTCCCCTCGACGAGAAAATTCAACATGAACACCGCCGAATCCATATCCAATTCGCGCTTCGAACCGTTAATTTTCGGACGCAACCGACTCCCCACCCAAAACGCTTCACCCTCCAATGCGCCTGTTACAAACAACCCTTTCGTGTCGCCGTCAAAATCCGAAATCAACGGCTCATTATCAAATGGCCATGTGCGTCGAAATTTCATCCCGCCGCTCATCCAGGGATTACTGCGATCGTGAATTTCATTTCCATTCACATACCACTCGCCGTGCTGAATCGCATTCGCTCCGCCCCAAATCCCAAAACTGTATCCGTCTTTTGTTTCGGCAACTTGATTTTTTTCGCGCACCGACGGAGCCGTCATCACAAACGGCGGATTCGGCGTCTCCATTTTTTTGAGTCCTTGCGGTTGTGTATAAGTCGGCGCCGCTTGACGCGGTGCAGGCGGTTGCGCGCTCCAAACATGCGCGATAAAAAGAATACTCAACAAAAAGAAAACAGATTTTTTCAAAAGAAAAATTCCCCTTTTCCTGCCGATTTAATCACCCGCGCGTAAAAAGTCAACTCCTACAATAGCAAGTATTTACGTGAATAAATGTAAATACTAAATGCGCTTACAAATAACGCCATCAAAGTTTCCCAACATCATATTTTCAAAAAAATATTCAAAAACTCTCTTTACGTTTCAGATCGAACGACACACTGGAAATATTATGAAAAATACAACTCAACAAAAAAACCAGCCAACAAATATATTTAATCCAACCATCTTTGCAGAACAATCCACTGTTGCCGAGCGGGCACTTGTAAAAGCTGTCGCAGAAGAAACAAGGCTTCCTCAGTATAAAGCCATAATTCTAACCGGCGTTATTGCCAGAAGCATACAACAAGAAAAATCAGAGGACAACAAGACAGCTCGTGCGCAAGAATATTTCAAGGATATCAATGCTTATCTTGCACAAACCACAGAAGTTAATCATGAATATCTCACGAGAATGGGAAAAACATGGAGCGATCTTCCGTCAAGAGAAAAAGATCAACTCGAAGACTTGGCATCTATAGCAATGGATGTTATGAAAGACATGGGTGTTGCTAAAAAATCGGATCTGGATCGTCTAAGAAAGTCTTCTCGAATAGCTTCGCAAACGCCTCATGCGACAGCGCATGATGCCAACCAATTGCGTGGCGATCTGTATATGGTTTAAATTTCTTAAATCTGCGGGTCTTCCTCGCCTTCTTCGGGATCTTTTTGCATGTTTTTCAGCAAGGAACTGATATCGGTCACTTGATCCCAGACGTTTTGCGCGACAAAAATAGGTTTGCCTGTTTCAAGGGCAATCGCGATGCAATCGCTCGGCCGCGCGTCGATCTCGGTGATTTTTTTGTGAATTTCATTTTCCGCGCGAAGCGTAATTCGCGCAAAATACGTGTCATTGCGCAAATCATTGATCACAATGCGCTCGACTTTGATGGCAAACGCCAAAAAAATCAGCGAAATCAAATCGTGCGTCAACGGTCGCTCTCTCTTTTCCCCCTTGAGCAACACCGCAATCGCCAATCCAACTCCCTGATCCACATGCAAACTAAATGTCTTTTGCTCATTGCCCAAAAAAACCGCCATCCCCGATCCCGCAGGCATTATCCCCACTATCCTCACCGGTATCATTCCTTCCGACATATTTTTCTTAACTTATAACCTCTTCACAAAATGACAAGCGATGAATCAATTTTTGAGGGCTTTGCCCTCAAACTCCCACTCAAGGACTACTGTCCTTGAGAATCCTTTCACGTATGCGCCTATTTTTTGCCGCCTTTGGCGGAGCAAAAAATAGGCGCATACAGGAAGGGTTTCTTAAGGGCGGTAGCCCTTAAGCGGAGGTTTGGAGGCAGAGCCTCCAATTTATTCCATTCCTGCGGCGCGTACGGTATTTGCCATGAGCATAGCAATGGTCATGGGGCCGACGCCGCCGGGGTTGGGTGTGATGCGGGAAGCGACTTCGCAAACATTTTTGAAATCGACGTCGCCGACAAGGCGATAACCTTTCGGTGAAGAAGCATCGGCGATGCGATTCACTCCTACGTCCACGACGACCGCGTCTTTTTTGATCATATCGGCTTTCACAAATTCCGCTTGTCCCATTGCGGCAATGAGAATATCCGCGCGTCGCGTGTGCGAAGGAATATCCTGCGTGCGCGAATGTAGAATCGTTACCGTTGCGTTTGCATTTTTTTGTTTCTGACAAAGAATCGCGGCGAGCGGTTTGCCGACGATATTGCCTCTACCTAAAATCACCACGTCTTTTTCTTCAATCTGCACGCCGCAACGAATCAGTAATTCATGCACACCCGCAGGCGTGCATGGTCGAAATCCCGAAGCATCGCCCAAAAGCAATTTTCCCACGTTGATCGGATGAAATCCATCCACGTCTTTTTGCGGCGACACTGCGCCGAAAATTTTTGTCTCCGAAATGTGCGAGGGCAGGGGCGACTGCACCAAAATTCCATGCGTCAATGCGTCTTGATTTAATTTCTCAATTTTTTTCAACAACTCCGCTTCCGTCGTTTTTTCAGGAAAAACAATCGTCTCCGCTCGAATTCCCAATTCCTTCGCCTTGCGGTCTTTCATGCCCACGTACACTTGCGACGCCGCGTCCTCGCCCACGCGCACAAAAACAATGCGCGGCTCAATCCCTTTTCGGTTCAACAACTCCACCCTTCGCCGGGTTTCCCCGTGAATCTCCTCCGCAACTTTTCTCCCATCCAATAATTCCGCAGGCATAAATTAAAACTTTAGATTTTGCATCAATTGTTCCATTTCCATTCCGTGATGTTGCGCAACTCTTTTCAAGATGCCATGATCATACCTACTTTAAGAAATCGATGTTGAGGAATCGTCACGTGATTTTCACCATCTTGATAAGTAGTCAGAATAAGATGAGAACCTGTTTGACGAATTGGGACATAACCTATCCCCTTGAGAGCTTTTGCCAATTGTGCGCCACTACAATCCCGTGGGATTTTCATGCGGCAAAAACCTCGTCTCGCACAAAATGCAATCGGATTAAATGAGGAATTTTCATTCTTCTACTAAAATGGCAATGTACGGCGTCTTTAATCATGTTTTTCAATTCATTCCAGTTATCCGCTTGCGTAAAAATGGAATGTCCGATGGCTTCCGCCCAGTAACCGCCTTCGTCGGCTTCATGCACTTCAAAAATGATTTCCCGAATAGGTTTGGTTTTTTTCATAATACTTCCCTCTTACTCTATATTAAAAATGAAACATTCTTTTGCCAAGTAAAGAAACTTGCTCTTTGCGTCAATTCCCGTTAGTCAAAAGGAGTGGCAGAAGTCGCGAATCATTTTGGGTGGATTGATTGGGGTGTGGTGGCGATTTATTTATTGGGAACGACGTGGATCGGGCATTTTTTTGCGGGTAAACAAGCGACCATTCGCGATTTTTTTCTCGGCGGACGCAAACTTCCTTGGCAAGCCGTATGCGGTTCGATTATTGCCACCGAGATCAGCGCGCTGACGTTTATCGGCGTGCCGGGAATGGTGTTTGCCGCGGGCGGAAATTTTACATATCTCCAATGGGCGATCGGCTCGATTGCGGCGCGATGCGTCGTCGGTTTGTGGTTTGTGAAAGTTTTTTACCAGCGCGAAATTTATTCTCCGTATGATTACATGGAATCGCGCCACGGCGCGGGCATTAAGCAACTCACCACGGCTTTATTTTTTCTCGGATGTATTTTAGGGCAAAGCGTGCGGCTTTTGGTCACCGCAATTATTCTGCAAGTCGTCAGCGGATTGAATTTTCAACTTTGCATCGTGCTCATCGGCATTTTTGCGATTGCGTGGACGCTCATGGGCGGCATGACCACGGTAATTTGGACGGATGTTGTACAATTTTTTATTTTTATTTTTGGCGGCATATTGGCGCTTCTCTGGATTGGCTCAACTCTCGACGGCGGTTGGGAGCAATTTTATCGCGTCGGCAACGAATCGGATAAATTCAGAATCCTTGATCTCACCACTGATCCCGCCGTCGGCTTTACGCTTTGGGTTGGTTTGATTGCCATGCCGTTTCAAAACATGGCGGCATTCGGCACCGATCAACTCAACGCGCAACGCATGTTTTGTTGCCGTTCTTCGTCCGACGCCGCAAAAGCGATTATTTTCAGTAGCTTTAGCCAAATCGTCACCATCATCATGCTTTTTGTCGGCGTCGGATTATTCGCGTATTATAAACAAACGCCTCCTTCGCCCGCGCTCGCCGAACTTTTCAGCAACGAATGCGATTATGTTTTTCCAGTTTGGATTACCACCGTCTTGCCCGTCGGCATTTCAGGTCTTGTGCTCTCTGGCGCATTCGCCGCGGCGATTTCCAGTCTCGACGGCGCGCTCACCGCTCTTTCGCAAACAACGCTTTCGCTTTTTCATCGCCACGATCATCACGATCATCAAAAACTCGTGCGCTTTTCAAAAATCGCCGTGGTTTGCTGGGGAATCGCGCTTTCGGTCTTTGCCATTCTTCTCAATCAAATGCGCGGCAACATCAATATGATCAATCTCGCCTTCGGCATGGTGAGTTATACGTACGGCCCTATGCTCGGCATTTTTCTTTTTTCGCTCTTTTTTAAAAATTGCAAACTCACCGGCGTCTGGATCGGTTTAATTCTCTCCATCGCCCTCGCTCTCTACGTTCGCCCCGACCTTTACACCGTCTTGAAAAATTTTTCCCTCATCACTTCGCGCCAAGCCGAAATCTGGCAACCCACGCTTCATTACGCTTGGCTCTATCCTATCACTTGCCTGCTGACATTTGCCTTCGGCTATCTTTTTCGAAGGAAAGCGAGATCAGTTCATGACAAATGACAGAAGTATAGTGCATTAATTTTGAAGTTTTATCCTTCAAGATTTGACGTTTCAAGCCGAATATCCCATTAGCTATTATGGAGATTCGATCAAAGGTCAAAAAGGGCATTGCGTTGGGGGCGGTTATTGCCGCCGCCGCGGGTATTTTTGGATATGAAAAAGGGAAATCACGCACCGATAGCGCCTCGGATAGTAAAAAAGTGGAAAATCCTATCGATCAACGAGCTGCCATTCGCAATCCGGAAAACAATTCTTTTATGAGCAATCTCTTTTTGCTCATGACGCCGAATGTAGATGGATTAACGTCGGATCAATTCAAAAGTTTTACGGAAATTCACGGGCATCACTGCATTTTTAAAATGCGCGACTTGGATAAAAATTTGCTTCCTGATCACCCTCTAAAGAAAAGTCATGATTATCATGACCTCTTGAAAAGCGGCGAGGGGGGCAAAGGTATCTTTAGCTATCGTCACAATGATCTGACTCGCATGGCGCATTTATTCGGAAGAAAAGTTGATCTCGCGCCGGAGCGATTCCTCACCAATACATCCGCATCCACATATTATGCCGATGGCAAGAGAGTGCTTAGCGAAAAAGTGGGGGACTTTTTGGATCACGCCGGAGTAGAAAGGACGCCTACGCGATTTCAAGAACCCAATCCGCTTCGCCCTGATACTGCGAAAATGCAAAGAAATCTTCGACGAGGTGGATATTGACTGGAAAGTTTTGTCCTCTTAACTTGAAAGCATGCTTAGCGTAAAAGACCAGCTCCACGAACTCCGCGAGGTCGCGCAACGTTGCGAAGCCATTATTCCGGATATCGAAAAATTTCTACCCTCCGTGATCGAGACACTCAAAAACGGCGGACGCATCCTCACGTGCGGCAACGGCGGAAGCGCGGCGGATTCTTTGCATCTCGCTCAAGAATTTGTGGGAAGATACCGCACGAATCGCCAAGCATTCTCCGCGATTTCCTTGGTCGCCGACGCCACGGCTCTCACCTGCATCGGCAATGATTGGGATTATGAAACTATCTTTAGCCGCCAAGTGGAAGCTCACGGACGCGCCGGAGATTTTTTCGTTTGCTTTACCACCAGCGGCAACTCGCCGAATATCGTCAAAGCCATCGACGTCGCCAAAAAAATGAACATCACAACTCTCGCGCTTCTCGGTAAAACCGGAGGAAAATGCAAAGACAAAGCCGACTTCGAAGTGATCGTTCCCAGCGACTCCACCGCGCGTATTCAGGAAATTCACGGCTGGATTCTTCACGTGATTTTGGAAGCCGTCGAAGCCGTCTATCACGTCTAGTGGTCTGACAAATAAAACTATGAATATTCAAAACCGAGAACAAATCATTGAGCGTCTCAAAAATATTCCTTTTCTCAAACTCTTCAAAAAAGATTATCTCGGAGAAATTTTAGCCCAAAGCAAATTGAGGGAATATCGTCCCGAAGATTGCATCATCTCCGAAGGCTCGCTGGATAAATGCATCTATATTTTACTTTCCGGCGAGGTCAAAGTGGTCAAAAAAAACGAAGACATCGCGCATTTGAATTATATTGGCGATATTTTTGGAGAGCTTGCAGTTATCAATAACGAACCGCGCATGGCTTCCGTATATGCCGTCCAACCCACCAACTGTCTCACGATCGATACTTCGAAATTTGAGGAACTTTTGCCGGAGGATCGCAATGCCATTTATTCGGTCATTTATCGGATTTTCACGGAAGTACTGGCGGATCGATTAAAAGCGACTACTGCGGAGTTAGCGCAAATTCATTATGAAGTTACCCGTTATCAAGAAACTTTGAATCGCATGAAGCAAATGACTGGACAAAGTTGAAGAGTCATGTGTTACTCCGCATCAACCGCCAATCAGGGTATCATTTCGACGCATATATCGCGTATGCATCTTACGTTCTCATAATTGCACAGGTAATCCGAGTTCGACGATTTGATGCGCGGGGAGATCGAAGTATTCTCGCGGCTGGCGCGTGTTGCGGCTGAGAAAACTATAAAGCGCTTTTTGCCAATGCCACATTTTTGTTTTTCCGCCGAGAACGACGGTTTCTCTGTTGAAGAAATAAATGACTTTTTCCGGATCGCAGGGAACACCTTGTTTTTTTGCGTAGCCGAGAATCGCGGGCACATTCGGCCATTCCATGTAACCGTGTCGCGCAACCACCTTCCAAAATCCCTCGCCTAAACTCACAAATTCATATCGGCTTTCGCCCGAGACGCGCGGCATCGATTCAGTCGTCACGCTCAACAAAATCACCGTTTCCTGCAAACATCGATTGACCTTCAAATGATGCAAGAGCGCAATCGGCGTATTATTGGGATTGGAAGCCATAAACACCGCGCATCCCGGCACGCGATGCACTTTTTGCTGATGAATGTCTTTCACCACGATTTCCGGGTCCAAACTCACGCCATACAACCCATGCGCGATTACCATCTTGCCGCGTTTCCATGTATGCATGATCAAAAGCAAAATCGCCGCAAACGCCAACGGCAACCAGCCGCCCTCGGAAATTTTACCTAAGTTAGAACAAAAAAGAATTAAATCTACTGAAAGCAATCCCGCCAAAATCACTTCCGCCAATTTCCATTTCCAAACTTTTTTCATCACGGAATAAAACGCAATGGTCGTGACCGCCATGGTTCCGGTTACTGCCAGTCCGTACGCCGCGGCGAGTTTAGCGCTGGATTGAAATCCAATCGCCAAAGCGATGCAACCAATCGCCAACACCCAATTCACCGCCGGCATATAAATTTGACCTTCACGCACAGTACTGGTGTGCCGGATCAGCAAGCGCGGAAAAAATCCAAGCTGAATGCCTTGTTGCGTCAGCGAAAACGTGCCGGAAATCAACGCTTGGCTGGCGATAATCGTCGCGACAATCGAAAGCGCCGTAAGCAACAATCTCGGAATTCCCGCTGGCGCCATGTCAAAAAAAGGATTCGCCAGCGACGTCGGATGCGACAACGCATACGCGCCTTGGCCAAAATAATTCAATAAAAGTCCCGGCAAGACCACAAAATACCACGTCTTGATAATCGCTTTTCTCCCAAAATGCCCCATGTCCGCATACAGCGCTTCCACGCCCGTAATCGCCAACACCACCGCTCCCAATATTCCGCTCACATGCGCAGGATGATGTATGAGCAATCGCCATCCATAGATCGGATTTAATGCCTTCAATATTTGTGGAGATTGAAAAATATGCCAGAGTCCCAATAGCCCAATCGCGCTAAACCATACAAAAATAATCGGACCAAAAATGCCTCCAATTTTTCCTGTTCCGTGCCGCTGACACCAAAATAACGCCAATAAAATCAAACACGCAATCGGAACCACAAACGTATGTAACGATGAATCCAGAGTCTCCAAACCTTCCGCCGCGCTCAACACCGAAATCGCTGGCGTAATCACGCCGTCGGCATAGAGCAATGCCGCGCCGAGTAAAATTAAAATCACCTTGGCGCTTAATCGGCTTCGATCCGACCACCCCAATGCCATCAACGCGAAAATTCCGCCTTCGCCGTGAAGATGGGCTTTGGTGACTAGAGTTAAATATTTAAAACTCACGACAAATACAATCGCCCAAAACACCAGCGACAAACTTCCCAACACCACGCTTTGCAAATCTCCAATGGAAGCAAATCGTAAACATTCGCGTATCGTGTAGAGCGGCGACGTTCCGATATCGCCGTACACCACCCCCAATGCCCCCACGCAAAGCTTCCAATTCGTTTTTGGCTTCACAGAATTCACATCTTTACACTGCACGTTTTCTTTTTTTTCTGCAAGTATGAGACGATGCGATATTCTTTCGTCCATGCGTTCGAATCCGTTTATTTCAAATAAAAAAACGGGTCTTTTTTTCTTCCAAAGACGCTTTTGAGAGGAGGAATGAGTTTTTGTAGCAACAAGAGAAGGGAAGGGGTGTTCATTTTGGGCAACAGCGCAAAAAGATTTTTCCAATAACTTAAACAAAATCCAAAAACGCCGCATGTTGGACACACGCTGTTCAGCCATTTCGCCGCTCTGACTTTCGCCAATCCCGCCAGCCATGAGAGCGATGCTTTGCCTCTATTATATCTGAAAACCACCTGCACGGCTTCTGCTCGCACCGCCGCTTCGGCTTCGAATCGCTTCGCTTGAATATGGCATCGCGACGCCGCCAATTTTAACGGCAAATAATGAAATTTTTCTTTTTGTCCCACTCTCAACCAATACTCGTAATCCATCGAATAGTGCAGTGATTCATCAAAAAATCCGTGGCGTTCCATGACTTCTCTGCGCCAAAAACATGCAGGCTGACAAATAAAACACGTTTCCAGCAAGTGCGGATAACTCCATTTCTCCGTCGGATACACTCCGAGGTACGCGCCTTCTTCGTCGATGTGATCTCCAATGCCATATACCAACATCGCCTCCGAATGTTGATCAAAATAATGCGTCACATTTTTTAAAGCATCGGGATACAATAAATCATCCGAATTCAAATACCCGATAATATCTCCAGTCGCTTTTTTTAATCCCATATTAATTCCCGCGCTCTGCCCGCCGTCTTTTTTGCTCTCCCACCGAATCAAATTCGGATACTTCTGCGCGTATTCTTGAATCGTTTTTACTGAATCATCCGTGCTCCCGCCGTCCTGAATGATGATTTCCAGCGGCACGCCTTGTTGCAAAACTAAACTATCCAACGTGCGCGGTAAAAATTCCGCCTGCTGATATGAAGGCACGATGATAGAAACACGCAAATTCAGTCCCATATTTCTGCGTTACCGCAATTTAATCTCCTGCATGCGCTTGATATTATAATAGAGACTATTCACCATCGGTTGCGTCATCTTTCCCGTTTCAAATGCTTTTTTAAGCTCTTTCACCGCATCTTCAATCGTATGCTTCGCCTCAAATCCCAACTCGCGTTTGATTTTTTCCGAAGAAATATGATATGAACGGTTGTCGCTCGTCGGCGCGGTGACGATTTCCACATTTTTGCCGACCACGCCTCGCACAATTTCCGCAATTTCTCTCATAGTGCAATTGTGGTGATGTCCCACATTATAAATTTTTCCGTCGATCTTTTCATCCGACCATTCGAGCGACTTCACATAAAAATCGCACATGTCCTGAATATGCAGGCTCGCGCGCTTTTGTTGTCCGCCAAATACAGGAATGCGATGATTGTTGATGGCGTGATTCGTCAAAATATTCACTGTTAAATCCAACCTCAAACGCGGCGAATATCCGCACATCGTCGCCGCGCGCGCCACCAATGTCGTAAAACCGGGAGATCGGTGATGATGGAGTTCTTCTTCGCACATCGCCTTGTATTTCGAATAATCTGTCAACGGCAACAACGGCAAATCCTCCGTCACGTTGTCCATTTCTTTGATGCCGTACACGCTCGCCGTGGAAGCAAATACAAAACGTTTCACGCCGCTGTCTTTGGCGATTTCCACCAACGGTATAAAAGAGTCATAATTAATCGATTTGCCCAAAATAGGATCCAATTCAAAACTCGGATCATTCGAAATACACGCCAAATGAATCACAGCGTCGCACTCCTTCAAAGAATCTTTTAATAATTTCCTATTGCGTATATCGCCCTTGATTTCTTTCAAATTTGGATTCTTCGCCGCGTCTTTGAGCACATCCTCTCCATAGATATAAAGATCCAAAACTCTAACCTCATACCCTTTCTCCAATAACATAGGTGTTAATCGCGTGCCCACATATCCCGCGCCCCCCGTCACCAACACCGTTTTTATATCGTTTGGCATGAGCTTTCTTTCTATCGTCTCGTAGCGCTTCCCTCAAGTCATTTAATCAAGCCATCTTCTCCGCCCATTCCTTGACCTGCGGAATGCCTTCTAAAAGATCACTGATCGCATCCCATTTTCCGTTGATGAGGCTCTCACGCGCGCTTTCGCGAATTTCTAATGAAAAATTGTTTCCACCGGCGCAAACCCGCTTCTTTTTCAAATCCACCGTCACTTCGGTTTCCGGATTTTGCTCAATCAAGTTTGTCAGATCGGTAATATCTTTTTCTTGCATATTAACGCATACAATCCCCAACCCCGTCGCATTCCCAAAAAAAATCTCCGCAAAATTTTCCGCAATAATCGCTTCAAATCCCGCTCGATAAATCGCCTGCGGCGCGTGTTCCCGCGAACTTCCACATCCGAAATTTTTCCTCGCAATCATGATCTGCGCGCCTTGATAGCGCGTATCATTAAGAGGATGCTCCGTCGGCGTTCCGTCTTTGCGAAAACGCGCGTCGCGAAACAAATATTGCCCCAATCCGTCAAACGTTACACACTTCATGTACGCCGCGGGAATAATCCGATCCGTATCGATGTCATTCTCCGGTATCGGCATGGCTTTTCCTCTAATTTCAACGATCTTTCTTAATGTCATAATGCGTCATTCTACCCGTCATTTTCAAAACGAAACAATATCTTTTAAATGAGCGCGATGTGCCATGCGTTAAAAAGGTGGACAAAAAAAGAGTAATGTTGTTTGATTTTGCCTTTGCGAAAGGAAAGACGATATGAATATTGCCAAGATCATGAAGCAAGCCCAGAGAATGCAGGACGATTTGAAAAAAATTCAGGAAGAATTGGCAAAAAGAACTTACGAAGGAGTTGCTGGCGGCGGAGCAGTGAAGGCCATCTGCACGGGAGATTCAGATTTAAAGTCGGTTAAAATTTCTTCGGAGGTTTTTAAAGACGGCGACGCGGAAATGCTTCAGGACCTCGTGCTCACAGCTGTGCGCGAAGCCATGGCCAAAGCCAAACAAGACGCTCAAGACAAAATGAGCAATTTAACGGCCGGCATGGAGCTTCCCGGCGGATTAGGGTTTTAACAGGGCATTGAATCCTCGTCCGATTACTTGTAATTTCTAAATACGTAGAGAATCGTCGCGCCGCTGATAATGCAAATCGCGATAGACATCCAAATCCAATAATCTTCGATACACCGAATAACCGTATCTAAATCGCGTCCGGAGCGCGCGAAAAACATTCTCCATTCAGTGTTGGCTTTTTCGCCGAATTGCGATTCCAGAAATCCGGAAAAATGCTGGCCGACAGTGCGTTCGCCGGGTTGATTGATGATCAAAGCGCCGTGACGACCCTGCATCTCGTTGACTTTATGATAAGTCGCCACAAGGCTATCGTGATACACCATGTACCAAACAAAAAATCCAAGCGGCAGAATAATAAACAGCGTTCGAATAAGACCAACCATGCCGACATTATATTTGTGCTTCTAAAAAAGAAAAGCGAATATCCAATGGCTATTGTTTGCGCGCGCAAAAATTTGATCGGACAGTTAGGGGGTGTCGTCACGAGAAGAAGGTGCGTCGTTGCTAAAGATTTGGGGATGCATACTTTGTTTGGTTTGCGCAGTTGTATTTTAAAGAAATACTACAAGCAAGCCAAACAAAGTAGGCGACCCAAAGATTAGCAACCCGAAGGGCGGTGCGCTTTTTGTCGATAGCTTTGTTGCTTCGTCGGTTGCGTATTGATTTAATACGCTCTCTCCTCGCGCCTCGCTATCGACAAAAATGCGCACCGCGACGTCACTTTCCTCTCGTGACGACACCCCCTAGAATGAACAGAATTTTGCTCCGCACCTTCATCCCTCAAAACACAGAGTAAAGGGAGCGGAGAAATTTTGTGAATTCTGTCCAAAAAATTATTAACCTAATCCATACAACGATCTATACGACACATTGCAATATATGAAATGCGATATTTGCACGTATGACATCGCTCAGGCCTCCGACATAGGCGCTATGCGCATGCGAATTACAAAGCGAAAGAAGCATGGAGAGAATTTGCGGAAAACGCCGAGAATCCGTTCGGCAAAAATCGCCGCTTATCTTTTTTCAAAATAGCTCGGCGGATTTTTTTCAACGCAGTATTTTGCAATTGCCGAATGCGCTCGCGCGTCACTTTGAATTGCCGCCCCACTTCTTCCAAGGTATGGCGGCGATGCCCCTTGAGCCCGAAACGCAGAGCGAGAATACGCATTTCTCGCCGATCAAGAATTCGGAGTGTCTCGTCGACGGTTTTTTGCAGGTCTTTTTGTAAAAGATTATCGCCGGGGTCGACGGCATTGAAGTCCCCGATAATTTCCGAAATGTGCGTTTCATGTTCGTCGGAGGGAATATCCGCGTCGAGCGAAATAGCGCGCACGGTGGTTTCTCGTAAAGCGCGGATTCTTGTGGCGGACATGCCCATTTCGCTTGCCAATTCCTCATCGTGAGGCTCTCGCCCTAGTTCTTCTACCAATTGCATGCTGATGCGGCGCATTTTTTGGAGTTTATCCACCATGTGCATCGGAATACGAATCGCTTTGCTATGATGCGCCAGCCCTCGGCGAATGCACTGCTTGATCCACCACGCCGCATACGTGCTGAATTTCGCGCCGCGCGTGGGATCAAATCTCTCCGCCGCCTTGATAAGCCCCACATTCCCTTCGGATATCAAATCCATAAACGGCATTCCCCCATGAACGTAATCCGTCGCAATTTTTACCACCAATCGCAAATTAGCGCGAATCATGTGTTCTCTAGCTTTTGCGTCGCCGCGTCGAATCCTTCGAGCCAACACACCTTCGTCTTTCAGGGATAACAGAGGAGTTTTCCCGATTTCTCTCAAATACGATTGCAGGGATTCAGGCAATTCGTATGAGCCATCGTGAGGGTGATTAAATGCTTCTCTCATGAGCTTCTCTACTTCTTTCTCGTAGTGTGAGGCTTGGACGTCCCATTTGTTCCCAAGATTCTGTTTTTTTTCGCAATTTTTTCCGAAATTCTTTTCCATAAATATAATCCTTCTGTTTTTATAGTGTTTTAACTTTGTATTTTTACACTTCTTGAGCCCCAACGGGGCGACAAGACTCCACAGCCTAGAGTACAAAAATATTCCAAGCTCTGAAGGAGCGTGAGAAAAATTTTGCAATATGTAAAAACGTTAAGTTATTTCACTATATATGATTTTAATAATTCCGGTTGATTGCCAGCAATGCACACAATGCACGCAAATCAGGCTCGCGTCAACTTCTTTTTGATGAGGACAGGCCAGTTTGCGGATAAGAGCGCGAAGCAGAAAACTTCTTTGCTCGCGGTAGCGAGCATATATCCGTGAAATCCGTGGTTAAAAAGAACAAGAGCGCGCGCTTGCCTCGCCGAGCGTCAGTAAGGCAAGCGCGAGGTCGATTGTTATCACAGCAACGCAGGCTGAAACGTCCACGAGCCGTCGCTGGATGACGCAAAAAAAATTTCTTTTTGCTCGCGGGTGGAGAGTCCTTTGATTCAGGCGTAAAAATCTTCGAGAGAATGACATCGAAGGGTCTGAGGAACCGATTTTTTTGCAAGCGTTTGGCGAGTGAAGAGATGATATTGCGAAGTGTATTTTTGAATATCAGGATAATGGGCGGCTTTTGCCGCCAATTCTTGTTCCATAGCGCGAGTCGAGGAAATATGCCCCCATTTACACTCGCCAAGGTCGAGCCAGTCATCTTTTCTTAGCCCAACGACGTCGATTTGTGTGTTTTTATCCCAATACTCTCCAATTTGGAAAGAAGAGGTTATTTTTTCACGTTGATAAAAAACAGCCAAAAATTCGCGGGCAAGTTGTTCAAAGCACGAACCAAAATATGAATCCAGATGCGGTCGAATGAGTTCCTTGAAAGCGCGCTCGGCGCCCATTTGGGCAATGAAGCTGACGTGCGGATAGGCAAAACGAAACCAAAATTTTAGGAGAGGATCTCGTAGAGTGTATCGAACATGACGCACGGAAGGCTTGCTATGCGTCAAGGGATAACGCTTGGCCACATAACCCAAATCAAGCAATTGTTGCAGATAATAATTCAATCCGCGTTCACCAATGCCGGCTTTGCGCGCAATCGAGGAATAAATTGTGTCTCCCGAAGCGAGCGCAAAAAGAATCGCGTAATAATTCTCCACTTCTCGTAGCTCTTCTCGTAGTAAAAAATCGGGCTCGCGGTACAACGGAGCGTATTCATTGAGTAAATTCGCGCTAATACCGCTTTCCACGGATTGCTGAGGATGAAAATAACGCAAATACAACGGCACACCGCCGCAAAGAAAATAAACTTTGGCGTGTTCCGCGTGCGACCAACGCGGATGAAAAGCCGCTGCCTCTCGAAAATTAAATGGCTGAAGCAAAATTTGCGCTGTTCGCCGCCCAAAAAGAGGGCTTTTTTTGCCCAAGACTTCGCGTTCCATAAAACCGATATATGAACCGCAAAGAATCAGCATCATCTTTCCCGATTTTTTCCATTGGCGATCCCAGAGCGATTGAAGAACAGAGGGAAGTTCCGGACTGGCTTCGGCCATCCATTGAAACTCATCCAACGCCAAAATCATTTTTTCGGAACCGCGCCATCGCGTGACAACCGCTTGAAACGCAGTCGCCCAATCTTGCGCCGGCATGGACGCCAATAAAGGTTCGTGGAGCACCGATGCCGCCGTTTCAAGAAATTCCCGTATTTGAAGAGCCGCTTGCGCGCGTTTGCCGACAAAATATATCCCCCGCTTTTTTTCAAAAAATTTCAAAATCAATTCGCTCTTCCCAATGCGCCGCCGGCCATAAATAGGAATGAAGGCGCTCACTCCGTTTTGATAGGCCGTTCGTAATAACTCCAATTCCTCGCGACGCCCTATGAAAGAAGTGTGCATAGAATGAATTTAATACCAAAATACATTTTGTCAAGTTTAAACTTGGTAATTTTGTTACTCGCTCTAGCGGGCTCTTTTTTACAGCAACGCAGGCTGAAACGCCCACGAGCCGTCGCTGGATGATGCAAAAGAAATTTCTTTTTGCTCGCGGGTGGAAAGTTCTTTGATGGAGATTTTTCCTTGAGAAAATTTTTCGTCCACAATCAACGCAAATCTCGCTCCGCGTTCTTCAGCGAGCTCGAATTGTTTGCCGAATTTTGCCGGGGAAGGGGAGTAATCGACCGCTTTGCCTTGTTCGCGCAGGAAGGCCGCCAAATTCAGCGCGTCCGCACGGTATTTTTCTTCTCCGATAACAACGAAATAATCCAGCGAAGGTTTATATTCCGGAAAAAGATTTTTTGCTTTGAGAAGTTCCAGAATTACCACATCGCCCATGCCAAAACCCGCCGCCGGCAAATCCGATCCGGAAATTTGTTTGAGCAAATGATCGTAACGCCCACCTCCGGCGATCGCGCGAAATTCGCGTTCTCGATCATGCACCTCAAATACCACGCCCGTGTAATACGCCAGCCCGCGCACAATTTTGAGGTCAATTTCCACAAACGACGCCAACCCCAGCGCCGTCACCAAACTTTGCAACTCATCCAACCTCGGACTCGAAGGCGTTTTTCCTCCTTTAAAAATCTCCAGCACCTCATCAGCGAGATTTCCAAGTTTTTTGCGCGTAGTTTCTTCGTCTTCGCGCTCCATTTTGTCGAGCGCTTGATAAAATTCATAGTGCTTGGATTCGGGTACGTCGCGCTTTTGTAAAAAATCGCTCCAAAACATTCTATCGCTCAAGCGGATAAAAACATCCTCCGATGTCAGCCCCATCTTTTTGAGCGCAGAGACCATCACAAAAAGTAATTCCGCCTCCGCGCCGAGCGAAGTCTCGCCGATGATGTCGCAATTCCACTGAAAATGTTCCCTCAGTCGCCCCTTCTGCGCGCGCTCGTATCGGAAGAGTTGCGGCACAGCGCACCATTTCATCGGTTTTTTAAAATCGCGGTGACGTAATCCCGCCATGCGCGCGAGGGTGGGAGTCATTTCCGGACGCAAAGAAACCGCACGCTCTCCTTTGTCCGTAAAATTATAAAGCTGATGAACAATTTCTTCGCCGGATTTGGTCGTATATAAATCCAACGGCTCCAAAGGCGGACCATCATAAAAAGAAAATCCGCATTGCGCGGCTGTCTGCCGCCAAATGGAAAAGAGCCATTCGCGCGCCGCGCAATCCGCGGGATAAAAATCCCGGAAGCCCGGTAACGCTTGAAATGCCATTGGAATAAACGCTTACGCGTTTGCGCCGGTGTTCGCGCTGGGTTTATCAGTGAACGCTTTGGAGAGTTTGAGCACAGTCGCTTTCATCTCTTTGCCCGGCTTGAACTTCACAACTGCGCGCGCGGGAATCGGAACATCGTTTTCCGGTTTGTTCGGATTGCGGCCGACGCGCGGTTTGCGCAGTTTCACTTCGAACACGCCAAAGTTACGTAGCTGTACTGCAGTTCCTTGCGCAAGACTTTCTGTAATATAATCCAAAGTTTTTTGAATCACATTCAGAACGTCGTGTTGAATCATTCCGGTTTCATTGCTGATACGGACCACTAGATCGCGTTTTGTTAGATTTGCCATAGTTTTATATTAAGTGGGTTTAGAAAAACGCTTACACTAGTTTCTGTATGATTTCAAGTAATTTCCTTAAATTATTATTGATGTAAGTGTATTTAGCATGGATATCCTACAAAGTCGATTGAACCTCATGAAACGTCTTAAAATGTTCTTTAACAATAATTTGAAGTGTTTTTAAGCCATGTTTTTGGGCTATTTTTATAGCCAATTCCCTGACATTCCCGCCTGCCCCTTTTAATAGCTCTGTATCTACTTTATCGCCAAGATTTTTGAGTTTTTGCAAAAATTCCGCGCGCGCGAGAATCGACGCCGCCGCCACAGCAATATCCGATTCCGCTTTTGTTTTTTGCTCAAGCTCGATGGAAATATTTTTTTTCTTCAGCTCGCGTTGAATGAGTGAGGGATGCGCAAATTGATCGCTCAACGCGCGCGGACACGCCGGAATTTTTTTGCACAAATTCTCAATCACCTTGCCGTGACCCCACGCGAGCAACGTATTCAAATTTCTCATCTGTCGGTAAAGTTCGTTATAACGTTCCGGCCCAATGCTAATCACTTCGTGCGTCGTGATTTTTTTAATTTCCTTCGCCAAATCCATCGCTTTTTTATCGCTCTGAATTTTTTTGCTGTCCTTCACGCCCATCTCAATCAGCTTCTGCGCCGAATGTTCATTTACGTACGCGCCTGCGATGACCAATGGCCCAAAAAAATCGCCCTTGCCGCTCTCATCAATCCCAAAATGCGGCTCGAACATCTTAGGATTCAGAACTTTTTCATAACCCAACCGCGCCTCGCCCAAAACAAGCGGCTCAAGCGTAAATTCAATAAACTCCTTCGCCTCTTTGCCTTGAATCAATAATTTCCCGCTCTTATAATAATGAATCCCGCATTTGCCCCTCTTCGCCGAAAAAAATCCATACTCGAGAGCCTTCAACTCAAACTGCCGTTCCTTGAGCAACTTCTTCAACTGCTCCCCCTGCTCTTCGCTAATCGTATAAGTAAAACTCGCCTCGCTCATGACCCCATAAGCATAAACGCATTACCCCCACTGGCGATAAAATTTAATACCTCGCGCAAACGCAAAAAAGATTAACAAAACCGTTAAAGGAGTTGTTCAAATTCTTCTTTGGAAAGCCCTGCTTCGCGCACGATAGCTCGCAAGGTGCCTCTGGCGATTTCCTTATGATTCGGTATAACTAATCGTCTGCCTTGAGCATGTCTTAGAATTATATGACTGCCAGTTTGATGATCCAATAAGTAGCCGATTTTCGCAAAGGCTTTTACAGCATCTTTTCCGGAACAAACGGGAAGCTTAGTCATGCGGGTACTTCAATAACTTCTTCACTGATGGGCAAGGGAATAGGATCGCCGTGTTTTTTCAGGCTTTCTAAATAGCCTACAATCGCGTCTTTAATATTATCGATCGCCTCAGAGCGTGTTTTTCCTTGAGAAATGCATCCGGGCAGAGTCGGGCATTCCGCCACGAAAACGCCATCTTCATCCTGTTCAATCAACACTCTCAATTTCATAAAACCAATTTACTCCAAAAATGAATGATGGTCAATCAATCAGCTCTCTTGCTTCGCCCCAAAAAAACATAACCGAGCGGCTTCAACTCAAGCTACCTCGTGATTTATCAGGGGACTTTACGCAAAAATTCCATTATTATTTTGTCGCTATAGCGTGCTCTTGCTAGATGAGCCGAATGAGGAGGGAAAATGCAAACGCCGGTGGTAGATGGATCGCATCCATATTCTTGGAATATTTTTTTTACTGTTTCCGGCGATGCATGCACGCTAACGCTATTGTTAACATTTTTGGGAGGAAAAAAGTTGTTGACATCATGTTTTTGACAAGGCATGGAACGCTCAATGAGAAAATCTCTTCCCGGCCATATGTTTGCCTCATCTAATGTGAGCTCGACTCTTTGTTTACTATATTCCCAAAGAATACGTGTTACATGCGTTTTTTCTTCTGCATCGCCATTCTCAAGCCAAGTGACCGAATGGCCTTTAAAATCTTGCTCATCAAGAATATCGGGTTCGTTTGATTTGATCGTGTGATTTTTATCAGATGTAATTCTTTCATGTGCGTGAGGATCCCTTGGTCGGGAGTCTTTATAAACTTTAATGGCTTGAGGATGAATAGCTTCGACTTTCACGTTATCTATTGTTATGTGTGCGTTGCCTCGATTGATGGATGTCGGCAATTCGTCTCTAGAAAAGCGAGGATCAAAATCTTTCAGAATCCCTATCACCTGCAAATTATCAAAAATTTTGTTTACATTAGGATTTAAATAATAGCCATGTTCATCATTAAGCGCGTTAATCTCCAGAACCTTCCCCTGTTTTTGATGAGGGATTTTTCTAAATAGCTGATCGCATATATTTTGCGTATTTCAACAAGTGGAAGGGGTGTGTTTTTTTAAAACAGGGGAAACTTTTTGGTGGATTTTTA
>JBMONL010000056.1:0-7614 GCA_049324635.1 Verrucomicrobiota bacterium | reverse complement strand
CCCTTATAAAAAATCGATACTTCTGTAGGTAATTCCTCTTGATCGTCTCATCACTGCTGTTCAATCTCATGCTCCATTACGCCCCTCCTCGTGGCTTCTTGTCCACGAATTACGTAACACATACAGCAATGACACGTAAGGGGAAATTACGGTAAAAAAATGAATACCCGTTACTTGTAGTGCAAACGTTACCTTCGTTGGATAAAAATGTCCTAACCCTCATGAGGCGCTACTTTTGTAATCTGTCAAAAATTTATAATCTAATCTGTGCAGCGTCTGTAAGCTTTCAGCAATGCCAATGAAGTCGGAACCATGCAATCCGAGTTCATTTGGATTAAATATTTCACATCGTCCATCGAAACAAATATAGGAGTTTCGTATTCTTTAGAAATAAAGTTTTTCTTCACAAATTTTTTATTCACTCTCAGTAAAATTTCGCAACCAATATCGTAAACATGATGACGGGTATCCAAAATAAAAGAAAATCCGCGGATTTTTTTGATGCATTTTTTAGAAAGCCCTGTTTCTTCCGTAAATTCGGAGGCAAGCTTAGCGGTGTAGTCGATTTTTCCGCTCGGCGATACACATTCTTTGTCAATGCCGCCGGCGGGAACAAGTTCAAAACAACCCGGATATTCGGAAACATTGAGAGAACGCCGAGCAAAAAGAACATATTGCTTTTTGCCTTCTTTGAGCACAATCATACCGCTGACGCCGATAGGACGCACGCCTAATTTTAAGCTCGGGCGTTTTTGCTGAGCGATGAAATGTTTGTATTCAATCCAGTGTCCCGTGATTTGCATTTTTTTATTTTTTTGCTCAACGCGGGTAAAATTCAAAAGCGCTCCGTTGAATAAAAGCTTCTTTTTTTCTTCGAGCGTTTTTTTCCAAATTTTTTCGATGACACTATCTTTTTGAGCGAGTTTTTTTTCGGCGCGCGCATTGGGTTTTGCGCGCAATTGAATTTTACCAATGCCAATAATTTTATAATTTTTTTTCACGCTTAAAATCCTTGTCCTTCGGAGCGGACGTGAATGCCGGCTTCCGCCATGTGGCGTTTGGCTTTCACAGTGGCATGTTCGGTGTAATGAAAGAGATTGGCGACGCCGACCGCATCCGCGCCGGCGTGAATACCCTCCACCAGATGTTGCCAACGAAAGACGCCGCCGAATGCAATCACGGGGATTTCCACAGCGGCGCAAACTTTTTTGAGTTCTTTCAAATCGTAACCCTGACGATTGCCGTCGCAATCGATGGAGTTGAAAAATATTTCGCCAGCGCCAAGTTTTTCCGCGCGCTTTGCCCATTCTGCGGGAGAATGATGGATCGAGCGTTGTCCGCGATCGACGCGAATGGTTGCTTTTTCTTTTTTATCGCGCTGAATATCCATTGAAGCGACAATGCATTGCTTGCCGAGCCACTTGGACATTTTTTGCACTAATTTTGGATCATCGGCGAGAATGGTATTCACCACCAATTTATCCGCGCCGCTTTGAAGCAGGCGAATCCCGTAATCCATATCGGTGATCCATCCGCCCACCGAGAGCGGCACAAAACATTTTTGCGAAATGCGCTTTACAGTTTCCGCAAAATGATCGCGCGAGGAAGCTTCGCGCGAAACATTGAGAATCACAATTTCATCCACCGCCCATTTGTTGAAGCATTCGATCGCGTGCACGGGATCGTAGTGAATGGAATTCGTGTGTTTAAATTGCACGCTCTGCACGACGCGTCCGTCGCGAATAATCAACACGGCAATGAGGCGTTTTTTTAGCATTTTAAGAAGTTTGTGAGAATTTTTAAGCCTTCGCGCTGGCTTTTTTCGGGGTGAAATTGCGCGGCGTAAATATTTTCATGCGCAATCATTGCGGTAAAGGTTTGCCCGTGCTCGCAGGTAGCGAGCACGTCATTTTTATTTTTGCAAACGACATGATAGCTGTGGACAAAATAAAAATCGCTTTTGTCTGGAATGCCTTCGATGAGCGGCGATTTTTTTTGAAAAAATATTCCGTTCCATCCAATGTGCGGAATTTTGACGCCGGGTTTGGATTTCAAGCGCACGACTTTGGCTTGAATCCAATTCAATCCGCGATGCGAGCCGCCTTCTTCGGATGTGGAACAAATCAGTTGCATACCCAAACAAACGCCGAGAAGCGGCGCGCCTTTTTTCACGGCTTGAGTCAGCGCTGTGTCCAATCCGTGTTTGCGCAAAATGCGCATGGCATCGCCAAACGCGCCGACGCCGGGCAGAATGATACGATCAAATTTTTTCACATCTTCGGGACGCTGTACGAGCGCCGATTGCGCGCCGATTTCTTTCAGGGCGTTTTGAACCGACCCGATATTGCCCATCCCGTAATCAATGACCGCAATTTTCAAGAATTTATCCTTGCGATAAATCGCTCCACTGAACCATCTCGCCGGATTTTTTATTCGCGACGAGTTTTTTGCCGATTAAATTATCGATTTGCGTGGGGCTGATGCCGATGCCGGGGCGGCTGAATTCCAGAGAACTTTCGTCCAACGCATCGCCTTTTTTCATGTCGCTTTTATAATAGCAACTTCGGCGCGTCATGTTTCGTTTTTTGCGTTCTTCAGGCGACATCATTCTGCGCGTGGCGCCCATGGCGATTTCGATTTCGCGAATCGTTTTCACAAACGCAACCGCTTCGTCCGGCTCAAGAGAAAAAATGTGTTCCACGCTCGGAGTTTCGCTGTCGAGCGTGATGGTTTTTTCCACGAGATTTGCGCCCATCGCCACCGCCGCCACATCCATATCGTGCCCCGGGGTGTGATCCGAATACGCAATTGGAACTTGAAACATCTGCTTCAGCGTCGGAATAATTCGCAAATTAATGCTCTCCAGCCGCGCCGGATAACCGGAGGGGCATTGATGAATGATGATGCGATCATTGCCAACGCTTCGCGCAACGTCCACCGCCGCCTCGACTTCTCCAATCGTGGAATTGCCCGTGTCCAGTTGCAAACACAAACCGGTTTTTGCCGCATAGCGAATGAGCGGATGATGATCCACATCGCCCGAACAAATTTTGATGGAATGCGCGCCGATTTCTTTCACAAAATCGACATCGCGCGTGGTGCTGACAGTCGCGAAAAACAACAATCCTGCTTTGTCGGCAACTTTTTTCACCTCGCGCCATTCGTCCAGCGTGAGCGTTCTGCGTTTCAAAATCTGATAGAGCGATTCGGAAACTTCCTTGGTCTCGCCTGTTTTTTTATTGATCAAAATCGTATAAGAGAACTGCTGATTTTTGTCCGCCATCATGCGTTCCGGTTCTAAAATTTGGAATTTCACCGCGTCGGCTTTTGCGCGCGCGGCAACTTCGACCAATTTTTTCGCCACGCCCACGCCGTCATGCGTCGCGCCTGCTTCAAACGTAATAAAACACGGATATCCATCCCCGACTTTTCGATGTCCCAATTCAATTGCCATAGGCTGAAAATCTAACTTACCATGAGCAGTCGTTCAATCTTATCTTTCAGAGGCATTTTTTAGACGTAATTTACAGAATTTATACAATGAGATCCGCGCTCTTAACGCGAGATATGAGTTGAAAGAGCAATTTTACGGTTTTTATCTACCGCCGCGGCCGGTCATTGTGGAGCGAAAAAATTCGGACATCCTGCGAAAGGTTCCGCCTTTTTGACGTCGAGGGGAAAGAGGATTTTCTTGTAGTGAGGAAAACATTTGTTGATCTAAATTTTTTAATCCGGCGCTGAGCATTTCGTACGCATAATCTTTTTTGATGGTTAAGAGATGAAAGGCTCTCTCATTGGATTTAAGTCCTTGAGAAGCAAAAGCGCTCAGCGCATAAATCAAATTGTCGTGTTGTTCGCCCTTTAATGAACGGTCGTTCATAAAAGCGACGCTCGCCAATCGCTCTCGCTTTTGTGGAGAAAGATTTGAGTTCTGAGTCAATTCCGGATATTGTTTTAAAATATTTTCTCTGACTTTAAAAAAAGCTTCAGCAATCTCGACGCGCCGAGAGTGGTATGTGTGAGTAGGACTCCACGAGAGAGGTTGCTTAGATGTCATAAATCATCTTTCTTGGTTGTTCCAAGAGCTTGTTTCGACAAAACAAAAGGATTCTTTAGAATTTTATTCGGCAACGACTTTGAGGAGGCGAAAGTTGGAGGAAAGAACATCGGGCAGAGGCAGGGAAATCAGCCAAGGCGGTGGTTGGTTTTGGACAAGGCGGCGGCAAAAGGTGTTGTCTTTTTGATAAAGAGCGGCGTAGGTGGAAGCGGTATCGATCAAAATAAGATTCACCGAGCGTTGGCGAATAAAAGCAAACGCAATGTCGTCCGTTGGCGCGGTCATGAGGTCGTTGATGAAGAGAATGCCGTCGCCGTTGCGATGATAAGGAGTGCCGATCACTTCGTGCGGAGTGCGGTAGAGAATTTCCGGTCCGATGTCGATAAACGCGGCGATGCGTTGAGTGGTTGCGAATTTTTTTTGAAGGTATTGACAAATTTTTGTGGAAGAACCGGACGGTTTTTTCGATTCTTGTTTTTCGGAGAGCATCATGAGAACGCCAGCTACTAAAAAACCGGCGGCAAAAAGCATAATGAGTCCCGCGCGAGCGAGCGCGAAGAAAGGAAAACGCCACGAAGGAAGTTTGGAGATCGAAAAATTAAGAATATAAGTGAATGGAATCAACAGAATAATCATGGCGTAGTACACCCATCGGATTTGATAAAAAGAAAGAATTCCGAAAATAGATAAACCAGCGCTGGAAAAAATCCAAAAATGCCACCTAAAAGTGAAGCGAGGAGTGTTGAGCAAGCGGCGAATCAAAAACGGCAGACAAATAAAAATCGGCCCGAGCCAAATCATCACGCGATAAAACGGTTCGTGTCCCCACAGAAAAAGCGGGCGCACTTCTTTGACGCCTTTGAGCCATACCGCAATCGCGCGCGGGTTGACTTGCGCGTAGGGGCCTCGGATAAAATGCGAGAAGGCGTCGGCCACCACACCCAGAACGATCAGTCCTCCGATGGCGGTCAATAGCGCGCGCGCCCATCTCGAAGAGGCAAGCACATGGCGGCGTTCGAGGCTCAACAGCGCGAGCCAAAATAACGTATGAATGCTAAAAGCAAAAATATACACCAGCGAAAGCCGGTCGTATTCCACGAGCAGAAATTGCGGTTTGTCCATCGCAAGAAAAAGTACGCTGAAAAGAAAAAGCGACATCGACGTAGTGGCTATCGGTGCGAGAGAATTTTCTTCGCGCGAAATCCAATTCAGCAGAAGCACGCTTAAACAAAAAGCGACAACCATCAGTGATTCGACGCTGATCCACATCGAAAACGCAAGTAGAGCGCCGAGAATCCACGCGCGGCGCTGGGTGGGTTCGGTGAGAAGTCGCACTAAAAATCCGACTTCGATAATAAAAAATAAAATCAGCAAACTATGATGGTCGGGACGTCCTGCGATAAAGGGAATAAACGCGGCGGGTTGAAGCAAAAATAAAATCGTCAAACGAAGACGTTCTTGAATATCGGTAAAAAGAATTCCCGCCGCCCATACCAGCGCCAGCGCGGAAATGAATTGCAAAAAAGGACTGACGATAATTCCCCAAAAAAGAAGCGCGCGATCAAAGCCGAAAAACGGCTGAAGCATTTTTGCGCCCGCCAAAAGTAAAACATCAAACGGACGCGTCCAATGCAATGTTTCGCCGTGCGGCGCATTGCTCCGAGGAATGCGCGAATCATACCAATCGCCGTTTTTTTCAAATTCCTGAACCCGCACCAACCGCATATAACAATCCGGATCCTGCAACTTAAAACTCCCATCCCGATTGCCCCAAACATACCCGCTCAGTTGAAATGCTAAGGCAATTGCCGCCAATACAACTATTGATTTCAGGTCTTTTAACATGTGAATCTTTTCGCGTATCCGATGTGATGTTGCGAAATCCAAAATCCCAAACTCCAAATCCCAAACAAATTCCAATTTTCAAAATTCAAAACATCAAACTCCAAACATAGATGTCGAAAAAGCGTGTTTTGCTGAGAAGTTAAATTTTGGAGGATTGGGAATTTGAAATTTGTTTGGGATTTGGAGTTTGGGATTTGGGATTTTGAGAGATGGAGATATTTCATACAGGAGATATCATAGCGCCAATTTTAAATTCTTTAGAGCGGCATCTTGCCGGAAGCGGATAAGCCAGAGATCGAAGACATTTTCCCAATCGAGGAGTTGGGCGAATTGAAGATTTCGCGCGGCATGATGCATGTAATAATGATGATCGAGGAGAAGTTTGCTGACTTCCATCAGCCAATAATCCATCCAGAGTTCTTCGTGTTGAGGCATGAGCGGATTGCGCCACGCGGTTTCCGGTAATGCGCCGCGCGCGACACCGGCGACTACGCATCCTGCCGCCATGGCTTCCATCGCGGCGATGCAACTGGTTTCGTTAAACGTCGAGGGGTACACCATAAGACGGCACTGTGCGGCGGCAGAGCGCAAGGCGGCTTGACCGACCGAGCCGCGCAACACCACTCCTTGCGGCTCTAAACTTTTCGCCAAGTCGTAGAGCGGCTTGAAAATTTTTTCTTTTTCGGAGTCTCCGTACGTCTGAAACGAACTGAAGAGCCACAGTTCCGCTTCCGGCACAAATTCCCGAATCTGAGGCCAGACTGAGAGCAAAATATTGAGCCCGCGATAAGGATTCGAAGCGTAATACGCGCGGCGCGGACGGTTTTCGAGCGATTGAGTTGTGGCCGGCAAAAATTTTTTGAGAGGAATTCCATTCGATGACATAAAAACTTTCGATGTCGGTAAATTCAGTTCTCTTTGCCAGCGTTCTCTCTGAAAATGCGACAGCACAATCACACCGTCGCAAAGATCGTAAATTTTTTTCGCGGTTGCCGCGTCGCGCAACGGCGGCAAAAACGGTTCGTCCACATCATCGTGACACCAAAGATAATTCAGCTTTCCGGGTTGCAATCCCTGAACAAACGAATACGTCTCTCGCAACGAAATAAAAATATCGCAAGAGCCGTTTCGCAGTTGTTGCCAATCCGTGCAAATTTCGATCTCGTGCCCACGCTCCCTAAAATACTCCACCGCATACGAACATGCCGTCTCGCTCCCACCCAACCCCTCAGCATCGCAATACTTCGTATCCTCCAATCTCTCCACATGCTTATACAATGTAAAAAATATAATTTTCATTATGTTTGATATTTAGAGACCCCGCTCCTAATACCCTGCTTAAGGGCGGCCGCCCTTAAGCAGGGTATTAGGGACGGATTGCCTAAAAAACAAGACATGAATCTTCAATAGGTGCGTGTCATAGAAGTGTGTTTGAATCGTTTTGCACCTGAAAATTATAGTACAAGAACCTATAAGCACATCGAACGCAGTGAAGCTATTTATTTTATTTGCTTTGTAGCAGGGTCATTGCGAGGAATCGCGTGCTCTGCGAGATTCCTCGCAATTGTAGATGTCAAATAATTCGAGGGATAAAGGAAAAAAGTGGGTGGCTGTTTTAGGGGTTAAAGACGGTTCATAGAGAAGAGATATTCGAACATTTTATCCTGCCGATGATGTCGTAATCCTCGATGGATTTTGAGTTTTTGTTTCCA
>JBMONL010000055.1:0-55856 GCA_049324635.1 Verrucomicrobiota bacterium | reverse complement strand
AAAAATCCACCAAAAAGTTTCCCCTGTTTTAAAAAAACACACCCCTTCCACTTGTTGAAATACGCAAAATATATGCGATCAGCTATTTAGAAAAATCCCTCATCAAAAACAGGGGAAGGTTCTGAAATAGTAGGACAAAAGATGAGCGTAAGAAGTGTTTTTTCGATAGCTGAAAACGTGGAGGAACCAGAAATATCACTGTGAGTATCAGATGTTTTTCCTGTTTTTCGCGCGCGAATTATACAAGTGATGGGGGTGATTGTGATTGCATTGACCCCAGTGTCCACTCCACTTTTTTCCATTCAAATGGTTGAATAAAAAGCGGGTAGAGGGAATCGAACCCTCGTATGCAGCTTGGAAGGCTGCCGTTCTACCATTGAACTACACCCGCAGGCAAAGCCTGTTTCCTTGATGCGTAGCTCTTTTTTGCGATGCAAAAAGAGAGCTACGTCAGAAGTAGCAGGGGATGGATTTTCTTTTTTTTCAGCGTTGGCGTCAAGAATTATACGCGAGCGGTTTTACCAATCCAGCGCGGGTAAAGTGAGGAAATAATGATCGCTCAGGTCACGCGGGACGGGGATGATTTTGCCCCAAGGTGGCGGATTCTTAAATTGTTGACGCAGAGACGATGAAAAAAAGATGTGATCAAATTCCGCGCCTTTGAGTTTTTTCTTTCGAACGGGCACAATGGTGATTCTTTCATTCGCAGGCAGGCCTTCCACGGAGGAAACAAATCCTTGTTGAAGTAATTTTTTCAGCGTGGTTTCTTTTTTAAGCGCCGGATCGTTCATTGAGGTATTAAAATCGCCGAGAATCACGATGTTGTCTTTTGCGGGATCGAGTTTGCGGCGTTTCCAATCCCATTCGAGATATTTCATGGCTTGTTGGCGTTGCGAACGATCGGTGGAAGCATCGCCGTCTTTATTGCTTTTGAGATGAACGCCGTAGAGCGTCAATTTTTGTCCCGAAGGTAAAATAAATTCCGCGCCCAGAATACCGCGCGGAGGTTTATTCGGCGAAGATGACAACGACGAAAAATCCAGCGCCCAAATTTCTTTCCACGGAATTTTGCTCATCAGCGCCAGACCCAGATTGGGATCATTTGCGCTTTCAGGAGTAAAATCCGTGCATGCGACAAAAGGGTAGGGAAGATTGAGTTTTTGCAAACTCGCAAGATCACGAATTTCGCACGCAAAAAGAATCGTCGGATTTTGTTCGCGCAAAAATTCGGAAACTTTTTGAATGCGTTGAGTGGTTTTTTCTGGAGATACGTTGTTTGAAGAAGGAAACCATTGAATATTCCACGTAGCGATGGAAAAAGGGGTTCTTTGCGTTTCGGCGTGTCCGGCGACATGCGGAGGAGTAATAACTTTCGGCGATTCGAGAAGCGGCTGGAGACCGGAGAGCAGAATAAAAACGCAAAAAGAAAAAAACGCAAAAAATAATTTCGAAACTTTCGGCGTCATATATAATGATTTTTAGACAGAATTAACAAAATTTCTACAGAATTACTCCGTGCCCCCTTTCCCTTTTTGACCACGGAAAACACGGAGAACACTGATTTTTAGCCCCGACTTTGTCGGGGCTAAATATCCGTGTCCTCCGTGGTCAAATGGGCAAAATGGCGCGGAGCTAATTTTTTCGTTCTGTTCATTCTGTCTAAAAAATTTAAAATAATTCTCCCTGCACTGGAGCGGAAGACGCTTTTTGCGCGGGCTTGAGTTGATTTAAGAAAGATTTGAATTCAAGGGCTTCAAATTCGCGGCGCTGGGCCTCAATATCCGGTTGAATCACAAGTTTCTCGATCGGCATGGGCAAAGTCAGATCATCGCGCAGTTGCACCATTTTGAGATTGGAAAAAATTTGTTCGCGGTGAGCTTGAATGGCCGCTTGTGTTTTTGGAGAAGTAATTTTTTCGGCTTGGAGAATGACATTTTCGGCGGTCTGAAAAGCTTGAATCAATTGCGCGGCGGTTTTTGGGCCGATGCCGGGCACGCCGGGAATGTTGTCCACCGCGTCGCCGGTGAGAGCGAGAATTTCTTTGATTTGCGCAGGCGACACGCCCCATTTTTCCTGCACCTCGGCTATTCCAAGCAATTGAAACGTGTCTTTTTCCGTTTGATAAACACGGCAATGATCGGAAACCAATTGCATCAAATCTTTATCGTTCGTAGCGAGAATTACTTCATAATTTTCTTTTTCCGCGCGACGTACGTAAGCGGCAATGAGATCGTCGGCTTCTTCGCCTTCGATGGCGACGCGCGGAAAACCGAGTGCGTCGATGACGCGTTCGATGACGGGAAATTGCGTTTTTAGATCAGGCGGAGTTTCCGGGCGATTGGCTTTGTAATCTTTTTGCAGAGCCAAACGCGCAGCAGGCGCGCCGAGATCAAACACCACAGCGGCACGATCCGGTGAGAGGTCTTGAATCATTTTCTGAAATGTTTTGATCACGCCATACACGGCATTCGTCGGTTCGCCTTTGGAATTGCGCAGGTGGCGGATCGCATAAAAACTGCGATACATGTAGTAATAGGCATCGATGAGAAGAAGGCGCATATTCAAAATTGTGAAAGAGGATCTTGGAAAGCCGATTCCGCGTAAAGCTCTTTGTGTTTGGCGCTCAGAAGCGAGCTGACGGGCATATTGGCAAGCAGACCGTATTTTTCGATGAAGGGCTTCAGGCGATTGTTATCGTGCGGACTGAGCGCGTGATAAAAAAGCAAGAGCAGTTCCGGGCTGGAGAGTTGCGCGCGGAGCAACTGAATGTACGGCCACTTAGGGTGGATGCGGCTGGAATTCACAAAATGCAAAATGTGATAAAGATTGCGAAAATAATAAGAAAGATCGCTTTCATAGATGCTGTGAAGTTGATGATAGTACGTTTGCGCGCGCTCCAATGGAGGAAGATGAGCATAGACATCTTCGCCGCTACCGTAGAGCAAAACAAAACTTTTATAATAGATGTAATTGAAGCAACTTCTTCCCTGAATATTGGGACCAATGTTTTGATAAATCTCCAACGCGCGAATGCGTTCGTGGTGCAGACTAACCAAATTAAAAAATGTGACTTCAAATCGCGTCTGCGAAAATAAATCGCGTGTTTCCTTCAATTCCTGCTTGCGGATATTCAGTTCCAACTTTTGCAAAATAATGACACTCAGCGCGCCCGCCAAAATCACCAAGGCCACGACGGCTTCCCATGGATTACCTGCTAAAATGGCGCAACTCAGCATGGCATGCTTTTTAGCGAATTTTACAATAATTAGCGAGAATGATTTCGCGTTTGGTAATCGAGGATGCGGTAGTTGTTTTGAAAGGGCGCTTGCGTATCGGGATCGGTCTGATTGGTGTCTTGAACTTTGTCCACAATTACGCGCGCCCATTTTTCGCCGACAACGCGATGCTCTCCATTTACTTCGCGGATGCTTTGCGCGACGGCATGAATGGTGAACGCATTCGCCGAAGTCGAAATTTGATTGGCGACCAATGCCGTGCCCACGACTTGATCGCGATTGGTGAATTGATAAGAAGCTTCGCTATTGAAATGCGCCAACGGCGAGAGAATGTTGATATTGGTGTTCGTTCCGCCTGTGAAATTCAGCCATTGATTCCATCCGCGATTTTTTAAATTTTCCGATTTCAATTTTCCTTCTTCATCTAAACAAAAAAGCGTCGTATTCACATTCCACACGCCGCGACGAGGATTTTCGGGGGAATTTGTTGTAAAAGAATTGCTCCATGAGCCCATTGTATTTGTTGCACGTATTTGATTATTACGATACGCGCCCGGCGAAAATAAATCCAGAAGCATCGCAATAGGCGGACCATTATTGGAAAAATCCAAAGCATTTTGATTGTCACCTTTCTGATCGTGAAGAAGAATCAATGTTTGAAGCAATCCCGAATGCACAAAACCGATTTCACCCACAGAAGTCATCAGTTCTCCGCGCACATAAGGTTGATTCGATGAATTGGTATTCGTCGCAGGTCGCACTTGGCAATCCGTTGTTTCTCTGTGAATCACATGCTCGCCATCATAACGCTGAACAAATAATTCTTCGCGCGGCAAATCGTCTTGCTCATCATCCCGATGCCTCCACGAATGCCCCAATACCCCATAAAAATGCCCGCGTTTATTATTGTTCTCGAACCACAACTCCGGGTTTCCAGTGCGATGTCCGAGCGCCGGATCGATAGATTGAACATGTTCTTTTAAAATCGTAATGTTCGTATTTGTGATTGAAGATGTTCGTATCAGATCACGTACGGCTTGAATGCAACGAGTATCCGTTAGCCAATTTGTTCCATATAAAGTCGGATCAATGTAAATGTTATTGGATCCAAATCCTAAAATATTGCTACACGTGCGAGGAAGAAACCAGCCAATGGCAATATTGGATTTTTGATATTCATAAAAAGAAGAAATGTGATTGGTGATCCCTGCATTATTTGTTGAATGCGCCATCTGCCACCAATTGCGCGCTGGCAAATTTTGTCCAAGATGCGGCAGAGGTACGGTATGAAAAATAACGTTCGATTTTTTAATATCCCATCTTTGAATTTGAAGTGCTGTGGGAGCATTGAGAATCTTTTGTCCCGGGATGATTCCAAGATAAATGTTACTGCTAGATGGCAGAATAATAGGAAAAGAAAGTTGCGCATTAGTTGTATATTGCACATCGGACGTGCTTGCCCAGTCGTAATATAGCGTCATGTTCCCTTCAAAATTTGTATTGGTGTGAAGACGCGGTTGCTGGAATGTGAAATTTACGTCAATAACTACGTTGGTGAGATACCAGATATTCAAGTTTGTAATCGTTTGTTTATTATCAGGAGTTCTTCCTGTGAGCGCATTAGTGTAAATCATATAAATGCCATTACTGTTGGTAATAAAATTTGACGCAACACAAGCATTAGACGGAAGCAAACGCAAAGCACTATATGCGCGCGTAGTTGCTTCTTTAACATACGGAATTGCTTTGACGCCGATGATGCCTCTATTGGTGCGATCCAATTCGGGACGCTGTGTGTGTGGCTTGCTGTATTCGACAATATTGGCGAGCATTTGTTCGGCAACTGCGGCTCCACCAAAATTTTCTAAAGATTGAGTGAAACTTTTTGGAGTCGCGCCCGGATGATAAGCGAGATGATATTGAGAGTTGGTGAGACGCGACCAAAGATTTTGATAAGATGCGGAGTTTGTATTTGCTCCTTCTTGTAAAAATAAAACAAGATTGATTTTGGCTTGACCGAGGGGGTCGCATTCTTCGTCGCGGCTGTAGAGAGTGGCGGAGGAGAGAATTTTTCGCAAGACGGCGGAGAATTTCCAATTGAAGAATGAGTTTTGCGGATCGAGGAGCGAATAAATTTCTGATGTAAAATTGAAGGGAAGCGTAGAGCCGGATGCGAGCGACTGGAGATAATTGGTGAGAGAATTTTGAGCGGCGAGGCGCGCTTCGGTATCTGGAATGAAATCGAAAGAAGTTTTCCAATTTACTAAAGAACCGTCGGCGATGCGCGGGCGTTGTCCGTTATTTTGTTGCCACCGAAGCCACCATTCTAACGATTGCGCAGAATCGCCGGTGTAAGTGTTGCTCCATTGATTTTCCGCGAAAGGGCGATCGGCGATGGTGAGATTGATTTTTGTATTCTCCACATCGACCCAATAAGCATAACGCCCCACAAGAATTTTTTGTCCGTTGTTGGTATTTTCCCGATAAACAGGAATCCATTGAACACAAACCGGCGGATTATTTTGATCAGGAAATCCGGTGAGATAATTTTCGCCCGGGTAAAAAGGATTATTCGGTGTATTGAAATTAAAAAGTTCGTTGGATGAATTTTGATAGGAAAAAAGCGGAATATAGCGAGGATTAGCAGAATCCAGAGCAACTGCGCTTGTCTGCGCGTTTTCGTTGAAGTACCGCACCGACATCAAACCGGGGGAAGCTGTCATATTTGCCGAAGCAAATTTTTTCTCTCCGGATTGCGTCCATGCTCCGCGATTGTTTGCTGGATCGAGCAATTCCGTTCCATCCATGATTTTTGCCAGCGCTTCCTGCAGAGCGGAATCGAGGACAAAAGCTGTTTGTGCCTGATGTAAAATATCTTTGGTTGCGCTATGACGATATTCCAAAATGCCGAGATAAGAAATCAGCGAAAACGACAAAAAAGCGCCGATCAAAAGTGTCGTTGCCAATGCAACGCCGTTTTGACGATTTGGAATAGATTTTTTGACAGAATGAACAGAATTCACAAAATTTGCTCCGCACCCTTTGACCCATTTAACCACGGATAACACGGATAATCACGGATATTTAGCCCCGATTTTATCGGGGTTAAATCAGTGTTCTCCGTGATATCCGTGGTTAAAATATATTTTAATATTCAAAATTGCTGATGACGCCATAATAGCGGCAAAAAATCAGAGTATTAAAAAATTGATTATTTTTAAGTCGGATTTTGACGGACATTTTTTTCGGCAGGATTGAAGGATTATTCCATGTATTGATTTGCGAGGATTCATCCGCATGAAAAAATTCTACGCTAAATGATTTAACATCTGTCACGAGCGGCGGTTGAGTTCGAGCTTGTTGAAGGGCATTTTGCATCGCTGAAGAGTTGATCCATTCGTAGGGATTGGAAGGAGATTGATAAGAGAGAGAGTTTTTTTCGAGGCGGTTGGGGTTGGTGAAAGTTTCTGGATGAAGATAAATGGCGCGATAGATATTGGACGATGCTTTGTCCCACAAATAACAAATGTACTGAATGAAATGCGTATTATTCGCTTGGAGTGATTGATCATTCACGCGGCAAAAGTAGAGATAAACGCCGGAATTGTCCTCGTGCGCGAAGAGATTGAGATAGCGATGGGAATCACTTCTCACCGGTGCAAGACTGATTTCTTCGCGCATTTGTGAAAAAATTTGATGAATCGATTTTGTTTTTTGCAAATGAGAGCGATGTTGCGACAAAAAATGATCCGTCCCCATGAAAACGCGTCCCAGAAATAAAAGCAGACAAATCGTTAAGCTCAGCGCGACTAAAATTTCTAGAAGCGTAAATCCGCGAATAGAAAAGACGTACAAACTTGACCCTTTGTTATTCATAGCCTCGGACGCCGGTGGGCGCGTTGAAGATGAAATGTGGAGAGAAGGGAATTATTTTTAATCTGATAAATATTCAACGTGATTTCATCCAATCGGCTCGAAGAATAGCCTTGAGAAGATTTCAGGAGAATTTCCGTTTTAAACATCGCCTGCGAGAATGAAGTTTCTTCGCCTTCGTAATCGTAGAAAAAATTTGTGGATAAAATGGCGTTGCCGAATGACTGAGTTTGAGGAAAAGGAAAATCCGCGTCGGATTCGAGACGCACGCGCAAATTTTCGGCGATGGAAGCAATAATTGTATCTTGATGAATTTTTTCCTGAGAGCGAGCGATGAAAGACAGACTCAAAGCGATGCCGCCCGCAAAGATGGCAAAGACCGCAACTGCGGCGATAACCTCAATCAGTGAAAATCCTTTTCTCATGGCGATTGCAAGGAAATTGCGTCTGTGGATTGACGTATTATAACGCTCCAGCGATTGCGCGAATTGTTTTTGTCCGAAAAATTCACACTGAATTCGCTCATATTTTGAAATGCAGGTTTACCCTGAAGATCAAATTCGATCCCCACGAGATTATAAAATTGATTCGGCAATGATTGCAAAGACGATGGATAAGGGGTTTGATGATAGTTAGTCGGAAAAGGCGACGAAGCGGAATTTTCGGAAAAATAATTTGTGTTTGAGGAGTCCCAATATTGCGTTGGATTGAAAAAAAGTTGCTCCAAATTGGTCGTCGCATTTTCCGAGAACGAATAAGCGATATTTTGCGGAATCGCGTGCCATTCGGGTGATGCATCCAACGAAATCCACCTGCCCACGAGATCGGCGGAACGAGTTAAATTCTCATTGGGCGGTATATAAAATTGATATACGGCGTAAGCGTTGGAAATTTGCGCATTTTGCGCGAGCGCATCATTGGCAAAAACCACGCGCGTGCGCACGCCGTGTGTTGAAGAAAATTTTTGCGCGAGCTCGATCGTCTCGGAAAATTTTTCGGCGGCGGATTTTGGCGAAGCGCGCCAAAAAGAAAACGACGGAACAGCCAGAGCGCCGATGACGGCAATGATCGTCATCATCGCCAATAATTCTAAAAGCGAAAACGCTTTTTCACTCTGCTTCGCTGGCGGCTTGGATGGCGGCTCCTTCATCGAGTTTAGCTTTGACGGCGGCTTCGACTTTGCTGAAAAGCTCTTCATTCTTTTTCAATTCGTCGCGTGCGGCGTCGCGGCCTTGAGCGATGAGTTTGCCGTCCATGGAAAGCCAAGCGCCTTTCTTTTCCAAAACGCCGAGGCCGATTGCCAAATCAAGCATCGCGCCGGATTTGGAAATGCCCTCATTATAGAGAATGTCGAATTCGGTGACGGTGAACGGCGGCGCGACTTTATTTTTCACGATTTTGACTTTCGTGCGATTGCCGAGAACCGTGCCGTCGGGCGCTTTGATGGCGCCGATGCGGCGAATATCCACGCGCACGCTGGCGTAAAATTTTAACGCTTTGCCGCCGGGCGTGGTTTCGGGATTGCCGAACATGACGCCGATTTTTTCGCGGATTTGATTGGTAAAAATGCAGACGGTGCGCGATTTGCTAATCACGGCGGTGAGTTTTCGCATGGCGCTGCTCATGAGCCGCGCTTGCGCGCCGACGACGGCGTCGCCCATTTGTCCCTCAAGTTCGGAACGCGTAACGAGCGCGGCGACCGAATCCAGCACGAGCACGTCGATGGCGTTTGAGCGAATCAGCGCTTCGGCAATGTTGAGCGCTTCTTCGCCGGAGCCGGGTTGCGAAACGAGCAGTTCGTCCATGTTGACGCCGAGTTTGCGCGCGTAGGCAGGATCGAGCGCGTGTTCAACATCGATGAACGCCGCGTTGCCGCCGCGTTTTTGCGCGTTGGCAATCACAGTGAGTGTGAGCGTTGTTTTTCCGGAAGATTCCGGACCAAAAATTTCTGTGATGCGCCCGCAAGGAAAACCGCCGACGCCCAGCGCGCGGTCAATCGCGATGCATCCGGTAGGAATGACATCGATATTCAGTTTTGCGCTCTGATCCCCCAATCGCAAAATGGCATTCTCGCCGTATTGCTTGTGAATCGCCTGCAACGCAAGATCGAGATTCTTCTTTCCTTTGTCCTTTTCCAATACCTTTTCCGTTTTCGTAGCCATAATTTGTAACGACTAAGCGTAAAGAAAATTTGGCGAAATGGAAGGGGATAATTCGGGTGATTCTAGAAATGGAAAGAGGCTTTTTTGAGGGAAATTTGCATAAAAACTCCCCTATTTCGTTGCTAGGATTATAAGCGCAGAACTAATCTCTTAATGCTTCCCTGATTTCTTTATCTACCGATAGAAATTCTATGATGCGCATTTTGTTTTTTTCGATCCCAATGACCATGAGGTTAAAAAGTAGCGCTAGTAAAACTAGGAATGCACCTCCGGCAAAAACGGAAGCGATGTCATAAAGAGCGCCGGCGCGAATCATGAAATGCCCGAGTCCTTGATTGGAAGAAATAAATTCTCCGATGAACGCTCCGAGCAAAGCGAAGCCAATATTCAACTTCATGGAAGCCAGCACCCAAGAAAGCGCTGAAGGGAAAATAATTTTTTGAAAAATTTGCGCGCGCGTGGCGCCGAAAGTTTTCAAAAGGCGGAATTCTTCGATGTCGATGCTTTTGGCGCCTTCGTAGGCTTGGGCAAGAGCAACCAGAAACGTGCCGAGCGCGGCCATGGCTATTTTCATGGAGATGCCGATGCCGAACCAAACAATGATCATGGGAGCAAAAGCGAAAACAGGCACGGCTCCCAAGATCACGATGTAGGGTCTGAAAATCCGCGCCACCAGCGGAGAATACCACAGCATAAAGCCCGTGATTGTTCCTAAAATCATGCCGAGGATAAAACCTGTCAGCGCTTCAAAACCTGTGATTAAAAAATCAGTGACAAGAACGCCATTGCTGACATTTTGAATCAGGGAAGATAAAATTTTAACCGGAGAAGCGAAAAGAAACTCAAAACGCGGAAATTGAGCCGACATTTGCCACAAGCCAAGAACGAGAATAAAAATCGAGGCGGATAATATCGTATGAGAATGTTTTTTCATGCCATCATTTTCCAAATGTGTTCAAAAAGCTCTTGGAAATTCTTTGATTTTCGAACGTTGACGGGGTCTCGGTAGGATTCGGGAATATCAATGTGGGCGTGATGTAAAATTTTTGCCGGACGCGGACTCAAAACATAAAGCTGATCGGACACAGCAATGGCTTCTTCAATGTTGTGGGTGACAAAAATAGCGGCTTTTTGGGATGAAATAATATAAGAACGGATTTCTTTGCCGAGTTGTAGGCGCGCGTCGAAATCAATCGCGGAAAACGGTTCGTCGAACAACACAATATCCGAATCCTGTAGTAAAGCGCGGATGAGAGAAACTTTTTGCCTCATGCCGCCGGAAATTTCCGCGGGATACATGTGTTTGAATGGAAGAATGCCGTTTTTTTGCATTAAGTCCCGGGCTTTTTCCGCCGAGGTTTTGATATCCCCTTTTTGGATTTCAACCGGCAGTAAAATATTTTCGATGATGGTTCGCCAAGGGAGAAGCAAATCTTTTTGCGGGACATAGCTCAGCGAGCCGTTCACCGAGGTCTTGCCGCCGGAAGGTTGATCGAGGCCGCTTAAGATATTGAGAAGGGTAGATTTGCCGGAGCCGCTTTTGCCGACGATGGAAATCATTTGCCCCGACTTGACTTCAAGCGAAATTGCGTCGAGCACGCGCAATGCTTTTCCATCGGAGAAAAACTCTTTCGAGATATTTTCCGCTTGAATCCACGCGTTCTTGGGCTGTTGAGTTTTAATAAGCAGACTTGGCCCGTTCGGAGAAGCTGGTAATGACATAATTTTCGTAAGGCGCGTCTTTTTGCAAATCGCTCAGTTCAACACGAACGTTCACCGCCTGAATCCATGCGTTTTTGCCGGTGATCGTGTCGGCTTGTATGGCGTTTTTCCCGATCAGATTTTTCAAACCGTTTTCCGCGATGCTTTGACTGACATTGAATTTTTTTGCCAATATCGCGGCGGCGGAGACGGTGTCGGTCCTGATATAAGCGTTTGCTTTTTGAAGAGCGTTGACCACTTTTTGCACGGTGTCTTTATGTTGAGCGACGTAATCGGGCAACGCGATGAGTCCCGTGAAAGCGAAGTCCGGGTAATAATCCGCAAGGCTATAGACAATTCGATTTCCGTTTTCAACCGCGGTGGACACATTGGGTTCAAATTCCAAAGCAATATCCACTTCTCCCGCGTAAAGAGCAGGTAAAAGTCCTCCAAAGGCAACCTCTTTGATATTGGGTTTGATGCCGGCTGATTCGAACATTTTTCGTTGCAAGGCATAATTGGTCGAGGGCGCCGGAAGTGTGGCTACACTATAAGAACCTAAATCTTCCGGTTTTTTAATTTCAGGAACGGATTCATTTTTTGCGACGCCCCAAAACGGCATTCCATTGAGGATGGAGGCAACCACGACGCCCGGCTGGTCTTTTTCGCCTGAAATAGCCACAAAAACAGGATCGCCGACCGCGAATTGCGCATCATTGTTGAGCACCGCCGCCCATGATTTTTCGTCACCGCCCGCGATGTTGATCGTTACATCGAGACCCTCTTCTTTGAAAAAGCCTTTTTCATAAGCAATCCATAAAGGAGCATGAAGAAAAACTTCGAAAGCTTCTGAAATGACAACTTTTGTAAGAGTTGGAGATTTTGGAGTCGTTTGTCGTTGGATGATTGAGTAACTCAGTATTGCGACAACAACAATAAAAACGAATCCAAAAGCGATTTTTTTCATGTTTTAAAAAGTATCAAATTATAGAGTAGGTTCAATATTTCTTACGCGCCGAGTTTTAAGCCACGCAGAGTTCGAGGATGGTGGTTTCGAGGATGCGGGTGCGGTCGGCGCCGGAGAGGAAGATTTGGTTGTGGGCTTGGTGGAGGATTTCGATGGCGCGGAACCAGTGGGCGGCGTTGCGTTTGCCGGTTTGTTGGACGACTTTACTCAAGCGAAAGAGATTGGGCTTCTCGCCTTTTTTGTTGCGCGGGAGAAGTTCATCTGCGTCGTCGCTCAATTCGGTGGTGACATAACTGCCTTTGATTTTTAATCGCAAGCGATCGGTTTCTTCGAGGTGTCGTCCGAGAGCGGCGAGTCGGATGTGCCCGCCTAATATAATAAGAATGCCGACTTCGGTTTCGCCCTGCGCGAGCAGGCGGCGCAAAAGACGCACGGCTTCGGCGGAATGACCGAGCGTGATGGCGTCGCACAAATCCCAAACAACCATTTCGCGATTGCCGGAGCCGACGGCGCGCACGGCGGCTTCATCGATTTCGCCGTGTGGATGCGCATAGAGACAGAGTTTTTCGATTTCTTCCTGAAGCGCGCGAGAGTCATTGCCGGCAAGCTCGACGAGACGCTCAATCACGCGCGCGCCGGGTTTGAGTCCGGCGGCTTTGACGCGCTCGTCCACTTCATCGATCCATGCAGACAAGTCGCGCTCGCGCGAAATATCGGCTTTGTCAAAAAATTCCATTTTCCCGAAGCGCGTAAAATTTTTGATGAAACTGCGGCGTTTATCGACGGCTTCCGCGCTCATGATGAATTGAACGCTCTCTGCCGAAACTTTTCCTAAAAAATTGGCGAGCTTTTCCAATATGTTTTGAACTTGCTCACTACGTCCCATGGGAGTGTCGCCGAGGAAATTGGCGTCTTTGAGATAAACCACCTTGTGCCCGCCAAAAAACGGCAACGTTTGCAACGCCTCCAGCGCGGAATCCAACTGGCGCACCGCTTCGTCCACCGACGACACGTAGCCATTCACCGTTTCCAGATTCAACGGGTCCTCCGGCGTCATCTTTTCCACCAACGCCGCCGCGCGCGCCTTCGCCACAAATTCATCACTGCCGGCAATCAAATAATGCGACCGTTCCATAACGTGCAATTATCGCACAATTTTGCCTCTTGTGAATCTTCTAAATTTCAATCAGGAAAAGAGACATCTATCTGTACATATCGTCGTCATCGGCGTCGAAGACTTCGGTGTAGGTGTCGATGATGAATTTGCCGCCGTCTTGATGTCCATGCCACTTGGAGATGAGCTTTTTGTCGACGCTTGTGACTCGCATAAAGAGCGCAAAGAAGAAATTCTGACTAGACAAGGGGAGGCGGGTGTTGGAGGATGAAGGGATATTGGGGGTTTAGCTCAGTTGGTAGAGCGACTCGTTCGCAATGAGTAGGTCAGGGGTTCGAATCCCCTAACCTCCATGAGGACTACCGTCCTCAACCTACAAACGATGCTTCGCATCGTATGAAGGGAAGTTAGCCTTGCTTTAGAAGAAGCAAGCATTAGAAGAAACCGGAAGATGAATATAAAGAAGAATATTGATTGGGATCCGTTGCTGGCAGGGCGGACGGAGATGGATAAAGATTCCCTCAAGAAATCATTTTTAAAGCATCTGACGTTTTCGATATCGAAGGATGCGTATTCGGCGTCGGCGCACGATTATTATATGAGCGCGGCGCTGACGGCGCGCGATCGGTTGGTAGGGCGCTGGATCAAGACTCAGCAATTGTATTATCAGAAGGACGCGAAGCGCGTTTATTATTTGTCGCTGGAATTTTTGATCGGGCGCACGCTGGGCAATAGCATCATCAATCTGCAGATGCATCAGGCATTCCAACAAGCGATGGAGGAATTGGGTATCAGTTTGGAGGATTTGCGCGAGGTAGAGCAAGACGCAGGGCTGGGCAACGGCGGTTTGGGCAGGCTCGCGGCGTGTTTTTTGGATTCGCTTTCTTCGCTTGGTTATCCGGCGCACGGTTATGGCATTCGCTATGAATACGGAATTTTTACACAGAAGATTGAAAACGGCGCGCAGGTGGAAACTGCGGACAAGTGGTTGCAATTTGGAAATCCATGGGAATTGCCGCGACCGGAAATTTTATTTCCCATCCGGTTTCACGGCCGCGTTGAGGCGAAGGATTTGGGACATGGAAAGCAAAAATTTACGTGGGTGGATGGGCATATTGTGTACGCCACGCCGTACGATACGCCGGTGCCGGGTTATGGGAATAATACGGTCAACACGCTTCGCTTGTGGGCGGCGAAGGCGACGACGGATTTTGATTTGAATTTTTTCAACAGCGGCGATTACGTGGCGGCTGTCGAAACAAAAAATCAGGATGAGAATATTTCGCGCGTGCTTTACCCGAACGATAATTTCGCCAAAGGAAAAGAACTGCGATTGAAGCAACAATACTTTTTTGTGTCGGCGACTTTGCAGGATATTATGCGGCGGCACAAAATTGCTTTGCAGATTCAAGGAAAAGAAATTCACGCTTCTCTGAAAAAATTGCCGGAAAAAGTAGCGCTACAACTGAACGATACGCATCCGGTGATTGCGATTCCGGAGATGATGCGCCTGCTCATGGATGAGGAAAATTTCGAATGGGAAGAGGCGTGGGATATCACGACTCGGATGTTTAATTACACAAATCACACGGTCCTGCCCGAGGCGCTGGAGCGTTGGTCGGTGGGTATTTTGGAATATCTTTTACCCCGGCACATGATGATTATTCGTGAAATCAACAGGAGATTTCTGGAAGAAGTCGGCAAAAAATATCCCAAGGATCATGAGAAACAAAAACGCATGGCGATCATCGGCGACGGAAATGATCCTTACGTACACATGGCGCATTTGGCGATTGTGGGATGCCATCGTGTGAACGGCGTCGCGGCGTTGCACACGCAAATTCTCAAAGAAAAAATCTTCGCGGATTTCAACGAATTTTATCCGGACAAATTTTTGAACGTGACCAACGGCATCACGCATCGTCGCTGGCTCAGGAAATGCAACACGGGCTTGTCGGAGTTGATTACCAAAACCATCGGCGACGACTGGATTTATGATTTGAATAAATTGCGCGAACTCGAGCCTTTCGCCGACGATTCGTTGTTCCGCGAAAAATTTTTGGTGGTCAAACGCGCCAATAAAATCCGGCTCGCCGAGTATATTTATAAAAATAACAACAAAATGGAAGTGTCGCTGGATTCGATTTTTGACTGCCAAGTGAAGAGGTTTCACGAGTACAAGCGACAATTGCTCAATGTGCTTTCGACGATTGCGCTGTACAATCGCATTCGCGCGAATCCGAGCCAGACATTTGTGCCGCGCACGGTGATTTTTTCAGGAAAAGCGGCGCCGGGATATTTCATGGCGAAGTTAATTATTCGCCTTATCAACGCAGTAGCGGATGTGGTCAATAACGATCCGGTTATCGGCGACAAACTCAAAGTCGTTTTCCTGGCGAATTATAGCGTGTCGCTTGCGGAAAGAATTATTCCGGCGGCGGATTTGTCCCAACAAATTTCCACGGCGGGCATGGAGGCTTCCGGCACGGGGAATATGAAATTCGCGCTCAACGGCGCGTTGACAATCGGCACGCTCGATGGCGCGAATGTGGAAATGAAACAAGAAGTCGGCGATGATAATATTTTTATTTTTGGACTCACCGCGGAAGCCGTGGCGGAGTTGCGGAAAAAAGGCTACAATCCGCACGATTATTATCAGGCGAATGCGGAAATCAGGCAGGCGTTGGATATGATTCAAAACAATCACTTCAGCGCAAAAGAGCACGGATTATTTCAGCCGATTGTCGATAGCTTGCTCAAAGGCGGCGATTATTATTTATTGCTGGCGGATTTTGAATCTTATATGCAAAGTCAGGACAGAGTCAGCCAAACGTATTTGAATCCCGATGAATGGTACAAAAAAGCCATTCTTAACGTGGCGCGCATGGGAATGTTTTCCAGCGATCGATCTATTCGGCAATACGCGCAAAATATTTGGAATATTAAGCCGGTGATTTCCGATTCATCCCAAGATAAACCAGTCCGCCGATAAGATTCCAAGCAAGCACCACACTGAATCCGCCCAACGAAAGCGCGACGGAGGCTTCCTGCGTCATGCCGGCAAATAATAAAAAATGTTGAAATGCCACTTCGCGTACGCCGAGTCCGCTGGGCGTCGCTGGGATGAGAGTGACCAGCATCACCAAAGGCAACACGGCGGCGAGGTCCCAGAAATCAAGATTCATTCCGAGCGCGTTGGAAACGAAATACGACATCATCATCAACGAAAAATGCGCGACGATTGAAAGCGTAATACCGCCCCAAAAACACGTGGGATGACTTAAGAAAAAACGATAGGCGTGAACGGCTTCGCGCAATGTGTCCTGCCACGGCAATTTTTTCAAGAAAGGAAAAAATTTTGCGCTTTTTTTCCATGCTCCAAGCGCCAGAAGAAATAAAATCGCGCCAAACGATATAAAATAAAAATAAACAGCATAGCGCGTGGCAGTTTCACTCGTCAGCGCGCGATAACGCGAAAGAATCAGCGCCGTCGAAACCAAAAACATCGCCACAAATCCTAAAAGCCGCTCCATGATGATCGACATGACGACCGTGGGCTTAATTTTTGGCATGTCGCGCGTGGCGTAGAGAATTTTAAAAATATCTCCGCTCATCACGCCGGGCAAAAAAGCGTTGGCAAAAAGCCCCACCATCGTCAACTGCGCCGTGCGAAGAAATCGTATCGGCGCCTTGCACGCGGAAAGCAAAATTTGCCATCGCACCATGGAAAGCAACGTCGTCACGCCATATGCCGCAAACGCCGCCACAAACCATCGCGCATCCGACGCAAAAATAATCGCCGCAAATTTTTTCCAATCCAACGTGTAGTACAAATAAAGAAAAAGCCCGCAAACAATAAAAAACCGCACGCTAAAAGAAAGCAACGGCGGATGTTTTGTGTGTTTTCGGGTCATATTCAAAAATGAGTGAGGGGGATTATTTATATGCGGTCAATCCATTCTTTCCAATCAGCTTCTTGCCATAACAAACTGCCTGTATTGAATAAATAACCGTTTTCATGAGAAAACTCTCCAATACTTTCAAATTTCACCGAACCTTTGATTTTCTGTTTTAATTGTATTTGCTTCAAATCATCGGATCGAATCGGACCTTTCCATGCGGTAAGAGTAAAATTTTTCAATCCTCTTTTACCTTGATAATCTAAAAATTTATAGTGCGCATCTTTTTTCACAAATCCGCAAATGTAAGCGGCAATAGGTTTGAATGATGGCAACTTTTCAAATAAATCATCCGCTTCTTCATGAGAAAGACATCCAATATCTTTTGCGCGTTTTAAAATTTTATCTTTAAAAATACTGATATGTTTAAAAAAGGCAAAGAGATGGTCTCTGCCCGTTCCCGCTTTGACTAATATATGGACATTCGAATGAGCAAATTGATCTCCCGGAATGTCAAACCACAAGCCATTCCATTTCGCTGTTTTAATGCTTATTTTTAAAGATGGCTTACGCTTTTCTTCGTCGTTTTTTTGAAGCGCATGAATATCCGTAGGCAAAAAATCCTGCAAATTGCCGATTTCGTGATTGAGCCAAGCGGAAATCCCCCAATTTTTCTTTAAGAAAAGAATAAACGCAAATTCGCCGAGATACCCTCGCGTCATATCCGCCCATAGTTGCCCCATATCTCGTTGACGAGAAGAGCCGTAATCCGTGCCGGCGGTCTTTTTTAAAATTTTCAGAGCGTCGATGCACATTCTGGCGTAGTCTTCTTCCTCGATAAAAACGAGGTTAGGTAAAAAACGCTTTTTTAACCAAACATCCGGCGGACATGCATCATTAATCTCCCCTCCCTTTTGAGCCTTTTCAACAATCAACTCAGCTTCCTTGATGTCGATATCGAGATGAGAGCTAATTTCTCGAATTATTTCTAACACGATATCACGCTTTCGCATTTTAAATGATCAAATAACTCAGGAGTATCTTCCCATGAGGGACAAACATGTTCATAATCCACATCAGCGAGAGTTTTCAAAATCGAAGTGAAAATAATTTTAGATATCAAAGGCGGAACAGCCATGCCGATTTGTTTGCGCACGCTTTCTTTTGCTCCTTCGAAAATAAAATCATCTGGAAAAGTTTGCAATCGCGCGCGCTCCCGATTCGTCAAAGCTCTCGGCTCGTCCCAATGATAACCATGAGTGCCCCCGCCCCCGCTTCCTGTAATTGTATAGGAGGGTTTATCGGGATGAAGTCGTCGATAAATATGGCTTAAACGTGTTTTTTTAACATTCAACCTCAAATCTTCAGGCAATGAAGCCGTCCATGCATTTTCGCCCGGTTTGGTGCGCATCAACCTTTCGATCACTCGCGTAGATTGCGATGTTTTTTCATGATTAGCGGCAGAATAAGGTATCAATGGATTTTCCAGCGCTTTTCTTGCTGTCATGGGCTTGTTAGACGTCGTGGGCGCGGGAACTCGAAAGATGCGTTGAAGCGTTCTATCAATGCCGACGATGATAATGCGATGTCGTGTCTGCGGAACACCGTAATCTTCAAATTTATAAAGATGCGCGGTAAGCGAGTATCCATTGCCCGCATTTCTTAGATCGGAAAGAATTTCTCGAAAAGCAGAACCCTCATTTGCGCTAGCCAAACCACCGACATTTTCAGCAATGAAAAATTTTGGCTTAAAAAAATCAATGACATTCACACCATAACTATAAAGAGGTCCGAAATTTCCATCAAATCCGCGACGCTCGCCGACGACACTGAAATCATTACAAGGAAATCCATAAGCAAAAGCGTCTATAGGCGGCAAAGAAGTTATGTCCAATGAGCGCACATCGGAACATAAAACGCTCTTAGGATTTTCAGGGCAGATATTGCGAGTATAGGTATCGCAAGAATCGGAATCATAATCATTAGCCCATGCATGAATTATTGAGTAATTTGCTTTTTTTGTTTTCACAAACGCCTGCAAAGCTCCAAGCGCAATGCCCCCAGGACCGCAAAACAACTCTCCTAAACGAAATTCTTGGTTTTCCATACAATCCCTTAATCTATCTATCTCTTTTTCCGCTTTTTCCAAGCGCGGATTTTCTCAATAGAATTATTACTTGTGGAATTAAAAAAGCGGCGCGGTGGGCGGATCAAGTTGGAGAGGTTCGGGAGGGCGGGTATCGGCGTCGGCGAGGAGGGCATTCAGCGTTGGGGCGAGTTGTTCGATGTAATGCCGCACGAGTCCTTGCTGGGTTTGTTTATTGAAGACGGTGATGAGCAAGCAATCGAGCACGAGCGAAGTCATTAAAATTCCCATGTCTTTGCCTTCGTGATAAAGCGAAGCAAATTCTTTTTCACCGAGTCTTTTCGCGAGTTCATGCGTGGCGGCAAACGAGCCGGCGCCGAGCGCAGAGAGAATTCCCAAGTCCAAATCATGCGTTTCGCCGCATTGCGCAAAAAGATTGCCGCCTTTGTCCACGAGCGCCGCCCATTGGCATTCCGCTTTTTTCAAAAATTCCGCCATTTCGCTTTGAATCGCGCGCTGATCTTGTTCGGAAAGAGCGGTGATCATTTATTTGTTACCGAAGTGTTGGATGCGACGGGCGATTTGGAATATTTAGCTAGGAGCAAACGCGCAACGCCATTGAGCGTTTCCAAGACGCCGTCGGCTTGCGATGCTGTCGCCTGAAATGACAGCGCTTGCGACGCGCGGTTGTTAAATGTATATTCGAGATATTCGATGGGCGCGGCGTTGGGCAAATCGCGCTTGTTGTACTGAAGCACGTAAGCGATTTGCGCGAGACTCAAATGATTATCGATGAGATTCTCCTGCAGATTTGTAAACGCCGCAACATTTTCTGCCATGCGCTCCATGTCTGAATCCACCACAAAAACAATTCCGTCCACGCCTTTGAGCACTAACTGGCGCGTGGCATTATAAATCGGTTGACCGGGCACCGTATAAAGTTGAAAACGCGTAGTGAAACCGGGAAGCGCCTGCGTATTCAAACTCAAAAAATCAAAAAAAAGCGTGCGATCAGCATCGGTCGCCAACGAAACTAATTCCCCCTTGTGTGTGGTGTCGATTTTTTGATGCAACGACATCAAATTGGTCGTCTTGCCCCCGAGAGCGCATCCGTAATAGACGATTTTAAGTTGAATTTCTCGGGTAGAGTAATTAATGAAAGCCATTCCCTCAAACCTCCAGTTTGGCTTCTTTCACGCTGGCTAATTGAATAACGATTTGGCGAATCATCTCCACGTCGCGCACCGAAAGCCCTTTTTTGCGATTAATCGTAATCAGCACCAGATGTTCGCAACGGAAAATGGAAATCGTGTGGTCTTCTTTCACCAAATGAATTTCATGCGCTTCCGCCTCGCGCATTTCTTCGAGCGTAGATTGTGTTTGCTGAAGAATTTTCGGCGCAAATGCGCAGATTGCTTTGGCGAATTTTTTGTCGTCGCAGTCAAACGCAATCGGCAAACCTTCCATGCCGCCGATAATGCATCCGGTCATAAACGGCCAATTCCGAATGCGCGTCGCCACTTCTTTCACCGTTAAATGCGTCTTCGGCGGCAATCCAAAAATTTCGCTTAACTCCACAGCACTTTCTTCATCGGGCTGACCGATGAGCGCATGATAAACTTCTTCAGTCATGCCCGGCACCGACCACAGCGCGTGCAAATCCGTAAACGGCCCGTGCAATTCGCGCCACGCGAGAATTTTTCGCGCAATCCCTTCGGGACATTCCGCTTGTTGCACGAGTTCTTCCAACGTGCATTGATTCAAATTCACATTCCCGGAAGCGGGCGCGGACGTTGGAGCGGCGAAGGACTTCGGTTTTTCTTGAGGAATAGATTCTGCGGGCGCAACGTGTTCTTTTGGTAATTCAAAAGAGGGCATCTCCATTTTTTCCGGCTCGGCGGGCGTTTCCGTAACCGGCGGCGGCAATTCAAATGAAGGAGTTTCAAACGCGGGGGCAGGCTCCGGTTTTTCTTCCGCCAATGGTTTTTCAATTTCCTTCGCCGGAGTTGGCATCTCTTCTATTGCTTTTGCAAAGCTTGAAAAATCAGACTCAGCAGGAGCAGTCGTCGCAGGAATCACTTCAGGCAATTTTTCCTCAACAGGCGCGCTTGCTTTTGTAACTTCCGCAAGGTCTGGAATCGAAGCGACAGACGCCAGCAAATCATCCATTCCGGCGCCTTGTTTGACTGGAGTAGGTTCTTTCGGAATATCCAGTGGAGGAATTTCAGCTTTTAATGCAGTTACATCAAACGCAGGAGTAACAGGCGCAGGTTCAGTTTTTTCCGCAGGTGGTATAATGTCGGTGATGAGTGAAGCGAGATCAGGCGAATCAGCCACGGGCGTTTCAGTTACAGGCGTGGGAATTGCCGCAGGAATAGCAAAATCTTCAACCTGTGCCGGTGTTGGAGGAACAACCGGAGGCACAACAAGCGGTTCTTCAATCGTCGCCGCAGGCGTAGGCAAAATTTCTGCAGGCGGAACAATCGGTTCTTCAGCGACAGATGTAGGAATCGATGGCTCAATGACTGGTATCGCCGGAATTTCCATCACAGGCGGTGGCGTCGGCGTTTCAACCACAGGAGTCGCTTCTTTTGCCGGCGCTTCCGCGACGGCTTTGAGCGCATCGAGCGAAAAAGGCTCCGGAATTTGCGCAACTTTTTCATCCACCGGCTTTTGATCCGGACGCTTGGCGAGCATCTCCGGAGGCACACGCTTGAGAATCTCGGAAAGCGGCAACTGAAAAACTTCGTCGCCGTTTTGCTCAAGCGATTTAAAAATCTCCGCTGGAACATACGCGGAAAAATCTTTGAGCGTAAATTCCACCTTCCCCGTCGGCAACATGCCCACGATCGCCGTTAATGGAATGGATACAGTTTTATTTCCATGCGGCCCGCTAAGAATTGTATCCGCAGGTAATGCAAGCAACAGCGTGGGAATGGAATTGATCACGATCGACATCGGCAAATCCAAGTTTCCCGTCGCCGTCGGTATTGAAGCTGAAGTCTGTGCTTGCGCTCCCGGAAGCACAATTTTAAGAGCAGGAGATTTCGCGCCTGCGACTGCCGGAGGCGTCACGGCAATTGTAATGCGTTGCGTGATGCGTTTTTGTTTGCCTGTGGAACGCGCGCCTTCGACTTTCGTCGGTGGCCGCAAAATGCCTTGCAACGGCGCATTTTTAAAAGGCGGTTCCGTGCTTGGAGGATTTGCAGAAGGCGGCGGCGTGGCGGGAGGTTCGGCAGGAGGGGCCGACTGAGCGGCAATGCCTTGAGATTCGTCGTCTTTTTTCGCAAAAAATTTTGAAAGCATGGCTTTCCTCCGGTTTGATGCACACTACGAGCGCGCGCAATCTAAATTGCACATCGCTTGCTTTTTTTGCAACAAAAACCTCATCAAGCATGCGAGGTTTACTTGCCCTCTTCTCTGTCCTAAGGTATGTTGATATCTTATGTTACAGTGGATTGTTAAAAAGGTCGTTGGCACAAGAAACCAACGTGAAATTCGTCGTCTCTCGCCCTTGATTGCTCAAATCAACGAACAGGAAGCTTCTTTGCGTCATTTATCGGACGAGCAGCTTCAATCCAAAACAATGGAATTCAAAACTCGAATTGCCGAGGGCGCCACGCTCGACGATCTTTTGCCCGAAGCTTTTGCGGTGGTCAAAAATTGTTGCCGTCGCTTCACCGAAGCTCGCCGCACCATCGAAGTGCGCGGTCAATCCGTCGTGTGGGAGATGATTCCTTTTGATGTGCAATTGATTGGCGGCATGGTTTTGCACCAAGGAAAAATTTCCGAAATGGCCACCGGCGAAGGTAAGACGCTGGTGGCGACGTTGCCGGTGTATTTGAACGCGCTCACAGGCAAGGGCGTGCATGTGGTCACCGTGAACGATTATCTCGCTTCGCGCGACGCCGAATGGATGGGCGAGATTTATAAATTTCTCGGGCTGACGGTGGGTTGCATTCAGCACGGACAATCTCCGGAAGAACGCCGCTCTCAATATCATTGCGATATTACTTACGGCACGTGCTCGGAGTTTGGGTTTGATTATTTGCGCGACAACGGCATGGCGACATCCGTGGATGAGCAAGTTCAGCGCGGACATGTTTATGCGATCATCGACGAAGTCGACAGCATTCTCATCGACGAAGCGCGGACGCCGCTCATCATTTCCGGCCCTGTAACGGTTTCGACGCATCAATACGATAAATTTAAAAACGTGATTTCTTCATTGGTGAAAAAACAAGGAGTTTTGCTGACCGAATTGGTGAATCAGGCGAAAGATTTGGTTGAAAAAGAGCAACTGGAAGAAGCCGGGAAAATTCTTTTCAAGGTTAAGCTCGGCATGCCGCGCAATAAACTTTTGCTCAAATTGCAGGAAAATCCGGACGTGCGCCGCGCGATGGACGACGCCGAATTGGCGCTTTACAGCGATTCGCGCCGCACGGAATTATATAAACTCAAGGAAGAATTATATTTTTCCATCGACGAAAAAAACAGCGAATCGGATTTGTCCGAAATGGGACGTAAATTTTTGAGTCCGGGCGACCCGAATGCTTTTGTGATGCCGGATTTGATTACAATTCATCACGACATCGATCAAGACGCTTCAAAAACTCCTGACGAACGCGAGCAGGCAAAGCAAAAAATTCAGCGCGAATATGACGAAGCCAGTCAGCGCATTCACAATATTTCCCAACTTTTGAAAGCGTACTGCGTTTTTGAAAAGGATGTTCATTACGTCGTGCAAGAAAACAAAGTGATCATCGTGGATGAATACACCGGACGCCTTATGCCGGGGCGGCGTTGGAGCGACGGCTTGCATCAGGCGGTGGAAGCCAAGGAAGGCGCGCAGATTGATCGCGAAACGCAGACGTTGGCGACGATTACGATTCAAAATTATTTTCGTCTGTATCAAAAACTCGCGGGCATGACCGGCACGGCGGAGACTGAAGCCAATGAATTTAAGGATATTTATAAACTCGACGTGCTGGTGATTCCCACGAATCAACCGTGCGTGAGAAAAGATTCCGACGATCTGATTTTCAAAACGCGGCGCGCGAAACTGAATGCGATTATTCAAGAAATCAAACAGCGTCATCAACAAGGCCAACCGATTCTTGTCGGCACGACGTCGGTGGAATCTTCGGAATTATTATCGAGAATGTTAAAGAGAGAAAATATTCCGCACAGCGTGTTGAACGCGAAATTTCACCAACAGGAAGCGGAAATTGTCGCGCGCGCGGGTCAATACGGCGCGGTAACGATCGCCACCAACATGGCGGGACGCGGCACGGATATTAAACTCGCTCCCGGAGTGCCGGAGGTCGGCGGATTACACGTGGTGGGCACCGAGCGGCACGAAGCGCGGCGCATTGACCGGCAGTTGCGCGGACGTTGCGCGCGCCAAGGCGATCCGGGTTCTTCGCAATTTTATATTTCTTTTGAAGACGATCTCATGCGCAACTTCGGCGATCCTCGCCGCATCGCCAAGGCGGTGACATTTCTCGGCATGAAAGACGAGGAAGGCATCCAACATCGCATGTTGAATCATTCGGTGGAGACAGCGCAAAAGCGCGTGGAAGAGCGCAATTATCAAATTCGCAAACATACGTTGCAGTATGACGACGTGATGAATCAGCAAAGAACAGTGATTTATACGTATCGCAATGATATTCTCACCACTGAAAATCCGCGCGTGGCGATTTTTGAAGTGGTGGACGAGGTGATCGAAACACAATGCGAAACATGTTTTGCCGAGGAAGCACCGAACATTGAAGAATTGATCAAGTGGATGAATACCACGTTTCCGCTCGGATTGAGTCGAAAAGAAATTGACGAAACAAAATCACCGGAAGAAATCGCTCAACAACTCAAGGCGCGCGTGCATGCCGCGTATGAATTAAAAATTAAATTTGAGCAATCGCAGGCATTGACTTCGTTGGAGCGTTATATCGTGCTCAACGCGATCGACACATTGTGGCAGGAGCATCTTTATGCGATGGACGGATTGCGCACGAGTATCAATCTGCGCGCGTACGGACAAAAAGACCCGTTGATCGAATACAAACAAGAAGCGTACACGATGTTTGAGCAACTCATGGCCAGCATCAAACAACAGATCGTGCACAATTTGTTTCGAGCAAGCTCCAGTCTCACGGCGTTCGATCATTTCTTGCGCGCGATTCCGCAACGTTATTTGCACGGCGAAGCTTCCGCGCAAGCCGCCGGCGTGCCGAGCGCATCATCCTCTGCGCCTAATGAAGAATCGGACACCGACATTCGTTTGCCGGTGCGTCACACAGGAAAAAAAATGGGACGCAATGATCCGTGTCCGCTCGATCCGAATAAAAAATTCAAGAACTGTTGCGGCGCCAACGGATCAAAATATTGCCACCGAGCATCCTCATAAAACTTATGAAAGCGATCCATAACGTTAATATTAAAGAGCGCGTTCGGTTGGTGACGCCCAAACACTTGAAAGACGAACTTCCTCTGACAGAGGCTTCCACGAATACGGTGTTTGAATGCCGCGAGACGATCAAAAGAATTTTGAAAAAAGAAGACCCGCGCTTGCTTGTGGTGATTGGCCCGTGCTCGATTCATGATCCTGTGGGCGCGATGGATTACGCGCAACGACTCAATGCGCTTCGCAACGAACTGCGGGATCGCATGGAAATGGTCATGCGCGTTTATTTCGAAAAACCGCGCACCACCGTCGGATGGAAAGGGCTTATCGACGATCCGCACTTGGACGGCACGCATGATATCGAAGAAGGATTGCATATCGCGCGACGATTACTTTTGGACATCACAAACATCGGCATGCCCACGGCCACGGAATTTCTCGACCCGATTATTCCGCAGTACACCGCCGAGCTTGTGAGTTGGGCATCCATCGGCGCGCGCACGACGGAATCGCAAACGCATCGCCAAATGGCGAGCGGTCTCTCGATGCCGATCGGTTACAAAAATAGCACGGAAGGAGAAATTCAAGTCGCCGTCGATGCGATGAAAGCGGCTTACTCGTCGCATAGTTTCGTAGGAATGGATCAAGACGGCATCACCAGTATTTTTCGCACGACGGGAAATCCTTATGGACATGTGATTCTGCGCGGCGGGCGGCGTTCCACGAATTACGACGAAAAAAGTTTGCATCAAGCCGAGCAAGCGCTCATCAAAGCCGGTTTACCGCCGGCGATCATGGTCGATTGCAGTCACGCCAACTCCGCTAAACAACCCGCGCGACAAGAAATTGTTTGGCAGTCTGTTCTGGAACAACGCGCGCGCGGCAATAAAACCATCATCGGCATGATGATCGAAAGCAATATCCACGAAGGCTGTCAGCCCATCCCACAAAACCTCGCCGAATTGCGCTACGGCATCTCCATCACCGATCCTTGCATCGACTGGCCTACCACCGAACGCATCTTGCGCGATGGTTATAAAATGATAAACGTTTAAGGACTTCGTCCTTAAAAATCCTACTTAAGGGCTACCGCCCTTAAGAATCCCTTCATGTGTGCGTTTGTTGCGCGCGAAGCGCGCTAACAACAAACGCACACAAGTAGGATTCTTAAGGACAGTAGTCCTTTAGTGGGGATTTTAAGGGGCAAAGCCCCTTAACATTTAAAATGAAAATAATAATTGGAGTTGGGATAGCGGGACATCCGATTTCGGCGGCGGGGAATACGTGGGCGTTTTTGCAATGGGCGCTGGGGTTTCGGTCATTGGGGTGGGAAGTTTGGCTGGTGGAGCAAGTGGATTCGAGGCAATGTATCGATGTAAATTTCCAGCCGGTGGATTTTGATCGAAGCGCGAATTTTTCGCATTGGAAAAAAATAACGGAGGAATTTGGATTTTCGTGTTCGTTGTTTGTGGATGGAAAAACTGAAAATGAAAAAGATTTTTTTCAATTTGCGCGCGACGCGAAAGTTTTTCTTAATATTTCCGGACATTTTAAACAGCACCGCGTTGTTGCGCATATTCCGCATAGAATTTATTTGGATTTGGATCCTGCGTTCACGCAAATCTGGGCGTCTGCTTATCACTGCGACATGAATTTCGAGGGGCACAATCATTTTTTTTCCGTTGGGACACGAATCGCTTCTGCGCGCATTCCTGTGACCGGCCATACATGGATTCCAACGCCGCCGCCTGTGGATTTGACTTTTTGGACGCCGCAAGAGAGAGCAACTTCACCAAGTTTGAATCATTGGACAACCGTGACGCATTGGTACGGCTACAACGACATCGAGTGGGACGGCATGCCATACACCGGAAAAGCGGCGGAGTTTAAAAAAATTTCAAAGCTTCCGTCGATGACATCCGCATCGCTGATGCTAGCGGCGGATTTAAAACCGGAGAATGAAGAATACGCGGAGATTGTTTCTCAAGGTTGGAAAATTTATCCGGCTTCTGAAATTTGCGGCGATTGGAAAACGTATCGGCAATTTCTCGCGGATAGTCGCGGCGAGTTTGCCATGGCTAAAGGCGGTTATGTGACGTCGCGTTGCGGATGGTTCAGCGATCGCAGCGCGTGTTATTTGGCGCTCGGAAAACCGGTGATTTTGCAGGAAACGGGTTGGTCGGAGTTTTTCAAAACAGAAAAAGGCTTACTGTCTTTCACCGATTTATCATCCGCGGTTGACGCTTTGAAAAAAATCGAATCGGATTACGAATCGCACTCGCGAGCCGCGCGCAAGATTGCCGAAAAATTCCTCGACGCTCGCAAAGTTGCCCATAATTTATTAAACAATATCGGCCTATGAAAAAATCGTTTTTCATATTTTGTTGGATTTTGATTTGCAGTGTTGCGTTTTGCGCCGCTGAAGACGAAGCATCGGAAAATTTGGACGAAAACCTTCAGGGTCGTCCGATCACGCTGAGAGATTTTGGTTCGGATGACCTTGGTTTTTTGACGCTTCCAAATGTCCCTCCGCAGTACGGAGTTTTGATTTTGCATGATTCCTACGGATTGACCGATGCCGTCAAAAAGCGTTGCGATTGGATAGCGGAGCGCGGCGATATCGGATTAGCGCTCGATCTCTTTAATGGTCATGTCGCCAAAAATGCGGAAGAAGCAGTTACGCTTCAAAAAGAGTTGCGTCCGGAATCCGCTTTGGAGGCCGTTCGAGCGGCTTTAAAACTATTAGAAGAAAGCCCGCGTCTCGGCGCGCCCCAAATTATCGTGGTCGCCTTAGGCCAACAATGCCCTTTATCCTTGCAAGCGCTTCAAAAATATTCGCCTAAAATCATCGGGCTTTCGTGGATTGCGCCTGCGGGAAAATTCGACGAAAAATTATTCAAAAAATCAAATTTACCCATGCAGGTGATTTTTTATCGTTCCAATGAAGCTACCGAGTTGCTTCGTGAAAATCTCACTTCCAAGCGTAAACAGTTGACCATTCTTGTCAAATCGCCCTCTCCGCCTTCGGATTTAAATGTGATGTGGGACCGCGCGTTCAGTTTTTGGCAGGAATGCGCTCTCGGCAAATGGCGCTACAAAAACTTTTTCGACAAAATTTTCGAAGAGTAAATTTTACATCAAGCTATTCATTACAAAAAAACTAAGCCCGCCGAGAGCAAATGCCGCCACAAACCAAAGCAACGTTGGCCATACGGATATTTTAACCGCCTCCGGTGTTTCCACGACCGGTGTCGCCAAGTCTGAAACGACTACCTCGTCCGGCGCGAGTTCCAGAGTTTTGATCGACGATGTTTTTCTCGCTTGCATATTTTTTCGAATTTTCCACGCTTTTTCTTTGCGGGAAGATTCTTCCGCTTTCATTAATTTTTCCATATTGCTGGGATCAACCTCCGATTCGTAGCGAAAAACCACATCCGCCACTTGTAAAATATCGCCGTTGCGCAAAACGCCTTCTTTGACCTGTTCGCCATTGTAATACGTGCCGTTGGTCGAGTTGAGATCGCTAAATTGATAATCGCCGTCTTTCCAAACCAATTCAACGTGATATCCCGATATCGCTTCGCGATCTAATGAAACCGTGTTGTCTTTTTCGCGCCCAATGGAAAGTTCCCGCTCGCGCAACTCAAACACCAGCGGCATGCTCTCCATTTCCGGTTCTACGACGACTAATTTCGGCATGCTTTCTTTTAGCTCTGTTTATGCTGTTCGACAAGCTCTCTAAATTGGTTAAAAAAATAATGCGCGTCATGCGGACCGGGCGCCGCTTCAGGATGATATTGCACGGAAAACACCGGATACTTGCGATGTTGCAAGCCTTCGCACGTGCCGTCGTTAAGATTGATGTGCGTCACTTCCACATTTTCCTTGGGAAGCGACTCTGCGTCAACGGCGAAACCGTGATTCTGCGCGGTGATGGTCACTTTGCCTGTGCGCAAATCTTTGACGGGTTGATTGCCGCCGCGATGTCCGAATTTTAATTTAAATGTCCGTCCTCCCATGGCGTGTCCGAGCACTTGATGTCCAAAGCAAATTCCAAAAATCGGTTTTTTGCCAATAAGTCCGCGCAATGTTTCGTGCGCATAAGTCACCGCCGCCGGATCGCCGGGTCCATTAGAGAGAAAAATACCGTCCGGATTTTCTTTCAACACTTCATTTGCAGTCGCCGTCGCAGGCACAACCGTCACATCAAATCCACATCGGCGCAAATGCCGCAAAATATTGTATTTGATTCCAAAATCAAACGCGACGATACGATGTTGAATCGGCGGCAATTCATTCAAACGCGGATTTTTTCCCAATTCATGCCGGTCAAACCACTTTTTGCTCAACAGATCTTTTGTATCCCAGTTGTAAGATTGGGAGCACGTCACTTCTTTCACATAATCCACGCCTTCAAGTCCGCGCCATTCGCGCGCCATCGTGACGGCAGCTTCATCGGACATGTCCTCAGTGGTCAGCAAACCCTTCATCGCCCCCGCCACGCGCAAACGCTTCGTAAGCGCGCGTGTATCAATTTTGCTGAGCGCGGGAATATTGTACCGCTTCAAGTATTCATCGAGCGTCTCCTGACTTCTCCAGTTGCTCGCAATGGGAGAAAGCTCTCGCACAATCAATGCGCTCACATGCGGCTGATGTGATTCTACATCCTCTTCATTGATGCCATAATTCCCAATCTCAGGATACGTCAATGCCACCATCTGCCCCTTATAAGAAGGATCGGTCAAAATTTCCTGATACCCCGTCATCGATGTGTTGAAACACACCTCCGCCGTCACCGTTCCATGCGCGCCAAACGACATCCCGCGCAAAACCGTCCCGTCTTCTAATGCCAATAAGCCTTTCATTAAGCCGTATATATAAAGTTGGTTAATTCTACCTTCAAAATTCAAGGAATCAAGCGTCCATTGTCGACGGATGCTCAAAACAAGAAAGTTTTGTGATTTAGAGAGAATGACTTGCTAAGATTGTGAGCCACAGGATGATTTTTGAGCGGAGGATGAGGAAGAACCCAAAATTTGCGCTCGTAATCGCAAAAAGCACGCGAAATTTTTGTCATGTGTCATGGATTGATCCCCTGATGTCCCCCGATGACCAAGACGCGGTGCCTCGCCATGAAAGAGTGCAAGCGGAGATTGCCGCGTCGCTTCGCTCCTCGCAATAAACCATCTTGCATCAGCAAGATGGTTTAGCTTGCGCTTTTCATTTTGCCGCTTGTGAATCTTCTAAATTTGGGATGGAATAGGAGGATGGAGCATCTTTGGGCGCCTTGGCGCAATAAATACATTCAAAATTATTCGAAAGAAAGTTTGAAAGGATTGTTCAAAACGATTGCGGAGTCGAACAACGACGAAGAAAATTTTGTTCTTCATCGCGGGGATCGTGTGTTTGTGATGTTAAATAAATTCCCGTATAACTTGGGGCATGTACTGGTGGTTCCATATCATGCCGTGCCGGATATGACAGATTTAGAAAAAGAAGATTTTAACGATTTATGGACAACAACCAGAGAAATGATTGTGTTGATTAAAAAAGTTTTCAAACCGGACGGCATGAATGTGGGCGTCAATATCGGCGCGTCGGCGGGCGCGGGTGTGCCGGATCACGTGCATGTGCACGTCGTGCCGCGATGGCTTGCGGATTTGAATTTTGTGACAGCAGTGGGCGGCGCGCGCGTACACCCGGGCGATTTGCCTTCGGTGTATAAAATGTTGAGAGAAGCGATCGCTTCTTAATAAATTTTTTTGACAGAATGAACAGAATTAAAAAATTTTTTATTTTTTTCTTTGTTTTGTCTTCGTGTTGGGCGGCACAGGAAGAGAAACCGAAAAGCCGGATGGCGATTTTGGAGGATCCGACGCTAGTGTCGCGTTTTCATATCGATGCGCAACGCGCCGCGAACGCTTTTGACAAAACGCTTTTGACTTTTACAGGAAAAAATACTCCGGCACAGGCGTGGCGAATGTTGGTGAATCCGGAGGATACGGTGGGAATTCATATCACCGCGCCGGGGAATCCTATTTTGGCGACGAATCGCGCGATTTTGAAAGCAGTGATCGATGGATTAAAAAGCGCGGGCGTCAAGCCTTCGAATATTATCGTATGGGATAAATTCGCGGATCAGATGATGGCGAGTGGTTATGTGCCGAGCGAATCGGAAAAGGATTGGCAGTTGCGATCGGTTCTTCCGGGGAGTGGATTTGACGGAAAGAAATTTTATTTTAATGAAATTGTCGGAAAATTAATTTGGGGAGATTTTGAATTTGTGGGAAGCAAGCAACTTTCTCTAGCGGACATGGCAAAATCCGCCGTGGAAAAATCTGCCAAGGAAAAACCTGAAGAAATACCCGACCAGATCAGCAATCGATCTTTTTTTGCGAAAATTGCGACTCAAGAAACGCAAAAAATTATTAACTTAGCGATTATGAGCGATCATCCGACGCTTGGCATTTACGGCGCGTGCTCGGGGTTGGCGATGGCGTGCGTGGATAATAATCGCAGATTTATGGACGATCGCGTGCGCGGCGACCCGGCGGTGGGCGAAATTCTCAGTCACGACGCGCTCAAAAACAAAGTGGTTCTGCATGTGGTGACCGGATTGATTGCGCAATTCGCAGGAGGCCCCGATTTTTATCCGCATTATACGCAATCCGCTGGATTGATCATGATGAGCCGCGATCCGGTAGCGCTGGATACGATTGCTTTGGAAAGAATGGAAGAATGGCGAAGCGAACAAACCGTTCCGCCCATTGGGAATTCTGCGCGTCACCTCAAAAGCGCGGCGCAACTGGGCGTGGGAACGAACAATAAAGAAAATATAATGATGATTCGTTACAATGATTAAGGGGATTTCTTACAGAATTACTCCGTACCCTCTTTCCCTTTTAACCACGGAAAACACGGATATATGCTCGCTACCGCGAGCAAGAAAATTTTTATTCCTACCCTTTGACCCGACATTGAAAGCGTTTTATTCTCTTCTGCCCTGCGTTAGCAGGGCAAAATATCCGTGCTATCCGTGGTAAAAACAGACAAAGAGGCTCAAATTCCGTCAAAATTATACCGATTCTGTCGCCATAGGCGGCGCGATCTCTGAATGCATTGTACGATAAGCAGGGCGTTCTGTTAGATTGTAATGCTGGCGACGATATTTTAAATCCGCGCGGGCGGGCGGCGAAGGCATATACGGACCGGCCATAAGCATGGGACGTTGAGACGCGATCGGCGTTTCAAAAAGATACAATCCTTTCGCTAAGTTATTCACGCGCGTTGACCATGCCGCCGGATTTTCTTTTCCAAAACCGTCTTCCAATCTTTTTTGACGCCACATATCCGCGAACCACGAGCTCGTCGAAGAATTGCTCGGATTGTAATACACAATATTCGAAGTATTCGCGCGAATGGATTCAACGAACGATGCTTGCTCGGATTGGAATCGCGTCCAGTCGTGAATATGATACGTGAGTAAAATATTTCCGGCTTTTAACGCGGTCATCCAATCCAATAAATTTTTATCCAAAAAATTTTCCGCGCAACGAACGATCAAAGAAATCGCGCGGCGATTTTCTCGGTCGTTCGCTTCTAATTCATCTTCCTGCGCTTTGATTTGATGCAGAAGCAAATTACCAACGGCGGAGAAGAAGGCGCGTTCGCGTTCGTCGCCGAAAAGAGGCAACCCGACATAGAGAATGGAGTTGGAGTGAATGAGTTTGCCAATGCGAGCGGAAGGATGATACGTGCTGAAAATCCAAGAATTAAAATTTTCTAAAAAAGCAATCAACGGTTTGATTCGATTGTCAAAATCGTCTTCAAATTCCTTCAAGTGCGCGAGGTCCTCATAATATTCCTGCGCGTCTTCCTTTTGCAGAAGATTCTTCAAATCTTGGAAAACTTTTTCCTGCGTCAACAGTTGAACGATATCCTTGCTGTTGCATATCATGTCTTCTTCTTGAAAAATTCTTAAAATCGTTCCTAACACTTCTTTGTGAAAATCTAAATCATCCTCCGAAAGTTTTTTTCCGGAATAATGGCTGTACGCGGCAAAAAGCGTTTCCGAAAGAACGTTGTTTTTTAATTTGGCAGAAAAAAACGGATTCCATGTGTGGCTGAGATCATCCTGTTGCGGAAGAATCGTGAAAAACGGTCTCTGGAGTTGATGCGAACACCAATACGACAACTCGTCGAGAATTTGCAATTGAGGATCTGCGTCGAGAATGATCACGGTGCGTTGTGCGCAGAGGTCTTTAAAAGCTAAATTTTGAAAATATTGCCATGCTTCGCCCAAAACCAACGTAGGACGCATGCGCATAGCGTCGTAAACATAGAGCGGGCGTAATAGTGTTTTTTTCCCGCTTCCTTTTAAGACTTGCTGGCCGCAATACGTGTAAAGAAATCGCCGCTCATCGTCGAGAGGAAGTGTTGTTAACGGTAATAGATCATCCACGCAGGAATTTTATCTTTTTGAAAAACTCTTTCCATCTTAAACTTATGGCATGCACATTTTTAATGACTTGCTTGCTTGAGGCTTCTAGCGCATAAAAGAGGTATGTTCCGACGTTATTTTTTATGGATTGTGGTTTTGTCCGTTTGTGTGACGGGATGTTCTACAAAAGAAGATCGGGTTATTGATCAGGTGGAAAGTTTAATCGAATCGAGCCAGTTCAATCAGGCGCTGGAGATGCTTCAGCAGGCGTTGCGCGAAAATCCTTCCAACAAAAAATTGTTGCGGCAAAAAATATTGCTTTTGCTCAAGAGCGGACAAGTGGATTTTGCCGTAGCGACGTATAAAAAACTCGCTGAAGTCAGCCCGAATGATTCTGTGCTCAAGAACGCGCTCAAAGATAAAAATACTGTCGTCAAGGTCGCGGCGATTAAAGCGTTGGGATTGCTCAAGGACGCTTCGGCGGCGGAGCGATTAATTTCCGTAGCTAAAGATTCAGATCAAAATGTGCGTAAGGCAGTGATTGTCGCTTTGGGCGATATGAAAAACGAAAAAGCCATTCCATTATTGATTCAATATCTCAAAGACAAAGATTGGTTTATTCGTGCTGAAGCCGCCAATGCGCTCGGCAAAGTAGGCAATTCGGCGGCGGCGGATGCGTTGTTTAAATTATTGGAAGATTCCGATCAATATGTGCGGCGCAATGCGCGCCAAGCGTTGCAAAATTTAACGACGAAGGAAAATAAATCGGTATATGTGAAAGCGCTGGAAAATCCGGATGCGTCCATCAAAATCATGGCGGCGCTTGCTCTGGCTCATACGGAAGATCGCGCCGGCGTGCCGATATTGTTGAGTGAATTCGAAAAAGCCGGTTCTGACGATCAAGTGGAAATGATCAAAGCGTTCATCAAACTCAGAGAGGCGGAAGCCGTGCCGAAAATTCGCGTTGCGATGAGTCATTCCAAGACGGCCGTGCGCGTGCATGCGATTTTGGCATTGGGATGGTTTAAAGATACGGAGTCGGCGGCGCTGTTGCGTCAAATTTCTCAAGATAAAAGCGAATCCGGCGAAATTCGCCTGGCCAGTCTAAGGGCGTTGGAACTTTTGGAACGAAAAGAGTGATCGCGCGGCTCTATCAGCGATGACCAATCATCCATGGAAGATGATTGCGAAACCATGGGGCGATTTTGATCAACACCCCGACACTCAGAAGCGCGCAAAGCAGATTGATCCAAAAGGATTGTTGCATCCAGAGTTGGACTTGTTCCGCCGAAAGATGACAGCTTGCGCTTAATCCGATTTTGAAAATTTCAAAACAGACCATGTGAAGCATGTAAATGACCATGATAAATGTGCTCATTTGCGGCCATGTGACTGACGAAGCTATCAGATGCGACAAGCGCAGAGCAACGATGATTCCCAAAAATGCAGATATCGTAAAAAAGAGCGGATGGCCGTATTTCCCATAACCCGTATCCACATGAAGCAGGGTGTAATTTTTACTGGTGAAATAAAGCGCGTTACATATCACCATCGCCACTTGCGCGACTGCGCAACCCAAAATCCACGTCAGGTTTTTTTTCAGCGTCCAAGGGTCATGCACCCACGATTGATTTTTAAGATAATATCCCGCTCCAAAAAAAACGATGCAGACCCATGCGACGTCAAAATTCCAAAACAGACGTTTGGAAAAGTGCTCGGCATATATCCATCCCGCAACGCCGCATCCGCCCAATAAAAGAAAACGATTCCATACCGAAGATTGAATTTGCGGAATGCGTCCGAATAACCAAAACAGCCGTCGCGTCAAAAAAAGACAAGGAAGAAACCATAATTGCATGTAGAGATGGATCATTTTATCGAGCGATCCATAGAAAATATTTTGCAGAGGAAGATGAGGTTCGTTATGCCAAGGAACGTTATCGCCGTAATATCGAAACCCAAACACCCATAGGGCATAAATCAGCAGTGTAAACGAAAAATACGGCACCATGATGCTGATAAAGTCTTTTTTGGCGACCGACCAAAAGGATTCGCTCAAGCGTTTTTCTTTAAATAGAAAACCCGAGAGAAAAAAAAAGAGGGATGCGAAATCCGCCCATATAAGCGTTAAAAAAAGACTCGCGCATTACGGGCAGATGCCCGAGAACCACACAAATAATGGCAATGGCTTTGCAATGATCCACAAAATGCCATCGTTTTAATGTCGCGTCCATCATATGAATAGACGGCGAGTGTATCTAAAAGGAATTTTCCACGTCAATGTAATTGTCATTTTTATCTTTTCACGCAAGAAGACTTCACTTGTCATTCTTTGGGGAAAAACAACAATCGTCCGCAATAATCGCAAACAACTAATTCCTTGTTTGCTTTGGCTTTGAGAACGGTTTGCGGCGTGATTTGCATGAAACAACCTCCGCAGGTGTTGCCATTCATAATTGTCGCAATCGCCATATCTTTTTTGCTCGCCAAAATTCTGCGGTAGCGCCCCAGAGCCGCCGCCTCCGTTTGCTTTTCCAATTCCGCCAACTCCGCTTGCAATGTTTTTTGACGCTCCGCGAGATTTTCCGATTTCTTTTTTAATTCGGTTTTCAATGATTCCGCATTTTTATTTTGTTGCTGAACCCGCGCCGCCTCCGTTGCAACTTCTCTTTGCGCGGCGTCGTATTTTTCCATCAATTCTAATTGCTGGTCTTCCAATTTGACAATGTCTTCTTCCTCGCGGGTAATTTCCGTGCCGAGCGCCTGATATTCTTCGTTCTTTTTTGTTTCGTATTGCTGTGTGCGGTATTTGGCGATGCGCTGTTTTTTGCTCTCCACCTGCAATTCCAATTCTTTGCGTTGAGCCTCGATTTTTTTTGTGTTGGTTTTAAGCTCGTCGAGCTGTTTCGAATTCAGCGCGATCTTTTCCTCCAATTGCTTTTCCTCGCGCGGCAATCGTTCCAAATCCTGATTGACCTTTGCCAACGCCACATCCTTTTCCTGTACGATCAACAACTGCTCCAAAATACTCATAGATATAGAAGAAAGAAACTTTGACAAATTTACCGCAACTTATCCAGTATTAAGATTTGAGGAGTACATGAGACAAAAAGGAGCCAAATTTTTACTTCTGAAAAGTATAGCATGACAACTATATATGTAAGCTCCCTCACATTGTCATTCCCGCTTTTAGCGGGAATCCAGTGGAATAAAGGGAGGGCTTTATATCTCTGGAGAATAGCGCTCTCTTTTTGCCATGAATCCGATTTAAGAGTAAAAAGCATTTTGAAGCCTTTCCATCGATGAATATTCTTGCGATTAAACCGGATCATTTGGGGGATTTTGCGTTGGCGTTGCCCGTGTTGTGGGAATTGCAACAAATGGCGAGTGAGGATGGCCGATTGGATGTGATGGTATCACCGCCGAATGCCGAGTGGTCGGCGATTTTGGATTGGTTGCCGAATCTTATTCCTATCTGGCATCCGAGATATTTTCGCCCAAGAAAAAAATTCGCGCCGATTGCTTCTTCAAAAATTCTCGCTCAAGCTTTCGCTCTACAAAAAAATCGCTACGACTTCGGCGTGGAGCTGACTTCTTCGGAAAATGATGCATTGGACAAATTTATTTTCATCGCCGCCGGAGTGAAATGGTCGAGCGGTCCTCAAGGCGCGCATAGTTTTTTGCTCAATGAAAAACATGCTTTGCAGATGACGCATCAAACAAAAATTCTCGCGGCGCGTTGTCCGGAGAAACTCGAAATTATCGGCGAAACCGATCCTGCTCAATTCATGCCACCGGAGATGCGCTGGCGAGGAAAAAATGCCGGAGAATTTATTTTGCTCTCGCCATGGGCGGGAACAACCGCCAAAGAATGGCCTCATTGGAAAAAATTAACCCAAAAACTCGACAACTGGAAAATACTCGCGCCGCCGGATCGCATGACCGAAGCGCGAAATTTATGTGAAGGCATCGATGACCGCCTCGCTCCCACGCGTTCGATCCGCGAAACGCTCGAATGGCTCTGCAATACGAAATTTGTGGTCACCGTGGACAGCGCCACGGCGCATTTCGCTTGGTTAACCGGCACGCCGATCGTTCAAATTTTTTCCGGTACGACAGAATCTCAACGCTGGGCGAGTTTGGCATCCGGCGTTCGATTGGAAAAATTGCCTTCGTGTTCTCCTTGTCATCTCGAACAATGCAATCAACAAGAGCATTTTTGCATGGACGGTATCAGCGTGAACGATGTGTTGGACGCTATTCAAAAATTATGAATTCATCCCGTTGGTTTCCTTATTGTATCACCACTATTTTTTTATTGCTGGGCTTGTACGGCATTACTCATCACGAACTCTGGCGCGATGAATTTCAGCCGTGGCTTTTGGGGCGCGATACGCACTCGATCGCCGAACTCATCAGCGCTTCGCGTTACGAAGGACATCCGGTGATGTGGCACTCCATCCTTTACGTTCTTTCGCGCATTTCCGTCGATCCGTTCATCATGCCAATTTTTCATATCCTTTTGGCGAGCGCGACAATTTTTCTTTTTGTCCGTTTTTCGCCTTTCAGTCTCTTGCAAAAAACATTTTTTGTATTCGGCTACTTTTTCTTTTACGAATACGCTCTCATCAGCCGCGATTATGTGCTCGGCTTGTTTTTCCTGACGCTTTATTTCATTACCTACGAACGCAAAAGCTCGTCTTACGGTTTGCTCGCGCTGATTTTATTTTTCCTCTGCAACTGCAATGCGATGGCATTTCTTGTGGGATGCTCCCTAGGACTTGTGCTTTTCGGTCATCCTCTTTTAGACGCCCTCAAACAACGTTCTTTCCCAAAAATTTCATTCATAGCGCCCTTTGTTTTTTTTCTCATGGGCGTCGCGATGGCGCTTGCGCAATTGATTCCTGTTGCCGACTGCGCGCTCTATCCTGGCATTTCCGCGCGAGAAGTTTATTTTGATTTTAATCTTGAGCGATTAAGCCGCGTGATGAGCACGGCAATCGCAGTCTATTTTCCTCTTCAAGATTGGCCTTCCTCATATTTTTGGACATCGAATCTCATTCTCGCGTCTTTGAAAAATATTTTGCCCGCCGGCTTGCCGCTTCAACTTACGATTATCATTTTAGGATTCGCAATTTTTCTGATCGCGGCGAGTTTTTTTCTTTCGCGTCCAAAAGCGCTCGGAATTTTTCTTTGCGGCACGTTGGTCTTGTGGGCGTTTTTTTATTTTAAATACTACGGAGGAATCCGTCATTCCGGACATCAATTTTTACTTTTTGTCTATTGCTTGTGGTTGAGTTTTTCGCTCAAGCCTCAAACCATGAAAGGGGCATTCCTCAATTCCATTTCCGAGTGGATCGAGAAACGCCGTATGTTGCTGATTGCGCTCTTTGCTGGATTTCATTGCTTGGCCGGTGTCTATGCTTATGCGCAAGATTGGTTGCGTCCTTTCACCGCGTCGCGTGCCGCTGTGGAATTTTTAAGAACGCTGAATCCGAAAACGGAGATTATCGGCGCGCCGGATTATGCGCTGTCTCCATTTTCGGGATATTTGAATCGTCCTATTTATTATCTCAATAGCGATCGTTACGGTTCTTACGCCAAATGGGATCACCATCGCGTTATTTTGGATTTACCTATGACTCTCGATCGCATTCAAAAATTCATGAACGATAAAACCGAGTGCATTCTCATTTTGGGTTACAATTTTCCTCAAGCGCTTCAAGAAAACAACCTCTCAGCCAACTGTAATATCCAAGAACTCGCCCGCTTCGAGCAAACCTCCATCGCCGATGAGATGTATGTTATTTATTCTGTAAAACGATAAAAATTTTTCTTTTTCATATTTTTTATACGGGCGCCCGTTTTTGCAATATTACAAGTGGGGAAGGTGCGTTCGAACGGCTTATTTCCTTAGTGCAATATGCGTACAATATACGCAGTGCGTACATTTTGTCAAATGCTTGGCGAGAAATTTTGAGCAGTGTTTGCAGTCGGTGTTATAATTAGGTATATTGGATAGATGAGTGACGCGCTCGAAATTCGGAATTTGCATGCTGGAATTGAAGGGAAAGAAATCCTTCGCGGGCTGTCGCTGTGCGTCCCCAAGGGCGAAGTGCACGCCATCATGGGGCCGAACGGCTCCGGCAAAAGTACGCTCGCTAAAGCGATTGCCGGACACCCTGATTACTCGATCACTCAAGGCGAAATTTTGCTCGACGGAAAAAATGTTTTGGAGATGAGTCCCGATGAACGCGCGCGTGCGGGACTTTTTTTGGCGTTTCAATATCCTTGCGATATTCCCGGCGTTTCGATTGCGAATTTTCTGCGCGCGGCGCGGCAGGCGCGCATGAAAGAAGGCGAAGAACTTGATGCTGTGGAATTTTACGAAGAGCTTTATCAAAAAATGGCACTTCTCGAAATGGACAAAAGTTTTACTTCGCGTTCGGTGAACGATGGATTTTCCGGCGGCGAAAAAAAACGTTGTGAAATTTTGCAGATGGCCATGTTGGAGCCGACGTACGCCATTCTCGATGAGACCGACAGTGGATTGGATATCGACGCGCTCAAAATCGTTGCGCAGGGCGTCAATGCATTGAAAAATCCCGACATGGGCATCCTTGTCATCACGCATTATCAACGACTATTGAATTACATCGTGCCGGATCAAGTGCATGTTTTGGTAAACGGTCAAATTGTTCGCAGCGGAGACAAAAAATTGGCGTTGGAACTGGAAGAAAAAGGGTACGATTGGATTATTCAAGAATATGAAAAAAAATCTTAGACAGAATTTACAAAATTAACAGAATGACTCCGCCCCCTTTACCCTTTGGGATAAAGGGTGCGGAGCAAAATTTTGTTAATTTTGTTAATTCTGTCTAAAAATTTATGAGTAAAAAACCGAAAATTTTGATCGATCGGGATCAGGGTAATTTTTCTTACGACGTGCAATATGCGTACGATGCCGGCGCGGGTTTGAATGAAAAGACGATTCAATATATTTGCGACGCCAAAAAAGACCCTGAGTGGCTACGGGAATTTCGCCTCAAAGCGCTGAAAACTTTTTTGGAAAAACCGCTTCCGACGCATTGGGCGAGCAAGGATTTGGAGACGATTGATTTTAATAAAATTCGTTATTACTTGGCGGCGGGACAAACACCGAGCCGCTCGTGGGACGACGTTCCCGACGCTATGAAAAAAACTTTCGAACGACTTGGAGTGCCGGAGAAGGAAAGAAAATTTCTGGCGGGCGTGGAAGCTCAATTTGACAGCGAGGCGGCATATTCGAATATCAAAGCTTCGGTCAGTAAACAAGGCGTTGTGTTTGTTGGAAGCACGGAAGGATTGCACAAGCATCCGGAAATTTTTCGCAAGTGGTTCGGCAAAGTGATTCCCACCGGCGACAATAAATTTTCCGCGCTCAATAGCGCGGTGTTTAGCGGAGGAAGTTTTATTTACGTGCCGCCTGGAGTGAAAGTGATGCATCCGTTGCAGGCGTATTTTCGCATCAATGCGGAGAGTTTTGGTCAATTCGAGCGCACGTTGATTATCGCCGACGAAGGCGCCGAGGTGACGTATATGGAAGGTTGCACGGCGCCGAAATTTGAGACGTCCACGCTTCACAGCGCCGTGGTGGAACTCGTCGCGCTCAAGGGAGCAAAAATTCAATACATCACCGTGCAAAATTGGAGCAACAATGTTTTTAATTTGGTCACCAAGCGCGGACTCGCGCACGAAGAAGCGGAAATTAAATGGATCGATTGCAATATCGGCTCGCGTTTGACCATAAAATATCCCGGCGTTGTGCTCAAAGGCAGAAAGGCGCGCGGTGAAGTCTTGAGCATCGCGCTTGCGAATAACGGACAGCATCAGGATACCGGAGCCAAAATGATTCACGCCGCCGATGAAACCACCAGCAATGTGATTGCAAAAAGTATCAGCATCGGCAAAGGTCGCGCTTCGTATCGTGGACTCATTCACATGCCCGCACAATATAAAGGTTGCAAAAACAACACCGAGTGCGACGCGCTTCTCATTAATTCCACTTCGCGCACCGATACGTATCCGGCCATCGTCGTGCGCGGAGCAAAAAATTTCGTCCAGCACGAAGCCAGCGTGAGCAAAGTCAGCGAAGAACAAATTTTTTACATGCGCCAACGCGGCCTTACCGAGGCTCAAGCCATGAGCCTCAGCGTCAACGGGTTCGTCAACGACCTCGTCCGCCAATTCCCCATCGAATACAGCGTCGAACTCCGCCGCCTCATTGACCTCGAAATGGAAGGGGCTGTAGGCTAAAAATCTTCCAAAAAACGATTGACGATAGGGCAAAATTCAGGCTTCATATTACGTTTCTCTACATAGTAAGGATTGATTTATGGCGAACAGAGTTAAATTGAAAGTGGCAGAGCGTTCCAATCTTGGGCGCACAGCGGTGAAACGTACACGCACAGCGGGTTTGGTTCCGGCGGTGTTATACGGACGCGGACAAGCGCAAACATTAGAGGTTAACAGGGTGGAATTGGCGCAGATGCTCAATTCTTCCACTTCGGAAAACATTTTAGTGGATTTGGAAGTCGGCGAAGGTAAAAAGCGCATGGCTATTTTGCAAGATATTCAAAAGGACCCACTTAAGGACACCGTCTTGCATGTGGATTTTCATGAAATCGACGAATCGATGAAACTGCACGTCGAGGTGCCTGTGCTCGAAGTCGGAGAACCTGTAGGTGTTAAGACAGGTGGTGGTATTTTGGATCACGTTTTGCGCACGTTACGCGTCGAATGTTTGCCGAAAGATTTGCCGAGTTCGATTCAAGTGGATGTTTCCGCACTCAATATTGGACAAGCGATTCACGTGGGTGAAATTGCATTGCCTACCGGTGTTACTGTGATGAATGCTAAAGACCTTGCGGTATTTATTGTACACGCGCCTAAGACAGAGGAAGAGCTTGCCGCTGAAACAACTGCGACTGCCGAGACACAATCTCCTGAAGTGATCAAGGAGAAGAAAGAGGGTGAAGAAGCCGTCGCTGGTTCTGCGCCTTCTGCCGGCGCTCTCGCTGGTGCCACTACGGCAAAAGCTCCTGAAAAAGGCGCTGAAGCCAAAAAAGCCGAGGACAAAGGCAAGGAAAAGAAGAAATAAGCCGTGTCAAATTTCGTGGTGTTTGGGTTGGGGAATCCCGGGAGGCAGTACACAAACACGCGGCATAATATTGGTTTCGATGTGCTGGATTTTTGGGCTGGCGAAGAAGGGCTTCGCTGGAAGTCGTGTCGATTTGCCGACGCTATGTCGGCGGAATTGAGCGATGGAGAGATGTTGTTTAAACCCCAAAGCTATATGAATCTTTCCGGCGAAGTCGTCCGGAATGTTTTAGAGTGGCTGAAGGCAACAACATGGCTGGTTGTTGTGGACGACGCGGCCTTGTCGATTGGGCGCATGCGCCTGCGTGGCAAAGGTTCCAGTGGAGGGCACAATGGGTTGAAGTCGATCGAGGCTTGTCTTGGCACGCAAAATTATGCGCGCTTGAGAATAGGCATCGGTCAACCCAAAATGATCGAAGCGGGCGAAAAAAAAATGACGCCCGATTTGAGCGATCACGTTTTGGGGCGTTTTTTAAAAGAAGAACGCAAAATTTTAGATGAGGTAAAAGAAAAAGCAATTAAAGTAATGAAAGAATACCGGGCGCGCGGACTCGAAGCCGCAATGACGCTCGGTAACACAAAATTATGAAATTATACGAAGCATTGTTTATTTTGGACATTCAAGGAAAAGAAGAAGGCGTGGTTGAAATGATCGACGAAATTGAAGCGATCGTTCAATCGCACGGCGGTTCGCTCAAAGGCACGCAGAAGATGGATAGAAAAAAGTTTGAAAATGTCGCCGGAAAGCTGGATTCGGGCTATTATTTAGGCGTGACGTTTGAAATTGAACCCGCCAAACTAAACTTGCTTAAGCAAAAATTCAATCTCAACGACAAAATTTACCGCCAATTTTATCTCAAATCTGAAACTAAAAAACAAACCGCAACCGCATAAAAACTTATGGCCTCATTCAACAAAGTCATGCTTATCGGTAATCTCACGCGCGATCCTGATGTGCGTCACACGCCCAAAGGCACCGCGGTGGGAGATCTCGGTCTAGCCATCAATACCACTTACCGCACCGCCGACGGCGCGGACAAAGAAGAAGTGTGTTACGTCGATATTGTGGTGTGGGGACGCCAAGCCGAAACCTGTCGGGATTATCTCTCCAAAGGTTCGCCAATTTTTGTTGAAGGAAGATTGCAATTGGATCAATGGGAAACTCCCGAAGGCGGCAAAAAAAGCAAACTTCGCGTGCGCGCCGAACGCATTCAGTTTTTAGGTCGCGGTAAAAGCGGCGGCGGCGAACGTTCCGGAGGAAGCTCGCGCTCGGAATCCCCATCCGCGCCGGCGACGGAAGAAGCGCATTCCGCTCCTGTGGATGACGATATTCCCTTTTGAGGACATAGGGTACGGAGTAAAAATTTTGTTCATTTTATAAGTTCTGTCTAAAAAATTTATCATAATAAAAAGGAAAAATATGGCCATTGAAGTAATTCTTAAAAAACCCGTTTCCAATTTAGGTGCAGAAGCGGATATCGTGAAAGTAAAACCCGGTTACGCGCGGAATTATCTTTTTCCGCAAGACATTGCCGTGATGGCGACTTCCGCCTCGAAGCGTCAGATTGAAGAATTGAAGAAAAAACGCGCCGAGCGCGAAGCGCAAGAGCTCAACGAAGCTGAAGAAACCGCCACGAAATTGGCGAAACTTACGTTGACGTTCCAAATGCAAACCGGCGGCGAGGAAAGAGTTTTTGGTTCCGTCACGGCGCAGGATATTATCGCGCGCCTCGAAGAAATGGGACATAAGATAGACAAAAAGAAACTTGGATTGCCACATCCTCTTAAAACACTTGGAGATCATGTTCTCAATGTCAACTTTGGCCACGGCATCCAAACGAAATTGAAAATTGTTTTGGCCGCGCCAATGCATGCCGTCGAAGAAGAAGCCAAAGAAATCAAAGGCAAAGCCAAACGTTCGTCTAAAGTTTTCAAAAAATCCAAAACGTCTAAAGAAAAAGATGTGAAAGAATAATGCCAAAGAAAATATTTCTTGGAATTGTTATCGGGTGTTTTTGCTGGAATGGGTGGGCGCAGGGGACTTCTTCCGCACAGGAAACTCCTCCGTCGCGCGTTGTTGCTATCGAAAAAGAAGTTTCCGAACAAAAAATCAAAGACGAAGACGCGCGCTATCGAAGCACCATGTTATTCGCCAACGTGCTGGAGTTGGTGCGGGATGAATACGTGGACCCATCGAATGTGGATTACGATAAACTGACGTATGCGGCGCTTCGAGGCATGCTGATGTCCCTGGACCCTCACTCGCAATTTCTTGATCCAGAAAGTTACAAGGACATGCAAATCGAGACGCAAGGGCAATTTGGCGGCTTGGGAATTTCAGTGGGCAAAGTGGATGGATATTTGACCGTGAATGTTCCCATTGAGGGCGCGCCCGCGGCAAAAGCAGGCCTGCTTCCGGCAGACCGCATTATCAAGATCGGTGCGCGTTCCACGAAAAATATGACGCTTCCAGAATCGATCAAACTGTTGCGCGGCGAACCCGGCGAAGCGGTGACGTTGACGATTTATCGTCCCGAAACCAAAGAATATAAAGAATTAAAAATTGTGCGCGAATGGATCGATGTGCCGACGGTGCGCGATGCGAATATCTTGGAGGACTCCGCCGAAAAAATCGGATACATTCGATTGACGCAATTCGGCGACAAAACCGTCGAAGAAATGGAAAAGGCTCTCAAGCATCTTCAAAAACAGTCGATAACGTGCTTGATTCTGGATTTGCGCAATAATCCGGGAGGACTTTTGGAAGCGGCGGTGGAAGTCGCAGGAAAATTTTTACCGACAGGCACCACGATTGTTTCCACTGAAGGGCGGCTGGGCGAAGCTGATCGCACGCTTTATCAGTCTTCCGGACGGCAAAGGATTTTGGACATTCCATTGGCGGTGTTGATCAACGGCAACAGCGCGAGCGGGTCGGAAATTGTCGCAGGCGCGTTGCAAGATTGGCGGCGCGCAGTGTTAATTGGTGAAACGACTTTTGGCAAAGGCTCCGTGCAAACGGTTCAGCCTCTTGCGAATTCCATTGATATTCCCACGGCGTTGCGTCTTACCACCGATCGTTATTACACACCCAAGCGGCGATTGATTCACGGCACCGGTATCAAACCTGATATTGAAGCGCCGATTACGTGGAACGAAGAGCGGGATTTATTCTTGAAGCGGTCGTTGGCGCTTTTGAACGCCGAAGAAAAAGCGCGTGTGGAAAAAGCGCGCGACACGCAATTGGACCGCGCGATCCAAGTCATAAAAGGCCTGCGCCAATATGTTAAGAAAAATAATTTGAATATCACCTTTGCCGCTACCGTCCAATGATTCAGAACGGTATTGCTTATCTGCTTAAGCTTTGTTAAAAATCAGATTACTTATGAAACGAATCCATATTCTTTTGAGTTTTGTGTTTCTTGCGTTTGTTGTTTCGTCGCACGCGACTACGGCCTTTCAGGCTCGCGATATCGCCAAGCGCGAAGTCAACGACCAAGCGAAAGATAAACTGATTGAAATTTATGGCGCGAAAAGCTCCATCAGCGTCACTCCTTCCGAATGGCAAGTGCTTTTTTACGATCCTTATGCCAAGCAGGACGGACGGTTGATGCGCGTGGCAAACGGCGGCGTGGTGGCGATTGAGCAGGGGTACACGCGCTTGGATGAATTTCGTCTTGCCGCGTATAAACTCGAAGAAGTCATCAATCCTAAGCTTTTAAAAATCGATTCTAATAAAGTGCTCGAAGCATTGAGTCGCTCCACGCCTTTGCGGCGCTTCAAAGTCAGCGCCATGGAAATGCGCTTGCGCAAACCCGATAAAGGCGATGTTCCGCCTGTGTGGACAGTGACCATCTTTTCCGTGAATGCGCGCACGCGCAAGGAAGTAGAATTGGGTACAGCGCGAGTTTCCGCCGCCACTGGTCAAATTTTCGAACTCGAAATCGACACCAAAAAAATGGAATGAAAAGCTAAAACATTTTGCGTGAGCAAGATGTTTTATTGCGAGGAGCGGAGGGACGACGGCTACACCTCTTTCGCTTGCCGAAAACGCAGTGGCAATCTATTCTTTTTTTGTGCACGATCAATTCTTACGCAGTTCATTCTCGTTGTTAGCAGCGAAATACTCTTGCATTTGGAGATAAAACATTGTTCTTCTTGCTGATTGCCACGGCGCTCGCGGTTGCTCCAATCGAAGGAGAGAAAGTTTCCATTCTCGGGCAATCGCCTCGATGGAACGATTTGGAACTCTTTCAACGCTCGCTTTCCCGCGAAGAATTTGAATCTAAAATTCGAAAAATTTATTCTCCAGACGGCTCTTTTTTTCAATACCTAGATATGACACCGGAAAAAGCGGTGCTTTATCGCGATATTGAAAAAAGCACGCCGCTTTGGACGTTTTATTTTGCAGAAAAAAAGAATACTCCTGCATTTTTGCCGTTTCATTTTTCCATAAAAACTCTGCGCGAGCTTCGAGAGGCTTCTTGGGACGCGCCGCTTAAAGGATTGACAATTTGTTTGGATCCCGGACACATCGGAGGCGACTGGGCGGACGATGAAGAGCGCAATTTTCGCATTAAAAAAGACCCGCCGATTGTCGAAGGCAATCTCAATATGATCACTTGCCGTTATCTGGCTCAACTTTTGAAAAAAAACGGCGCGCGCGTGGTGTGGACCAAGCAAGATTATCAACCCGTCACCTCGTTGCGTCCTGCGGATTTGGAAATCGAGGGCATTCATTTTTTTCAGGATGTTTATCAAAAGCCCATCAATTATAAGCGCGTGAGTTTTTTGCGGGATAAAATCCGGCTGTGTCGCGAACTTTTATTTTATCGCGCGGCGGAAATCACCGCGCGTGCCGAAAAAATAAATAATGAATTGAAACCAGATATGACAATTTGCGTGCACTTCAACGCCGCGCGATGGCGAGGACGACGTCCGCGTTTATTGTCCAATGTGAATCGTTTAATTCTTTTTGTACACGGGTCGTACCACAGGGATGAACTCAAGTACGATAATCACAAATTCGCGCTTTTGAAAAAAATGTTCGAGCAAACCAGTCATGAAGAAATTTCTGCGGCGGAAGCCATTGCTCGGCAAATGCACGCCGTGTGGGGTTGGCAAGCGCAAGGCTATGATTCCTATTTTGCCAATCGTGTGAGCGATAATCCTTATGTGTATTCGCGTAATCTTTTGGCGAATCGGCTCTACAATGGTCCCGTAGTTTTTGTGGAAGGCCCCTTTATGAACGACAAAGAAATTTATCCGCGCTTGCAGGCTGGCGATTACGACGGCGAGAAAATGATCGGCGGAAAAAATCAACGCAGTATTTTTCGCGAATACGCGGAAATTATCGCCAACGGCATCATTCATCATTATATGGGAATCCCATGATTGTTTTGCCGCCAAAAGCCAAGATAGTGCTCGTGCGTCCCGATCGCATCGGCGATGTGGTCATCACCTCCACTTGTTTTGCCTTTTTTAAAAATAAATTCCCTTCGGCAAATATTTATTTTGCCGCTGAAGAGCGCATGCAATGCCTTTTCGAAAAAACCCCAAGTTTAAGAGATTTTATTCCTCTAGCCGGTTCTGCGGAACGCGAAAAAAAATTCGCGCACATTTTACGCGAATTTCAACCGGACGCAGTGATTCATTTTCATCCCGATGCGGCGTGTTACTGCGCCGCCGCACAAGCCGGTATTCCTATTCGTATCGGATGGAGAAAAAGATTTCTTTCAAAGTTTTTAACGCACGCTTTTGAGGATATTCGTCATGAAGGGAAGCAACACGAAGCACTTTATAATTTTCATTTGCTTCAGGCGCTCGGCATTCAGTCGCCGCAAGAATTAAAATTGGAAATTTCTCCGGCGCTTTCAGCGCAGGAAAATCTCAAACGCAAACTTCCTTGGTCGATCAATAAAACAGCTTACGCAGTAATTCATCCGACCAGCGCGCGTGAAATTCGTCGTTGGCCAGCCGAACGCTTCGCTGAAATCGCGCGTTGGCTTTTTCAAGAGCGAGGCTTGCAAATTATATCCCTCGGAGCAAACGACGATGCCTCGCAGGCGTTTGCTGTCGTCACGCAAGATATTCCTGTCGTTCACCTTGAAAATAAACTCAATCTAGCCGAAACCGCGTGGCTCTTGCGCTTCGCAAAATTATTGATCAGTTGCGATAGCGGGCCTTCGCATATCGCCGCCGCCGTCAACTGTCCCCAAGTCATGATTTTCGGACGCAACGAACCCGCCTACGGTCCTACGCGTTGGAAAGCTCTTAGCGACCGCGCCATCATTCTTTCTCCTGCCATTCCAAGAAAATTCCTCGAATCCAAACGCTCTTTCTGGAAACGCGGCTTCCTTTCCATCTCCACTCAAACCATTAAAAATTCTTTGAAAGATTTCATCTTTGACTAAGGGCGTGTTAATACGCCCTAAGGATTATTGCTTTTAGGATTGTTATTGATTTCTTGATCGGTTTGGACGTTTTGAATTTTAAAATCCTCGATGTTGAAGGTGTGATCGGTTTTGAAAGTGAGACGGGCTTCGAAACGCCGTTCGAGTTCGACTAAGATATCTTCGTCTTCTGTGCGGAGGCGCTCCATGACTTTGGGATGCACGACGACTTTGAGTTCGTGGATATCGAGGTTTTGCGTGAAGGTTTTGGTGAGTTCGCGTTGAATTTCCACGCTCATGGTTTCAGGCGATTTGACGACGCCTTTGCCTTTGCATGAAGGGCATTCCATATAAATGGCGCGACTGATGCTCTCTTGCACGCGCTGGCGCGTCATTTCCAATAAACCCAACTGCGAGATCGGCAACACGTGCGTTTTGGCTTTGTCGCGCTTTAAACAATTTCTGAAATGATCGAACACGTTTTGTTGATCGCGTCGCGATTTCATGTCGATAAAATCAATGACGATCAATCCGCCGATGTTGCGCAATCGCAACTGCCGCGCGATTTCTTCCGCCGCTTCCAGATTGGTATGCAGAATGGTATTATCCTGATCTTTTGCGCCTTTACTGCGTCCAGTGTTGATATCGATCGCCACCATCGCTTCGGTTTCATCAATCACCAAATACGCGCCCGATCGAAGCCATACTTGACGCCGAAACGCCGATTCGATTTGTTTATTGATTTGATATTTTTCAAAAATCGGCACGGGTTCTTGGAAAAATTTTACTTTTTTCTCCGAGCGTTTGGAAATGATGCCCACCAAATCGCGAATGCGATTCGCTTCTTGTTCGCTATCGACAACAATGCTGTCGATATCCTCAGTGAGAAAATCGCGCACGGTGCGTTCGATGAGGTCTGGTTCTTTGAGCAGAATTGTCGGCGCGGGTTTATTTTTCAAATCATCTTGCACTTTATCCCAACGATCCAAAAGTACCGCCAAGTCGCGCACAAAGAACCGCGCTTTCATGCCTTCGCCCGCCGTGCGAATAATCACGCCCATGCCGTCGGGAATTTCCAATGCATATAAAATTTTCCGCAGACGCTGGCGTTCGGATGGTTGTTCGATTTTTCGGGAGATGCCGGATTGATCCGAATACGGCATCAACACCAAATAACGTCCCGCAAGACTGATATTCGTGGTGATGCGCGCACCTTTGGTGCCGATGGGTCCTTTGGTCACTTGCACGATCACATCCGCGCCGGCAGGATACAGACGTGGAATGTCGTCGCTGGTGATGCGTTTGGTTTTCGCGCGTTTGCCTTGACGCTCTACGCGCTCAATTTCCGAATCCAACGCCGCCGGCACTGCGTCCCAAAAATGCAAAAACGCATTTTTTTCCAACCCGACGTCCACAAAAAGCGCTTTGAGTCCTTTTTCCACATTATGCACGCGGCCTTTATAAATATTGCCGGAGACGCTTCGGTCGCCTTCGCGCTCGATGGAAAATTCCTCCAGAACGCCGCCTTCCAAAAGCGCCACGCGTGTTTCCAACGGTTCTTCGGAAATAATAATTTCCTTTTTCTCGCCGTCTCTTTTGATTCCTAAAAACGATTTAATTTTCTTCAAAATAGTCATGTCATCTCTCCTAATAACGACCGCCGGTGGCGGTCCATCCAAATACTTTGTAAAATTCCCATGCCCGCCATGCAGACCGCCATAAACGTGCCTCCATAGCTGATAAACGGCAACGGAATTCCGGTGATGGGTACGACTTTGATGGTCATGCCCACGTTGACAAAAAAGTGCGCCAACAACATGCCCGCAAAACCGGTCGCAATTAGAAGTCCGGCAAAGCTGGACGATCTCATCGCGATTTGCAATGCGCACAAAATTAACGCTCCTTCGCCCAGAATAATGAGCGTCCCTCCCACAAAGCCGAATTCCTCCGCGATAACGGAAAAAATAAAGTCGTTATACGCGATATTTTTCGGCAAAAACCCATAGATGTTTTGATCTCCCTTTTTGTACCCTTTTCCTTTCAATCCTCCTGATCCGACTGCGATCAGCGACTGGCTGATGGTCCAACCCGCTCCGCGCGGGTCTCGTTTCGGATCAAAAAATGTTCGAATGCGATCGTTTTGATACGGCTTGAGCAACGGTAAATTTTTTTCCATCTTGTGCACCCAAAAGAAACAAATCAAAAATAACGCCAATGCGCCCACGACCGGAATAAATAAGTATCGTTTGCGCACGCCCGCCGCAAACAACATGAAAAACACAATCGGCCCAAACACCGCCGCAGATCCAAAATCCGGTTGCTTCAAAATTAGCGCCATCGGCAACAACGCCAATCCGCATACCGCGACAATTAGCCAAAATTTTTTGATATGTTCCTGCAAGACTACCAATAAATGCGCCGATGCCAAAATAAACGCCAACTTCGCCAATTCCGCCGCTTGAATGCCGAAGCCTCCGATGCGAATCCAACTTTTCGCTCCATTGATCGGCGTCGCCACAATCAACGTTACTATCAGCAACGCCACCACTGCGCCTAAAATCCAAAAACTCCATTCCACCAGCGTGCGGTAATTAAGCATCGACAAAATCATAAATAATCCAAATCCCATGCCGATCCAGAGAATTTGTTGACGCGCCGCCTCGTGCAATTCCGGACGATCGCTCAAATGCGTGGCGCTATGAATAAAAAACACGCCCGCCACGCTCATTAGCGTCATCAGAACGACCGACGGCCAATGCAATCGCAACAGCTTGTTTAAAAATTCATCAATAACTCTAAAAATCGTTTCCATTAAAAATTTCTTTGCGTCTTTGCGCTCTTTGCGCGAAAAAAATCATTCTGTTCATTCTGTCTAAAAAATCTTCCTTTCATCTTGTTCGAAATGCAGGCACGTCGTTCTCCATAGCATCCGTCGCTTCGGGCGTAATATCATCCATTTCGGAATCAGGCTCTTTCACGCCTTGAAAATGCCCGGCCGCCGGAGGCATATAGACCATACCAATATTCTTGTCTTTTTCCATCTCCATAATTTGTTGCAAAATTTCGCTCACCAAAGGTCCCGCCGTGCTTCCGCCGCCGGCGCCGCCTTCGACGATCACCGTGACGACGTATCGCGGATTTTCAAACGGCGCAAAACCATTGAACCACGCGCGCAAATCCTGCACACGCCTTCCTTGAAGCGTCGTCGTGAATTGTGCGGTGCCCGTTTTTCCGGCGACTTTGATATCCGGCACTGCCGCGCGGCGACCCGTGCCTTCTTCAACTACAGCCAACAATGCTTCCCTGAGTGCTTTTAAATTTTGCGGATCGGCGTTGAGCTCGCATCGCAGGCGATGAGGAAATTCATCGATGACATCCAAATTTCCATCGCGCATTTCCGCAATGCCGATCACCAGCCTCGGATAATACACATGCCCGCCATTGGCGATTGCCACCATAAGCGTCGCCATTTGCAGAGGCGTGACCTCCACGTAACCCTGCCCAATAGAAGTATTGATCGTGTGTCCCAATGTCCATTTTTCTGTCGCAGGACGACGCAAGCGTTTATTTCCCGTCTTTTTCTTTTCTTCCTCCCAACGTTTGATGCGATCGTCCATTTTTGCCTGCATCCATTCTTCGCCGGGCAAAACTCCGGGACTCTCCGCGGGTAAAATTTCTGTGTCGCCGGAATTGAGCACGCGTTCGCCCAAGCCGAATTTTTTCCCCATCGCCGTCATCGACGCAATTCCTGTTTTCGCGCCGAGTTGATAAAAAAACGTATTGCACGACATCGCCATCGCGCGTTTCAAACTCACCGAGCCTTGACCGTTCGGACTCCAATCGCGCCACCAGCGATTCGCCAAATATACCGCGCCCGGAGCATGGATCACCGTATTTGGCGTAAATTTTATTTCTTTATTTTCCAGCGCCGCCATCGCCACAATCGGTTTGTAAATGGATCCCGCCGCGTACGAACTGATCGCGCGGTTATAAAGCGGTTTGGTGGGGTCCTGTGTCAATCGCGTCCATTCGCGTCCGTCGATTTTCGGAATGAAATCATTGGGATCGAAACTCGGCACGGATACCATCGCCAAAACATCTGCGTTATTCGCGTCCAACACCAGCGCCGCACCGCGTCCCACCTTGCGCATCACTTTTTCGGCAATCCATTGAATCCGCGCGTCAATTGTCAATCCCACAATCTGCCCCGCGCGCGGTTGAACGGTCGCCTCTTCGCCCAACACAAATCCGAGATTATTTTTCCGCAAAATTTTTCCGCCAGGCGTTCCTTGTAAATACGAATCAAATGTTTTTTCCACGCCGCCTTTGCCGATGTACTCCGGCTGATAATCTGCGTCGGTCATCTCCTCCAATCGCCCCAAATATCCCATCACGTGCGCGGCCATCGCGCCGAACGGATAATATCTCACGGGTCGAGCAGTTTCTTGAATTCCCGGCACATGAATATTTTTTTCCGCGAATTGAGAAAGCACCCCGAAATCCAAATTACGCACCAACTGAAACGGAATATTCGGCGTCTGATGATAATGCCGCAAAATATCTTGATCGCTGAAATCCGGTTTCAAATTCAACGTGCGAAAAAGCTCCTCCGCGCTTTCGTTGACAATTTTTGCGACGTTCACCTGCGATTGCATTCTGCGCCGTTCGCCCACACCCACCGGCACATTCACGCGCGGCAAAATTCCACGATGACTCCGCGAATAATGTCCCACGAGTTCCCGTAAATAAACATCAATGTCGTAACTTGCCTTGTTTTCTGCCAGAGGAATGCCGTTGCGATCGATAATCGTTCCGCGCGCCGGTGGCAATAACACCGACACCGTCGTCTGTTGCTGTAGCGATTCGCGATATTGCGTGCTCTCGTAAATTTGCACCACAAATAATCTGTGCCATAATACCATTACGCAGATCACCACCAACACGGCAAACCACTGCGCGCGTCGCCGCGCAATCTGCAAAAAATCATTATTCGAACTAAGAGCGTACATTTCTCACAAAAACATTTCTTTGTTTCGGTTCCCTATAAACCCGTTGCAATAACCATAAACACAACGGACTCGCCAATGCGTTAAACAGCGCCGCCGTAAAAATTGTAAAATTAACTCGTTGATCCCATGACCAATAACCGTATGTCACCAAAAATGCCAACCGCGAAAGCGCCAAATACAAAAACGTCGCCGTAAATATCACCAACGCGAAAAAAAATAATCCGTAGCTTTTCAAGAGAAACGTCTGCGTGCGCGCCAGCAAAATCGTAATACCCATTACCACCGGCCCCCAACCCAATGCATCCGGCACTAAAAAATCGCTCATCAATCCCCCAGCGCACACCAGCCATACCACGGATTCCGCTTCCAGTTTCCATGCCCAAAATACCAATAAAATTGGCATCAATTGAATCAACGGAAAAATCTCTTTGATGTTTTCTTGCAAAAAAGATTGGCACAATAAAACGCCGGCCATCAACGCCAACGAAAAAGCGATTTTCCGGTTCATTTGAGTCCTACAACAATGAACATCTCTTTGAGATTATTCAGTTCCACCACGGGCTCAATCATACCGTCGCGAAATAGTCCGAAATTGCGTTCACTGCTCAGTTGAGGCGCTTCTTTGACGGTTCCCAAAAGTAAGCCTTGAGGAAAATTGCCGCCTAATCCCGAAGAAAACACCCGAGCACCCAAAGGCAATTCGCTCTCGCGCGGCACGTACGTCATCCGGCATAACGACCGTCCTTTATTCGATCCTGCCGCGCCCATCACAATTCCGCGTGCGCCACTTCCTTCTACTTCCGCCGAAATTTTGCAATTCTCATCCACCAATAAAATCACTTGCGTGGTAAAACGTGCCACCTCGCCCGTCTTTCCCACCACGCCGCGCGGCGTAATCACTGGTTGATCCGGCGCCAACGAACGATCATCCTGCCAACCGCGATTCACAATCACCGCGCTCCACCAATTCGACGGATCACGCTTCACTACTCTGCACGCCAACAAACGAAACGGCGACGGCCTCTCAAAATCCAACATCTCCCGTAACCGAGCATTCTCGTCCTTGAGACTCTGTAATTGCGTTTTTTCCGCCGATAACTGCGCATTGTCCGCGCGTAATTTTTGAACTTCTTCCTCGAGCGCATCCAATGCGCGCAAACTCACTTTCGCCACATCCAGCTTCTTTTGCGCCCATCCCAATCCACGCCAAAAAGGCGACGCGCTCTCCGCCGAAACTTGCCGCACCCCTTGCGTGATCGATTTTGGCAACAATAACGCCGCCAACCCCACCATCACCACCCCTATTATCACTGTAAAATATATCGGCTTCGACATTTTGATAAGCTTAGGAGCTTCGCTCCTAAAACCTCACTTAAGGGCTACCGCCCTTAAGAATCCCTTCTTGGGTGCGCCTTTTGTGCGCGCAAAGCGCGCAC
>JBMONL010000054.1:0-56396 GCA_049324635.1 Verrucomicrobiota bacterium | reverse complement strand
CATCGCCGATGGACTCCGCGAACTCTTCCACACCCTCACCACCCCGCTTTTTAACTCCGACCCCATCCCCATCACCCCCGATCTCCCTTGGTTCTCAGACCCCTAAAAAAACAGAGGAAACTTCTGTCTAAAAAGACCTTGCTCGTGTTCGCGCGACCTTTTAGATTGAGCCTTTCTTATGAATTACGAAGCTGTCATTGGACTTGAGGTGCATTGCCAACTCAAAACCGCGTCGAAAATGTTTTGTTCGTGCAAAAACGAATACGGCGGCGCTCAAAATACGCACGTATGTCCTGTGTGCATGGGATTACCCGGTTCTTTGCCCACGCCCAATGAACAGGCGATTCGATTGACGATCCTGACGGGATTGATGCTGGAGTGCGACATTGCCAAACTTTGCAAATTTGATCGCAAAAATTATTTTTATCCCGATATGCCGAAGAATTATCAAATTTCCCAATACGACATGCCGTTGTGTAAAGGCGGGCGCGTGGTGTTGGACAAATTTGCGTTTCCGAAGGAATGTCAAAAGGATCCTGTGGCCTCGGCGCAAAAACACGTTCGCCTCGTGCGCATCCATCTGGAGGAAGACGTGGCAAAATCCTTTCATCTCGAGGCCTCTTCGAACATTGATTTCAATCGCGCCGGCACTCCGCTCATGGAAATTGTGACCGAGGCCGATATTTCTTCTTCGGCCGAGGCATTTGCATTCCTCACGACGCTCAAACAAATTCTTTCGCAGGGAAACGTCAGCGATGCGGACATGGAAAAAGGGCAATTGCGATGCGATGTGAATATCAGCGTGCGCCTCGTCGGAGAACAAAAACTCGGCACAAAATGCGAAATTAAAAATCTCAATTCCATCAGCGGTGTGCGCAAAGCGCTGGAATTTGAGATTCAGCGCCAGATCGACGTCGTTTCCAAGGGCGGAAAAATCGTTCAGGAGACGCGGCGTTGGGACGACGATTCCGGGCAAACTTATACAATGCGCACAAAAGAACAAGCTCATGATTATCGTTATTTTCCTGATCCGGATTTGTTGCCTGTGCGCACCGACGTAGGATTGTTGGATTCCGCGCATGCGCTTTTGCCGGAATTGCCGCAGGCGCGCAAAGAACGTTTGATTCGCGATTTTGGCGTGACGGATTATCAAGCCGATGTCTTGGCTTCGGATTTGGCGCTCTGCGCGTATTATGAAAAGGCCGCGGCGCATACGCCGCATAAAAATATTATCGCGAATTGGCTTCTCAATGATTTCTTGGCCACCGAGCCGGATACCTCAAATATCACGATCCCGCCGGAATATTTTGCGGAATTATCCACGCTAGTGGCTGAAAATAAAATTTCATCTTCGCAGGGTAAAAAAGTTTTTTCGGAAATGACGGCTTCCAATGAATCGCCGATAGTTTTGGTGAAAAAACTGGGGCTTCAGCAGATCATGGATACCGCGCAACTGGAAAAACTCTGCGACGAAGCCATCGTCGCCAATCCTCGTAGTGTAGCGGATTATAAGTCGGGAAAACCTGCCGCCATCAACGCACTCAAAGGCTTCATTATGAAAGCCACTAAAGGCCAAGCCAATCCCAATGTGGTGGACGAGCTTTTAAAACAGAAGCTTGTATGATGGCGAAGGCGAGCAAACAGATTTTCAGTCTTTTATAACAATTGAGGAACTTTGTTTGAGATCATTCCAAAGGGGCTCCAAATCCGTGTCTTTGAGGGCGAGGGGAAGGAAAGTGCGCATGCGTTCGATGGCGCGATGAACGTGTTCGCGGGCGGTGTTGAGTTCGCCGAGTTGGCACGCATAACAACCGAGGTTGAATTGAATGGTCGGTTCATTTGGATGCAATTTTTCCGCCTGCATTAAAATATTGCGCGCGGCCGAGAGCGATTCAGCGCGGCGTGTGGCGAAGGCGAGATGAATCCACCATTGCGCATTTTCGGGTTGCACAGTGGTCAAGTGTAAGGCGATCCTCTGCATTTCTTGCCATTTTTGCGCGGAGGCGTACGCCTCCACCCACACGCTCAAGACTTCCGGATGCGAACGTTGTTCCGGATCGACGCCTTCCAATTCTTGCAAAGCATCTTCGAAAAGACCGAGTTTGATATAACCTAGAGCGGCGTTGATGTGTCTGTCTTGCGTCATACCCATCGGTAAAAAAATAATTTTAGGACGCGCAAGATCGCTTCGATCATGATGCGGAAGGTCATTTTGGATGCTCCTTTGCGGCGTTCCGTAAAAATAATCGGTGCTTCGGCGATTTTTAAATTCTTTTTCCACGCAAAGAAATACGTTTCGATGTTAAAGCAATATCCGTTGGAATTGAGTTTTTCCCATGGGAGTTTTTCTGCCGTTTCTTTGCGAATTGCTTTGAAGCCGCTCGTGGGGTCGGTGAGGGGAAGCCCTGTGAATGCACGCACATAAATGCCGCCGCCTGCACTCAAAAGTAAACGCGACATCGGCCAATTCAGCACGCGAACGCCGTCGAGATACCGCGAACCGGCGGCGATATCGGCGCCTTCTTCGATTTTTTGCAATAAAATCGGAATATCGCTGGGATTATGCGAACCATCGGCGTCCATGATCACAAAAGCGTCGAAATCTTTTTCTAACGCCCAAAAAATTCCCTCGCGGCATGCGCTGGCATAGCCCAATTTTCCGGCGCGCCGCAAAAGATGAACGCGCTGAGAGAAATTTTTTTTCACTAAATCCGCCGTGCCGTCCGGCGAAGCGTCGTCGATGACCAAAACTTCCAATCGTTCATCCGCGTTTAAAATTTTCCGCAACAATCCAAGAATACTTTCGCTCTCGTTATATGTGGGAATGAGCGCAACGGGATGTTGAAGTTTATTTGGCATGGCGTTTTTTATGATTCGATAACGTGATCAGTGCGGCGAGCGAAAACAGCCAAAAAACCGAGGAAATCGTTAGTAATCCCGAATACCAGCGCGGCGGTTCAAATCGGAAGATCATTTCTTGCGCATCTTGAGGGATGCGAGCCGTCAGTAAAGCCCCGAAAGCTTGGTGAACTGGAACTTTTTTGTCGTTGGCATACGCGCGCCAATCCGGATGATACGATTCGCAAATCGTCAACCATCCTTGTTTGCCCGCGAGTTGCACGACTTTAATTTCATGAAAATTTCTTCGAGGTAAAACAGTAGAGTGAATTTGGAAAGGAGTTCCTGTTTGATTGGTGTATTCCGGTTTGATTTCCAGAGGCGATTTTGGGCGCAACACGCCGATTAAGTCGGCTTGAGACTGATCGATAGAAGTTTGTTTTACGGAAACATAATTTAATCGAGCCAAGGTTAAAAGTTGCTGATTTTGTTCGGGGGTATCAGATTCAACGGCAACCCATTCTTTCCCAATGAATGCCGGCGCCAGACAATCGGGATTCGACAATACCGTAAAATGAGAACTTTGAAAAGTGGAAGGGAAAAGATCGCGATAAAATTTTTGCAATTCCTGCGGAGTATCGGGGTCTTGCTCATCCAGCGCGATATGCGAAATGCCCATAAGATTGAGTTGTGTGCGCAAGAAATCGGGCACGCCAGCGCCGGCAAGGATCAAATACCGCGTCCATTTCAACATAAAGTGTCCATGAAAGGCCTCCAGCATGAGTCCGCGATTCGACATCATCGGCGTCAAAAGATAAAAATAACGCCCCGAAATAAAGAAAACTTTTCCGGGTTGATTTTGTTCGCTTAACACTTGCTCCGTCTTTTTAAAATCTTCGAAAGTTCCTTTGGAAAGTTCGCCCGAAGTAAAACGCGCGTAATAAATCGATTGGTCCAAAAGCGCAATGGCTAACAACAACAGGCAGGCGATGGTTCTTAAAAAAGGAGTTTTGATTAAATCTCTCAATATCATCGGCGCAATCAATCCTATGCCTGCCGCCAGCGCAAACGAACCGCCGACTTCCCAAAAAAACCACGGCGCGCGAATGCGATCGTAAAAAGGAATTTTTTCGATAATCGAAAATCCCGGAACAAAGAAATAAATGGCGAGCGTCAAGGCAATCCACCCTACGCGCCAACGCACATTTGCCGGCCAGAGCATAGCCAACATGAAGCCTTGCGCGAACAATAAAAACCAAACGATGGGAATGCTCCAATCCGGCATGTTTTGCGCGCCGTTAAGAAATTCGAGGTGTCCTTTCACTACCGAGCGCGGTCCATACGCCAACCAAACCAGAAAAAACGCGAGCGCCAGAAAAAATCTAAACTGTCCGCCATTCAAACTCGCCAGCCATTTTGCGCGTTTTTGTGTGTAAAGAAAAAGTGTTGAAAACAACAGAATCGATACCAAGCCGACATAAAATCCTCCGGCATCTATCGTAAAATAAGGCGGCATGGGAGCGAGAAGTTTGCCGCCTTGATCCAGCCATGACAAAACGGTCTTCATGGAAAAGTTCATTTGCCATCCTTGAAATGGGTCTGTGCTAAACAATGTGATCCATCCCATTTCACGTATGAGCGGCAATAAGGGAAAAACGGCTAGCGGAAAATAAAGCAACGACGCGCGCAAGGTGCCCACAAAAAGATGCGAGCTTCGTTCTTTTTTTGTAAGAAGAATCCATAATGCAAAAATAAAAATGGCGGGCAAAAATACCACTGCCGTGCGAACATAAGTGAGCGTCATTGCGCCGTACGAAAGCGCCAAGAGAAGCGCGTCGCGCCATCGGTTTTTTTCCGCGATATTGAGAAGCGCCAAAAAAATCAACGGCGGATAAAGAAAACAAAATGCGACAACCATGTGTTCGCTGTAAGCGAGGCGTAGCGCGAATTGCGGACACATTGCATAAAAAATCGAACTCACCAGCGCGCACCAAGGATCGGGATTGAGGCGACGCATGAAAAAGAACATGGCAACCGCGCTCAAAAACATCATGGCAATGCCGACAAGTTTTGGTCCCACAATCATTGCCGGTTGCGCAACTACTCCGCCCAAAATGCTTCCCACCAGCATGAGCACATAAGTGATGATTGTCCCCATGCTGTCAGCCATCGAATGTCCACTATTATAGTGAGGCGTCCACCATGGCCAGCCGCCTACGGATTTCATACCTTCAAAATAATCCACCATCTTGGCGTAGTTCGCCAAAAGCTCTTTGTTTGACGCGCCTTGTTTGATCCAAAAAAACGCCAGCATCCCGCAAAACAAAATCAAAAAAATCAATAAGAGGTGAAAAGGCGGACGTTCTTTTCGAGATAACATAAAGGGCATATTAAAGAGTTTCCTCAGGCAGTCAAACATCAGCTTTTTCTGGACAAAAAAAACGATTTTGGTAATAAAAATCTCGTGGCTCACAGTAAAGTCTCGATATTGGTCATCGAGGATGACAGTCGTGTCTCCCGAGTAGTTCATAGTCATTTAGAAAAAGCATTTCCCGAAGCGCGCGTCGATATCGCCGGTTCGGCGGCGCGAGCGAAGCAGGTTTGCGAAAAATTTCCTCCCACATTTATTATATGGGACGGCGCTCCGAACGAACGCGGCACGACAGAAGAATACATTGGATGTATTCCAGATGCCTTGTGGAAGCGCGTGATTCCTATTTCCGTGGATGCCGCCATTCTTGAAACAGCCAAAAGCAAAGGCGCTCATCCTCCTGTCTCGAAAAAAGAGAACGCTGTCAACACGTGGTCGGAAGAAGTGGTCGCTTACTTGCGTCCTCTTATTCCCAATAAAAAACGTTAAAATGATACCGGACCCTGCGGCGATACGCAAAATTGTTTCCGATGCTCTTGAGGAAGATGTGGGGCATTTGGATATGACCACGCATGCGTTGATCGACGATGCCTTGCAGGCTGACGCGCGTATTTTTGTTAAAGAAGACGGCGTTTTGGCCGGCGTGATTGTGGCCGAAGCGGTTTTTCAGGACATCAATCCGAATATCAAGCTCCAACGGTTGAAACAAGACGGCGAAGTTTTGAAAAAAGGCGACGAGGTTTTAAAAATTCATGCGCGCGCGCGCGAACTTCTCATAGGCGAGCGCGTAGCGTTGAATTTTTTGCAACGTCTTTCCGGTATCGCCACCGAAACCGCGCGATTCGTTGCCGAAGCGGGTAATTCGAAAATTCTCGATACGCGAAAGACGACGCCCGGGCTTCGTGTTTTGGAAAAATATGCCGTGCGTTGCGGAGGAGGAGAAAATCATCGCATGGGGTTGTACGATGAATTTCTCATCAAAGATAATCACCTCGCGCTTTTGAAAGGCAAAATGGATTTGGCATGCGCTGTGGAGCAAGCGCGCGCGTTTAATCATCGCGCTAAACTCACGGTGGAAGCGGACACTTTGGAGCAAGTCGCCGAGCTCATTGATCTCAACGTCGATCAAATTTTATTGGATAATATGTCGGAAGCGCAAATGGCCGAAGCGGTGCGCATGGTCGCAGGACGTTGCAAAATCGAAGCCTCCGGCAATATGGAATTGTCGCGCATCCGCGCCGTCGCCGAAACCGGCGTAGATTATATCTCCGTCGGCGCGCTTACTCACTCTGTCCGCGCGCTCGATTTTAGCATGGAAATCGTCAAAAGCGGCAAAATTGATTAAGAGCTTTAGTTTTCTATGGGGTAGCCGAAATAGAGGGGTATGGACGTTCAAAAAAATGGGAAGGGGGATATTGTATCTATCGTAGCTGGAGCAATTTATGGGTCGTTGGATGGGGTATTGGCGATGGAAGCAACAGGAGCGGGATTTTGGGATTCGAAGATTCTTTTGGCGAATGAAGGGATTTGCCGGATGACGGGGTATGATCGAGAGGAATTGATGGGAAAGACGTTGGGGATTTTGCAGGGGCCAAAAAGCAATGCCGAAACATTTGCGCGGATGCAAGGAGGATTGGATTGCAAGAAAAGCACGCGCGGAGAAACCACCTATTATCGCAAAAACGGCGAGGAATATTTGGCGGGATTGCGAGTGTATGCCGCGCGGGATGCGCAAGAAAAAATCACGCACTATATTTGTTTTCAACACGACATCACCGATTACAAAGAAGTCGAGGCTCGGGCGTCGCTCAAGAGTAAATTGGAATCGATCGGACAACTTTCTGCGGGAATTGCGCATGAAATCAACACACCGGCGCAATTTATCGCGGATAACCTCTCGTTTTTAAAAGGCAATTGGGAAACGATTTTGAAATTTCTTTCGAGCGCAGTTAAAAAAGCAGGCGACGACGAAGTCGATAAGGAAAATTTAAAATATCTGATGGGTGAAATTCCGCAGGCGTTGACGGATGCGATCGACGGAGTGCAAAGGATCACGACGATTATCAAAGCGATGAAAGAGTTTTCGCATCCGCAAGACATCAAAGCGCCGGCGGATTTGAACCATGCGATTGAGAGCACGGTAACGGTGGCGCGCAACGAATGGAAATATGTGGCCGACGTGGAGACAAGATTGGACGCAACCTTGCCGCCGGTGCCGTGTTTTTTGGGTGATTTTAATCAGGTGATTTTGAATTTATTGGTCAATGCCGCACAGGCCATCGGCGAAAAAATAAACGGGACAGGCCAAAAAGGAAAAATTGTGATTTCGACTTCGCACAATTCGCGCGAAGCCGTGGTGACGATTGAAGATAATGGTCCGGGAGTTCCCGAAAAAATTCGCGCGCGATTATTTGATCCGTTTTTCACAACCAAACCCGTCGGCAAAGGCACGGGACAGGGTCTTTATATGGCGCATCAGGTCATCGAAGGCAAACACGGCGGGACGATTCGCTTTGATTCAGAAGAGGGGAAGGGGACAAAATTTCATATCAAGTTGCCGTTATGAAGCCACGGACTACACAGATGAGTTATGAGTGAGGAGAAAGAGCCGTGTGTGGTTTTGTTGGTGGACGACGATGAAAAAGTGCTTCATGGTTTGAGACGGAGTTTGAAAACCATTGAGCCAAAGTGGCAGATTCTGACGGAGACCAAGCCGATGGAGGCACTGGGGTTGATTGAAAAACACGCGATCGATGTGATTGTTTCGGATTTACGGATGCCGGTGATGGACGGCGCGGATTTTTTGGAAAAAATTCAAAAAAGAAAACCGGAAATCATTCGTTTTGTACTCTCGGGACAAGCCGGACAAGATTTGATGATTAAATCAAGCGCGGTGGCGCATCGCTATTTAACCAAACCCTGCGACGTGCAAATGCTGGCGCAGGCGATTCGCGAAGCGATGGAAATGACTCATACACTCAGCGATGTGCGCACCAAACAACAGGTTTCGCATCTGAAACAACTCCCGACGATGCCCATGATTTATCAAGCGTTGCTGGAGGTTTTGAAAAATCCCCAAGTGAATTCTGCGACGATTGAAAAAGTCATCTCTCAAGACCCCTCGATGGTATTAAAAATCATGCAAACGGCCAATTCGGCTTATTTTGGCGTCGGCGGAACCATCTCTACATTGCACGAGGCGATTATTTTGCTCGGAGTGGAAATTATCAAAGGATTGGTGCTGGTGGGGAAAATTTTCGAACAACATCAACACGCCGAAAGCAGAACAGTTCAAATTTTTTGGTCGCATAGTATTCAAACAAGCACGTTAGCGCATCATCTGTACATAAAGCGCATGCGTAATGAAGAACAAGCGGGTGAAGCTTTTACGGCGGCGATGTTGCACGATATCGGCAAATTGATTTTTTATGAAACTTTCGAAACACGCTATCGAAAGCTTTTGCGCACGTCCAAAGAAGAAAGCATTCCACTGTGGCAATTGGAAAAAACGACGTACGGAAATTCGCATGCGGAAGTAGGCGCGCAATTGTTGCATTTGTGGGGATTGCCGTCGGCGATTTGCGAAGCTGTGGAGTTTCATCACACGCCGAATGCCATCCAAGAAAAATGTTTTTCTTGCGCCACCGCAGTACACATTGCCGATGCTGTGGCGCATGCGCAATCGGTGTTCCCTTATAAAGGAGGCATGCTCGACACAGCTTACTTGAAAGAACTCGGATTACCCGATAGCTTGGAGCATTGGATGTATGAAACCCAACCCGCAGAATCGTGATAAAATTTTGATGGTGGACGACGAGCCGAATATTCTTCGCGGTTATACGCGGCTTTTCAAAGACCGGTTTGCGATCGAGACGGCTGAGGGCGGAATAGAGGCTTTGAAAAAACTCAAAGAAGATTCGTTTGCAGTTGTATTGACGGATTTACGGATGCCGGAGATGTCGGGAGTGGATTTGTTGCGCGAGGCGCGAACGGCAAATCCGGAAACGATTCGCATGATGATTTCAGGCAACGCGGATTTAGAGGCGGCCATCGAAGCGGTCAACGAAGGCTCGGTGTTTCGATTTTTAACTAAGCCGTGCGCCGATGAGGATTTGGAACGGGGTTTGAAATCCGGATTGGAGCAATATCGTCTGATTCGCGCGGAAAAGGAATTATTGGATCAAACTCTCAACGGCGCCATTCAGACATTGGTGGATATGATTTCCATATTGGATGCAGATGCGTTTGGCCGAGCGCAAACGCGGCGCATCATGGCCGCGGAAATTGCCAAGGCTTTGGGGTTGGAATCCACTTGGGATGTGGAAATCGGCGCGATGTTGGCGGATATCGGATATATGACGGTGCCCACGGATTTGGCGCGCAAGCACCTCACGGGTCTGGAGCTTTCGTCGGCTGAAAAATCCATTATTACGCAATTGCCTCAAGCCAGTTCGCAATTGATCGGACGCATCCCAAGAATGGAATCAGTGGCGCAGTGTCTTCTTTATCAAAATAAAAATTACGACGGCACGGGATTCCCGTCCGACACGGTAGCAGGTGAGGCGATTCCCATCGGTGCGCGCATGATCCGCGTGATTAAAGCAATGATCGCCAAATATGACGAAGGCATTCCGCTTTCTGCGGCGATTGAAGGGCTCAAATCTGGCGGGAAAATTTATGATCCGGAAATTTTAAGAGCCGCAGATGCGGCATTGCCGCATATCCGGCATTTTTTGCAATCGGAAAAACACCGCACCCAAATGCTCTCAGTTCAAGATTTGAGGGCAGGGTATATTCTGCGGTCCAACGTCGAATCTAAAAGCGGGATGTTGATTTTGCAAACAGGCCAACTTTTACGCATGGCTCATCTTCAGCGCATTCACAATTTCTCTCAACTCAGCGGCGTCAAAGAACCTATTTGCGTGGAAATTCCATCAGGTCAGTAATTCCACTTAACCTATTGCATTGTATATATATGCATTATTTTTTACTTAAAACAGTAAAAAGTAATGCATATTGCTTATTATAAACAAATAACGTAATAATAATAAAAAAACGTTCTACGTCTTGACGTTTGAGGAATAACTCTCATTAGAGAAGAAGAGGCTCTATGAAATTGTATATTATTCGCAAAGGGGAGCGGATTGTACGAGTTGTTGCCGATGAGTATAAAGGCTATCTTGTTTGGCCGAATACCCGAATTCCTTTTTTAGATCGCTATGTTTTGGATGATCATCCGGAGCGGTTTAGAATTGAAGTTCTCATCAAACAAGCGGATCAAGGTGATTCCGTTGCCTTGGAGCGACTTTGGCAGGATTCATCGATACTTTCCTTGACTCTCTCTCCTACGAGAAACGTCTTTCAGAGCGTTGCGGCATAAAAAAAACGTTCTGGCCATTGACGTTTGCGCACGAACGCCACACTTATCTATTTTGGGAGATATATGTCTTTTGTAGAAGAGAAGGATTTTCGTTTGAACGTTGTGCAACATCTCAATGCGCTTTTGGATGTGCGAGGCGGATTGTTTATGATGCAATTGGAGATGGGGCAAGACGATCCTGATTTGATGTTGATTCGCGAATCGGTTCGAGTTTTAAAGCGCGTCCACGAGATTTGGGTGCAGGATGTCGTTTTGCGAGTTGAAAATAAGAGGGGAAAGCTTGGAGATGATTCTGTTCATCTTTCGGAAGACATGGAGCGCGTCATTGAATGGCTCAAAAAAGTAACCTGTCGACTTCGTCCTTTAAATTTAGAAATCGAATCTCTGCAACATTCTCAAGCTTTTCTAAAGCAATATGTGAATCACCCTCAATCCGCCGTCGATGTCTTGAGCGGCAACGATAAAGCGTTTCTTTATCTTTGTCTTTCCATTGGAGATGGAATTGACGAAGAAGAATAGTTTTCGTGGTTAGATTTAGCTTAAGGGGATTTCTAAATATTCGCGTGAGGGCGCGTTGCGGATTGATTTTTGTCGCGAGCAAGGCGTGACAAGGGAGAATATTGAAATTAAATATTTGACTGAGGAGCAACACAGCTCGCGATGAAAATCAACGCAACCCTTCGGGCAACAAAGGCATAGCTTTTTTCTGCGTGCTTCGCACCCGAAGTGAATGAGTGCTTCATCCGCGCGAAGCGCAGGGAAAGCGACCGTGTCGCCGGCGGCTGGCGGCGTTGCTCGCTTGTCGGATATTTAATTTCAATATCCGACTGCGCTCGCGCCTTGCCATCCATCCGCAACTCCCTGTTGCGCGCCCCACGGGAATATTTAGAAATTTCCTTAACTCTCTTGATTCAATACCGATAAAAAGAGGGTGTATGCGCATAATCATACAGAATCTAGTATGTCGTGGGGGATTTTTCTTTTTGCAATTATCGCATTATTAACATTATCAATTACTTATGATTTTTTAGAGTGCTGGGTAGCTTTGGGCGTTATTCTGGGTATGTTTTTCCTGCAAAAACGAAATTCGAGATATTGGCAACGGGCATTTTTTGTGGGAATGGGAGTATTTTTGGTGGGACGTTATATTTGGTGGAGGACATTCAATACGTTGGAAACGGATGGGGCCGCGAGTTTTCTGTGCACATGGGCGCTTTATTTGGCGGAGGTTTATTCGGTGATTTTTTGTTTATGGGGAATCATCGTGAATTTTTCTCCGACCCATCGCAACAGTTTGCCGATGCAGGGAGATCGAGATGTGTTTCCTTCGGTGGATGTATTGATTCCCAGTTACAATGAATCGCAAGAGATTATTGAAACGACATTGATCGCGGCGGCGCAGATCGATTATCCGCGAGAAAAATTACAAGTTTATCTTTGCGACGACGGAGGCACCGACGACAAATGCAAAACACTCGAAGCAGCGCGGCAGCGTCATGAATCTTTGCAAACGCTTTGCCGTCGTTGGGGGGTGGGTTATCTGACGCGCGAACACAATCATCGCGCTAAAGCGGGAAATCTGAATGAAGCGTTGAAACGCACGAAGGGGGAACTCATTCTTGTTTTGGATGTCGATCACGTGCCGTCCGGGGATATTTTGAAAAAAACGGTTGGATATTTTCAACGCGATCCCAAATTATTTTTAGTGCAGACGCCGCACTTTTTTATCAATCCGGATCCCATAGAGCGCAATTTGAAAACCTACGAATACATGCCGAGGGAGACGGACATGTTTCATCTTTATGTCCAGCGAGGTTTGGATTTTTGGAACGCTTCATTTTTTTGCGGTTCGGCGGCGGTGTTGCGGCGGGTGTGTTTGGAAGAGAACGGCGGATTTTCCATGGAAACAGTAACGGAGGATGCGGAAACTTCGCTGGCTCTGCATGCGCGCGGTTATAAGAGCGTGTATCTTCCGATACCGCTTGTCGCGGGTTTGGCGCCGGAAACGTTTAAAGATTTTATTCGTCAGCGCACGCGTTGGGCGCAGGGAATGATTCAATTGCTGCTGTTGAAAAAACCGTGGGCGACGCGCGGATTAAGTTTCATGCAGCGTTTTTGTTACACTGGTTTGGGGTGTTTTTGGTTTTTTAGTTATGCCCGGATTATTTTTCTGCTGGCGCCCATCGCTTATCTGCTTTTTGGAATAAAAATTTATCATACGGATGCTTGGGGATTTGTGGTGTACGTGGTGCCTTACTTGGCGGCGATGATCTCGCTTTCGAATTGTTTATTCGGACACGTGCGATGGTTTTTCATTTCGGAGCTTTATGAAATTCTTCAATCGTTTTATTGCGTTCGAGCCATCGCGCGCGCGATATGGAATCCTCGCTCGTCTCATTTTCATGTGACGGCGAAGGGAGTGGAGTTGAAAAAGGATTCGATCTCAGCGCTGTCGATTCCGTTTTATATTATTTTTGCGCTGACGTGGATGAGTTTATTTTTTGGAGTGGCGCGTTTATGGTGCGAGCCGGCGGCGGCGGGAGGCGTTTTGGGGGCGATGTTTTGGGGATTGCTGAACGCGATTTGGATGACGTCCGCAATCGGCGCGCTTTTTGAGCGGAAACAGATTCGAAAAACGCCTCGGATATCCAAATTATGCGGGGCGGAATTGACGGCGGATGCGCGCGTATGGAAAGGATTCAGTTGGGATATTTCAGTGGGCGGCGCTTCGCTTGTTTTTCCCGGAGTTCATCATGCGCGGCTGCCTTTGGGGAGTCAGGCAGTGTTGCGTTTGCGAGAAGGGCGTGAACATTTGGAGATCGATGTGAGGATACGCCGCTTTGAAAAGAAATCCGACAACGTGATCGTCGGCGTGGAATTTATTCCGCAGACGCAAGAAGCTCGGTCTGAAAAAGTGCGTTTTATTTTGGGGCATAGTGAAAGATGGAAAGACATGCAGGATCGTTCGCATCGAGTTCGTTCCGCATTTTCAAGTATGCGTTTGCTGGTGCGTCTGGGTTTGGAATCGGTTGGGGCGCAGGGTGTGTATTTCTGGGAAAATGTGACTCGTAAAAAAGCGCTTGCCGCGCCAAGAGGATAAATGATGAGACGTTCCGTTCAATGTCTATGGGGGATTTTGCTGATGGGCATGCTTGTGTTGCAGGCGTGCGCGCCGAAGGACGAATGGGTGATGTATCGCGAAAAGTTTATTCATCCCGACGGGCGGATTCTGGACACGGCGAACAGGCAGATGAGTCATTCCGAAGGGCAGGGGTATGCGATGTTGTTGGCGGTTCATTATGACGATGAGGCAACCTTCGAGCGTTTGCGCGCGTGGACATTTCAAAATTTAGGCGTGCGGAAGGATTCTCTTTTTGCTTGGAAATGGGAAAGCATTGCGGAGAGGCAGAGCGGCGTTCGGGATTTGAATAACGCCACCGACGGCGATTTGTTGATTGCGTGGGCGTTGTTGCGCGCGTGGAAAAAATGGAAGCGCGAAGATTATTTGCAAAGCGCGCGTAAAATTGCTGCGGATATTCGTTCTTTATGCGTGCGTCCCAGCGTTTACGGGTTGATTCTTTTGCCGGGATTGCAAGGCTTTGAAAAAGAGCAGGGGATTGTTGTGAATCTTTCTTATTGGGTTTTTCCGGCGTTGAGCGAATTGCAGGAGATCGATCCGGCGCCTGAATGGGCGCAACTCATTCAATCCGGACAACAGCTCATTCAAGCGGCGCGCTTCGGTCAATGGCAACTGCCGCCGGATTGGTTATTGCTGTCGGAGCCGCTTCAGTGCGCGCCGGATTTTGAACCGATGTTTGGCTACAATGCTGTGCGCATACCGCTTTATATTTTATGGCACAATCCGAAGGAGCGCGAACGCATGACTGCGTGCTCGGCGTTCTGGTCTCAAACGCACGCTTGTTTCATTCATTTGAAAAACAATCGACGCGGTTTTACGCGCTCTTCACAAGGCATACAGGCTATTGCGTTCTGGGCGCGAGCCGCGCAGCAAGAGCGAATCGTGCGTCCCAAAGATTTGCCTTTCCTTCATCAAGGAGAAGATTATTTTTCAGCTAGCCTCTTGCTATTGACCAAAATGGCATTGCAAGAAGTTGGAAGCCCGTGAGAGTCATTTCAAGCGTCACCTTTGTCTTGTTCGTTGTTGCCGGAGTTTTCGCGCAGGAAAATCTTCCGCCGCCAAAAGTCGAGGATGCTTTCATTGAAAAACAAGTGCCTGATTATCGGCGTCTTCAGGAACACGGATTGCTGTTCGTCTCGGAAAATAAATCATGGATCGATGCGGGGTTTTCTTATCGCGATAAATCCGGCGATTCCGGAACGAGTCATTTAGAAGAATGGACGCAACCTCAAATTTCGACGCGCGTTAGTATCGGGGAAAGCGATGCTGTGGAATTGAGTGTGCGTCGATTCAATCTCGATGCTCATGATTTACCTTCCTTGGCGCTTATCGGCAACTATCCTGTGGCTACGACGCCGTGGACGTATGCGCCCACGACTTGCCTCGACGAGCTTTACGAGCCGCACATCAGTTTCCGACGCGACGGCGAAAATATTTTTTTTGTGGATGGCGGAACCACTCCGTTGAACGCGCCCGTTTTTCCTTTGCCGATAGGGCGTGCCGGAGGGATTTTTTCGTGCGACGCTGGTTATTGGCAGGCGGAAGTTTTCGGCGATTTAAAAAGAGAATCCTTGCTTTCTTATACGGGCATCTCCGACCCCTACAGCGGAAAAAATTGGGGACGCGTGATCGAAACCGGCGGGCGCGTCAGCGGCTATGTGAGTTTGGGTGAAGATTGGGGTTTTTATGGAAAATGCCAAGCCGCGTGGATCACGGGTGAAAATGTGGAGGAGAATCAACACGTGAATTTGGCGTGGAATGTGGGGCGCAATGTTCCAATTCCAAATTTTCGTTATTTCAGCATGGGTCCGGCTTTGGGCGCGGATTATTACGCGAAAAATTTGAGCCACTTCACCATGGGGCATGGAGGTTATTTCAGTCCGCGTTATTTTGTCCAAGGCGGCGCGGCGCTCAATTTCCTCACCCAAGAAACGGAAAATTTTTTGGCGCGAGGTTACGCCTTCACGGGCGTCCAATCACATGAGGAAGCGAGTAGTCCGTATTTTCCGCTTGCCGATGATGGCCGCCGCTACGGCTACAATCAAAACGCTTCGTTCACCAGTTCCTTCAACGGCGAAATTCTTTGGCGGCTCACCGACTTCTGCCAATGGGTCAACCAAGCTTCCTATAGCAAAAGCTCCAACTACAACGAATGGACGGCTTCCTCTGCGTTTCGGTTTTTGTGGGAATAATCCCAATTTCGTAAATTCAAAGCGACGCAAATGCGAGAAGCATTTTCGCAATAAAAACAATCTATGCTGGTGCCTGAGGCGGGAGTCGAACCCGCACGGACCTATTCAGTCCTCAGGATTTTAAGTCCTGTGTGTCTGCCATTCCACCACTCAGGCGAGGGAATAGAAGTGTACCTGCTGAAGGTTATTCTCGCAATCGCGATTTTTATCCAAGCATAAAAGGTTTCTTATTTTCAACGAAATCTATAACATGAAGCAAAATCTATGAAGCAATGGTACGAGGCGTTATTTGAGAATTACGCGAATAAATATGATCAGGAGTGTTTCGTTCAGGGGACTATTGGAGAATGTGATTTTCTGGAGGAAGAATTTAATCATGATAAGGCGGCGCGCATCCTTGATATCGGATGCGGCACGGGCAGGCACGCCATTGAATTATCGAAACGGGGTTATAACGTCACCGGAGTTGATTTGTCGGAATCTCAACTTGCCAAAGCAAAGGAAAAAGCGAAGCAGGCGAATTTGAATATTGATTTTCAGAGGCACGACGCCCGCAATCTTCCTTTTAACGCGGAATTCGACACCGCCATCATGTTATGCGAAGGCGGTTTCTCTCTCATGGAAACCGATGAGATGAATTTCGAAATTCTCAAAAACGCAACCCAAGCGCTGAAGGATAAAGGCAAACTTATTTTCACCACATTAAACGGATTGTTCCCGCTGTTTCATTCGGTCAAAGAATTTTATGAATCTCAGGCCAAAGAAGGCAACTCCGCGTGTAAAGATTGCTCCTTTGACCTGATGACTTTCAGAGATCACAACACCGTCGTGTTCGAAGACGACGCGGGAAATAAAAAGGAATTAAAATGCAACGAGCGCTATTATGTGCCTTGCGAAATCACATGGCTTTTAAAAACGCTCTGCTATAAGAAAATCAATATCCTCGGATCAAAACTCGGCGCCTTTTCGAGAAATGACAAGCTGACCACCGAAGATTTTGAAATGCTCATCGTGGCGACAAAGTGAAATAACGACTGATAATGCACGAGGATTGAAGCCTTGGCGTCCGGATCGATGGGGGTGGTAAAGGTCGTACCCATCCCAAAAAAATTTCAAAAACCGCTTTACGATGTGGGCAGAACGACACACTCATATTTATGAAATACACAATACCTTCACTTCGAATTTCTACGGTTGAGGATTGCAATTTTCGTTGTAATTTTTGCCAAATTGATGGGGATTTTTCGAGCGATTACGGACTGGAAAAACCCAAAGACTGGATTTCTCTCATAGGGCAATCAGCTCAACGATTTTTTAATTTGGGAGTACGACATTTTAGCGTGACAGGTGGGGAGCCATTATTAAATCCTCATACAACATTTGGAATTAGTCGAATGCTAAGGAAATGGCTGGCCGATGCCGCGGCAACAGATTCCTACTTAAGACTCAATACCAATGGAGTGTTGGTTGGGAAATATGCAGATCAAATTGCTTCTCTGTATGATCTTGTGAAAATTTCTTTGCACAGCCTTCAATCGGATTCTTATGGTAAAATTACAGGATCACCTTCTCCAGAAAGAGATTTGAAGAGAACGCTCCAAGGTATTGAAAGATTGAGTCAAAGAGGTGTAAAGATGCGACTACAAATGTGTGTAACTCGTAAAAATAAGGAAGAAATTTGGGACTTTATTCGTTTCTGTCAAAATCACCCTTCTATCAGAGATATTAAAATTTTCGATATAACAGAATATTCTAAATTATGGCGGCATGATCTTTCTGAATCAGAATCTTGGGATAAGAATTTTGTGTCACTCAAAGATTTTGAGCAAAAACTTAAAAAGCAAGCGCGTCTTTTAGGAGTTGTTCAATCTGTCGGAGGATATGGCAATCCTATGAATGTATATCAGCTTGGTAATTTGCGCATACGTTTAAGACGTAGCGATGTCGGTGCATACTATGGGCTTAATTGTGAAAAATCATGCACAGCGTTTATTACATGCGTTGATGGGCATTGTAATCTTGAAATTGGCCCCAATTGCGTCATCAAAGTTTGTCGCCCGAAGGAAGGAATCGTTTTTGCATTGGGTGAAGAAAAGAAAGCTATAGATTATTTTCAAACAACCTCTTTCAATCCTCGAATCGATGTACAAACACGATTGCGCAAGTATGCAGATTGTTCTCACCAAAGAAGAATTTGATGCTAAGCACTCTTCATCATCTCTCATCGAGGCAGTCTTTGACGACTTCGGCGAAGAGTTCGAAGCGCATGGGGGAGGTTTGGAGATTGGTGCCGAGGAGGGTGTTGACTTTGTGCGCCAGCACGGAGCGGATGAGTGCGAATCGGGTGCTGATGGCGTTATCAAATAGAATCCATGATGGCGAGGATTCCGTCTTTGCCTGTGAGGGGGCGGCACCAGTCGGTTTTGCGAACGGGGTAAGCGTGGGAGGTGCGGCAGACGACTGCGCTTTTTGGCATCGTTTCTTTTTTATAGGTAGCGCGGAAGGCGTCGATGCCTTTCCACGCCCGCTCCACAGTCGCCGCCGCATTTCGATGAATCCACATTGAGGATAATATGCATTACAAATGCACTTTTGCTAAGCCACCTTGCCGACGGCTCGAGTGATTTTCGCGGGCCAGCCTATACTTTATCGGCAATTTAACGGCAATTTAACGGTAATTTGTCGGTAATCTAACGGCAATATGAAGCCTTCTTTGCTCCAATCCTCTTGATGCCTGAACCTTGCGCAAGCTCTTTTCCTACTAGACAAAGTCGGCGGAACGACACATTTACTCTCTTATGGATCGAGAAGAAGAAATTCAATTGGTTGAAAATATACTGCGCTTTTTTGCCGAGAACAGTCCTTTGGGCTTCTCGGAAGAATTGATAAATAAAAAGATTGATGAATTATTTTCTTTTCGACAACGGAATAATCCCAATGAACCTGACATAGCTATATTTGAGCGGGAAGTAGCCTTTTTTCATCCACAAGGACAACACCCGATTGTTGGTTCATACGATAGAGTTGGGCCGTGTTATCTTTTTTTAGCCGTCGATGACAGCACAGGTTGCGGAGCGTTGGCGCACTTCGATACCCTTGTTAGGACAGAAGACGCGCTCGAAAATATTTTGGATACCGTCCGCGCTACAAGGAAACCGAATCAGAAAAGTCATATTGAAATCGATATCGCCGGAGGCATGGAAGAATCTGCTTTTTGGGGAGTAGAGGCGGATTCGGAAGAGCAACTTGAAGATATGAAAAAATATTTGAAGCCTCAAAAAGATGTCAAAATTAGAAGCATAAGATTCAATTCAGAATATAACCCGCCTACGATGGGGTACAACGCACTCACGAGAGAATTGGATCGTGATTTTGAACCTCGAAATCTTGGTCCTGATGCATTACTGAGATACGGTTTTTCTATCTTTCAGCCTCTGATGGAAGAAAGAGAATTAGGAGCACCTCAAAAGGATAAAAATCTTTTACCCATTTATAATGGCATTGAAGAGGTAAACATTTTGAAAGAGCAATTCGGTGAAAAAGGTTTTCAAAAGCACTTCGCTGGCAGGATGAGGGTTTGGTCGAGAGATCATCAATGGGCGAGGGATTTTTTGTCTCATTATTATCAATTTCCTGATGACAAAGAGAAGGCTTATCAACATGCATCTGCATTTTTAATTCGTCAGAGGACGGAAGGAAAAAAATCTCTCAGAACCCCTTGACGGAAGCATCTGAACGACACACTTACAATGTAACAAGAAAGAAAATATGACACGAGAAAGATCGAAAAGTGGGAAGAGCAAAGTGACGACGGCGTTGACTCCGGGACGTTTTGTATCGAAGCATCGGAATTCAAATCTCGGTCCCGAGTTTGAATTATCAGTTCCTACTTATGTAGAGGGAGTCGAAACGCATTCCATCGTCAAAGAATTTACAAATGGCACACCTGAGGAACTTGCTCCTTTTTTCTACATGAGCAGCGGCGTTCCTCATAAAGGAATTTTAACGGAGATCAGGGGAAAAAGAAAAGGAGCTGTTGAAAAAGATGGTGTGGAAATTTTATCAGGAGAAGCTCTTTTAGAAGTGACCATTATGGGCGGCGAATGGGAACGTTGCCCCGCAACAAGGCGCAAATCGTTTGCCTATGCTTTTCACCTTGGCGGCGACAAGCCTGTGCTTTCAATTGAACGATTGGGCGCACCCTACGATATGCAGCAACTTTTCGCAAAGCAGCTTCCGGGTGTGAGCAAAATCTGCCAAAAGTTAGGCATCAAGCGAATGTATTGCGATGCTTTTTCAGCATATTCGGGCGGACTTCCAAGACAACAAGACTGGAATCAGATGAGGGAAAGAATGAGTAAGAGATTGGATTATTTAGAGCGATATCTGCCTAATAGCGTCGTCTCTCGACTCCGCAACCATCTCCAATCTTCCAATCCCAAAGCATTGTGGGATGTCGTTGACGAAAATTTAGAAATGCCATCAAAAGCCATTGATGGAGACTATTCTCTTTGTCGAACTAAAGAAATTCGCGGACTTCCTAGCCATTACGCCGGCGTGTACAAAGAATTTTCTGGAACGGATGCAACTGGAAAGATGACCGTCGGGCTAGACCTTCTGAATTCAGCCGTTGAAATTCACGTTGATGATATGTCCCATCCCTTTCATTTTAAAGAAACCACCAGCACGTGGCCTACGCTTAGAATCAATCTCAACGACCCGAAGGTCATGGAGCGAATGGAAAACTACGCAAAGAATTGGGGCGTCGCCGCGCGCGGGCTTACAGAGGGAGAAAAAGATGAGCTTTTGACAAAATTACGAAAAGAGAGCTATGACATTACTCAACACCAAGAAGAGAGAAAAGCAAAAGGACTTTATGCTTTTTCACGAGAAGACCTCCACGACACAATGATTAAATTTAAGGGGACGCCACAGGAATGGGATGAGTTTGTTCGTATGTCTCCACAAGATACTCAAGCATTACTCACGCGAGGACTGGATGTTGAGAAGGAAGGAGATCGAGGTGAATTTGGATGGCGTACAACCTCTGTTTTAAAAATTGATTTAGAAAAAGAGGGCAAACAAAAACTAAAAGGGGATTTATGCTTGCCACCGTATGCAGAGTATAGGCCCGAAGTTAAATTCTTAGAGCGAGGAAATATCCTTGAAATTGATGACCCGATGACGTGGGGCGCAGGTTCTCTCGCAGAGGCTCGCCGAATCAAGAAACAATGGTTTTTAAATCTGATCGATTACTCGCTTCAAACAGGGCGGAAGGCAATCCATTTCCCTAATCTTGGCAATAGCTCATTTTGGCCAAAAGAACTTGCTCAAATGGGATTGGTACACAGTCCTGATATTTGGAAACGTCTTCACGCCGAAGCATCGAAGAAATTAACTTTTGAGAATGTTTCAAAATGGGGAAATTGGACGCCAGAAATGGCGAAAAGATACGTGGAAAAAGTTCAATCTTTAAACCCAGATGAACCCAAAGATTTTTGGAAATTGGGCATAGTAGAAGAGGCTGACATCGTGCCTATCGAAGGCGCAAGGGACGGACGGGGTTACATGGGCGATTTGCTTATTGAACATCATTTTTCAGCATTCCGTTGGGATAGTGTTCCCTTTATTCTTGACCTCAGTAGTGATGAAGCCGTTCAAAAAGCGCGAGAATTCCTCCAAAAACCCGAAGATGAGGCTGTTTTGGCGATAGACCGAGAAAGACAAAAGCAGGCGTCTGAAATCGAACAAGAATAGCATTGATGAGTCACGTCATATCTTATCATTCCTTTTTCAACTGACGAGTCGGGCAAAAAATCAAAGGAATTTGGTGTGCCAGTAAGAATTTGATGGTAGCGCAAATTATTTCGCGGACACACAATGCGGAGACATCCTATGCGTCTCCGAGCGAAAATTGGTTTTTCCATCAAAATTGATTTGTGCCACTTTGTGCCACTAAAAATTTTAGCGGAATTTGCGTGTGCCACTTTTTGTGCCACTTTTGTGGAAATCATTTAGGCCTTTTGGGCTGAATGGGTTCCGTGATAATCAGCATTTAAGTCGTTGATTTTAAGATGGTTATACGGACATCAACGGATTTTAACGGAGCCGCGCGGATCCCCAAAATTAAAATTTTAAGTCCTGTGTGTCTGCCATTCCACCACTCAGGCGTCATGAGATATTTTTAACGCAGTGGAGGATTCTCGCAATCGAAAAGTGCATGGTGAGATTTTGAGAATACTTGCAGAGTGGAGAGCATCCGTTTAAATTCTTTATTGATGCAGGTGATATTTTTGCGATGGATGGTGTTGACGATTGCGGTGTGGGTAGCGGCGTGGGTTGTTCCCGGGGTAGATTACACGAATTGGCAGAGTTTGTTAGCGGCATCTTTGGTATTGGGTATTTTGAATGCTTTTGTTAAGCCGCTTTTTGCGGTTTTATCGTTTCCGTTTATCGTGCTTTCATTAGGTCTTTTTTTGGTGGTGATCAATGCATTGTTACTTTGGATGACCTCTTGGCTGGTCGAGGGATTTCGTGTGGTAAGTTTTTGGTCGGCTCTGGGAGGAGCATTGATTATTAGCGTTGTGAATTTATTTTTTAGTCGAGAGAAGAAGTCATCTGCGATTCGAGTTCGAATGCATCATGAAACACCGCGGACTCGCAAGCCGCCCAAAGGCAAAGGGCCGATCATCGATGTATAGCATAAGGAAAATTAGAACCTCTGAATTTTTTTGCGTTCTCCAACCTTTCGTTGTGTATCTTTTGGCGTATCTTTTGTACTCTTTCTGTGAAAGAAGATGCGGGCTCTTGCGGGGGCGAAGGAAATACCTGTTTTTCTGTAGGTGATGTTTCGACTAAAGGGAGAGCTCTTTGAGGAGTTGATAAGAGTGGCTGAGGCGTCGGCGAGGATGGTTCAACAGACGGTTCCGGCCATGAAGATAATCGGGAAGGATTCTTTTTTGGGGGTTGGAGAGGAAGCGGTTTTGAATCGAAGAGTAAAGCGATGGATCGAGCGCGAGGAGATGAAAATTTAAGCAGGCGATCTTGAGGAGTTTTATAAGGATCCTTATATTGAATCACCAATTCTCCATAGGGATCTCTAAAAATATCGGAAAGTTTTGTGGCGCGGAATCCATCGGTGTCGAAATATCCTTTTTGATCATACAATAGGTTCAAACCTCGATTAATGATCCGGACGGCGTTATTTTTTGCGGAATGCATTCCAAACAAAACAAGCGCGACGCCCAAAGAAATGCGTAGCCAGCGACGAATTTTAGGTTTTTGCTTTGATTTCAACATAAGGTTAAATGTGACGTTCGGTTGTCGGCGTAAAGTTTTTTTTATCAGATAAAAAAACGCTTTGTTTACTTGCCTTTTTTCTAAAAATGCCTTAGAAGAAACGAATTGCGTATTTTGCCGAAGGAGGCTTGCAGTTTTTGTTGCAAGAAAAAAGAGAACATGAGTCGTTTATTAGTTTTGAACGTGTTGATGATTGGATTGTTATGCAATGCCGATCTTCAAGCACAAGATTTTGAAAAAGTTGCGCCGAAACAACCCAAGCCTGAGACGCGCAAAATTGAGCTTCCCAAGAGCGCAGAGCCGACGGTTGAGTTGATGAAAGAAGATGCGGTATTGGCAGAGGAATTGAAGGGATTAGTGTTTGTAGATAGTCAGGACAAAGTTTCCAAAGATGCGTTGGATAAAACGGGGATTCACATTCCGGGCATCGCGCTTGAGGAAACAGCGTCGTTGGTGGAAAAACTGCGCGGCTTTTTAGGGAAGCCGGTTTCGTTTAATTTATTGCACGACATTGCGGGCGAGGTGATTCTTTATTATCGCGATCAAGACCGTCCCGTGGTGGATGTGATCGTGCCGGAACAAGACATCACGTTGGGCGTGGTGCAATTTGTCGTCGTGGAGGGACGTTTGGAATCGGTGGAAGCGAAAGGCAATCGTTGGTTTGATTCGGAGTTACTGACCGAACAAGTGCGCGTGCGCCGCGGAGATTCGGTGAGCGCGGAAAAGATTTTGAAAGATTTGGAATGGTTGAATTCGAATCCGTTTCGCGAAGTCGATGTGGCATTCACGCCGGGGAAAAATTTGGGTCAAACGGATGTTATTTTGCACACGCGCGATCGTTTCCCTGTGCGGTTTTTTGGCGGTTATGAGGATACGGGGAATGATTTGACGGGCGACGAACGATGGATCGCAGGCATGAATTGGGGGAATGCGTTTTTTGCGGATCATCAGCTGAGTTATCAATTTACCACGAGTAGCGACATTGCGAGCCTCAAGGCTCACTCGGCTGTTTATTTAATTCCTCTTCCGTGGCGGCATAAATTGAATATTTTCGGCAGTCGGACGGAAACGGAAGCCGACGCCGCGGGGGTTTTTAACCTTCGAGGAAGAAGTTGGCAAGTGGGAACGCGCTACGTGATACCGCTTCCTTCGATTGAAACGTGGGATCATGAACTTGAATTTGGATTTGATTTTAAGCAATCCAACAACAACCTCGAATTCGGCGGAACGAACGTGTTTGCTTCCACGACGGATGTGAATCAGTGGGTCATGGGATACAATGCTTCTTTGCCGGATCGATTCGGCGCGACGTCGTTGCGCGCGGCGATGTACTATAGTCCGGGCGGTTGGTCGGATAACAACAAAGATTCCGCTTTTGCCGTGGCGAATGCATTTGCCGATGCGGAATATTTTTATGCGAAAATCGAGTTGAATCGCACGACCCGTTTGCCGTGGGATTTTACTTTTTTCAACAAATTCATCTTTCAAGAATCGGATGACAGTTTGCTGGGAAGCGAGCAATTAGGTTTTGGCGGGTTCGATAGCGTACGCGGTTACGATGAGCGCGAAGTGAATGGCGACACGGGATTTCTCATGACTTTGGAAGTACGCACGCCTCCGGTGAGTATTGCAGAGCTTTTTGATGCTGAAAAAGACGTGCAAGATCAGTTGCAATTTCTCTTTTTCTGGGATTATGGGCAAGCTCAATTCGATCAAGTGGCCGCCGGTGTGAATGATAACATTGAGCTTTCCGGCGTTGGTCCGGGGGTACGATATGAAATTAACCCCTATCTTTCAGTGCGTGCGGATTATGGTTTTCAGCTCATTGACGCCGGCAATACCCGTTACGCTTCGCGCTGTCATCTTGGTGTATTGTTGAGTTATTAAGAAGTTCTCTAGGGGACTTCTATTACTTCTCGCATAATTGAGTGATAAAAATAAATTTTTAGAGAAGCCTTTTTCCCGTAGATTTACGGGTGTTTATGGAGAGAGTGAGAGATGGGTCGCGCGCCGCCCGGCGCGCGCAAAGCATTGAGAGGTCACAAACAAGATCACCACGGCTCCCGCCTCGTGAAGACACCGTGGGGAGGGCGAGATGAAGAGGTTCGCTGACGCTCGATCGAGCTTCAAGGCGATGGAGTGTTACTTAATTATGCGAGGATTAATACTAAATCCAAAAAATAAGTTCACACTTGTCATTCCCGCTTTTGGCGGGAATCCAGAGGAATTAAGGGAGGGTGTATTTATCAACTTATTTTTTGGATTTAGTATAATAGAAGAACTAAATCAACCGATTGATTTTTAAACAAGCGCGCTCGATGGCGAGGGATTGATCCATATTGTGAGAAAGGGCGAGGCGAAGGTCATCAAAACTTTCACAGGTCAGTTCGGCTTCGAGCCGCGAAAGCGCGTGATTTTGCGCGCGTTCCCAGACTTGAGTGATGAGATAGGCGATGGAGCGATCTCTCAGAAGAATGAATTGGCTTTCCACGTGCGCTTTGAAAACAGCCTCTTCTTCCTCTGAATTTTCTTTCACGCCTTCTTGAATTTCTTGTTTGAATTCGGCTTGAAGCGCGGTTTCCAATTGATCGCGCAGTTGACGCCAATATTCGGCCAAAAGCACGGCGCGTCGATAAGCGATGTCGGCCGGCGAACCTTTGGTGTCAATCCATGCGCGGGTGAGCATCTGCAGTTTTTTTTCCGGATCAGGCGGAAGTTCGGTTTTGAGCGGCAAAGCAAGACAACGCGATCGAATGGTGGGAATAAGAAGTTCCGGATGATCCGTGAGAAGAAAAATGATGGTATGCTCGGGCGGTTCTTCGAGCGTTTTCAAAAAAGCATTAGCGGGTTCCGCTGAGCCGGCGCACATGCGGTCGGCGGAAAAAATTCCAGCGACTTTATAAGGCGCGCGATGCGCTTTGAGTTGTAACGCGTGTTCGAGTTCGCGCACTTGATGGATAACGATTCTGCGACTTTTTGATTCCGGACGCAAAATGTGCAAATCCGGATGTTGCGGATCCTCGTCATTCAGAAGAAGGTGCGCGAGCCGAAAAAAAAGTTTTTCCAAAGCAGATAAATCTGTACCGCTGATCAAAAACGCATGCGCAAGCCGTCCGGTTTGGAAGGCTTTGGTTACGCGTTTTTCAATCCATGAAGCGGCAAAAGGCATAGCTTTTTTAGATCACTAACGATTTTTCTTTTTGGTTTTTTTCGCGAGCGTGGGACGTTCGGATTTTGGGATGTTGAAAATTTCAGGAAAGGCCAAAAGAATTTCGCGTTTGATGGATTCAAAAACCGGTCCCGGGTCGCCGGAAGCGGAAATCAAGCGCACGCGCTTGAGTTCTTTTTGGGCAATTTGACGGTATCCTTCGCGCACTTTTTCATAAAACGCGTCCGGCTCGCTTTCCATGCGGTCTTTTTTGTCCTTTGGCGTGCGGCGCTTGGCGATACGTGTTCTCGCTTCCGCCGCTTCTAAATCTAGAATGATGGTGAGATTGGGGACGCATGAGCCGACGGCAAAACTATTGATCACATTCACAGCCCTCATATCGAGTCCGCGCGCGTTACCTTGATAGGCAGTCGTGGAATCATAAAAGCGATCACAAATGATCCATTTGCCGGCGTCAAGCGCAGGCTCAATCACTTTTTTGCAGAGTTCGGCTCGGCTGGCGGCAAAAAGCAATAATTCGCTTTTTTCGCTCATGCCTCTGCCGGCGGAATGAAATTTTAATAAATTACGAATAGCTTCGCCGAGCGGCGTGGCGCCGGGGTCGCGCGGACAAATTAAGGGAATATTTTGACTCATAAGCCAATCGGCAATCATGCGCACTTGGGTGGATTTACCGCAACCTTCCGAGCCTTCGAACGTGATCAATTTTCCTCTCATAAATTTAGCGAAGCATATTACGACGATGACCATCATTTGTCACTCGAACAATTGCTGATTTTTGATGATCCGAGTTTGATGGATGACGCGGGGAAAGACGGCTTATAGAAAAAAAATGTAAAAAAATTTGATTCTGAATGAATATCTGATTAACTAAGCACATGGAGCAAACCGCCCAAGAGCCTGCGTTGACACCTGTGCAAACCGCGCTTTTTAGCAAGGCGTGCGAAGCGAGCGAGCGAGGTAATCACGATTACGCGATTGCGCTTTTGAGTAATTTGGTCAAAGAATTACCCGATTGGTTGGAGGCGCGAAGGCTTTTGCGCGTGAATGAATTGTCGCGCTACAAAGGAAAGCCTTCGGCGGTGAATGCCGTTAAAATTGCCCATTATGCTTTGCGCGGACGCATGGCGTTAAAAAGCGCTCCTTGGGATGCGATGGATATTGCCGAGGATATTTTGCTCATCGATCCCACGAATCAACAGGGAAATGAGCTTTTGGCGGAAGCGGCGGTCATTGTCGAATCTTCCGACATCGAAATTTTAGCGTGTGAAACTTTAAGAGAGGCTTATCCCGATCACGTCGGCAATCTCAAACGCCTTTGCCAAGCTTATGTTCGCGCTCGCGAACTATCTCTTGCGCATGCGGTGTATGAAAAAATTCTTACGCTGGATCCGAATGATAACGAGGCATTGAAATGCGTACGCGATATTTGCGCGCTTCAAGCCATGCAGGAAAATCAAAAAACTAAGGAACCGGTTAAAAACACTCTGGACGATATTTCTAAGCCTGTTGCTATAGAATCTTTGGTTGTTATGAGCGAATCGACGCCCGCGGCGGAAGTTTCTTCGGCTCCGGCGAGCACAGTCGAGCAAACACTCGAGCCGTTGTTGATTTCGGAAGAAAGTGTTTTGGTTAAAATTCAGGAACTTCATTCGCAATTGGATGTTAAAAATCCAAATTCCAAATTGGCTCAACAAATCGGCGAAATGTATGAGTTTTTGGAAAAATTCGATATTGCCTTGGAGTGGTATGAATATGCGTTTGACGCTTCCGGTAAATCCAATGCGGATATTGAGAAAGCGATTTTGCGGTTGAAAGTCTCACATGCGCCTACGCCTGCGCCGGCGCAAGAGGAAGAGCCTGTTCACGATTCCGATGCGGAAAAAGAAAAAATCGCTTACTTATTGGAGCAGACACTGAATCGATCGCGTCAGTACCCCAATGATTTGACTTTGAGGTTTGAATTAGGGGAGGCCTTGGTGCATGCGGAACGATATCACGAGGCCATTCCGGAACTTCAACGTTCTTTGAGGCATCCGTATGTGCGTCATCAAGCCTATAATTTACTCGGCTATTGTTTTCAAAAACGCAACATGCTCGATTTGGCCAAAAAACAGTATGAATCCGCTTTGACTGAAATGCCTATGATGGATGAGATCAAAAAGGAAATCACTTATAACTTAGCTTGCGTTCTGGAAGCTATGAATCTCAAATCCGCCGCTATCGAAGAATTGAAAAAGATTTATGAAGTCGATGCTCTTTACCGCGATGTGGCTCGTCGCGTAGAAAATTCCTACCAACTTCCTCAAGAACGAGCTTTGACCCAAGAGGCGTCTTTTACCCGCATTTTAGCTGATGAATTGATTTCAAAAAGCATTAATTGAAAGGTCTTTGTATTAGTTTTTATGTAAAAAACTTAAAAATGATTCTTATGAAAAAACTCAATTCCATAATTTTAGCCGCAGTTCTTTCTTTTTTAATATTTGCGCTTGATGGATGCGCAGGCGATAACGAACGTTATCCCAGCGATGCGTCTCCTGCTTGGACGCCTCCTCAAGATGGAGTAATGGAAACCGTCGATCAACAAAGTGCTTCCTCTTCCACGACGACAACACCCAATCGCCAACCAGTAACAACTCAACCTAAGCCTTGGACGCCTTCGAATCAGGCTGTCAAAAAAACTCCTACAGTAAAATACCCTAAAGGTGAAAAAGTTTCCGGCAAAAAAGGACTGGTGCGCAGTCCTTACGCGCCACATGCGGGGTTGGTAGATGTTAGCGGCATGTCTCCCGGCACTGAAGTTCGTTGTCCTTATACGGGGAAAACATTTTTGGTACCCTAGGGGATGTCGTCACGAGAGGAAAGTGACGCACCTCCTAGCAGGGTTGAGTCATCAGGGTTCCTCATATTTGCCGCAAAGATCATTCCATCGGATAGAGATGAGGTCGGCGAACATTTGAAGAGAATCTGCAAGTAATTTGATTTTCCCGATTTTGTAAGAATGGTCATCGGCGACAGTGGCTGGGATTTCTGCGATGGAAAAGCCGCCTTTGCGCGCGAGGTAGAGTAATTCCACATCAAATGAGAATCCGGCGAGGCGTTGGCGCGGAAAAACATATTGAGCGACTTTTTTATGAAATCCTTTGATACCGGCTTGAGTGTCGGTGTGCGGCAGATTGAGGATCATGCGCGCAAGGCGATTAAACATCCAACCCAGAATTTGGCGCCGGCGAGTGCTCCGCGTGACATGAGGAACTAAATTACGACAACCGATCACCATGTCGTTTTTCTTGAGCGCTTCCAATAAACGATGTAGATGATCGAGCGAATAAGGGATATCTCCATCGAGAAAACAAAAATAATCGCTTTTGTTGGCATCAAATCCGGCGCGAACGGCGTGGCCTTTGCCGCCTCGCGCTCGCAATGAAACAATGGACACATTGGGCAAATGCAAAACGGAGCGTTCCAACAAATCCAAAGATTGATCCGTAGAACCGTCGTTCACAAAGCGAAAGTGGTAGTAAGGATGCGCGATCGCAAACTCGATAAAGGCGGGAAGCTTTTTTTCGAGCGATTTTTGTTCGTTATAAAACGGCAAAATAATCGTGAGATCATACATTGCGTTCATACGTGGACGAGGCGAGGTTAGCGCAACAGACGATGTATGAAAAGTCATAGATCAAAGATAGAAAGATTCATAGAGAGGTCAATATTTGACGCGGCGGGGAAAATCGATATCATCCTTGAGTAGCGAGGTGATTTATGAAAAGAGTTTACAACATTGTTTTAATGATTTTTTGTTTTCCCATATTGGCGGGCGCGGCGATGTTACCGCAGGCCAGCGTGACTAAGGCGCAGGGAGATGTGCATGTCAGCGCGGATGCGAAATCCAAGCCTCGTCCTGCAAAAACAGGAGAGGTGATTGCGGATAAAAATATTTTGGGAACGGGCAACCAATCGCGCGCGGAATTGGAGTTTGAGGACGCGACGATTACGCGATTGGGATCGCATACGATTTTTACCTTCGATCGCGGCGCACGCGCGTTGAATTTGCAAGAAGGATCAGTTTTGGTTCAAGTGTTTGACGAGGATGGACAGTGCAAAGTCGTGACATCGGCTGTGACGGCGGGGATTGAAGGCACCACGGCATTGGTGGAAGCCGGAAAAGGAGGCGAGGGGAGAGTTTATTTGTTTGAGAGTTCGAAAAAGGAAGGCATTTCCATCCATGTTCATGCGACGGGGCAAAAATTACGGATTCAGCCGGGGCAATTTTTGGATATTCCCGCCAAAATTCTCGGTCAACTCAACGCTCAAAATTTTGACGTGCGCAAAATGTGGAAAGAGAAAGAGGTTGGCGAAAGCATGGGATCGCTTCGCGAAGGCGCGGATGGCATTTTTTTGGGCGAGGACGATCATTCGGAGAAATTCAGAAACAAGCAAATGCTCGAAAACATCGCGCGTGATACCGCGCGTCAGCATCAACGCGACGCCGTGCAACAAACCACAACTTCCTCCCAATCTCCTCCTCCGTCCGGACATTATTCGGTCGGGCATTAATTTTTTGTAAATCCTATCCTTGACGTTTGAGGCGGAACGCCACACTTCCATAAAGAAGGAGTATGTTATGTTACATCAAGCAAAAGGTAGGAAATTCCCAGCGCCTCCGCTGAAACAGGAACCTCCAAAAACAGGCGCGATTATTGTCATCGTTCAAAGCACGCGCAATGACGGCAAGGCGGCACATCGAGGTTTTACTCAATCGATGAACCCATTTCCTTCCGCAAGAGTTGTGGATGATGTTCTGAATAGAATGAGAGCAGGGATACAAGGATTTGGACGGAGCTGAATTCCATGAGCGATCTATTTTCAAGAAGAAAGTGGTTAACAACATCTGCGGCGGTCATCGCAGGCATTTTATGGCCGACTCGTGGAGGAGAGTCCATGCCGGAGACAAAAATCACTCCAAAAGCACCCACAGAAAACCAACCGCCTCAGAAAGAACCTACGCTTGAAGAACGTTATCAAGCACCTTGGTCTAAAGAATTTCCTTATGTCTATACATGGCTCAAAGGCATTCAAAGTGAAATTCTGAGAGATACGGATATAGGTGCGCGTTTTCCCGAATCATGGACATGGGAAATGGCTTTGGTACAAGGCGAGAAATATGTCAAGGCTCTGTATCCGGATTTGCATGTAAATTTTGGAGCGCTTAAGGGAAAAAATGATTATCCCACAGAAAGTGTTTCATTGGGAGAACTCGTTCAGCGAATGGATATTCACGCATGCTCTAAAATGGAGAATTTAAATGGTTTGCTCAAAAATGTTTATCAGCACGAGCAATGCATGATGGCCGAAAAACAAAAATTCCTATATCCACATCTGCAACAATGGATGCAACGCATATACACCATAGAAAAAGGCGTTTTCCAAGAGCCGGAGGTATATCAAGAAAAATTCCCCCGAATGCAAAAAATATCTCTCGACGAAGAGATTCATCATCTTCTTGTCAGACGCGCACGCGGGAGACTCAATCAACATATTCAAAAACTTTTTAGTGAATCGCTTCCATATTTCATCGAATGGAAGATCAATGCTTTGTACGCATATCGTTTGAACGAATTTTATCGCGGCAAAGGTTTGAGTTTTGGGGATTATCAAAAACGACTTAAATACGAAAATAATTTGAGGGCCGTGGAAAAAGTTCTATTTTCTCGTTTTCCCAAAGACCATGACTGCGTCCGAGAAATGCCAACCGTTCCTTTTGCCGATCCTAAGATCAGGACAGGGATCATATAGCATAGGAGCAGTCAATGAATGAGAATGTGAAGCCCGCGTTTGTTTATTCAAATAAAGCCTTGCAAATCAGTCTTTTAAAGCTTACGATTTCTCCTTGACGTATTGAACCGAACAACACACTTAAATAGTATGGATACAAGAAGACAATTAGTAGAGGGGGGAATCGTGAGATTGAGCACTTTGCCAGATGGCCCCGCATCAAGAGGACAGCATTCACTGAGCTTTTCGCAAAAGTTGCCTCCCAAAAGCACACTGGGACACGAACCGCGAAGATTTAGGATTCCTTCAGATATTTCTCACAAAACACAAGGCAATCAAGGCTTGCATTTGTAAGCTTTTTTGTCATTGCGTCAAAAAAAACTCTTTGTGCGCGTAAGTTGCGCATTTTGATGGTTGTTTTACGCTAACTTTTGCCTTAGCGTTTTCTTTTTTTGAAAAATTCATGAATCGTTTTTTTGTTTTTTTACTCGGGCTGGCTTTTTTCGTCGCTGGGTGCGGGGAGAAGCAAGAGGAAGCGCCGCCGCCGATGCCGCCTGTGTTTGTGGAAACGCAATTTTCCAAACAGGAAGAAGTGGTGGAGCGTATTCCTTCGGTAGGAACATTGGAGGCGGACGAGAGCGTAACGATTCAACCGGAGGTGGGCGGTACGGTGAAGACGATTGATTTCACCGAAGGGCAGAAAGTTTCAAAAGGACAAGTCTTGATCCGATTGGATGATGAAAAACAGCAAGCTCAACTCAAGCAGACGGAATCTTCTTTGCAACTGGCAGAAGTGAATTTTGTGCGCGGGCAAAAGTTATTGGAGGAAAAAACCATTTCGCAACAAGAATTCGATCAACTTTGCAATCAGCGTTCTTCTTCAGAAGCGGCTGTGGCGTTGGAGAAAAAAACATTGGAGGATATGACGATGGAGGCGCCGTTCGACGGCGTGGTGGGGTCGCGTTTGGTGAGCCAAGGGCAGGTGATTAATGCGGGAACACCAATGACTTCACTTTATGCCACGGACCCGATGAAAATTATTTTTAGCATTCCGGAACGTTTGGCGGGCAGGGTGCGAGTAGGGCAAGAAGTGGATTTAAAAGTTCCGGCATTTACTACAGGATTCAAAGGCGAGGTGTTTTTGATCGATCCTCAAGTCGATGTCGCGACACGAACCGTAAAAATCAAAGCGCGCGTGCCGAATCCCGATGATTCACTCAAACCCGGTATGTTTGCCGATGTGAATTTGGTGGTCGAACGCAGAGAAAACGCCGTGACCGTGCCCGAAGAGGCGATTTTTCCGTACAGAGAAAAATTCGCCGTGTACGTCGTGGAAAATAATACGGCGAAATTGCGCGAAGTGGAGATTGGGTTGCGTTTGACGGGCAAAGTAGAAATTGTCAAAGGTCTTTCCGCGCAAGAAGAAGTCATCACGCTCGGAACGCAAAAAGTCAAAGAAGGCACGGCTGTGACCACGGGGAGAAATTCTTCGCAAGAATCGAGGTAATCTCGTTCGCGTAAAAATTTTAAAACAAGAAGAAACTCGACTTTTTAAGTAAACACTTTTAAAAAGGTAGCTTTAAGGGAATCGAGCATGAGCGAAAATGAACCTAAGTCGTTGGGAAAAAAATTCACCCCCACTCCGCCTTCGTCTGAAAAGTCGGAATCTGCCCCTACTCCGTTACAAGAATCCAAAGTGTTTTCTCAAGAAGAAAAACCTCAAGCATCACCTATTTTTGGAAAAACCACGCCTCTTTTTGCAAAAAAAACACCTCTGGCAATTGTTCGCGAATCGGCCGTTGCTTCGGCTCAAATCAAGCAGATATCAACTCCCATGTCTCCAACTGCGGATGCTCCGGCAACTCCCGAATCTTCATTGCCTGTCATACCATCATTGCCGCAAGCTTTGGCTCCGCTCACGCCTGCGACTATTCCTGAAACTTCTTCATCGCTTTCGATATTATCTCCAAAATCATCAGCGCCCGCGCCACTTTCTTCTGATCCTTCATTAACCCCAAAGTTGGAAGATACTTCAAAAAAGCCTTCGCCTCTCAAGCTTCCTGATAATAAACATGAAAAGCCTCAGCCTGTGCTTCCTTCTGCTTCTTTGCTTACAAATCCTGATCTTGAGAATCAAGTGTTTATTCCCGCAGGCACAGAAATTGAAGGTTCAATCAAAACAGATCGTCCTCTAATCATTCATGGCCGTGTCGGCGGCACGGGTAAGGGGTTAGGATTTATTCAAAATAATGCTTTGGTTTACATTGGAAAAACCGCCAATGTCGAAGCCAATATCCAATGCGAAAAACTCGAAGTATACGGCCGCGCCGATGGCGAAATGATTGCCCGCAAAGAGGTGCTTTTACACAAAGACGGAAAATTATTAGGGAAAATTCAAACGCCTAATTTTCACACCGAGCAAGGATCTTTCTTCAAAGGCACTATGGAAATGAGCGGCGAAGATGTTCCTTCGGGACATTAGGACGCGTTACACCATTCTAACGGTAACGAGCTTTTTACGGAGGATATGGAGCTTCTTTATTTCACTATACTTCGCACAATATTTGTTATATTTAATAACAAACATACTCTTAAGGGGACTTCTAAATATTCCCGTGAGGTGCGCAACATTTAGAAATCCCCTAAACTCAAAAAGCGTGCAGTTTTCGTTTTTAATGAAAATGATTTTTTGCTAAGAAAATAACTCAACTTTGGGAAGGCTACTGCCGATAATGGAAATGGTTTATGAAACCGGACGAGCTATTTCATTACTATGCGAACATGAGCGATAACCGCGTATTGGTTTCGTTTAAAGGCCCTATTTCCAAAGATATATTGGTAGAAATGGGAGGATTTGTTCGAAGGCAATTAGCCTCGAATCAAGAAGTTAAGCGAATTTTTTCGGTTTTTGTGGAAATGACTCAAAATGTTTTGAGGCATTCGGATGAAAAGGATCCGACTAATGGGAATAACGGGATTGGAGTAGTGGTTTTAGTTGAGAAAGAGCATGAATATGCGATTTCTTCTGGGAATTTGGTGCAAAAGTCTCGCTGTAAGAAGCTTACAGAACAATGCGACATGGTGAATGCCTTAGATCAAGATGGCCTGAAAAAAGCTTATAAAGAACAAAGAAAAGCAGATTGGGACGATCTTAATGGCGGTGCTGGGTTGGGGTTGATTGATATTTGCCGGAAATCAGGCAATCCCCTCGCCTACCAAGTCATTCCATTCAATGAAGAAAAAGATTTTTTGGTGTTAACCGCAAAAGTTAGCCGAGGTAAAATATGATGAGTGATTTAATCATTGAGCCGGATACTCTAACTCCGCGCGTTCATTTGGATGCGGCGGCAGGGAAAATTACGATCGATGGAGAATCTTACCCGGATAGCGCCGGCATTTTTTATTCGCCGGTGTTTGAATGGGTGCAAAAATTTATAGCTGAAGAAAAACGCCCGCTTGAACTTCATTTAAAATTGACGTATTTTAACACTGGAACGGCCAAGTGCGTGATGGATCTTTTGGAGTTGTTGGAGAATTATGTTCGCAACGGGAATCGAGCGCGGGCTTTTTGGCATTATCAGGAAGAGGATGAGGACATGCAAATGAGCGGCGAGGAATTTGCGGAGGATGTGACCTTGGATTTTACCTTTGTCAGCCATTAAAGCAAAGTGTGCGATTATGATCATGAAGAGCGATGGGACGGGCAGAAGAAAAAAATCGACAGCATCGGTTTTTGTGGAGGAAACGGAGATCGCCAAGCACGCTCTGAGGCTCGGCGTGCCGTTCACTCCTGAAGATTATCGCCATTTAGGGCAACACTATTCGAAATTATTGCGCAAGGCCTCAAAGATTGTACGCATTGGCGATTCGACGCATCACAAACTCGTCAAGACCCAACAGCGCTTAAATCAAACATTGGCGGAATTACGCGAGACTCAACAACGCCTGATTCAGCAGGAACGTTTGGGGGCGCTGGGCACGATGGCGCGCGGCATTGCGCATGATTTTAATAATGCGCTTCAGCCCATTATTCTGGCCGCCAGTATGCTGGAATGCGAAGAAAATCTTTTTACCGACAAAGAATACGGAAAAAAATACGTCGAAATGATTTTAAAAACCGCGCAGGAAGCGGCTGAAACAGTCAAACGTTTGGCGCGATTTTATCGGCCATTGGGTCCCGGTGAACGGCAAGATTTGGATGTGCGCGCATTGGTGCATGAGGCGATTGAGCTTTCTAAACCCAAATGGAAGGACGAGGTCCAAGCGCGCGGATTATTTATTAAAATTAGCACGGATTTTCGCGGTCCGTGTTACATGAATGGAATTCACGAGGATTTGGTCGAAGTGTTGATGAATTTAATTTTTAATTGCATTGACGCCTTTGATTGGAAAGGAGCCAAGAAAGGCAATATTGACATCAGCACTTATCGCGAGGGTGATTGGTCGGTGATTGCAGTCAAAGACAATGGCGCAGGCATGAGTGATGAAGTTAAAGCGCGTTGTATTGAGCCGTTTTACACCACCAAACTCAAACGCGGCGCGGGATTGGGGCTATCCACCTCGTATGGAATCATTCAAGGACACAAAGGCAAACTGGAGATTGATAGCACTGAAGGCGAAGGCTCAACGATAAAAGTTTATCTACCCGCCGTGGAATTTGAAGAAAAGGCGGATTCACAACGCGAAAGGCTCCCCTCGCCTAAAAATTTAAAAACCAAGCATTGTAAAATTTTGGTCGTGGACGATGAAGAAACGTTGAGAAATATTTTATCGGCCATGCTCAAACGTTATGGACACGACGTAACGATTGCCACCTCGGGAAGCGATGGTTGGCAAAAATTCCAGATGTATGATTTTGATTTGGTCATCACAGACCAAGCCATGCCGGGAATGCCCGGCGTGCAATTGGCGCAAAAAATCAAAGAAAAAAATCCTAAAATTCCGGTGATTATGTTGACGGGCTTTGGCGATCTTATGAAAGCCCAAGGAGGCAATCCTCCGGGAATCGATGTTTTACTTTCCAAGCCGGTAGCGCCGAGAAATCTGGAAGAAACCATTCGAAGCCTAACGCAATAAAAAACACATCTCAAAAAAGATGTGTTTTTTCTTATAAAGAAAACCGTTTTCTCTTCCTCTTGCTTCAAGAGGAAGAGAAAATAAAGGAGAACTTTTAAAAATTAAAATTCGAAACCAACCGATTCGTTGTAGATCGAAGGAGGATTGGTGATAGCCACCTGACGTCCCATCTTCACTTTTTTATTGATGATGATAGGCGCCGTCAAATTCGCGCGAACTTGAATACGGTTGTTGTTTTGCGAATCCACCAGCACCACCACCAAAATCGCGCAATCCAAATTCGACGGCGAAGAAATGGGGATGAGTTGATCGTCATCCACATCAAAAGTGTAGTCGGGCACCAGCGCATAAGGCTCGACAACAGTCAAACCGATACGCATATCATCCAAACTTCTCAGCGTAAAGAAAGGCGCTTCGCCTTCGTCGCGAGTGAGAAGAAAACGCGTGTGGCCTTGTAGACCGGGCAATCCCAGCGGGAAGTGAATTGTTTTATCGTACAGATCGGAAACGAGTTGTTTCTCTTCTGCGGCTAAATTTAAGTTCATATCATTCTCCTTTTTTATTAGCCAGCCGCCACACTCCCTCTCCGGAGTTGCGCCGCCGGCTATGGGTTTACGTTTTTTTCTACACGGAGTTGCGAAGAAAGAAAGCTAAAAAGTCATTTTTTTGAAATTAACTTTTTACGCTTTCTTCGATGAAAGGCGGAATGGGGCAATCCAAGACGGCGGCAATCGCGCGAAGAAGTTCCAATTCCTCTACGACAACTGCGCCGTCATGAATCACTGTCGTGGCGCACGCATACAAAATATTTTTCTTGAGGAGAGGCGCGGCCGCGGACAATTGATGGAGCGCCGCATCCACAGCCGTCAATGTCGCTTGCTCATACGAAAGTTTTTGCGCGCTTCCTCCTAGAGTAATATTGAGTTGAGCCAAGCCGCGATCAAAAGCTTGCCTACTGACATTTTCATCCGCGTTTAAATTGGCAAGAGCGGAAAGCAAAACAACGCAATCCGGCAAAATAGGTTTCAGCGATTCAAAGCGCACTTTTGCCGGACGACTCAATCCGAAGTGCGTCCCCAAGTGATGCGCGACGATTTTTTGCAAGGTGTACTCAAATAATTCAATGGCTTGATCCGCTTCAATCAACACATGGACGTTGCTTAAAAATTTGATGTATTGAGATTGCGACAAAAGCTTCAGAGCTGGGACAGCTAAATCCACCAACGGCAATCGCGCGCGCGGATCGAGCGCGTCGATCACGGGCAAAAGTCGGTTGAGTTCAGGCAAAACACCGGTATCCGCCAGTTTCGCCAACTGTTCGATCTGCATTTTGCGAATCCCCGCGTCTCGATTCAGCAATAACCCGTAAATCACCGCGCGTGCTCCAAAAATTTCGCGCGTGGCATTTAAGATCATTTCCGGAATCGACGATCTCATGGATTGCGCATAAGAAAGACTCTCCGCCGTCATCGTGCCCGCCGATGCCACCAGCGCTTCCGGTTTCATTTGCATCTGCGCGGGCGCTTTTGCCAATCCAACAACCGCTTCCTGCAAATCCACACCGCCTTTCGGCGCGACAGGCGGTTTAGTTTTGGGAGCTAGAGAAGCTTGTGCCGCCGTTTCTTTGATATCCACTTCCATAAAAACCCCATCGAAATGCGGATCCATAGCCGCAATGCGATCCACCAACGGCGGATGCGTGGCCATCAAATCAAAAAACGCTTTCGACAATCCATTAGCGAAAAACATGTGGCTCGCTTCTTCCGCATGCGACGAAGTCAACTTCGATCCGCCCGCCAATCCGCCGATTTTTTTCAACGCGCCGATGATGCCGCCCGGATTGCGCGTGAATTGCACAGCCGAGGCATCCGCCAAAAATTCGCGTTGACGCGAAACCGCGCTCTTGATGAGTTTGGCGAAAAATACGCCAATGTAACCAATCACCGCGAGCGCCATGCCAATGAGAATCCCTCCGCCTCCTCGATTGCGTCCGCCGCGACTACCGCTTCGCGCCGAACCGCGCACAATCGCATATCCGATCAATGCAATGCATAAAATTCCGTGCAAAAGTCCCATCAGGCGAATATTCAAACGCATGTCGCCATTGAGAATGTGGCTGAATTCATGCGCGACGACGCCTTGTAATTCGTCGCGGCTCAAAAGCGTCATGCATCCTCGCGTCACCGCAACCGCGGCGTCGCCTGTGGAATGCCCCGCCGCAAATGCATTGATACCCTCCTCATCTTCCAAAACAAAAACTTCCGGCGACGGCACGCCCGATGCCAGCGCCATTTCCTCCACGACGTTCAACAATTTTCGCTCGTGCAAATCCTGCGTGTGCAAATCCACAGGACGCCCGCCCAAAGCCATCGCTACCGCGCGCCCGCCTTGACGCAATTGTATAATTTTATAAATCGTTCCGCTCGCAATCACTATTCCAACCCCCAGCGCGGAATAAAGCAACAACATCGGATCCCACCACACAAAAGTCGGATAATCCATGTTTTTCGCGCACGCCCACGTCACCACCGCCACCAAATAAACCCCCGCAATAATTCCCACAATCGCCAACACAAAATAAAAGATCAAAAACTTCGTGTTCGCTCTCGCTCGATCCTGTTTTTCAAAAAAATCCATAATTTTTAAAAAGTGGGGCGTTGCCCCACACCCCAGAAGGAGGCACAGCCTCCTTCACCTCCAAAGATGCGCTTTTGATTTTTCAAAGAAAAATCAAAAGCGCATCTTTGAAGGGTGCAGGGAGCTATGCTCCCTGCTGGGTCGTAGGGCGAAGCCCTACTTTATTTCAATTAAAAAGAAACTTTAGGAGCTTGGCGTTCGGCATCGCTGGTAATTTCGAAGAGTTGAGCGGGAGTGAAGTTGAAGGGACCGGCGATGAGGCTATTGGGAAAAATTTCGCGCGCATTATTATAAGAGAGCACGGCGTCGTTGTAAGCTTGACGGGCGAAAGAAACTTTATTTTCGGTGGAAGTGAGTTCCTCGCTGAGTTGCATCATATTTTGATTCGCCTTCAAATCCGGATACGCTTCCGCGACCGCCATGAGACGGCTGAGCGCTCCGGCGAGTCCGGTTTCCGCGGTCATGAGGCCTTTCATGGAAGCGGCTTCGCCGGGATTGGCGGCGACTTTTTGTCCGGCGGTGATGGCGACGTTGCGCGCGGCGATGACGGCTTCGAGCGTCTCGCGCTCGTGCTTGATGTAACCTTTGACAGTCTCAACTAAATTCGGGATCAAATCGTAGCGCCGCTTGAGTTGGACATCGATCTGCGACCATGCGTTCTGGAATCGATTTCTCAACACCACCAGATTGTTATAAACTCCCATGATCCACAATCCGGTCATGACCATTAAAATTAATACAACGACAAAAACAATGATGATTAAATATGCGGCGCTCATGCCTCTTATTTAACGTATCTTCCCTCAAACTCAATCTTAATTTATCCGCCAAAAATCCCTTAAAAAAACTCTTGCCTAAAGAGCGATTTTTTATCATGCTTAGGGAGCATGTTTTCGCTTCAAGCTTTTGGTCAAGAGAATGGTTCTCATGGCGTTTCGCGTCATTCGAGATAGGAAATGTTTATGTTTTGAAATGCTGACCCATCGTTTTCTGTTATTAGATCGTATGTTTTTTTATTTTTTCATGAGTTCAATTTAAGAAAGGAGTTCGTTTATTCAAGAGTTTAGAGTCAATCAACGTATCCGTGCTCGCGAAGCGCTGGTGATCGACGACAAGGGGAATAATCTTGGCGTTATGTCTATTCAGGACGCGATTCACGCGGCGCGGCGGGCGGATTTGGATTTGGTGGAAGTCAGCCCCAATGCACGGCCTCCGGTATGCCGCATTTTGGATTTTGGGAAGTTTCGCTATGAAAATGCGAAGCGTGAAAAAGATTCGAAAAAACACAATGTCTCGGGTCGTGTAAAGGAGTTAAAATTTCACGTCAACATCGAGGAGCACGATTATTTGGTCAAACTGCGCAAGGCAGAATCTTTTATGTTGCGAGGCATGAAAGTGAAGATTGCGATGGTGTTCCGGGGGCGTGAAATGCAACACGCGAAATTGGGATACGAGCTTGTGCGAAAAATTCAAAATGATTTGACGCACGTCGGCTTGGCGGAGATGGAGCCGAAGCAAATTGGTCGCAGTATCAATATGATGTTGGCGCCGCTTCCTCAAAAAAAACGCGAGCAAAAATACACGAAAGACGACGACGAATTTGATGATGCAGACGATTCAGAAGCCGACATGCCTTCAACAACGTGACGCAAGAAAGGAAAACTTATGCCTAAACCAATTGCTAGAAGAAAAACCAAGAAAGCCGTAGCCAAGCGATTCAAAGTCACTGCGCGCGGAAAAATTTTAACTTCCCATCCGGGAAGGCGACATCTTGCCGCCAGCAAGCGACGCAAAAGGAAGCGTCATCTCGCCAAGCAAAGTTTGGTCAGTGAGACGGATACCTATCGTATTGTTTCTAACTTGCCTTTTAATTGAACCCTTAACTTGAGATTATTTTATGGCTAGAGCAACTAACGCACCCGCATCCCGTGAACGCCGCAAACGGGTTTTACAAAAAGCAAAAGGATATCGCGGCAGAAGAAGTAAACTTTTCCGATACGCCAAAGACGCCACTATGAAGGGGCAATATTGGTCGTATCGCGACCGCAAAGCGCGCAAGCGCAATCTGCGCGCGCTGTGGATTACGCGCATTAGCGCGGCCGTACGTGAGCAAGGATTGACATTCAGCAAATTCATGGCGGCTTTGAAAAAAGCTAACGTCGCGCTAGACCGCAAAATGTTGGCCGAACTCGCCGTCAATGAGCCTCAAACGCTTTCTGCGATCATTCAAGCCGTGAAGTAATCTTACTCTGCGTGGCCTCCTAATCGAGGATGGATGCTCCATGCGGCTTCTTTGATAGCTTCGTTGAGAGTAGGATGAGCATGCATGGAGCGAGCCAAATCTTCCACGCTTCCGCCGAATTCCATAAGCATGATGCATTCGGCGATCAATTCCGAAGCTTCGGCGCCTAAAATATGCGCGCCGATCAAACGATCCGTCTGCGCGTCGGCGATCAATTTCACAAAACCTTTGGTTAATCCGGATGCCACGGCGCGGCCATTGTGCGAAAACGAACTTTTTCCTATGCGATATTGATACCCGCGCTCGTGCGCGATTTCTTCGGTGATACCGACGGCGGCGGCTTCCGGCGCGGTGTAAACAATGCGCGGCAGTAAAGCTTCGTTGACCATTCCGGCTTTGCCCGCCAAACGCTCCACCAAAGCAACGCCTTCTTCCATCGCGCGATGCGCCAGCATTGGCCCGCGAATGAGATCGCCGATGGCGTAAATGGTTGGCACTTTGGTTTGCCAGTGTTCGTTGACTTCTATAAAGCCTTTTTCGTCGCAATGAATCTCCGCTTCTTCCAAAAAAAGTTCGTCGGTGTAAGGACGCCTACCCGCCGCAACCAAAACTTTTTCTGCCTCCCAATCTAATTCGCCGTTTGCAGTCGCAATTTTGAGCGCGACACAATGATCTTTGACTTCGGCGGATTGGACAGTTGCGCTTAAGTGAAATTCCATACCTTGCGTTGTCAGCGAAGTTTGCAAACCGGAGGCAATTTCCTTATCCATGCCCGCCGCGATTGCAGGCAACATCTCGACAAACGTAACTTTTGCGCCCAAACGCGACCACACCGAACCCAATTCCAATCCCACCGCGCCCGCGCCGATCACCATCATCGACTGCGGCACATTTTCCAACGAAAGCGCGTCGTCGCTGGTCAACACGCGCGCGCCGTCGCTTTTTAAAAACGTGAGTTCCTGCGGCACGCTTCCCGCCGCTAGGATAATGCATTCCGCGCCGATGGTGAAATTTTCCGTTTCGGTTTTGACAAAAACATTATTCGTGCCCACCAAATGCGCTGTGCCGTGAATCACATCCACACCATTTTTGCGCATTAAAAAATTCAATCCCTTAGCGAGAGTTTCCACCGCTTGATTTTTGCGTTGCATCATCGCGGAAATATCCAAAGACAAGTCTTTGATGACGACACCGTGCGCCTCCATTTTGTATTTCGCATTATAGTAGTGTTCGCTCGAAGTCAGCAACGCCTTGCTGGGAATGCATCCGACGTTCAGACACGTCCCTCCAAGTTTACTTTGCTTTTCGACAAGCGCGGTTTTGATGCCCAACTGCGCGGCGCGAATCGCCGCCGTATAACCCGCGGGACCTCCTCCGATGATGACGAGTGGATATTTCGATTCAGGCATAAATAAAAAATTTAGACAGAATGAACAAAATTAACAGAATTATTGCTCCGCACCTTTTTGCCCGCTTCTTGAGCACATTCGGGGTCAGGCCACCACGCACACGAAGCGAGTGCGAGTTGGCCAGACCCCTGCGCACTTAAAAAACAAGGGGAAAAGGGCGGAGTAATTTTGTAAATTCTGTTAATTCTGTCAAAAATTTAAATTACCGATAACCGGGTTTTCAATAAATTCTTTGATGCGCAATAAAAAGGTCACGGCTTGGCGGCCATCGACTAAACGATGATCGTACGAAAGCGCCAAATACATCATAGGGCGGATTTCGATTTTTTTATTCACGACTACAGGACGCTCTTGAATGGCGTGCATGCCCAAAATGCCGCACTGAGGCGCATTGATAATTGGAGTGGAAAGCAAAGAACCGTACACGCCGCCGTTGGAAATCGTAAAAATACCGCCTTCGAGTTCTTCCAAAGAAATTTTTCCTTCGCGCGCGCGTTGAGCTAATTGTTGAATATTTTTTTCAATATCAGCGAATGAAAGTTTCTCCGCATTGCGAATCACCGGCGTCCAAAGTCCTTTTTCCGAACCCACCGCGACGGCAATGTCGTAATAATTTTGCTGAACGATTTCGTCGCCTTCCAAGCGCGTGTTGAGCGCGGGAATTTCTTTCAGCGCATAGACGACGGCTTTGACAAAAAAGGACATGAAGCCGAGCTTCACGCCGTGTTTTTGCGTGAAGCGATCTTGCAATTGCGCGCGAAGCGACATGATGTTGGACATATCTGCTTCGTTGAAGGTGGTCAAAATCGCCGCGGTATTTTGCGCGCGCACGAGATGTTCCGCAATTTTCTTGCGAAGCTGACTCATGGGGCGCCGCGTTTCGCGTTGCGAAGGAATTTCCGGCGATGGAGGTTCGATAGCCGGAAGCTGCTCGTCTTTGGGAGGTTCGGATTTTTGTTTTTCGAAATTGAGGATGTCTTCTTTTAAAATTCTGCCGCCTTTTCCGGAAACAGGAATGGATTCCGCCGGCAATTCTTTTTCCGCCACCAAGCGCCGCACTGCGGGCGAAAATTGCAACGGCGCGGATTCCGGTTGAAGCGCGGCATGTTCCGGCGGCGGATTGCCCTCGCGGATCATCGCCACGACCTGCCCCACCTGCACTTCCGCGCCTTCCGGCACGAGTTGTTGAAGATAACCCGATGTATTGGTGTAAACTTCAGAGGTGACTTTTTCGGTTTCGATCTCGAAAAGAATTTCGCCCTCGCGCACCCATTCGCCGTCCTTGCGACGCCACACACCCAAAACACCCTGGGTGATCGATTCGCCGACGGAAGGAACTTTGATTTCAACGGGCATAAGAGAAAAGAAATATTAAAAACGAATATCTTTTAAATTCAACAACGAAACGCCTGTTCGACGACGTCCTTTTGTTCAAGTTCATGCACGGCGAGCATGCCGGTGGCGGGACTAGCAGAGGCATCGCGCCCTGCATAAAGAATTTCTCGTCCAAAAAGCGCGCGCAAGCGAGGTTCGATATACGACCACGCGCCCATGTTGCGCGATTCTTCCTGACACCAGATAATTTTTTCCGCATTCGGATGCGCCGAAAAAACATTTTTGAGTTTTTCTTCGTGAAGCGGATAAAATTGTTCGATGCGAATGAGCGCGGTGTCTGGAATTTGATTTTTTTGGCGATAATCCGAGAGATCGTAATAAATTTTTCCGGAACAAAAAATCGCTTTGCGCGCGTTTTGCATGGCATCGGGAATGATTTCTTGAAATTGTCCCTGCGTAAAATCTTCCAATGAGGAAGTCGCGCGGGTGTCGCGCAAAAGCCCCTTGGGTGTGAGCAAAATGAGCGGCTTGCGGAGACGCCTCAAACCTTGGCGACGCAAAATATGAAAATAATTGGCAGGCGTGGTGCATTGAGCGACTTGAATATTGTCCTCAGCGCACGATTGCAAAAAACGCTCCAGCCGCGCGCTGGAATGATCCGCCCCCATGCCGTGGTAACCGTGCGGCAGGAGCAAAACAATTTTCGATGTATTACCCCATTTGGATTCCGCGCTGGTGATGTACGAATCGATGATGGTCTGCGCGCCGTTGGCAAAATCGCCGAATTGCGCTTCCCATAAAATCAACATATCGGGATTGTTCAGCGAATATCCGTAATCAAATCCCAAAACCGCCGCTTCCGAAAGCGGGCTGTTGTATACGCAAAAACTGGCTTGATCCGGCGCGACATTTTTCAAAGGAATATATTGTTTCTGTCCGTTCAAATCAAAAAGACACGCGTGACGATGACTAAATGTGCCGCGGCGGCTGTCTTGTCCCGAAAGACGAATGGGAATATTTTGCGCGAGCAGAGTTCCAAACGCGAGTGCTTCGGCGCATCCCCAATCGACGGGAACCTGCCCTTCCACCATCGCGCGACGGTGTTGCAAAAGTTTGGCGACTTTGGGATTCAACGTCATGTCCGGCGGCTCTGTCGTGAGGGCAACACCGACTTGCCGCAACTGTTCGAGAGAAACGGCTGTTTCTACCGGATCAAGAAGCTGAGGACACGACAAGGATTCGCGAATCGTCGGACGGAATTTCGCGATGTGCTCTTGCGCCAAGGAAAGTTCGCGATTCAACATGTCGTTGAATTGTTGCGTGTGCTTGTCCGATTCCTCTTGAGTGATGTCGCCAGTCGCAAGAATCGATTCCATAAAAATTCTGCTCACCGATTTTTTCTTTTCGATCTCAGAATACAACGACGGCTGAGTGAACGAAGGCTCGTCGCCTTCGTTGTGTCCGTGACGACGATAACACACCAAATCGATGGCGACGTCTTGCTTGAATTTTTGCCGAAATTCCAAAGCCAGTTCCATCGCGTGCAACGCCGCAAGCGGATCGTCGCCGTTGACATGAAACACGGGAACATCCAATCCCTTGACGAACGCCGTACAATACATCGTTGAACGCGCGTCTTTGGGAATCGTGGTAAACCCAATCTGATTATTGATGACGATATGAATGGTTCCGCCGGTGCGATAGCCTTCGAGTTGCGAAAGATTCAACGTCTCCATCACGATCCCCTGCCCCACCAACGCCGCGTCGCCGTGAATCAAAACGGGAATCACCTTTTCGCGTTTTTCAGTATCGCGCAAGATGCGTTGACGCGCGCGCGTTTTTCCCTGCACCACCGGACACACCGCTTCCAGATGGCTCGAATTCGGCGCCAACGAAACCATGATTTCTTCTCCGGAATCTGTTTTAATCACGGATTCATAACCCACATGATAACGCACATCGCCGTCGCCGAGCACGGCTTCTGGAATAAAATTTTCCGCGAACTCGCTGAAAATGGATTGATAACTTTTTCTAAAAATATTTGCCAAAACATTCAACCGCCCGCGATGCGTCATACCCATGACGATTTGCTCCACGCCGCGCGCGGGACATTGCTCGATCACAGCATCCAGTATCGGAATGAGCGTTTCACCGCCTTCGAGCGAAAATCTTTTTTGCCCCACATAGCGCGTATGCAAAAATTTTTCAAAAAATTCCGCATCCAACAAACGATTCAAGATGCGAATTTTTCTTTTTGAATCACAAGATTGCATTCCCGCTTCAATGCGATCGCGCAACCAATGCCGCATTTCAAAATCCTGCACATGCATGTACTCAAAGCCGATATTGCCGCAGTAAATCTTTTCCAAAAGACTTACGATCTCGCGCAACGTCCGCTCGCCGCCGCCGGCGAATTGTCCGGTATCGAAGCGCGTCTCCAAATCCGCTTCCGTGAATCCAAAATAAGAAAGATTTAAATTTGCGCACTCGCCGCGCGTTAAGCCCAAAGGATCGAGATTGGATTTTGCGTGCCCGCGAATGCGATAGGCAAAAATCATTTTGTAAACCATCGCTTGCTTGAGACGGTAATCAGTTTTGGAGTCAGACTGACTCGCACATAGTAGCGGGGTCAAGTTTTCACATTCACAGAAACTGTGCATGTGCAACCATGACCCCTTGGCAGGTTGAACAGACTCCGAACACCCGCCGAGTTCAAAGCCTTCGAAAAACCAGCTCCAGCTAACGTCTACGCTCTGAGGATCATTTTTCCAACGGCGATAAAGTTCTTCCAAAAGGTCGAGATTTTCTATCAACATAGAGCTATTTCTTTGGCAAAATAAGTGAAAATCATATCGGCGCCGGCGCGTTTGATGGCAAGGAGCGATTCGTCGCGCGTTTTTTTCAAATCGAGCCAACCGAGTTTTGCCGCGGCGTGAATTTGCGCGTATTCGCCGGAAACTTGATACGCCGCAACCGGCAGATGCGTGCGCGCTCGCAACTGCGCGATGATGTCCAAATACGGCCCTGCGGGTTTGATCATCAAAATATCCGCGCCTTCATTTTCATCGAGCATCGTCTCGATGACGGCTTCGCGGGCGTTGGCGGGGTCCATCTGATACGCGCGCTTATCCAAATGATGCGTGCCGGCGGCTTGAGCGCTACCGACGGCGTCGCGAAACGGCCCATAATATGAAGAAGCATACTTGGCGGAGTAGGATAAAATGATGGTATGGATCAAACCTGCGGAATCCAGATGTTCGCGGATCGCTCGAATACGTCCATCCATCATATCCGAGGGCGCCACGATATCCGAACCGGCGCGCGCCTGCACCACGGCCATCTCCGCGAGGATTTTTACCGTCGCGTCGTTATCGACGTCGGTTTTTTTGAAATTCAGCACGCCGTCGTGCCCGTGGCTGGTATAAGGATCGAGCGCGACGTCGGTAATCACCAAAAGCTCGGGAACTTTTTCTTTCACAGCGCGGACGGCGCGATTCAATAAATTATTTGCATCCAGCGCGAGTGTGCCGCGCGCGTCTTTGAGTTTTGGATTCATACAGGGAAAAATCGCGACGGCGCGAATTCCTAATTGATAAATCTCCACGCATTCTTTGACCAAATCTTTGATGGAAAATCGAAAAATACCGGGCATTGAATGAATCGGCTCCGGTTTTTGATTCCCCTCGCGCACAAACAACGGAGCAATCAAATCCTCAACTTGTAATCGCGTTTCTCGAACAAGCGCGCGAATGGAGGGATTGAGGCGAAGGCGGCGCGGACGGCGTAATAGTTGCATCGCATCAACGTATCGCCCGTTTTAAAAATTTCCAGCGTTTTAAAACTGCGCCATTTCGTCGGTGGAATCCGGCGAATCTTTCTTTTCAGCAACGAATTTTTTGGGAGATTTGAGGCGGCGAGGTTTGATGTCTTTCTCCGAGCGCAACACCAGTTTTTTGACGGGTTGAGAAGGGCGGAAAGGTTTTTCAAAGGCTTCATCGAACGACCAAATTTCCGAAAAATCTTCAAGTTTGTCATTATCATTCGTGCCTAAAATACCGTGATGGACGAGGTGAAAAACGATGTTACCGAAATCGCGACAGGTTTTAATACCCCATTCATTGAGGACGATTTTGCCCATAGGTCCGAATTCCTTGATCGTGTATTGGCGCAAGCCTTCCAGCAATTCCGAGCCTGTGACGTGGTTGTGTCCGGTTTTATCCGTGCCGCGCTTGAGGGTCTTGAGAGTGTGGTCGAGACCTTCGCGTACAAAGGCATACGCTTTAATATCGTAGCGTTTTTCATCTTTCATAATGGTTTCCACCACCCCGCTAAAATTGATTTTCTGCATAGAAGTCCCTCACACTTACTCGATTCCGAGCTTTTTGTCCACAACGAGTTGCATCATTTTTTTGAATGTCCTTTTTGAGATCGAGCATAGCTTTTTAAATACTTCATTTCCATAAAACGCTAATGTGTTGTACCTCATTAAACGTCAAGCAATAAAAATGATTTCTTTTCTTCGGCAATCAAGCTTTCAAAAAGGCCTCTGCCATCGGTACCCTGCAAGAGCATTTCGCAGGCACGCTCTGGATGCGGCATCATGCCCAGCACGTTGCGTGTTTCATTGCAGATGCCGGCGATGTTGTTCATCGAGCCGTTGGGATTGCCTTCAGCGGTCGCCTCGCCGTTATCATCAACATATCGAAACACCACCTGCTTATTTTCCTCCATGCGCTTCAAAACATCCGGCTCGGCGAGATAACATCCTTCGCCGTGCGCGATGGGAACATCCAACACTTCGCCGTGTTCGTAACGCGTGGTAAAAATCGTTTGATTATTTTCTACCTTTATCCGCGCATGCTCGCAAATGAAATGCAGATTTTGATTCCGAACCAACGCGCCGGGCAAAAGCCCCGCTTCGCACAAAATCTGAAATCCGTTGCAGATTCCCAAAACAAACTGTCCGTCCGCCGCCGCTTTTTTCACCGATTCCATCACCGGCGAAAACCGCGCCACCGCCCCGCATCGCAAATAATCTCCATAGGAAAATCCACCCGGCAAAATGATCGTCTCGTCTTTGTTGATCTTCGAATCTTTGTGCCAGACATAGCGAACGTCCTCGCCAAAAACTTCTTTCAGCACGCGATAACAATCTTGATCGCAATTCGATCCCGGAAACTGAATAACCACAAATTTCATATTATCCGTGTCATCCGTGTTTCAAGGGGTAAAAGGGCGCGGAGTAAGTTTTTTCATTTTGTTCATTCTGTCTAAAAATTTATTTTATAATTCTCAATCACAGGATTGGAAAGCAAGTCTTTGCAAATGTCTTCCAGTTTGGATTTTGTTTTTTCGTTTTCGTCGATTTCCATCTCGATGTATTTGCCGATGCGCACGTCTTGGACTTCTTTCATGCCCAGACTATGCACCGCTTTTTTTATCGCCTCGCCTTGAGGATCCAAGACCGACGGCTTCAATGTCACATGTATCAATGCTTTCATAAAAATAATCAGATGATAAAATACCTTTCCTTTGTTTAATGTCCATATTTCTTAAACAAGATTTTTGAAAGCGCGCTTGCATTGATGGGGATGAATTTGTAATAAAAAGCGATGCGTTTTTTGATAAGCATGGGAATCAGTGTGGTGGTGTTCTTTGCGGCGTTGCCAGCATGGAGCGCGGTGAAAAACTCGAAACAGACCGAAAGAAAGACGCCTCCGACCCTGCAAGAAGTGGAGGAATGCGTAAAAGCCAAAGCGGTTTTATTAGTGGATGCCGCCACAAATAAAGTTCTGTTCGAAAAAAATACGGATATGCCACTCCCTCCAGCCAGCACGGTGAAATTAATGACTGCCTTGTTGACGTATGAAAAGTTAGGGCTGAATGGATCGATCATCGTATCCAGACAAGATACTAAAGTTGAGCCGAGTAACATTCCCTTACGCACCGGCGAGCGTGTATCGGTCTCCGATATGATGCACACGTTATTAATCGGCTCGGATAACGATAGCGCTTTGGCATTGGCGCGAAAAACCGCAGGAAGCGAGGGAAAATTCGTCGATATGATGAATCTTCGCGCGCAACAACTCGGTTGTAAAAATACGATTTTTGCCAATCCTCACGGACTGCCTGATCCGAAACATCAATTGACGACTGCACATGATTTGTTGATGATTTTTCAAAAAGTTTTGGCAATTCCCGCATTACGGGAGATTGCGCAGACCAAGGAATTTTGGCTGAGAACTCGCGTGGGATTGCAACGCGTGAAAAATCACAACAAGCTTTTGGGTAAATACCCCGGCATGGGACCGGCTAAAACCGGTTGGACATTGGCGTCAAAGCACACCTATGCGGCTTCGGCGACAAGAAACGGCCGCGAATTGCATTTAATTTTGTTAGGCAGTCCCGATAAATGGACGGACGCCCGATTGCTTTTTGATTACGGATTTTCCCATTCCATCGATGAAAAAACCGACGCCATCACCGCGCAAACGCCTTCTGCGCCTGCGCCGCAAAAAAACTCTCAGCCTGTTTCTTATACCGTTCGATCCGGCGATACGCTCTCCAATATCGGCAAAAAATACCAATGCTCCACCGGAGAAATTATTCGTTACAATCAACTCAAGAATCCTCACCAACTCATGCCGGGACAAATTTTGATGATTCCCGTGCAGAATTGATTATAAACTCACACTTGTTTGCTTTGCTCCACGATGCTCTTTGTATGCGCGAATAATTTGAGTAACAAGCTCATGCCGCAAGACATCGGTTTCTTCAAACGTCACCATCTCGATGCCTTTCATGCCTCGAAGCGCTTGAACGGCTTCCATAAGTCCTGATTTTTTGTGATGAGGCAAATCCACCTGCGTCAAATCGCCGGTCACGACGCATTTGGATTCCGCGCCCATACGAGTCAGAAGCATAAACATTTGTTCCGTTGTGGTATTTTGAGCCTCGTCGAGAATAATAAAAGCGTGATCCAACGTTCTGCCGCGCATATACGCCAAAGGAGCAATCTCAATAACGTTTTTTTCCGTCAAACGCCGTGTTTCCTGTACGCCCAAAAGCGCGTAAAGCGCGTCGTACAACGGCCGCAGATACGGTAAAATTTTTTCTTCCAAATCGCCGGGCAAAAAACCGAGCGCTTCGCCGGCTTCAACAGCCGGACGCGTCAAAATGATGCGTTCAATTTTGTTTTCATTTAATGCTTGCGCCGCCATTGCCACGGCCAAAAATGTTTTTCCCGTTCCCGCAGGACCAAGACCAAAAACCAAATCATGATTCACAATCGCTTCCAAATATTTTCTTTGCATGAAGGTTTTTGGAATGACGATGCTACGCTTAGAAGAGAGACGCGCATCGCTCCATAATTCTTTTAGCTTTTCGCCGTGCCCTCCCTTCATGGCCTCCAATGCATATTGAAATTCATGACGGCGAATTCTCACGCCGCGTTCGTGCGCTATGGAGAGATGATGAAATAAATCTTTAACCTTCTCTACCGAGTTTTTTTTTCCTTGAATCTTCAACCAAGCGTCGCGCGTTGTCAGCCGCACCTCCAAAGCTTTTTCAACATCTTTTAAATTCGCTTCTTTTCCTCCATACAAAGCGTGAAGTACTCTTGCATTTTCAAAATGTATCGTTTCTGTATGCGGCATAAAACTTCCTCTCGAATTTAATCCATCCTTTAGAAACTTCAAACTTCTATTCTCTTACCCAAACAGAAGTGCCTTCTTGGACCATTTGATAAAGTTTAAGCGCATTCCAATTGGCGAGACGAAAGCATCCGTGTGAGCCAGTCGCGCTAATGTGCTGAGGATCGGGCGTGCCATGCATGCCGTAACCGGGAAGCGAAAGCCCCATCCAAGCCAAGCCCACAGGATTATTAGGACCGCGAGGGATCAATAATTTACTTTTGATGCCTTCGGCTCTTGCGGCTTCAGAAAACATTTTAGGATCGAAGGTGTATTCAGGGTCCAAAACTTTCACAATGACTTTTAATTCGCCCATAGGTCTCTGCTCTTCCTGAGAAGCAATCGAACACGGAAAACATGCCACCAATCGATTGCTCGCATCAAAAACCAATAGAGTTCTTTCAGATAAAATAATTTCAACGCGCCCGGCTTTTGGCAACGGCTCGGAAGATTCCAAATTCGGAATCAACAAAGCAACTCCCTCTTCAATTTCCTCAATTTCGGAATTGAGTTTTTTCAAAAAATTCGCAGTGGCATGACATTTTTCCGCCATCATCTCCCATCCGTCATTGTACCCCAAGTAAGAGACTTTGGATTTTGCTTTCCATGTTTGCGGCGTTTCGCGTACCAAAGCCATATCCTGCGAAGTCACGATATATTCCGCAAACGGTTCTCCGGGTTTGCCGAGTCGCAAGCGCGTGGCATCGTCCAAAATACCCGTGAGCGGCAATCGTTGATTTTTTTGAAAATTGAGAATGGCTTTTGTACTTCGCGAACCGACTTCGCCGTCGATGGTTCCGCAAGAAAAATGTCTGCGTTCGAGAGCGACTTGCCAAGCCGCGAATTCCCAATCTTGAGTCGGCGCGGTGGTGGCAATAGGAAGCGCGCGTTTGACGACGCTCGATTCTTCTTGTATAGCCGGTTTTTCCGGCATGTGCTCTGGAGTTATTCGCTCGGCGCGTTCAGTTTTTTTTTATGCCGGAGAGTCGCATTCTCCGCATCTTTGAATATTTCCGCATCCGGATTTTCTCGCAACATCTTTCTGATTTTTTCGTCTGCAGAAAACTCTTTTTCCTCTAAACATTTATCCGAAGAGGGATGATGCGAATAATACCACCAAATACCGAATACAATGAGTCCTATCACCGCCCACATCATGACTGGCGTGGTTTTTTTTCCTTTTTTGCCTGTTTTTTTCTTGGACATAAAAAAGTTTCCGCGAAGCGCTAATAAACATCTCGGCGATAGCGTTTTTCCGTTTTCATCATCGTCGTATTCACATATTCTTCGGCTTGTTTTTGTGAAAGCTGGCCTTTTTTGATCGCCATATCGATCAACGCCTGATGGACGTCTTTGGCCATGCGCTTGGCATCGCCGCACACATAAAACCATGCACCGTTTTTGATCCATTCCCAAAGTTCCGCGCTATTCTCCCGAAGGCGATCTTGAACGTAAATTTTGTGCTCTTGATCGCGCGACCATGCCAAACTCAATCGAGTCAACGCGCCTTGACGTTGCCAGTCTTCGATCTGATTGCGATAAAGAAAATCTGTTTTTTCATAGCGATCGCCAAAAAATAACCAACTTCGCCCTTGAGCTTTTTCCATTTGACGCTGTTGCAAAAACGACAAAAACGGTGCCACTCCTGTTCCCGGCCCCGCCATAATAATATCCGTGCGGGAATCCGGCGGCAGATGAAAATGGCGACTTCTCTGAATATACACCGGCGCACTTTGTCCGACGGAAAGAAATTTTCCCATATACCCCGAACATAATCCGTAACGATGCCGCCCATGCGTTTCATACTCCACAACAGCCAATGTGACATGCGCTTCATGCGGATGCCGGCTCCATGAAGAAGAAATAGAATATAATCTCGGCACAATCGGCGTCAATAATTCCAAAAATTCTTCCGCGGTCATTTGAATTTGCGGATATTCCTTAAAAACATCCAAGCAATCTCTTGTGTAGATGTATTCGTCTAATTGCGTTTCATCCAGCGCGCATAATGTTTGAATTTGGAACTTCTTGGCAACGCCTTTGACAAATTTTTTACCGACCCGATTTAACACATAACGTGTGGATAATTCATCTTTCAACGTCGTCCTAAAACCATCCGTTTTTTGAATCGGCGACTCTCCTTTTAATTTCAACGCCCGAAGCACTCCTTCAACTAACTCCGGTTGATTTTTGGGAAATACCCCCAGCGCATCTCCGGGGCTAAACTCCAATTCATCTTCCTCTAATGCAAATACTAGATGCCGCGTTTCTTTTCCGGAAGCCTCTCCATTAATACGCACACTGGATTTTAAGGTCGCCTGATAAGGACGGTTTCTTGAATACTTGCATTCTATCTCACCACTCATGGAACATACTGTCATCACTTATGTAAGAAACAACATATACATCCCTTAAGCCTTCTTTGCCAAGCCCAAAGGAAAAAAGAAATTCGCGCTTAGAAAGCAAAAGAAACGCGCTGACGCTCTACCCATAACGTTGCTTTGCGCGCAAGCTCAGCGCTACTAGGAACACCGAGTTTTTGCAAAATACGCATCCGATAAGTCTCCACAGTTTTGACGCTTAAATGAAGAATATCCGCGATTTTTTTTCACCGAATGCCCTTGGCCGATAAGTTCAAAAACATGTAGCTCCCGATCGCTCAACATGGCCGCAATTTCTTCATCCGTCGTTGGGATTTTTTTTGACTGCTCTTGCTCATGACTCATGCGCTTAATCATGTGAGTCGCCGCCGAAGGGCTGATCGCCATTTCTCCCTGTAACATCTTTTGTATAGCCTCTAAAATCTCCTCTATGGGCCGGGTTTTCATCATATAACCGCGCGCGCCTATTTTAACGCACCGCTCAGCATATATCAGCTCATCATAAATGGACAATACCAGCGTCAATGGCAATTCCCCTTTTGATTTTAATTCTTTGATCAATTCCAATCCGCTACGGTTGCCGATCGATAAATCCAAAATTAAAATGTCCGGCTGAATCTTAGGAATCATTGCCAATGCGTTTGTAAGATTGTTTGCCTCGCCGCAAAAAACTAAATTTTCTTGTTCATTCAAAAAGTCTCTCAACCCACGACAAATCATGGGGTGATCATCTACAACAAATACTTTATTTTTATGACTCATACGCTTGCACTTTTTCTTAAAGGGACTATACATTGCGCCACGGCGCCTCCACGGCGCCCCGCTTGAATCGAAAACTCCCCTCCTATTTGTTCCGCGCGAAATTTCATCAATCGCAACCCCAAGCCTTGCCGCATTTTTTCTTTGTCGGCATCAAAACTTTTTCCATCGGTGGTAATAGTAAAGTCCCATTGATCGTCTCCTTTAACCAAAAGAATGTCAATTTTTTCGCATTCGGCATGCTTGATGGCATTTCCGATGGCTTCTTGAGCGATAAAATAAAATTGTTGCGCCACGTTTTTATCATACTGTTCGGCTTCAGAAATTTCCACATCCACCCTGCATTTGACGTCGGCGCTGACCTCAATAAACTCCGCCAACTCTTGTATTTTCGATTGAAAATTTTCCCAATCCACTTCCATGGAAAAACCATGCGACAATGCCCGCGTATGTTGTAAAATCTGACTCATGACATTCAAAAGCGTGTCAAACTCCCACGCGATTTCGTCGTATTGTTTGATGCGTTTTTTTAAAGAATTCCCCAAAAGAATAAGCGAGACGAGTTCTTGGCAAACTCTGTACTGCCCCCTCATAAGTCGAGTGAAAGTTTGAGAGATTTTGTTTGCTCACCGCGGGTTGACTCGTAGTCCGTCGGGGTGAGGTAGCCGATGGACGAGTGAGGGTAATCCTCGTTGTAGTTTTT
>JBMONL010000053.1:0-58281 GCA_049324635.1 Verrucomicrobiota bacterium | reverse complement strand
TGAGAGAGTGTTGACGAGAAATCCCGTGCCGCCTGCAACTTATCGTCAACGAGATGCCCGCGATTGCAAGGAGGACGGAGGGAGTGTGTCATGACGACACTCGACCGACGACCGACACAGCATGCGCGGGCAGATTGTTGGTGAGAAGGGCAGGTTAGAAGTTTTTTAACAGTCTGTTAATCCGTAGTTTTCTTTTTGGATTTGGATTCTTTGGGCGTTCCTTTTTCAGATTTTGATTTTGAAGATTCTGATTCCTTCGCTTTTTTATAAGCATCGCTTCGGTAATCAGTAATATAAAAACCGGAGCCTTTAAAAATCAACCCTGCCCCGCCGGAAGGAATACGCTTCACTTTTCCTTTGCCCCAAGGGTGTTTTTTACAAAAACCTTTGGGACAAGTCTTGAGCGGAGCTTCGCTCATGGATTGAAAAACTTCAAAAATTTTCGAACACTTTTGACATTCGTAAACATAAGTTGGCATAAGCGAGAAAATCTAACAAAACATCACAATTTCTCAATTTTTTTCAAAACATAAGCAAAATATCTCCCATTATATAGGTAGTCTATGAAGCATATACCGAGCTATCGTCATCCCGGGCAAATGCTCCCTCAATTACCTGCGGAACGCATGGTCACTGAAGCGGCAACTCCTTCTGGAATCCGCATTTATACACCGAGTATTCCTGAATGGCGCAAGAAAAAGATCAACGAAGCATACAGGGTAAAGCTTCAAGGCGGTTATGTGACTGTGCGGCGCGATCCTTATAACGACGGCAATTTCACGGAAACCGTTTCCTTGCCTTCTCAAGTCGCAGAGATATCTGACGCCGTCGATGCCTACATTTGCGATGTCGAACTCACCATTCGCCGCCGTAGCGGCAAAGCTTTTGCATGGAATATCCGCACTCTAGCTCCTCTTGGCCCGCGCTAGAAAAGTTTCCAATGTTTTCCTGTTGTGATAGGTCGAAATTCTTTTGAAGACATTGGCTCGTATTTTTGTGGCCAGTGCCCTTCTAATTCTACTAGAATTTTTTGTTTAAAAGGTACTGGAGGTGGGTTGTTTTTTACCACCTTTGCTCTGATATCTTGAGAATGTTCTGCAATGGCTTGAAGCAAGTCTTTTACTAGATATCGTGGTGCCCAACCAATGATATGATAGTTATCATGGATAGTCGTCTCTCGTACTTGCAACTGAATCGCAGACCCCGTAGCCGGATTATTAAGCTCGATGGCAACGGACAAAGAATCTCCGCTTTTTAGAGTATCAATTTTTTCCTGAGCTGGTTTAGATACGTGATTCCATCCATGTAAGAAAAATTTACAACGAAACATACCACTGGCAGAGCGCTCAATCTTTGGAAATACTTCGAGATTATCAGTTTTGCGTTCTCCTCCGGTAATTGATAAAATTTCAATGGGGTCAACTTCGTCAGGTTTTAAATCAAGTTGACATAGATATTCATTGAAATCTTTTCGAGTCGATGAAGGAAGTCGATTTTGAAATAGAGGAAAAAGCTCATGGGATTCATAAACGGATTTAAAATTTGGAAAAGATTCGAGAGGTTTTAATCCGGCATCTCGTTGAGCATTCATGGCTCCTTGAGTATATCCAAACCGGTATAATCGATTGGATGAGGCGAATGCTTCGGCTTGTAACCAACCAATAGTATGCCACGCACGACTTTGAGGTCTTCGGTCTTGCCATGCTAAAAAAAGTGTTTTCATAAATTTAAAGACTTTTAAGACGAGAAGAAGTAATTTTCAACAACTCCAGACAGAAGTCTTTAGCTGTCAAATCCATTCGTTCTTCAGGGATGCGTTGAAGTATATCTACAAATGCTGAAAATTCAATAGAACATAGTTTTTGTATCCAAAATTTGAAGTATGAGGGATGTTTAGCATAAGTTTTTTGTATAAGTTGGAGAGGAGCATCGCCTTCTTTGTCCTTCTCGTTCCAATAAATTCCTCCAGATCCTTTTGTAATGTATTTTTCGATTCGCTTTCCAGAAAGCAACTCGCAACGTTTTTCATTCGTTAGTTCTCTGCCTAAAGATGAGGAATGATCAAAAGATGGAGCTACTGTGCACACTGTTTCACCAGTTTTAAAAACACGTCGTAAAATCCCCCAATTTTCATGATGGCGATCGGTATTGCAAATGAGGGCATCTAAAAACATGAATCCAGCTACTGTTGTTAGCGCATTTTCGCACTCGCCCTGTGAAAATGTGGCTTTGATAGCATTGATGATGTGTTCAACGGTATGTTGGTTTTGTTTCCATTTTTGACGATCATAACCAAGAACATGTCCTGATAACAATTCATTCCCGTGAACGAGTTCTGTGCCTCGAATCGTGGCTACAAATGAAGGAGATGCGCATGCTCTTTTTTCTCCATCAACGGAGTGGCAATATAGGGCGAAATCGACGTAAGCAACAGGAATTTTTAAGAGAATAGCAATTTCAGATGCAATTTTTTCTGCCCAATCTTCTCCAGTATTAGGACGTGTAATTTTAATAAGCCAAGGTCTTAGATCGTGAGGAAGTTTAGCCCAATATTTAGGTTTACTTCCCAATGGTTCGATAGATTCACACTGCGATGAGTCAATCCTACGAATAGGGTAGTAGTCGATACTCATATGGAATATAATTATGATAAACTATTTTCGCGTTGTCATCACATAATACAACACAGGCACGGCGGTGCGGGAGAGAATCGTCGATGCCACTTCGCCGGCGATGAGCGAGAGCGCCAAGCCTTGAAATATCGGGTCAAATAAAATCACTGCCGCGCCGACGACCACGGCCGCCGCGGTGAGAAGCATCGGACGAAAACGCACGGCGCCCGCATCGATCACCGCTTCCTCAAGCGACTCGCCCTCGGAAAGTTTGAGTTCGATGAAATCCACCAGAATAATCGCGTTGCGCACGACGATGCCCGCGCCGGCGATCAATCCAATCATTGAAGTCGCGGTAAAGAAAATTCCCGTGAGCCAATGCGCCGGGATAATGCCCACGAGCGAGAGCGGAATCGGCAACATCACAATCCACGGCGTTTTGAAGGATTGAAACCAGCCGACGACCAAAATAAAAATTAAAATCAAAACAATCGCAAACGCGGCGCCGAGATCGCGAAAAACTTCGTAAGTGATTTGCCATTCGCCGTCCCATTTGATGTGCCACGCATTTTGATCGGTCGGCTGATGGGTGAAAAGAATGGGAATCGGTTTGCCGTCGGGAGTTTTGAGTTTTTTCAATTCCTTTTGAAGTTTCAGAATCGCGTACACCGGACTGCCGAGTTGATCGGTTACATCTCCTAAAACATACGAAGCCGGCATGAGATTTTTGTGAAAGATGGAATGATGCTGAGTACGCGATTCTTTTTGAATCAAATCTGCAACCGGAATAGGGCGCCCCACGCGCGAGAGTAACCGCATATTGAGGAGCGCGGAATCGTCGGCGCGTTTTTCTTTCGGCAAACGCAGAAAAATTTCGACCGGCTCTTCGGCGTCGGGAATACGCGCGAGCGAAACGGTTTGGCCTTGCAGAGCGATATTGAGCGTCTGTGCGATTTGATCGGAGGAAAAACCATTGAGAGCAACTTTGGCGATGTCGATATTGAATCGCTCCAACGGCTGATTGTATTCGACGTAAGAAGCAATATCGGTGATGCCTTCGGTTTCGCGCATGATGAGTTCGATTTTCCGCGCCAAGGCGTCGCGCGCGGCCTCGTCCGGCCCGTACACTTCCAAAACAAGCGTGGAGAGCACCGGAGGGCCGGGCGGAATTTCCGCCACTTGCATATTGGCGCCGTATTTTGCGGCGATGCGATTCAACTCCGGACGGACGCTTTCGGCAATCGCGTGACTTTGCCGCTTGCGTTGACCTTTGCCGACGAGATTCACTTGGAGATCGCCTTGATGCGGTTGCGAACGCAAAAAATAATGCCGCACAAGTCCGTTGAAATTATACGGCGCGCTTGTTCCCACGTGAAGTTGCACGTCGCGCACCTCCGTAAGTTTTAAAATTTCATTCGCCATTTCGGCGAGCGCTGTCTGCGTGCGATCCAGCGAAGAACCTTCCGGCAAATTCACCATCACTTGAAATTCGTTTTTGTTGTCGAATGGCAACATCTTCACTCGCACCGCGCGCAAAGGAATCAATAATAAAGAAAGCAACAGCAATCCGCCCATGCCGATGAGAAACCATTTGCGCGTTTTTGCGTCGTAAATGAGCGGTTTCATATACGAACGATACAATCGCGTGAGAAAATCTTCTTTGTGATCGGCGTGCGCATCGCCTTTCAAAAAAAGCACGGACGCCCACGGCGTCACCACCAGCGAAACAATCATGGAAAAAATCATCGCGGCAGTCGCGCCGATGGGAATCGGCCGCATGTACGGCCCCATGAGTCCGCCCACAAACGCCATCGGCAAAATCGCGGCGATGACCGCCAGCGTCGCGAGCATCAGAGGGCTGACGATTTCCTGCACTGCCGCGACGGTGATTTCCAACATTTTTTTTCCTCGATTGGCGGCGAGGTGCATGTGGCGCACAATATTTTCCACGCCCACAATCGGATCATCCACGAGAATCCCAATCGTAAAAATCAGCGCGAATAACGTGATGCGGTTGATGGTGAATCCAAAAAGATGAAATGTTGCGAGCGTCAACGCCAGCGTGGTCGGAATCGCAATCAACACCACTACCGCCGCGCGTTTCCCAAGCATCCACGCGATCAACGCGCTGACGCCGAAAATCGCCAACGCCATGTGAAAAAGAAGTTCGTTGGATTTTTCGGCGGCGGTGTGACCGTAATCGCGCGTGACAGTCACTTGCACGTCGTCGGGAATGAGATTGCCTTTCCACAATTTCAATTTCTTGTGGATGTCTTCGGAAATACGCGTGGCATTGGCGCCTTTGCGCTTGGCAATAGCGAGCGTGATGGATTCAAAAGCGGCATGCGGGGTCAAGTTTTCACTTTCACGTTCGCTTGTTGCGAAACGTGAATGTGAAACCATGACCCCTTTATGAAAATAAATTTGCGTTGCGCGCTCGTCTTCGTCCGGCCCGTCTTCGATGCGCGCGACGTCGCTCAAATACACAATTCTGCCGCCGGTGACGCCCACCACCAGCCGAGCGAGGTCTTCTTTATTTTGAATAAACGAATCGGTTTCAATCTGCACGACGCGCGGCGAAGATTCCAGATGCCCCACCGATTGCCGCGTGTTTGCCGATTGAATAATGCGCGCCAATTCAAGAGGACTCAGGAGAAAATCGTTGAGTTTTTGCTCGTCGAAAAAAACTTGAAACTGTCGTTTACGTCCTCCGATAAGCGTGGTTTCGGAAACATCCGGCACGGAATTGATTTGTTGGCGCAAGCGCGCGACGATTTGCCGCAACTCCACCGGCGAGCGTTTTTCGCTGTGAAACGTCAACGCCAGAATTGGCACGTCGTCGATCGAGCGCGGCTTGATAACCGGTTGTTGCGCGCCTGAAGGTAGAAAATCCAAATTCGAATATACTTTGGTGTAAAGTTGAATGAGACTTTTTTCCATTTCTTCGCCCACGCGAAAACGAACGACAAACATCGCTCCGTGCGCGTGCGACGTGGAATACACGTATTCCACGCCCGGAATTTCCCAAAATTTTCGCTCGCCGAGTTCCACGATGCGTTTTTCCGTCTCTTTTGACGTCGCGCCCGGATACGAAACAAAAATATCAAAAATCGGAACGACGATTTGCGGCTCTTCTTCGCGCGGAAGTTGCACGAGCGAAAGCGTTCCCAATAAAATAGCGGCAACGACGAGCAACGGCGTAATTTTTGAAGCCGCAAAATATCGAATCAATCCCTCGAACCACTTAAATGAATGAGATGAATTCATAATGCGCGGACAGGCGACGTCGCAATGGAGTTATTTTTAATGAATAAATTCGAAATCCGAAATCCGAAATCCGAAACAAATTCAAAAATTTTTGAAATGTTTAAAAATAAAAAAATATTCCTTCGTTGTTCTTTTACGGATGCTATGTTTTGGCGCTCCCAAGCAGATTGTTTTATTCTTGCGATAGTCAATTTGGAATTTTGAATTTTAGATTTTAAATTTGTTTCGGGTTTCGGATTTTGGATTTCGAATTTTAAAAACATAATGATTGAATTCAGAGAATCATGGATTCAGACGTTCGGCGATTTTGCGGACTTCAACATCGTCAAGTTGTCCGGAAAGAAAAAGCAGGCGGCAACGCGCAAGTTCGGCCTTGACTTGCGTGTCGCGAAAAGCGATTTCCGCCGAAAGCAACATCTGGCGCATTTCCTGAAGATCGGCGATGGATTTTCTGCCTTCTTTGTAAAGTTTTTCCGCCGAGTCCACTGCTTCGCGCGCGTCTTTGGCGGCTTGTTCGAGCAAAACCAAATCACGCAAATAAGTTTGGCGTTGAATGGACGCTTCGGAAACGGTTTGCGTGATGGTGTCTTTGAGAGCGACGAGGTCTTGTTTGAGTTGCTCAAGCGCGGCTTCGCTCGCGGCGATACGCGGCAGATACGCGGGATCAAAAATATCCATCGTGCCTTGGATACCGACGGCATAATTCTCGCCGTCGCGATCCCAATTTTGCGTGTGCCACGCGCGTTCGCCAAAGGCGCTGATGCGCGGCAAAATTTTTGTGCCCTCTTGTTCGACTTGCGCTTCTTGCGCGTAAACGGCTTCGTGCAAAGCCGCCAAATCGCTTCGGAAAAGAAGCGCGTCATGAATCCATTGATCCATTTCTTTGCTTGGCGCATCGACGGAGGAAAATTGCGCGGCAACCCTGTATTCATTCTTGATTGCTTTTCCCTGTAAAATACTCAAATAAATTCGCGCGATGCGTTGCCGCGCCGCAAGCGCATTGCGCATTTGCGAAATAAACGCCGAGATGACTTTCCCAGCAAAAAAATCCGCGCCGAGCACAAAACCTTGATCTTTCAAGCTGACGGCATCGCGCAAATCCGCTTCGGAGGCTTTCAACACCTCGTCGGAAAATTGCGCAAGACGATCCGCCAACGCGGAATTGAGATAAGATTCAATCGCCAAAAGCGAGGCTTCCATGCGCGAAAATCGTTTTTCGCTCTCTCGCGAACTCAAAATATGCTCGGTGGCGCGAATCGCGGAGATGGTCTGAAATCCGTCGAAAATGGGAATTTCCAACCGCAACACGGATGCGTAATCGCTCCGCGCGGAAGGATGATTGAGATTGGGAATCAAAAAATCGTCATTGGTGAAAGCTTCTTGCTGAAGCTTGGACATGAAAACTTTTGTGGGATCATCCGAGCGTGTCCAACCCAATTTTCCATGCAAACGCGGAAGCAGGCCGGCGATGGCTTGATCATGCCGCGCAATGGCTTCTTCGAGGCGGAAGTGTTGTTTGCGCAGGGCAGGGTAGTGCGCCTGAATATTTTGCCACGCCTCTTGAAAAGAAAGTGTCGGGAGATTCTCAGAAACATCTTCTATTATAGAAGGAGTTTCTACGGGCTTCCAAGGAGCAGAAATCGTCCCCGGCGTTTCAGCGGTTTGCGGAGGCAAACTTTGTGTATGTTCTTGTGAGGGCGAAGATAAAGCCGGCGCAAAAGAGGATTCTTGAGTTGGCGTTGTTTGAGTTTGTGCGTATCCATATACTAAGATCGCCAATCCAACAACACTGCTATATGTAAACCATTTTTTCATAGCATTTTTTAGCGCTCTTGCTTGTCTTGCCGAATCCTGAAAAAGGAGAACACCAAATAGGCAAAAACGCGCAAAGCGACAATCTGCTAATTCTGCCAAAAATTAGCAAGATTTTAACTTTTTACAACCAGCAATGATTGCGGCGCAATGCGTATTCTCTTTGAAAAATCTCAAAGAGCACTTGGAAGTATTGGAAATTCGGAGATGACTGGCACATGTGAATGTCATAGGAGCATTTTTTTATAAGTTTATATAAAATCATTGACAAACTCTTTGTAAAGCATATATAACAGGCATAGTTACGAAAAAAGCTATAATATATGCATATTAAGCCTGTGAAATGGGCGACGGGGCGAAAAGGCCTAGTTTCCATGACCTTTCTCGTCCTAGCTTTCCTGGGGTGGAAAGAATTTCTGTGGCCTGCACACGCTTCGGATTTAAGCGGTTACGAGATAGCAGGGGATCCTATTCCACTCGATAAAATGCGCCAGCCGCGGCGTTATGAGCCTGCTTATTCAGAAGAAAGCGAAAAATATCAACCTTCAACTTCGTATTCTTCTTCATATTCACAAACTTCGCCGGCAAAAACATCGCGCACACAAAAACTTAAAACCGAATTGGCTCATACGCAATCGCAGATTGAAGCGATGCGCTCGGAAATGGAGTTTTTTAAGTCGGAATTAGCCTCCGCCAAAGCTCAAATTCAAAAGCCTTCTAACTCCAGTAAGGTAAGCGCTTTAAAGCAAGCGTGGTTAAATTCTCGTCGTCAACTGGAAGAAATGAAAACGAAGTTAGAAGCGGCGCAGATGGAAGCGGCGACCGCCAAGTCACAAATGTCGGCTATGCGCACGGATCTTTTGACTGCACAATCGGAATTAGCTGTCACCAGAACTAAGATGGAATCCACCCAAACAGAATTGATGGCTTCCAAAAACGAGCTGAATCATGCGATTACGCAATTGGAAAACATGCGCACCAAAGTAAAAGAGTCCCAATCAGGATTGGTGGCTCAAGCGCGCGAAAAAATTGCGGCGTTACGAGTCGAACTTGAAACCACGAAATCGGAGCTCGCTTCCGCTAAACAGCAATTAGCAACAGCCGATACCAGCGCCGGAACTATTGATGATGGCGAGTTGGAAAGCGCGCGCGAACAAATTCACGCGCTGAAATCAGAGCTTGCTTCTACAGAATCCATTCTTGTAGCAACAAAAGCCGAGTTGGATTCGGCCAAATCCGCATTAGCTGAAACGCGTTCAGGTCAACCGATCGCCAACGCCGACACCGCGGCTTTACAGGAAGAATTGGAATCCACCAAGACAGAATTGGAATCGACGCGATCGCGATTAGAATCGATGAAAGCCGCCATGGTATCGTCGAATTCCATGGTGGATATGGAAGCGCGCAGTCGAGTCTCCGCAATACAAGAAGATTTAGAAAAAACCAAGGCGGAATTAGTGTCGGCTCATTCTGAATTAGCTTCCGCAAGAGATCAGATTGAAAAATTACGCGCATTACCGAGCCCCACAGCGAATGTCGATCCAAGCGCTCTTCAATCGAGATTGGCAGAAACTGAATCGTTGCTGGTTTCCACGAAATCGGAATTGGACGCGAATAAAGCCGAACTTGAAGAGACAAAAACAAAATTAGAATCCATGAAAGTGGCCATGCTTAAGACTCAACCTCCTCCCGACGCGCAACAGCAAGTAGGCGACTTCCAAAATGAAGTCGAACAGTTGAAAACGCAATTGACTTCCACTCGAGCGGAACTAGAAAGCACCCGCGCGCGACTCATTGAATCTGAAAAAGCGCGCGCAGAAAGCAGAGGGGTCACTACAGACGCGGAATTACAAGCGAAACTCACAACCCTTCAATCGGAAGTGGCGATTGCAAAAAACGAGGCGAGCGCGTTTCAATCTCAACTCGAAACCAAGCGTTCGGAAATGAATTCGATGAAGGCTCAGTTGGAAGCTAGAGGGAAATCGGATTTGGCAGTCTTGCGTTCGGAGATGGAAACCAAAAATGCCAAGTTAGAATCTAAATTTAAAGCCGAGGTTGCTTCGCTGAAGAGCAAAATGTCGGTGATGGAATCGGAATTAGAATCCGAAAAAGCGCAAGCGGTAGCCAAAGTGAAAGCGGAATTAGCGAAGATGGAAGCTAAATTAGCGAAATACGAACCTCGCGCTGTTCGAAAAGAAAAACGCTCGGCTTCCAGAGTTCCTTCGGGCAGAAAAAATTCGCTCTCTAAAGAAAAAGCAACTGCTTCAACTCCAAGCAAGAAAAAACGGTAAACAGTTTACGGTCCGTGGAGTCTCCTTCAAGACGCGCTGGATTGGCGGAAGCCTCGGCGATAGAGTTCGGCGAGGATGATGGCAACGGCGTGATAAAAAAGAACCGGAATAGGTTGACCGACGACGCCATATTTGTGAAGACCTTGAGCGAGTTCCCGATTTTCCATTTGAGGCACACCGAGTTCCTCGGCGCGTTTGCGAATTTTTAGAGCAATCAAGCGCATTCCTTTAGCAACGATCATCGGCGTCTCAGTCTCATCCCGAACATAACGCAGAGCCACAGCATAGTGAGTAGGATTGGTGATGACAACGGTTGCGTCAGCCATATTTTCCATCATGCGACGCAAAGTAATTTCACGCCTTTTGGAACGTAAACGTTTTTTGGCGACAGGAGAGCCTTCGGTCTGCTTGTGTTCTTCTTTGTATTCAACTTTACTCATGCGGTTGTTACGTTCGTACTGCCATTTTTGATAGAGGTAATCGACCAAAGAAATACCTATGAGCGTCAGAAGCACGCGCCAACCGATTTCCCATGCTACGCGTACCATGTAATTGCCGATTTCTTGCACATTGACCATGCGAATAAAAACCGGATCGGCTAACAGGACTTTGACGCCGGAGTACATGAAAAACAAAATGACTAAGAGCTTGATAAAAGAAATCAACGTCTGAACCAGCTTAGGAAGAGAAAAAAGTTTCTTGAGTCCGCCAACGGGATTAAGTCTTCCAAAATTGATTTGTAAAGGTTGCATGGTAAAAAGAATGCCCACTTGGAACATCTGCGACAGCAGAGCGCACAGCATGACGACGCCAAAAAAAATTCCGAGCGAAAGCATGAGTCCGGGATTGAGTAAAATGCTGATAATGGTTGCCGGGTTGTTTAAGGTTTGCGCTTTTTCGATTTCGCGAAAGCAAGCCGCCATGATATTCGCCATGCCGTTGCCCCAGTAACCTCCCATCACCAACAAGCCAAACAGAGCCGCCGCGATCATGACGGTATTGGAAATATCCTGACTTTTGGGAACTTGCCCTTGTTGACGCAATTTCATGCGTCGTTTCGCTGTTGCAGGCAGTTCCTTTTCTTCGCTCATTTCACAATGACTCCCTGAAGATAGACACTCACCAATGGAATAATGCGCGCGAATTGTTCACGAATGATCAACAAAATCAAAGGCAGGAATAAAATCATTCCGACTAATCCCGCTAAAATGCGAATCACAAAAACTTCAAAAAAGAAATTCATTCCGGGTACGGATTTGGCAATCAGCCCGAATCCGACGTTGACTGCAAAAAGCAAAGCCATGACCGGCGCGGCCATAATCAATCCTCCGGTAAAAATACCGGCGGAAACTTTGACGATGCTTTCCAGATTAAACATCGGCATATTAAACGCAAAAGGCGGGACCAAAATGAAACTTTCCCGCAATGCCATAATCATAATCGGCAAATAATCCAACAGCCAAAAATAAAGCAGAGAAACCAGAATCAACATGCGACCGATAGGCCCGCTGGAAACCGCCGTTGTCGGATCGAATTGCGCGGCGGCGTGAAAACTTAATTCCGTATCCAAAATCGTCCCGCCAATTTCGACGATCGCAAACGCCAAACGCACGACATAACCGATTCCCATACCCAAAAGAAATTCGAAACCAATGGCTACGGTGAATTCAAAAGCGTCGGTCATCGCAAATCCCGGCGAAGGCACAAAATTCATCAAGGCAAAGGTCAGCCACATGGTGATGGCTACCCTCAACATCGTAGGCAAAGCGACTTGTCCGATCGCGGGAATCATCAAGAGCATGCCGGAAAGACGACTACCCACGATCCAGAATTGCGCGATGTCGAGCGTCCAATTCATCGCAGGACATCCCCTGCCCTCTCGATAAATAAGACTGCAATATCCCCCAAGCGTTGAAGCATCCAGGGGCCGAGAAGGTAAACCATCGCCGCCGCCGCCGCCAGTTTCGGGATAAAGGTAAGCGTTTGTTCTTGGATGGAAGTCACTGTTTGCAATAACCCAAGAATCAAACCCGTGAGCAACGCGCCAAGCGCAATGGGCAACAGCACCAATAACCCTTGCACCAATGCTAACTTCATCAACTCGGTAATCTCGTCAATGCTCATAAAAAGCTGTTAATCATCGAACGCACGATCAATGTCCAGCCATCCACCAAAACAAACACCATAATTTTGATCGGCAAGGAAACAATCGGCGGCGGAAGCATCATCATGCCCAGAGACATCAAAGTGGAAGCCACCACCATATCCACCACAAGAAAAGGAAGAAGAATGAGAAGCCCCATCTGGAATCCCGTGCGTAATTCCGCCAGCATAAAAGAAGGAATGATGACATAAATCGGCAAATCCGCGGGTTTTTCCGCCTGAATTTTTTCCGAAGAAAGACTGACGAAAAGTTCGAGGTCTTTTTCTCTCATTTGACGGAGCATAAAAGCTTTCAAAGGCACTGTCGCTCGATTGAAGGCTTCTTCGGCATTGATAGTGCCCGCGCGCAATGGATCAACCGCATCGCGATTAATCGCCTGCCAAGTAGGCGCCATGATAAAAGCCGTCAAAAAAAGCGCCAATGCGATGACAACTTGGTTGGAGGGTTGTTGAATCGTGATCGCTGATCTCAAAAAAGAAAAAACAATCAACATGCGGACAAAGCACGTTGTCATGAGCAAAATCGAAGGAGCGACGCTCAAGACGGTGAATAAAAGAAGGATTTGAAGCGAGGTGCTGAGTTGCGCTCCGCTTCCTTTTCCCGTGTTAATGGAAATTTGAACCAAATCATTGGCTTGAGCGTAGAGATTGGAAAAAGCCGCCAACGCAAAAAGAAGCAATCCGGTTAAAAGAATTTTTTTCATGTGCTCTTAGATTGTGATTCCAATTTTTGCCATGATACATTTCCTTGAGTTCGCGCCAGCAAAAATCGTTCGCCCTTCACTTCCACCAGAAAAATCGCCACGCCGTGGCTGACCCATTGACGCTCGATAATTTTGATTTGAGGCTCCGGAGGAGTCATGAGTTTCTGAAAATTAATTTTTCCGCGATTGACCCACCACCATGCGCCGAAGAGTCCGGCGAACAAGACAATCAATAACACCCATCTCCACCATTCGACTGAATATTCCATAAGCGACGCAAGCGTGGCTGGAATGTACAACATTTTTCCAAAATGCCAAAGAAAGAAATCGAGGATTCGATTCTACTGATTCACGACTTGGGTTATTTTGATACCCAAGGAATTGTCGACCACCACGACTTCGCCTCTGCCGACCAGTTTGCCATTGACATAAAGATCGACGGGTTCTTCAACAGGTTTTTCCAATTCAATGACGGTGCCGGGCATGAGCGCCATGACTTCTTTGACTTTCATTTGAGTGCGCCCCAGTTCCACGCTCAAAGAAACCGGTATATCGAGAATTAAATCGCCTTTGACTTCAGTAGATGCGGCAGGTTGATCGCTCATAATTTTATTCGCTCCTAGAAAGTATTGTTAGCTTAACTTGGCCACTATCTCTAGAAATTTTTCCTAAAAATTTTGGCAGGGCGCCCAAGTCCACTATTGCGCGTTCGCATACCTTAGGGTCCAAAAGCAGAAGATCGCCCACCGAAAGATTCTGAACTTCACGAAGAGTCAAAGAATGGCCTCGCCAATGAGCGGAAATCGGAACCGGAATATTGTAAAATGTCGCATCCCATGTCTGAGGCGAACGCGCCTTGGCCTCAAGAGATGCGCTATCGGAAGATACTTCCTTCATCAACTCGATCACCAAGCCTTCGATAGTAGAATAAGGAATAATAAATCTCATGCCGGCGACGCAATCTCCAAAACGCGCTTCCATTTCCAGATAAAGCATAATTTCATCGGGACGCACAATATTTAAAAAGCGCGCGGTATTTTCATGTTGCATGACTTCATGCGTAAGCGGTTTGTATTTCAACCAGCTTTCCGCATATTCTTTCAGTACTAACTGAATAAAATTGCTCAAAACGCCGATTTCAATGTCGGTAAATTCACGTTCTTCTTTGACGGAATGTCCGGGGCCGCCCATCATGCGATCGATCACCGTTAATCCCAAACGCGGCGCCATTTCATAAAGGCAAACGCCGTTGAGCGGTTTCAGTTTAAAAAGCACCAAGTGGCTCGGCATGGGAAGAGAATCTAAAAGGCTACGATAAGAAATGGTTTCCAATCGAGACATCTGAAGACCGAATTCCATGCGCAAATAAAGCGAAAGGCTCGCCGCTAATCCGCGAATGTAATCTTCATGTTTAATACGCAAACGGCGCATTTGTGAAGGATTCAAATAAACAGGACTACGAAAGTCATACAACTGAACGCTGGAAGCTTTGCGAAGTTCCGATTTGCCTTTGGCAAGAATGGAAATTTCCTGCTCAACAGGCGCTTCAGGCTGAAGCGAAGCCAAAATGGATTCGACTTCTGTCTGCGAGAGAATATCAGGTGAGCCGCCCTCTGCCATAGCGTTTACTGGATGATAAAATCCAGAAAATAAATGTTTTTCACTTTATCGTCGGCTAAAATGGAATTCACGACTTGAAGCAATTCGGATCGTAAAACGCCTCGACTATCATCGGCTGTCAACTGATCGATGCTCTTGCTGGAAAGCACTTGCGAAATGAGATCGATCACTTTAGGGCGTTGGGATTCAAGTTCTTTGCGAACGGCGGGATCGGCATCGAAAAAGATGGAAGCTTTCACATAGCGAGCGCCACGCGTTCCTGCAACATTCACCAATACATCTTGCAAAATAAATTCTTTGACGTCGGCTTCTTCGGCGGCGCCTTCACCTTCTTTGCCCTTTTCTCCGTGAGCTTCTTTTTTCTCTTCTTTCTTTTCACCGGCTTTGGCTTCTTCTTTTTTAGAAGCTTCCTTTTTTTCTTCTTTTTTTCCTTCGGCGGTTTTTTTCTCCTGTTTAGGAGTTTCCGCTTTTGTGGATTCGCCTTCCGCTAGCGCTTCTTCTTCCGTAGTCTCACCATGTGAAGCATTCGCCGATTTTGCGACTAAAGAGGGTAAAACAAAGACAACTATCGCGACGACGACTCCCAACATTAACAAGGATGCGCCTCCTAAGGCTCCCCAAAAGATCATGGGCGACATGCCGCCTGTTGCCGCGGGAGCGGCGCCTGCTTTAGCGTCTTTTTCGCCGCCGGCCTCAGGTTTTTTGGCTTCCTCAGGCTTGGGTTTGGCATCTGCCGGTTTTGCTTCGTCTGCCATATTTTTTTATGCGAGCGACAGCATAACGCTTGCGCGTTATGCTGTCAAAGTTCAATTACTTTACATTATTATCTCTTGAGGTTGACCGCGGTTTGAAGCATTTCATCGCTCGCGTTGACCGTGCGCGCGTTCGCGTCGAATCCGCGTTGCGTAATAATCATGTCGGCGAACTGCGAAGCCAAGTCTACGTTGGCTAACTCAAGAGCGCCGCTCTGAGTGGTGCCGACCGGACCGTCATTGGCGCGCCAGTATTCAGGGTCTCCGGACGCAACCGATGATTGATAGTAGTTGCCGAATTTATACGTCAAACCGTTGTCGTTTCCGAAATTGGTGACACACATATAACCGATCACCATGTTCGTGCCGTTTTCACCGACGACTGAAATCGCGCCGTCGGTCGCAATGCTGAAGCTCTTGATGCGCTCCGTGCTTCCACCGCCGCCGGTATAAGTGATATCTGTCGGAATACGCACGCAATATAAGCTCGTATCCGCAATAACAGCTCCACCCGGATCAGTACTATCAACAACCACCGCTGAACTCACGAAAGTATAAGTATCTGTAAAATGCTGGTCTGCGGCGGCGTCATCCGCAACGACACTGTAACCTTGCACATAATTACCGTCCGCCGTACGCAGATAACCATCCAAGTCGGTGACAAAGTTGCCAGCACGCGTGAAATAGCGTTCACCAGAACCAGAGGTGCCATCCGCGGCGGCAGTCATGCCTGTCATCACGCAGAAAAAGCCGTCGCCGCCGATGGCGACGTCCGTTTCGATGTTGGTGCGTTGGAACGCGCCTTGCGTGAAGGACGTTTCCGTACCGACGACGTTCGAACCCAAACCGATGGACAAACCTACCGGCGTACTGGAAGTCGCGCTTCGAGAAACCTGCGAGAAAGATTCACTGAACGCCGTTCGTCTTGATTTATAGCCGACAGTATTGACGTTCGAAATGTTGTTACCAATAACGTCCATACGCAATTGGTGGTTCAACATACCACTGATGGCTGAGTACATACTACGAATCATAGTTTTATTCTCCTTTTAAGATTGTTGTTGCGGTTGCAAAATCCGGTTGATGGTGGTCGTCGCATAATCATTACCATCCACGGTAACGACGACGTTACTGTCTTTCACGTAGGCGCTCTCCACAACACCCGTTGTGGTGACTCCTTCGTCATTGGTGACCTCTACGGTTTCGCCGACGAGACTTTGCGCCAAAAGTTGTTGTTGCATGGTGTAAACATTGGTGAGGTTTTGATCCATCGCCAGCGTGGATTGATAATTACTCATTTCCATGAGATTTTTGTAATACTCGTTGGCATCATTAGGTTTCAACGGATTTTGATTCGCCATTTGCGCCACCATGACTTTTAAAAAATCGGTCTGCGTCATAGTTTGCTCTGTGAGCCGACTCGCTGTATCTGCCGCCGTTGCCGCGGCTGTTGCGTCAATTCCTGCAATTGTACTCATACTTTAACCCCTTGATGTTTTTTTGGTGATAAAACGTTGCGAAGTTGATCCAATCCGTACGATTGACCATTGATTTGAAGTTGAACGCCTTCTTCTGAAATTCCCACTTGCTCGACGATGCCGGTGATCATTTCTCCCAAGGCATTTTCTACGCGCACTTTCGCGCCCACCAGTTCCGCCGCATGAGCTTTTTGTAATTCAGCGATGTTGTGTTTTTTCATGACTGAATCAAAAGAAGGAGAAGTAGCGCTTTTTGATGGCGCAAAAATACTGTGTAAAAGCCCCGTCGCCGCATTCACTCCTATCAAACTGACTGGATCGATCATACAATTCCCATCTTTTTTAACGTTTCTGCGAATTTTCTGGTCTCCTCATCGGAGGAAGGACGTTCCTCTTGTTTTTGCTCCTGAGAAGTTTCCTGTTGCCGCGAATGTTGTCCGTTTTCGCGTTGCGATTGTTGTTGTTCAAATTGAGGCGGCGTCCATCGCACTTCTGTGGAAAATTGCATTTCTTTTAAGAAAACCACTTCGCGATTGACCCACTCCATCACTAATTTGTCATTGGAACTCAATTGCGCACGAATGTGGCCGTTGGCTTCCTGAAGAAAAAGATTGATGGTAGCGCCGGCGGGAGTTTTCAGAGGAATTTCGATGCGTTTGGGTAAAATCAAATTGGCGGAGTTCAGTGTGTTGGCAATCATTTCAGGAACGTCTTTGAGCCATGCTTGAGAGGTAACTTCCGTTTTAACGCTCTGAGAATCGCTCGCATTTTTCCAAGAATTGGTGCGAAGTTGATCAACGCTACTTAATTGATCCACACTACCTAAGCCCGTACGTTCTTCAATCATGGCATTCAATTCAGGCGAAGAAGGATTTGTGCTTCTCCATAATTGCGCGAGACCATTCATTAGCTCTTGTTGAGCAAAAGATGTGCCAAAAGGCAAAATTTCGTCAACTTCCTGACTTTCCTCGCTTTTTGTTACTGGATTCTCATGTTCCCAAGGGGAACGATCGCCCTCCGTAGGTATTTTTTTCTCATTCCGCAAAAATTGCATGGCATGATTTTTCCCTTTTGCCTTGCCTCTGCCTTTTCCTCGCGCCACAGCCTGTGTTTTTTCTTCGATCTCTTCGCTGATGGCGGCTTCTTGGGCGTTATTGGCGGTGAGCACTTGAGCCTCGGAGTCTGCGCTTTGTTCCGAAGCATCGGTTGAGTTGGAATTTTCTGTATTGTTTGCTTCCTTGGAAATCGTTTCTTCCGTATTTTTCGAGAGCGCATCAGTAGCTTCGGTATCGATGGGAATTTCTGTGTCGTTCGCTATTGGGTCTGAAACGGTCGCGGCAATTTCGCCTGAAGTATTCTCTGTGTCGGAGGCTTCATCGGAAGAAACGTCTTCCATGATTAAAGTCATGTCACCCTCCGTTGCCATGCTTTCCGTGGAGATATCAGATTCAAGATCGGCAGACATGAAAGAAATGATTTCTTCTGATTCCTCTTCGATAATTTCAGTTTCTGCATCATCGACTTCATCCGCGACATCGCCAACGACTATGTTTTCGGATTCCAAGAATTCCGTCAGAATGAGATTAGCCACTAAGGGTTCGAGGACGGTTTCCGTTAAAACAGGAAGACTGATTTCTATCGTGTTGTCGCTGGAATTTGTTTCTTCGGATGAATCGCTATTTTCGGTGGAAGCAGATTCTGTTTTTTCCAATTCCGCAGAACATGATTCTAAACATTCTTCAAAACTGGAAACGGATTCTTCTCCGGAAGTAGGGAGATCGACTTTAGAAGACCCTGCCGCGGCAACGCTTCCCTGCGTTGTTTCTGCCGCGGATGCCAAAAAGAAATTACAAATGGATTTATTCATTGTGTTTGGATTTCAGGTTTTTGCGCGGTTTCATTTGCGCTGGAGATGAGCGGCTCTTGAATCACTCTGCGAATTTGCGAGGTAACTCGCATCAAGCGCTCGCGATCATCGGGATAAGTGATGCTCCAGTATTCGAGGATTTTGATTAACTGTTTATTGGGAATGAAAGACATGAGTTTACTGGTTTGATCATCGGGGAACATTTTCATGAAGAGCACGACTTGATCTACCTTCATTTTGGTAAACATGACGGCCAATTCTTTATATTTTTGAGCATCGTTGACCTGCACGGAAAGCACGCGTTCGCTCAGTTGTTTTTGCATTTCGAGAATTTTGGCTTTTTCTTTCTCCACGCTTTCGCGTTCGGCTTTGAGAATGGTTTCGCGACGCATGATGTCTTGATCCATGGCCAGTAATTTTTCTTTTTGCGTATTGAGTTCCGCTCGCCATTGATCTAATTCATTGACCACAGGCTTCAAAGTTTGCGCGGGAAATCCGGATTCTTGCGACGACGATAAATCGCCGGAATGTTCTTTTGAAGATTCTCGATGAACTGCCACAGTCTCTTTTTCTTTTGCTTCCACTGCGAAAGTTTTTGCTTTGGAAATTACTATAAACGTCGCTCCTCCCAATCCCAACAAGCACACGATAAATTCAACTCCCAAAGCGATAATTAATATTTTTAAATTGAGTTTCATAAAATCTCTTTCTCAGAACGCGCGAAACTGGTTTGCGCCAAATCGTCCAGAAATCTGCGTTCTTGATAATCGTATTCCATTTGTTCCTGACGCACTGCGTCTTGATGCAAGCGCGACATCATTTCGCGGCGTTGTTGACGATAAATGACCGCCAAAAGCTGTTGATAAGTTTCTTGCTGAGTCAAGGCAAGCTTGCGCATGGAAAGTTCATACGCTACCGCGGCTTCGTGGTGAAAACGCGATGCGCGCTCGGCCACGCTGGGTTGGACCGGCAATAAACCGTCGCCATAAGATTCCTGAAGAAGATGCGCGGAATTTTCCGCGTCCATACGAGCTTTTTGCTCTTCCAATTGCTTGTGATAAAGCTTCCATTGCTCCATCTCAAGTTGGTACTGGCGCAACTTGACGAGCATCGCTAAGGTTTTTGACTTCATCGCTTATTACGCTTGGAAATCGTGCAGAATCATCTGCAACTGCGTCATGGCTTCGTCCATATCGCTTCTTTCCTCAATCTTTTGACGCAAGAATTGTACCAATTCCGGATAAACTTGCAGGGCCTTGTCGAGTTGCGTATTACTGCCGGGAACATAAGCGCCGATGTCGATGAGTTCGCGGTATTGTCTTTGAATGGCAAGGATATGCCGCGCTTTGCCTACCAAATCGACATGCTGTTCCGAAACCAAATCCGACTGTAAGCGGCTCAAGCTCTCCAACACTTCTACAGCCGGATAATGATTTTCCGCCGCAAGTCGCCGCGTGAGTAAAATATGTCCATCAAGCACCGAGCGAGCACAATCGCTGACCGGATCGTTCCAATCATCGCCTTCGGTCAAAATCGTATAAAGTCCGGTAATCGCACCTGATCCCATGCAACCGGCTTGTTCCAAAATCACCGGCAATAAACCGAACACGGAAGGCGGATAACCGCGCGTGGCAGGCGGCTCGCCGATGGAAAGCCCCACTTCGCGTTGAGCCATCGCCAAGCGCGTAAGCGAATCCATGAGCAAAAGTACATGTTTGCCTTGTTTGCGAAAATGATTGGCGATGGTGTTGGCGGTAAAAGCCGCTTTAATGCGCACGAGCGCCGGTTGATCGGAGGTTGCAATAATCAGCACGCTTCGTTTCAAAGTTTCAGCGCCCAAATCTTTTTCCACGAATTCCCTCACCTCTCGACCGCGTTCTCCGATGAGCGCGATGACATTAATGTCCGCTTTGGCGTAACGACTGATCATGCCGAGCAAACAACTTTTTCCGACGCCGCTCCCCGCAAAAATTCCGAGCCGTTGTCCCACGCCGCACGTCGTGAAAGCATCGATCACGCGAATGCCCGATTCAAATACTTTGTTAATACGCGGACGTTGCGCCGGAGGCGGAACATTGCGAATGAGCGCCGCCGTGGGCGTCATGGGATCCAAAGGCCCGCAATTATCAATCGGTCTTCCTAGCGGATCGATGAGACGACCCAACACATTTTCGCCGACGGGAACTTGCGGAGGCGACCCCGTGGAGCACACACCGTCTCCCACCGCAATACCTTCTAATCCTTCCCAAGGCATCAAGAGAAGTTTGCCATCGCGAAAACCCACGACTTCGGCCAATTTGCAGACGATACCACCGTGAGAATAAATCCAACACGCTTCTCCTAAAGCCGCCGGCGGCCCCTGAGATTCCACCGTAAGTCCGACGACTTTGCTAATACGCCCCATGATTCCCGGAGGATGAATATCCAGAATTCGGTTGCGAACATCGGCGATATAGGTCTTGGTCATATTTTTTTAGACCGAATTAACAGAATTTACAAAATTACTCCGACCCCTTTCCTCTTAAATGGGGAATAGGGCGCGGAGCAAATTCTGTTAATTTTGTTAATTCTGTCATAAACCTTTATAAAATTTGTTTCAAAGCGGCGTGAACGTGCGCCATGCGCGTGGAACGCCGTCCATCCAGAACGCCGAGATCGCTTTGAATGACGTACTCGCCTTTTTGGAGCGCATCATTAGGCGTCCATTGAATCGTGCTCTGCGTCACAGATGTGCCCGCTGAATTGAGATATTCCTGCAACGAATCCATATCGGCGCGGGAACATTCGATGGAAATGGATTTCGCCAATGAAAGCTCTTGTAGGAGCGCCGTGACTTCGTGTTGGATTTCTTCGTCTGTGAATTTATGATGCTGAAGCACGCGCGACAACGCCGCCAGCACCAACTGCGGAATATGTTGACCGGCGATTTTGACGAGTTCCTCATGTGCGCTTTCCAATTGACGAATCCACTCAGCGGCTTCTTCCGCGTTTTTTTTCTTTTGTTGACGCAACTCTAATTGCGCTTGAAGCTGTCCGGCTTTGTAGCCGGCTTCGTGCCCTTTGCGGTAAGCTTCTTCGGTCGCCGCGTCGGCAGATTTTGTTTTGCGGATTGCGACTTTGGCGAGAGGCTTGGGAAGCACAATATTAAACAACGGCATTCTTTTTGTCTCCACCGCGGTTGAGCACAATCTCGCCGTTGGCTTCGAGTTTGCGCAATTGCTCGATGATTTGCTCTTGCGCTTCTTCGACCTCGGCCAAGCGCACCGGCGGCATGAATTCGATTTCTTCCGAGATGGCTTCCGCCGCGCGTTTGGTGAGCGCGCCAAAGATAATGCCTTTGAGTTTTTCGCTCGCGGTTTTGAGAGCCACAGCGAGAATATGAAAATCCACTTCGCGAAGCATCTTGCCGATGGCGCTCTTGTCGAGTTCCGCCATATCTTCGAAGGTGAAGAGAAGTTTTTTGACCGAACGGCACAAATCCGGATTGCGCTCTTCGAGACTGGCGAGCACTTGTTTGGAAGTCGCATCGTCCAGCGTATTGATGACCGAAGCTAAAATCTGTATGCCACCGGAACTGGTCACATCCTGTTGATTGCGCAAGCTGGAGCGACGTTGAATATGCAACAGCACTTGTTCTACCACTTCAGAAGGCGTGGGTTCCATTGTGGCAATACGCTCAACAACGTCCGAACGAAATTCAGGATTGAGAAGCGAAAGCACTTCCGCGCAACGCGCCGGCTCGAGGTACGAAAGCACCAATGCCCATGTTTGTATTTGTTCTTTGCGCAAAAGATTGAGAATTTGGCGCGGCGGAATATCGCGAAGCACCATGGTATCGATGGTATGCACGCGATTAGGCGCCACGCGATTGATGACTTCGTTCGCTTTATAACTACCGATGGCTTTCTCCAAAATCACTTTGGCAAATTGAGGGCCGCCGGCAGACGAGGCAACGGCTTCCAAAATAATGCCGCTAAATTCATGAAGTAATTCCCTTTGCATCATCGGAGAAACGAAATCGAGCTTGATCATTTCCGTGGAAATTTCCTCCACGTCGGATTCGTCGAATTCATTCAAAATCGTCGCGCCTAATTCCGGCCCCATGGTGACCAATAAAGCGGCAAGTTTTTGTTTCTTGCTCATGCTTTCGAGCAAAGAAGTTGGTTTCTTTTCTTTTTCTTTATCCTCTACCGGTGCGGCGGCGCCGGGAGCGGGTTTAGCTGTCGTTGCGGGTGCGCTCATAATTTTATACTCTCACTAACCATTGTTTCAAAGCTTGCGTGGTGTTGTTAGGATTTTCCCGAATAATCTTGGTCATTTCTTCAACAGTGAGCATGGAAGGATTGCTTCCCGACGCGCCTCCCAATCTTCCATTCAGAGCGCCGTTCGTTCCGTTACCATTCTTTTCGAAACGCGCAACCAGATCGGCGAATTCATTTTCGCCCGCGCTACCGCTCTTAAGAACATTGCGGAAGTAGAAAAATACGGCGCCCGCCAAGAGAATAAGAAACCCTTGGCTGATGTAAGGCATCCATGTCATCACATCGGCCATAATGTCTTTCTTCGCGGGTTCTTTTTCTTCGCCGGCAAACATATCCGCAAAAGCCATTTCCATGATTTGAATTGAGTCTTTGCGTTGATTATCCTGAGTTAATCCGACCGCTTGTTTGACGATGTCTTCCAAGGCTTTGATTTCTTGAGGCGTGCGCGGCGTAGTTGTCGTTTCTTTGGGCGCTTCTTCGCCGGTAGCGGCGGCAGCGGTTTTGCGCGCATTGATAAATACGGCGACGGTCAAACGTTTGATGCTACCCATCGCTTTTTGTTTACTCTCCACAACGCGATTAATTTCGTAATTGTTATTGGTGACTTCGCGCGATTGCTCGTTGCTACTCGGACTACTGCTTGCGCCTGTTTTATTACCTTCCACGTTTGCCGCGACCCCTGTGACGCCTCCTGCGGTTTCGGTTTTGCTTTTACTATTTTCCGCCGTGATGGATTCCGAGCGAATGACCGCGCTTTGAGGATCGAATTTTTCGGCGGTTTCTTGAATAGCATCAAAATCCAATTCCGCCGTGACGCGTACGACGGCTTGGCCGGGGCCGAGAACTTGATCGAGCATGGACTGAGCTTTTTCGCGCAAACGCTCTTCCGTGGTGGTGACAAGCTCGATTTGATTGGAGCTCATGGCTAACGGCGTGTTGCTTTGCTGATTTTCGGCGAGCGCGTGCCCGAAGTTGTCGATGACCGCGACTCGCTCCGGTTGAAGTCCCTCGACGCCGTTAGCCACGAGAAAACGAACCGCTTGGATTTTTTCTTCAGAAAGCCTTCTGCTTTGTTTCAAGCGAAGAAACACCGAAGCTTTGGCTTCGCTGGTTTGATTGCGAAAAAGGCGGTCCTCCGGAACAACGATCATCACGCGCGCTTCTTCAATTTCTTCCATTTGACGAATCGTGCGCGCGAGTTCGCCTTGAAGCGCTCTATGATAGTTGGCTTTTTGCATGAAATCGGACATGCCGAAGGTGGTTTTATCGAAAAGTTCAAATCCTACGCCGCCCGCCGTGTCCGAAGCGCGCGGGATTCCCGCCGCGGCCAATGAAAGCCGCAATTCATAAACTTTGCCGGACGGCACCAGGATACTGCGTCCGCCGTCTTCGAGGGTAAAAGGAATTTTTTTGCTTTGAAGATGCTCCGTAACTTTGGAGGCTTCTTCGGCGGCCAGATTGGCGTACAGCAAGGTCATTTTGGGTTGGCTGGAAAAGTAGACGAGCGTCATCAACGCCGCGCAGACCACCAAGACGCTTGCGATTAGAGAAACTTTTTGCGGACCGGTCAACCCCGCCCACAACGTCAACATTGTTTTTTTCAATTCATTCATAAATTATTACACCTGCATATGCATGATTTCTTTATAGGTTTCCACAACCTTGTTTCTCACTTCCGCCAAAAGGGCGAATCGCACATTGGCTTCTTGCATGGAAACCATTGCTTCATGAATGGGGGTAGAACCACCCACAAGAACATCGCGAATTTTTTCTCCGGCAACGTTTTGTACCTCATTAGTATCCATAGCCATTCGCTGGAGCATCTGTCCCCATGTGGTCGGTTCGGAAATTTGATTCACCGATACATCTTGCGGTGAAACCGGCACAATGTGCTCCGGCGCTTTAGGTAATTTAAAACTGAAATGCGCGCCATTGGCGCCAAAAGATTCGGTCATCGGCGTCTGTCCGCCTACTCCGTAAATCGCTGAAGGTGTAATTCCGTTAATCATCTGGCAGTACCTATCTCAAGCGAACGATCGAACATCTGTTTTCCCGATCGTAGGACTTGCAAATTAGCCTCGTAAGAACGCGTGGCGGTCATCATATCGGCCATTTCTTCGACCATGTCCACGTTGGGCATCGTGACCATGCCTTTTGCATCCGCATGGGGATGGCCCGGCATATAAACTTTCACTAAAGGTTTTGCATCTTCCGCAATTTGAGAAACTCGCACACCAGCAGGTTGCGCGGTTTGACCAACACCCTGCGCTTGTTGCATGGCGGATTCAAACGTAACCAATTTTCGGCGATAAACCTGTCCGTTGGGCCCGCGCGTGGTGTTCATGTTCGCCAAGTTTTGCGCTACGATTTCCAAGCGCATGCGCTCGGCTTGCAAGGCGCTGGCCGAAATTTCAGAAGCTGGAATAACAGAACCGTCCATAAATAATTACCCTTTCCCCATAGCGACTCTAAGATTGTTGTATTTCTGTATCAACATCTTAGAAGCAAAATCAAATTTGCTTTGGTTGTTCATCAAATCCATCAATTCCTGCTCCATGTTTACGTTATTGCCGTCCATGCGCAGAACGCCTCCCATTGAAGTTTCGCTTAACGCCGGCTTAGGAAGTTCAGACATGCTTTGCCCAGATTCCAAGGTTGTCATCGCCTTTTGAAACTCTGTGGTAAACGAGGGATTTAAATCCAACCTCTTGTAATTAGGAGTATTTACGTTAGCGATATTGCTGGCGATGGCTTGGTGTTTCATGGCCGCCGCATCCAGAGCTAACTTCAAACTCTGAATCGTCGGATCATTGATCAGCGGATTAACAGCAACCGGCATACACTCTTTTTTAAGCAAGCTTTATGCCAGATTGATGACTCACTCTATTAAAAATATCCAATTAAAAACAGAATCTTGAACAAGATGGAATACCCCAAGACATTCCCCTATTTTTTGAGTGTGCGTTGGAGATGATACTAAATCCAAAAAATAAGTTGATGAATATACCCTCCCTTTATTCCTCTGGATTCCCGCTAAAAGCGGGAATGACAAGTGTGAACTTATTTTTTGGATTTAGTATGAAACGAAATTTAAAATCCCAAATCCCAAACAAATTCCAAAATGCTTGAAAAATTTTAAAACATAGAAAAAACCCACCCTTTATCCCCCTGAAATCGATTTCTTTTGCTCATCATGCAGGAAATGAGAGATGGATACGTTTGAGATTTGGAATTTTAGATTTTCAATTTCTTATCCCCTTTGTCCTGTATCAAAAAAGCCGGGGAAACTCATGTTGAGTTAAATATTGCCTTTTTTAAAAATCGAATCATATACTACCACACTCGCATGATTCCTCGTCGAAGTCTTTTAACCGTCATCGGAGCGGCCGTTTTTTTGTTTGCCGCATCTGTTGTTTTCGCATCACCGCAAGATCAATACCTCCAAATTTATTTACTGATTCAAGAAGGCGAAAAGTTAGAAACCTCAGGACAAAAAGCAGAAGCAAAAGAACGTTTTGACGTCAGTTTGAAGCGATTAGAAGATTTGCAAAAAGAATATCCCGATTGGGAACCGGTGATCGTGCGTTACCGCATTAATTTTTGCAAAGATAAGGTGCAAAATCTTCAAGGTCTAGTCGTTGAAGAAACGCCCGCAGAATCGACCACACCGCAATTAACCACCAGCACCACAATGCAGACCTCTGTTGCACAAGAAACCACCCCTTTGGAGCCTAAATCCACCCCATCGCTCATCACGCCGAGAGAATCTGTGGGACAGGAAGAGACAGGAATCGATTCCAGCGAAATTGCTTTGTTAAAAGCTCGCATTCGCGAATTGGAATCTGAATTGGAAGAAACCAAACTCAAGCTCACCACAGCTACTACGGAAGGCTCCGGTCTACGGGCGCAACAACAAATTTTGGAATCGCAAATTGAGTCGCTTCGTCAAGGTGTCAGCGATGCCAAGCTGAATGAAGTGATGGAGCAAAACAAACTTTTGCAAGAGCAATTATCCAAAGCGCAAACGGAAATTGACCGTTTGCAACAAGGCGCCGCGAGTGCGGCCTCCATTCAAGCTTTGCAAGAAGAGTTAACAAAATCTCAAGAGCAGATTGCCGCATTAAATAAACAAAAAGATTTTCTTCAACAATCCAACGATCAATTCAGAAAGCAACTTCAAGAAGCGCAAGACAAGCTGGCCGCCGCCGCCAAAAGCGGCTCGGCATCGTTGCAACGGGAAAATAAAATTTTGCGCGATCTCGTGAGTCGTCAACTTAAAGAGCAGAACCGGCGAGAGGCCGCGCGAAAAACGGCGTTGCAGGAAATTGAGCGGCTGGCGATTAATTCGGCGACTTTGAAAACGCAGATTGACATTTTAGCTTCTCCGCCGGTGACATTGACCGCAGAGGAAAGGGAAATTATGCAGTCATTGAAGGCGAGTTTGTCTGTGGATACGCAAGGTAATATTTCGACGACGATTGAACGTCCTGCCGCCGATTATGCTTCTTCGCCGCGCGTTCCTTCGGAATATCGCGACGTCGCCGAGCAAGCGGTGCAACTTTTTGCCAATCGAAAATTTGAAGAAGCCGCGGCCAAATATCAAACCATTCTCAACGCATACCCGGGTTCATTATATGCGTTATCTAATTTGGGTGTCGTGCGTTTTCAACAACAAAAATACGCCGATGCGGAAAAAACGCTCAAAGAAGCGGTTCGTTTGGCGCCTCAAGATGCTTTTTCGCACTCGATATTGGGCATCGTGCTTTATCAGCAGGGTAAATACGACGACGCCGTGCAAGTCTTGAGCCGCGCGGTAGCTTTAAATCCCAACGATCCCAAAACACGCAATTATTTGGGCATTTCCGCGTCGCAAAAAGGCTGGCAAGAAGCCGCCGAGCAAGAATGTCGCACGGCGATTGAGCTGGACCCGAATTACGGCGATGCGCATTTTAATCTTGCGGTCATTTATGCCACACAAAATCCTCCTGCGAAGGAATTGGCGAAAAAACATTATCAACAAGCGATCAAATTAGGCATCCCTAAAGACGATCAATTAGAAAAGTTATTGAATTGAGTCTCACTGACACTCGAAGCAAATCCATGAATGGATGCATTTTCTAAAAAAAATGCGCATGCTCATGCAATATCGGAAGTTTCACGATCAAACTCTACATCCATCTGTTTGTCGAGACGCGTAAAAAGAAACGTTCGATGGATTGTAGGACTGGAAATTTTGCATCGGACGCGCGCATTACGGAGTTGCGCATGCTTGAGAAGACCAATCAGAAGATTTAATCCCATGGAATCCATCACGCGCACCGCATGAAGATCGATTTCTAGAATATTCCAATCTTCCTGTTTTTTGTCTTCCAAATTTTTTTTAATCAGGAACGACATTTCTTCCACCACGCTACTCAAAACATCTTGATGAAAGACGAACTGCATTTGTTTGTTACGTTGATCAAATTGACAAGTTAACATGCTCATAAAATTGTTATACTAAGACGGAAGAGAAAAGTTAAAATCTACGATGACGGAAGCGCCTTTATTTTCCATCGTCAAGCTATCCGCCAAGCATTTCATCATGACTAAACCCAGATGGCTTTTCTTGAGTTGCACTAGATCGTCAAAAGATTGAAGTAAATTAAAATCATGGCCAGGTCCAGGATCATCCACGCGAATACGTAAAATCCCAGAGGAAGCATTATAACTGATTTGCAAGGCACACGTGGGATTTTTTACCTTCCTACATCCGTGAGAAAGTCCGTTGAGAACAGCTTCGCGAATGCATACGACGACATCGTAAAGACGATCTCCAAAGATTCCCTCCTCCATGGCATACAACAAGCTTCTCTCCCATTCGGCTTGATGATGATCAATGCGAACCAAATCGTCCGGAGATAAAACTTGAAATAAAATCATACCGAAAATTTCTTGAGATTGATGATGAGGATGGGGATTCATGCGCACAATCAGAACATCATCCTGCGCTTGTTGGGTAATTTTATGTTGAATGGAATAATCTTTTTCTTGAAGCAATCGATACGCCAGACTGACCGGATGCACTTTCAGCGCGTAAGCCAAATCAATCACGCCGTCCGTATAAAGCGTGATCGATCCCACTTCGGGCAAGTTGAAGTGTTTTTCCGATAACACTAATGTCTCAAACCATCCCAAAGGCTGGGAACTCGTTTCCAAGACATAAGCCTGCCCTTTGCCATCATCCATCAAAGGCGCAGGAAATCCGCAATTCAACAAATGTATTTTTTGCGACAAGCGATCCACAAAAAGCAACAGCACAGAAATGGAAAACGACGTCAGATCGCGCTCTTGAAAAAGCGTTTCATTCCATTCATTGATGAGAATTTTATTAAAATGATGAATGATATCGGATGCGGAAGCCTTTTTTTCGCTCAAGCCGCGCACAATGCCCTGAAAATAAGAAGAAATATATGCGGCCTTGAGATCGTGGCCGGAAACGTCGCCGCAAAGAAGCACATATTGATCCGTATTGAGCGGATAGAGATTGACAAAGTCGCCTCCCAAATCAAATTTCGGGAAAAAAACCAAATCCGGCGGAGATTGGCCTTCTACGGGACGAAAACTACACAAGATGCCTTTAAATTTTGCCAATTCACGCACGGCATCATAATTGGCATGAAGCGAACGCCATTTGGCAGTCAACTCGCACGCTTTTTTGACTGCATTGGCCAAAGCGTTTTTGGGAACTGGCTTGTCCAAAAAATCCACCGCGCCAGTGCGCAATGTTTCCGCAATCAAACTCCGCTCTTCTTGCGCAGTAATCACAATCGCCGCCAAACTACTGCTTTTTTCACGAAGCCAATTGATTAAATCAAGCCCCGTTTCGCCTTGCATGAGATAATCAGTGACAAGGCAATCAAAATCGCGCGTACTACTTCGGAGTAAAATTTCCCGCGCTTCCGCGCCGCTGGAAGCTGTGACGCATTCGTAGCCCAATGATTTGAGCATACTGGAGTGATATTGAAGCGTGACGCGCTCGTCATCGACAATTAAGATGCGTTGTTTTTGTCCGGTTCCGGTTGTGGGCATAAAATTATATTCGCGGCAATTTGATGCGCCCATTAGAGGCACAAATATGGTAGTGATGAAGTTGTTTTTTGGCCATCAATTTTATTTTACCGCCGGCTTCTTCAAGAATCAACATTCCAGCCGCAATATCCCAAATTTTTATTCCTTGCTCAATGTAAGCATCGATTCGCCCGGCCGCAATATAGGCCATATCCAAAGCGGCTGACCCCATGGCTCTTAACTTGCGGGCTCGTGGTCCATAAAATTGATAAAGCTCAAGACACTTGTCGATGCTGTCCTTGCCTTTGGAAAATCCGAGAGCAAGGATGGCTTCGCCCAGCTTACTTCTTTGACTCACATGAATCCGCTTTCCATTGAGAAATGCCCCCTTGCCGGCAATCGCATGAAAACATTCTCTACGAACAGGATCCAAAATCACTCCCACAAGAATTTTATTTTCATAGCGGCAGGCAATTGAGATACAAAAATGTGGAATGCCATAAAAAAGATTCACCGTTCCATCAATAGGATCGAGAATCCATTCGTAAGATTTTCCCTTACTCCCCTCGCCTCCTTCTTCGCCCAGAATCGCGTGGTCAGGAAAATCCTTACAAATCATTTTCGTTAAAAGCGCCTGTGTATCGACGTCCAATTGAATTTTTATATCGTGATCATGAATGTGATTCGCGACGATTTTCTTACTTTGAATCGCCTTCAAAATAAAACTTCCTGCGCTCAATGCCGCTTTTTGAGCTGTTCTCATTAAGCATGCAGAGGTCGGTTTCATTTATTATCAAGACGTCAACGTTGTTTCTTGAAGCCGACTACGCCTTGCGCCTCCGCCCTGTTCTTCATCAAAAAGAGGGTCTTCTTCGTTGCGCGTGAGCTTCACGGAAATCACTTTTGACACGCCGTGTTCTTCCATCGTAATGCCATAAATCACATCGGCGGCGGCAATCGTGCGTTTGTTGTGCGTGATCACGATAAATTGCGACTGCTTCACAAATCGCTGTAACATGTGAATGAAGCGCGCGATATTAGAATCGTCGAGCGGCGCGTCCATTTCGTCGAGCACACAGAAAGGACTCGGCTTCACCATATAAATAGCGAATAAGAGCGCCACCGCCGTCAGTGTTTTTTCTCCTCCGGAGAGCAACGAAATATTTTGCAATTGCTTTCCGGGAGGCTTGGCAATGATTTCGATTCCGGACTCCAAAAGATTTTGCTCATCCATCAGCGCAATCGCCGCGCGCCCGCCGCCGAACAAATCCACAAACACTTCGTTAAAGTTGGTTTGTATTTTCGCGAACGTCTCGGCGAACATGACTTTGGTGGTTTCATCGATTTTGCGGATCGCGTCGGCCAACTGCGTTTTTGCCTTGATTAAATCCTGCTCTTGTTGCTGTAAAAATTTCTGCCTTTGCTCAAGTTCCTCGAATTCCGTAATCGCGTCAAGATTCACCGGGCCCATGCGGTCGAGTTTTTCTTTAAGTTCGTGCACTTGCGTTTCGATCTGCGCCCAATCTTCTTCTTTTTCCTCAAACGCCGTTTCCGTCAACTGCACTTGATAGGAATGCCGCACTCGCTCCACGAGCGCATCGCGCCGCATTCTTTTTTCCGCCAATGAAACCTCTTCTTTCCCGCATTGCGTTTGCGTCTCCATTGCTTTGCGTCGCTCAATTTTAATTTCACTCTCGTCTTTCGCCAAATCTGCATGTTTCTCGCGACGCTGTTCGGAAAATTGATCGACGATTTGACGGATGTCCTGCATGCGCTGCGCCGAGTTGGAAATGATTTGTTCCGCGGAGGAAATTTCCGCTCTAGATTCCTCAATTTTTTGTTGATAGGCGACGATTTCTTCACCGCGCAACTTCAGGAGGTCTTTCAATTCCTGCAAGCGCTGTTGCAGAGGCATTTCCTGCTTTTGCAAGCTCTCGCGACGTTGTTCCGCCGCGGCGGAACGCACGCGCGCGTCCATCACAATCTGCCCTTGTTCGTCGGCGGAAAGCGTCAGGTTCGCAATTAAAGCGGCGAGTTCTTCAATCCGCTTCACATGTTGTTGATTTTGGTTTTGAAGATTTTCGATTTCTTGCGACAAACGCTTTTGTTCCTCAAGCCCTGATTGATCCTGTTCTTGCAAAAGATTTTTTTCTTGCTGAATGGTTTGAAGTTTTAACTTCCATTCTTCCTCGCGTTTTTGATGCAATTCCACACTGTATTGCGCCGAATCGCGCTCCGCCGCCCCGCGCTGTTTTTGTTGACGCGCTTCCGCAAGCTCGGTTTCCGCTTCTTCGCCGCGCGCGCGCGCGTTTTCCATCGTTTGCGAGGCGTCTTCAAATTTTTTCTCCAAATTGTGCGCTTCGGCGATCAGTTGATTTAATTCATTATTGCGCGTGAGAATCGATTGATGCGCATGCGCCGCGGTACCGCGCAATTGCCAACCCGTCGCGTGCAAAAATTCGCCGTCGCGCGTCGCGATATGTATTCCCGGAAGTTCTCCTTGCAAACGTTGCGCGGACGCAAAATCATCCACGATGTAATAGTCCGACAACAATGGGCGAATCCATTCCGCAACAACAGGCTGCGGCGACACAAAATGAATGGCCGCTTCCGAGCGATGCGAAGGGCTCGTCGATAAAATTTTCAGCGCGCTTATCGGCGCGATCACGAGATTGCCTTTGTCCTGCAAAGTTTGCGTTAGCGCATCGAGCGTCTCCGTATTTTGCACAATTACCGCTTCGCATGCCAAACCGAGACAAAGTTCAACGGCTTTCTCGTAACCCGCGCGCACCTCGATAAAATCCAAAAGCGTGCCCATAACGCCTTGGCGCTTTTGCTCCAGCAAAGCTTGCGTCGCACCCGAGTAACCTTCTTGCGATTGCGCCAATTGCTCGAGCGCTTGTTTACGCGCCAAAACCGCCGCGCGTTCCTGTTGAATTTTTTCAAATGCCTCGCGCGCGTTTTTAAATTCGGCATTGATATTTTCCCATGAAATTTCTTTTTGCTCCAAAGCCTGATCCGCTTTTTTAGATTCTTCCTCGCATTGGCGCAAATGTTCGGCGACATCGTTAATTTCATGAAGCAATTCTTCATGATGCTTTGTCCAGTTTTTTTCGTCGTCGTTGAGTTTTTCCACACGCAAAAGATGCCCGCGTTGCTGACTCTCCAAATGCGCGATGCGATCGCGATTCGATTCGATTTGCTTGGCATTGGCGATTGCTTCGGCGTCTAATTTTTCTCTTTCCTTGGTATGCGCCACGAGCGCATTTTTTCTTTCCTGCCAAACGCCTTGTTCCTGCGCGAGTTTGCCCGTCAAATTCGCAATCTCTTGCGTTAACTGCGTCAAATCTACGCGAAACATTTCCAATTGTTCCTGCTGAAAACGAATTTTTTCCTCGTTGGACGCCACTTCCATGCGGTTGCGCTCGATGAGTTGCTCCAATTCTGAGAGCCTCTGCTGATGAAAACCGATGCGTTGTTGCGCCTGAGTCGTCTCGGATTCCAAGAGAGCGCGTTGTTGTTCGGAGGAGCGAATTTGATCCTCAATATTTTCCAATTCCACGCGCTGTTGCCGCAAATTCCCCTCTTTTTCATCGAGCGTAGCCTGCAATCCAGTCAATTCCATTTGAAATGCCGCGACTTTTTCTTCGCTCTCCTGCACGGAACTTTGCAGATGTTTGAATTGATGCGCCGCCCATCGCGTGTCGAGATTTTTGAGTTGCTCGGATGCTTCCTTATAACGCCGCGCTTTGGCCGCTTGGCGTTGAAGCGAGCCTATTTGTCGATTGACCTCGCGAATAATATCCGTCACGCGCAAAAGATTCGTCTCCGTGTACTCAAGTTTGCGCAACACTTCTTTTTTCTGGCTCTTAAATTTTGTAATACCGGCGGCTTCTTCAAAAACCATGCGACGGTCTTCGGGCTTGGAAGAAAGCAATGCGTCGATCTTTCCCTGCTCCATAATAGAATACGCCGTGCGCCCGATGCCGGTGTCCATGAAAAGCTGTTGAATATCTTTTAAGCGGCACGGTGTTTTGTTGAGTTCATATTCACATTGGTCGTCGCGAAAAACTCGCCGCGTGATGCGCACTTCGTGATACTCGGTGCCAAGTTCTTTTTCGCAATCGGCAAATGTGAGTGACACTTCCGCCATGCCCACGGATTTGCGCATATCAGTACCATTAAAAATCACGTCCTGCATGCTCCCGCCGCGCAACGCTTTGGCGGATTGTTCTCCTAGCACCCAGCGAATCGCATCCAGGATATTGCTCTTACCGCAACCATTGGGACCCACAATCGAGGTCATCCCTTTATGAAAATTCACCACGGTTCTCCCTGCGAAAGACTTGAACCCTACCATCTCTAAAGACTTCAAAAACATAACTTTCCAAAGATTAAATAAGTTTTACACTCTTGACCAGTTCTTTGTTGATCTAACTCTCGATTCTCGATTTTTAATCAATCCAACCCCAGCGTTTCCCAAATGGCCAATAGACTACCCACGCGGAACCGACGAGATTTTTTCTGGGAACAGGTCCCCAAAAACGGCTGTCGAGACTTTGTCGGCTATTGTCGCCCATCGCCCAGAATCGATCCGGCATGAGTTGATAGGTATCTTCTGCCGACGCCATATAATTTCCGCCCAAAACATATCCGTTGTAGCCGTTTTTCATAGAATACACGCGCTCAAAAGATTTTCCGCGCTGAACATCGCCATTGATGTACAAATACGGCGGCACAATGCGCAACGCATCGCCGCCTATTCCTACGCAACGCTTAATATAATATTGCGCGCCTTCGATATTTTGCATTTGCAGATTCGCCTCGATCAATTCGATATCTTGCGTGGTAAACACAAAAACCTCTCCGCGTTTCGGCAAACGAAAATGATACGCGATTTTGTTGACGAATAAATGATCGCCCGCTTGCTCGGAAAAATTCACCAATTCCTCGCCTTTGACGCATTTTTGCCCCATTTCGTAAGAATACCCTAACTCTGAAAGTTGCTTCAAACTCGCCCACACCCAATACCGATCCATGCCGACATAGAATTCCGTGATTTTCGAAGGCAAAACGCCCAATATGCGCGATTCTTTCACCCCGTGCAAAACGCCGTCGGTTTTCACCTCGATGCGATGATAGGTTTTCCCAAAAATCAAAAAATCAACCGCGCATTTGAAAAAATTGGGCTTTTTTTCGCCCTGCCGCGGCTCGCAAAGCACGCCGTAGAGACTCGGCTTCATGGAATGCGTCGGAATTTTGAATGGCTGTAAAATATACGCGCGAATCCCTAAAGCAATCACCAACGCCACAAAAAACACTTCTACATTCTCCCGCCAATTTCGCTCGGAATTCGGCAACACCAACGCCTCGTACTTTTTCATAAAAGCCTCGACGTGCGTTTCCATTTCCACCGCTTCGCACTCCATCGATTTTATTTTTTCCAAACCCAAGAGTGCGTCGTCGTATTTTTGCAAATCTTTAATCGACAAAATATCGTGCGAATACTTGCGCTCCTTGCGCAAATACTGAATCACACTTTCCGCCCACTTGTGATATTTTCTAAATTGGAAGTTTTTAAACATAAAACTGTTTGACCACGCAACAGGCCATTTAACGATTATGCTCCAAATACAAACTCACGGCTTCTTTGAGCATTGCCATAGCTTCTTCAATGGTGTCGCATGGACTAGCTACGTCGAGTTTTGGACTCAAAGAAACATAGCCATCGCCTTTTTGATCAAGCACCGCGATAAATTGACGACTATTTGCTTTCGACATGCTCGTAATATGTCTCGCCTGCTTCCATGAGTCAAGATTGGGAATGATTCAAGACGTATATCGTGAGGCTATACGATTTAGAATTTTCTATGTGACGAATAAAAAAAACATAATTTTTACTACCCAAAATGCCGAACATGTATAAGATTGTTGCTTTATGAAATTGAGGTTGGAAGTTTCGACGCTGTGTTTGTTAATCGTAGCCATGAGCTGGGCGGCTTGCTCTTCTGCGGAAAACCCTCCGCAACAACAAAAAACGCAGACCACCATTACGATCAATTCCGTGGATATTTCCAATATCCAATTCCCCACCGACAAAAAAGCTGAACCGGCAACCACTCCGCAAAAATCATCGATTGATTTGACCCCTGAGTTGAAAAAGACGCCGATTCTGGTCAGCCAGCTTCTTCAGCAATATCATTTTGCCAAGCACCCAATCGATGCGCAGACTGCGCGGGAATGGATTGAATCGTACATGAAAATGCTGGATTACAATCACCTCTTTTTTCTGCAATCGGATTTGACGGATTTCCAAAATAAGTTTGGCGAGCAACTTCCCGAACTCACAGCGCATGGAGACATCTCCGTGGCGCATGAAATTTTTGCTCTGTTTCGCAAACGTCTTGATGCGCGCATGGACTGGGTAGAAAAACGTTTGAAAAAACAGTTTAATTTTGACGCCAATGATTTCTACGAAATCGATCGTTCCAAAGTGCCTTGGCCAAAAACAACCGCAGAAGCAGACGAACTCTGGGAACGACGCCTCAAATTCGATTTATTGCAAGAGCGCCTGGCCGCCAAACCTAAGGAAGATGATCCGATCAAAACCGTCTCCAAGCGCTATCAACGCTTGCGACGCACGGCGCAAGATTACGACGGCGAAGATATTATTCAGACATATTTGAGTTCGCTCACGGAACTTTTTGATCCCCATTCTCAATATATGAGCCCTTCCACGCTCGATGATTTTGCGATTGGAATGAAATTGTCGCTGGTGGGCATTGGAGCCGTGCTAACTTCGGAAGAAGGCTATTGCACCATCAAAGAAATTATTCCAGGAGGCCCTGCAGACAAAGACAAACGACTCAAAATCAATGATAAAATCATCGGCGTCGCCCAAGGCAATGATGCGTACACGGATATTGTGGATATGAAATTGCGCAACGCGGTCAAGTTGATTCGCGGCGAAAAAAATACGGTTGTGCGGCTGAAAATCATGCCCTCCAACGCCGCGGATCCTTCGCAAACCAAAGAAATTGCCCTCACGCGCGACAAAATTGAGCTGACAGCCCAACAAGCTAACGCGCAAATCATCGAGAAAAAAGCGCCCAACGGCAAAACGTTGAAAGTCGGCGTCATTGAATTGCCGTCGTTTTACGGCGACATCGGCACGGATAATGTTTCGACCGATGCGCCTCCCGCGCGAAGCACCACTGAAGACGTAGCATTGTTGCTGGATTATTTAATGAAGCAAGGCATCGAAGGATTGATTTTGGATTTACGCCGCAACGGCGGCGGACTTTTGGACGAAGCCGTTTCGCTCACCGGGCTTTTTATAGATCAAGGCCCTGTGGTGCAAGTCAAAGACAACGCGGGCAAAATCAAAATTCGTTCCGTCAAAAATAAAGGCAAAGTTTATAAAGGTCATATGATCGTGCTCACCAGCCGCAACAGCGCCTCGGCTTCGGAAATTTTAGCAGGCGCATTGCAAAATTACGGCCGAGCGATCATTGTCGGCGACAAAAGCACGCACGGCAAAGGCACTGTGCAGGCAGTGGTGGAATTGGACCGTTTTTTGCCGCCTCAACAAAATGTGAATGATGAAAACGCAAAAAACAAAGCCGGAGCAGTTAAGCTCACCATTCAAAAATTTTATCTCCCCAACGGTCATTCCACGCAAAACCGCGGCGTGATTCCCGATATTTCGTTGCCGTCGCACAATGATTTTCTTAAAATCGGCGAATCCGATTCGCCGCATGCGCTTTCATGGGATGAAATTAATTCCACCAAGTTTTCTAAAATCCAGAATTTTTCCAAAGATTTATTCGCCGAACTTCGCAAACGCTCCCAACAACGTATCGCTAATAATAGTTTGTATCAACTTTTCCTCGCCGATATTCAGCGCTTACGCCAACGCATGGAAGACGGAAAAATTTCGCTGAATCAGGAAAAACGCGTTCAAGAACGTGACGCCGAGAAAAAACGCAGGGAACAAGTGCGCGAACTCGAGAAAAAATTGACTCAAAACGACGACAAAACCGTCAAATTTATCATTCAACACAAGGAAGGCGACGAGTCATCGGCGTACGTAGCGGAAGACACTTCCAAAAAGGATAAAGAGAAAGAAAAAGAAGTAACCAAGGATACTTCTAAAGAAGAAAATGAAGACGATATCACTTACACAAGCGATCTTCATTTAAAAGAAACCATTTTCATTCTAACGGATTGGCTTTCGCTCGCCAAAACATCCCCCGAGACACTCACCGCTAACGCCAAACAATCTGCGGTTGTTCAATAATTCTTGGCGAAACAGCGTGCTTCTCTATGATGCTCCCTGATGGCACAGGAGCAGACGGTCGAACAGGTATCCGGCGCGGGTTCTTCCGCAACCATTGTGCCTCATTTCGATCTCGCGCCGCTTCCGCAATTGGTGCGCAGTATTATTTTTGAAGCTTGCGCCGAGCGCGCCAGCGATATTCATTTTGACGCCCTGTCCAACGGCGTGCGATTGCGTTATCGCGTGGATGGAATACTCCGAGAAAAACGCACGCTTTCCAAAGAATTGCAATCCGCCGTCGCCGGTCATCTCAAAATCATGGCGAATTTGGATGTGGCGGAAAAACGATTGCCTCAAGAGGGACGCGCGGAATTCACCACGCCGGAGCGGATTCAACTCGATTTGCGCGTTGCTTGCATGCCGACGTTGCACGGCGAATCCATGGTCATTCGTATTTTAGACCGCGAATCGCCGCTACTGAACATCGAACGCCTCGGATGCATCGAACCGCATCTTTCGCTTTTGAAAAAAAATCTTCAAGCTTCCTGCGGAATGATTTTGATCACCGGTCCCACCGGCTCGGGAAAAACCACCACGTTATACTCCTGTTTGCAGTCGCTGAATCAACCTCAGCAAAAAATCATCACCGTGGAGGACCCCGTGGAAAATCGCTTAAGCAGAATCAATCAAGTGCAGGTGAATTCATCGGCGGGCGTGACGTTTGCCTCGACCATTCGCGCGATGTTGCGTCAATCGCCCGATATCATCATGGTGGGAGAAATTCGCGACGCGGAAACTGCCGCCGTGGCGATGAATGCCGCGTTTACAGGACATTTGGTTCTGAGCACGCTTCACACCAACGACGCGCCGAGCGCGGTGACGCGCTTGATCGATATGGACGTGAAGCCGTTGTTGCTTTCTTCGGCGTTGCGGTTGGTTATCGCGCAACGTTTGGCGCGAAAAATATGTCCGCATTGCGCGGAGCCGTATCGTCCCACGCGCGCAGAGAAAAAAACATTTCGTTTGAATGCTTCGAGTCATTTCCAACAAAGCGCCGGTTGCACGTATTGCCACGGAGGCTATAAAGGCAGAACCGGCATCTTTGAAATGATGCCGATGGATGAAACGTTGCACGCTCTACTCGCGCAAAATTTCACGCTCGCGCAATTGCGCCTTCACGCGCGCAAAGCCGGCATGCGGACGTTGCGCGAAGACGGCTTTCTTAAAGCTTCCCGAGGCATCACCACCATCAAAGAAGTTCTCGCCGCCACACTAGATGAATAATTCTCTCCACATATCGATTGCGGAAGCACCTTCGCCAACGGTGGAATACGTTCATCAGTTGTTGCAACTCGCCGTCGCCGAGCACGCCAGCGATATTCATTTCGAACCGGACGAAGACCGGCTCAATATTCGTTATCGCATCGACGGCATGCTCCAAGAAGCTTCCGCACCGCCGAAACAATTGGCGCCGGCGCTCTTGTCGCGTCTCAAAGTCATGGCAAATCTCGACATTGCCGAAAAACAACAACCGCAGGACGGACGTTTTCGCATTTTTGTCGAAGATCGCTCGATTGAATTTCGCCTTTCCACGCTTCCCACGCAACACGGCGAAAGTATTGTTCTGCGCGTGTTGGATCAAGCCCATGCGCGGTTGAATTTAAATCAACTCGGTTTTTCAAAAAACATTTACGAATGTCTGACTTCGATTCTCGAAAAAAATAACGGCATTTTTATCGCCACCGGTCCCACCGGCGCAGGGAAAACCACCACACTTTACGCATGTCTGCATTACATCAACGATGCAGGACTAAAAATTTTAACCGTGGAGGATCCGATCGAATACGAAATCGAAGGCGCGCAACAAGTTGCCGTTCAAGACAACATTGATTTAAATTTCCCGCGCGTACTGCGTTCGTTTTTGCGCCACGATCCGGATTGCCTGCTGGTGGGAGAAATTCGAGATACCGAAACCGCGAAAATCGCCGTTCAAGCCTCGCTCACCGGACATCTGGTGCTCTCTTCGCTACATACCAACGACGCGTCCGGAGCAATTTTTCGTCTCATAGATATGGGGATCGAACCGTTTTTTATTTCTGCCGCGCTCGAAGCCGTCCTCGCTCAACGCCTCGTGCGAAAATTATGCGAAGCGTGTAAGACAGATAAAAAAGCAACAGGATGCTCGGAGTGTCGCAACACGGGTTACAAAGGCCGTTGCGGAATTTATGAATTGATGCCGCTGGACGACGAACTGCGATTTTTAATCGATGAACAAGCTCCTCTTTTTCGCATCCAACAAAAAGCCGTCGAACTTGGCATGATTCCCTTGAAAGAAAGCGCTCTGAAACTTGCTCGCTCCGGCGTCACGTCATTCGAGGAAATCGAAAAATATTTTTCATGAATACGTTTGCTTACACTGCGCTCGATCTCAAAGGAAAAACCTGCAAGGGAAAAATCTGCGCCTCCAATGCCGATGAAGCAAGACGATTGATCAAGCAACAACGCATGTTCCCTTTGCAGATGCAAACGACGGCATCGACGACGTTTTTTTTGCAAAAAAAACTTTCTCTCTATCGTCTCGCGCATTTGACGCGCCAACTGGCTACGCTGACTGATTCCGGCATTCCCCTCACCCGTAGTATGCATATCGCACTCGAACAGGAGCGCCATGCTCTCACATCTCAACTGCTTCGCGCGCTGGCGACTTCGCTCGAACACGGTAACTCTTTTTCCGAATCGCTCGCCCAACATTCCGCCACGTTTGATCCTCTTTATATCGGCATGATCAAGACCGGCGAAAAAAGCGGAAGACTCCCTCTCATGCTCCTGCATCTCGCGGAATTTTTTGAAAAAAATTTAAAAATCCGGCGAAAAATTATTTCTGTTTTAATTTATCCCTCGATTGTTCTGAGCATGACTGGCGGCGTTTTCATTCTGCTGTTCACATTTTTAGTGCCGCGTTTTCAAAGCGTCTTTGCTAATCTTATCGGCAACCGTCCTCTGCCGTGGATGACGCAAATGCTTTTTGATACAGCAAATTTTTTTCAACCACACATCTTCAGCTTGGGATTTTTAACGATTGCGATCCTTGTGATACTTGCGATTGTTTCGCGATTGCCTCGTACGGCGCTTTTTTTTGATATACTCAAACTTCGAACGCCGTTATGGGCCACCTTTTACAAAAAAGTTGTTGTTGCTCGTTTTGCACACACGCTGAGTATTTTAACTTCGAGCGGTATTCCGTTGTTATCCGCTCTCAAGATCATTCAAGAAACCACTGCCAATCAGTTGATCATTCAAGCCATCGCGCGTGTCATGGAGAGGATCAAAGAAGGCGAGTCTGTTTCTGTCGCATTGCGCGCCACCGGAATTTTCCCGCCGATCGCCGTCGGCATGATCCAAATCGGAGAAGAAACAGGTAAACTGCCCGACATGCTTCAAAAAATAGCCTCGATTTACGACGAAGAAACCGAATCCGCCGCCTCTTTTTTCACCGCCGTCCTCGAACCCGCTCTGATTATTTTCCTTGCCCTTATCGTCATCACTATCATCATCGCCCTCTTCACGCCTCTGATCACCCTCATTACAGAATTAGCAACAGGATTTTAAGGTTGCGCAGAGAGAATGCGAATTTGATCTCGGAGCCATGCGGCTTCTTCGAAGCGTTCTTTTTGGACGGCGTCGGCGAGTTTTTTTTCCAGATCGGCGACGTGTTGTTGCTCGGCGACGCCATGGACTTGCCGGCGCGGAACTTTGCCGCGATGTTGCGAAGATTTTTGACATTCTTGGAGTAAATTGTTCAGCAAATCGCCGAAAACTTCATAGCACGCCGGACAACCCAAGCGTCCTGTGTTACGAAAATCATTTTGCGAATAACCGCACGCCGGACACTGGCGTTGCGCGGTCGGAAGTATGGTCGCCGGATCAAAAATAGCTTCGCCCATCTGAAGTAAGACATCGGCGAGCGAAAAACCGCCGCTCGCGTCCGACACGCCAAATTTTTTAGCGCAGGATTCGCACAAATCCACTTTGTGCATGACGCCGTTGATGACCTGCGTTAAAAAAACCGTCGCCTTTTCCTTTTTGCAGTGTTCACAGTACACAATTATTTCTTATAAATAGGAGTTCCTTCGCGTCGAGTCAGAATCGAATATGCTTTCATAAATTTTTGTGTCCATTTGCCGACTTTGCCTTCGCCGATCGCGCGTCCATCCAACTCCACAACGGGAATAATTTCCGCGCCGGTGCCGGTGAGGAAAATTTCATCGGCGACAAAAAGATCGTATCGCGTGAGCGTGGTTTCTTTGAGTGTAAGATTGAGTTGGCGCGCCATATCGATGACGACTTGGCGAGTGATGCCTCCGAGCGCTCCGGCGTACACCGGCGGCGTGTAGAGACAACCGCGCTTCACCGCAAAAATATTATCGCCGGAACATTCCGCAACGTAACCCTGATGATTGAGCATGATGACTTCGTGCACGCCCATGAGATGTCCTTCCACCTTCGCCATAATGTTGTTGAGATAATTCAGCGATTTAATCGCCGGACTCAACGCCGCAGGCGAAATACGTTGCGTGGGCACCGTCATCACCTTCAATCCCTTTTTATAAAATTCCTCGGGATACAACTCGATGGTCGCCGCAATAATAATCACGCTCGGTTTCGGACATTTGGTGGGCGAAAGTCCCAGATCGCCTTCGCCGCGCGTGACAAGCAAGCGAATATACCCGTCGCGAATATGATTCATGCGGCAAGTTTCCACCGTGGCCACTGTGATTTTTTCTTTCGACATTGGAATCGTCATCCAAATCGCTTTGGCCGAGTCGTACAGCCGGTCGATATGCTCCTCGAGTCGAAACACTCTGCCGTTGTACGCGCGAATACCTTCAAAAATGCCGTCGCCGTAAAGCAATCCATGATCGAACACCGAAACTTTGGCGTCTTTTTTGTCGTAAAATTTTCCATCAATGTAAATTTTCATATTCCAATATTCCTTCCGATAATCGCAATGGCAGAGAAGCGCGCCTCGCCCATTCCGCGTCATGCGTCACCATAATAAGAGATTTCTTTCTTTGCTCAATTAAATCAAGCAGTAAATCCATGATGCCTTGAGCGGTCGCGCCGTCGAGATTACCGGTAGGCTCGTCGGCGAGAATCATTGCGGGATTGTTAACCAATGCGCGCGCAATTGCCACGCGCTGTTGCTCGCCGCCGGAAAGTTCCGATGGCCGGTGATGCGCGCGTTTTTTTAAGCCGACTTGATCCAGAAGTGCCTTAGCTTCTTTTTCACACGATTTCCTCGCCAACGCCGCAGGCAAAAGCACATTCTCTAGAGCGCTCAACTCCGGCAACAGATGATATGATTGAAAAATAAATCCAACAGAGGCGTTGCGCCACGCCGCGCGTTTGGCATTCGACCACTCCGAAATTTTTTCGCCGCGCCAAAAAATTTCACCGGCTGTGGGATGATCCAATCCTCCCATCAGATGCAATAACGTGCTCTTCCCCGAACCTGAAGGACCTCGAATCGCCGTAAATCCTTTTTCGGAAAATTCCATGCTCACGCCGCGCAACACGCGAATCTCTTGTCCCATAAAATAGGATTTCTTTATCTTTTCCAAACGAAGCATAATTTTTTTAGACAGAATGGACAAAATGATAGAAGTTAGCTCCGCAACCTATCCCTCCAAAAAAAGGGCAAAAGGGTCGGAGAATTTTTTTTATTCTGTTAATTCTATCGAAAAATTTTCTCATCATTCTCTCCTCAGCGTTTGCACCGGATCGAAGCGCGCGGCGAGAGCGGCGGGCAAAAGCGCTGCAAACGTGCTTAGTATAATCGCCGACGTTGCGATCCAAAAAATAGATTGAACATCCACAATCGCCGGAATTTCCGAAAAATTATAAATCGCCGCAGGGAAAACTTCGATGCGAAATGTGCGCGCGAGCCACGCGCTGAAATCATTTCGATAACTCACCATAATCAGCCCGCTCGCCGTTCCCAACACAGCGCCAAAGCATCCGACGACGAATCCGTAGAGCGTAAAGACCATCACGATTTGCCAATTTTGCGCGCCAAGCGCTTTCATGAGTCCAATTTCTTTGGCTTTTTGCACCGTAATTGTAATCAACGTGCTACTCAATCCAAACGCCGCCACCAGCATGACAAAAAACAACAAAAACGACATCACGCGGCGTTCAAGCGCAATGGCTGAAAATAATTGTTTATTTTGATCCATCCATGTGCGCGCATGAAGAGGCGGAATAAGGTGACGATTAAAATCGTCTTTGACCCACGCGGCTTGATCGGCATCTTTGAGACGAACAGCGATGCCATGAACACTCTCGCCCATCGCGTAGAGGCGTTGCGCTTCGTCTAATGAAAGCAATAAAAAATTAAAATCATATTCAAACATCCCCGTATTATAAATGCCCACGATGCGATATTCGATGGGAAGATAATATTCTTCGCTGCTTTGTTTTTGATTCGTCAAATTTTTCAAATTACGCGGCGAATGAATGAGAATTTTATCGCCGATCTGCGCGTCGTTGCGCTTTGCCCATTCTTCGCCGACCGCTACCGTATCCGAACTTTCTAACCACTCGCCTGCGATGAGATATTTTTTAAGCGGAATGACTTTTTCGCTTTCTTCGGAACGAATGCCTTTAATAAACGGCGTGGAAATTTTTCCGTGAAATTCCGCCAGCACCGGACCGAGCACAAAAGGACTTGCCGCTTCGACGCGCGGATCAGCGGTAAGTTGGTTTTGTAAACGATCATAGTCGCGTACAACGCCGAAATTCACCACCGTCAAATGCGAGTTGAAACCGATGACTTTGTTGCGAAGCTCCTTTTCAAATCCCTCCATCACCGAGAGCACTACAATCAACACCATCACACCGAAAATCACGCCCAATAGCGACAGCACGGTAATCGCCGAAACGTACGAGCGCGTCGGCCTCAAAAATCTTAACGCCAAAAATAATTCGACCCATTTCACGAAGTAATCAATGTAGGATAATGATTGAATTTGAAAGCGTGCGCCTTTTCCCACTCTTGAATTTCATAGAGCGAAAGGTCTTTTCGAAATTCCTCTTCGGCTACGGGCAATCCCACGACATTCACCGGCAAAAATGCGACATTTTGCAACAACGCCGCGCTCGCGCGATTGTAACCATAAACAATAAAATACTGATCGTTGAAATACGTCGCTTTGACGGGAAGTCTGTAATTTTTTAATCCGTTTTGCAGTTTTTGAGAGGCTTTTTCGGAGATGCGTGAGGAAAGCTTTGAAGGGAACAAGCGCTTGGGCGACATCCAATGCCGCGCAAATTTTCTCTTTGCCCATTTTTTTTCCGCCAACATTTTAATGACATCTCGCACTTCGATCGTGCTCGCAAAACTTGTATCAATCACGACGTCGTAATTCGTGTCGTCCTCCAAATCGATATTATAAACACGCTTGAAGCGCGCCACTTCGCTCGCACGCCGCTCTTGAAGACGCTGAATCGCCTGTTCTTTGGAATCGTATTTTTCGCTGTTGCGGCTTTTATCCGCCATCACTCGATCCGCGGCGATTTCAATATCTACTTTGAGTTTAATTTTGAAAGAATGGGGAATGAAATGCCACGCCATGCGTGAATCCATGACTAAATTCTCGTCGTTTTTGCCAAGTTCAATCGAAACAGCGTCGATTTCCTGATCGATTTCCGGATGTGTATCGGTGTATTGATTCAGTTCAAGCGTCGACATCCCATATTTTTGCGCAATCTGTCTTTGCGCGGCACCGGTGGAATATTTTTTAAATCCCCACATTTCTGTGATGAGAGAAGCAATAACGCTTTTGCCGCTCCCCAAATCGCCGGTGATTGTTACTTTTTTAACCATAACAACCTCGAAAGCGATGAAAGATGTTGCAGGTATTAAAAATCCGAAATCCGAAATCCGAAATCCGAAACAAATTCAAAAAAGTTTGAAAATTTTTAATCATAGGAAAACGCTCCGCACCCTTTAACCCCCGATTTATGTTCTCTTTGTTCACTTCAGAGAAATCGCAAAAAGATATTGAGATATCAGGGGAAGTATTTTGAATTTTGAATTTTAGATTTGTTTCGGATTTTTTCATATGATCCTCATCTCCTCGATCGCTTGCTTCATATTTTTTTCTCTGAATAACGCCGTTCCTGCCACGAGCGCGTTGGCGCCGGCGTCCACGACGAGTTTGGCGGTTTCAATATTGATGCCGCCATCGACTTGAATATCAAATTTAAGATTATTTTTTTTGCGAAATTCTGCCGCTTGTTTTATTTTCGGCAAAACATCGTCAATAAATGCCTGACCGCCGAAGCCCGGATTTACCGTCATGCAAAGCAACAAATCCACGTTCGATAAAAAAGGAAGCGCCAGATCAAGAAGCGTCGGCGGATTGACGGAAATTCCCGGCTTGCACCCGAAAGCGCGGATTAACTGAATCGTCGCCGCCGCATCGTGCTTGGCGTGTTCTTCCACATGCACAGTCAGCATATTCGCGCCCGCTTGAATAAAATCTTTCGCGTATCGATCAGGTTTCTCAATCATCAAATGCACATCGAGAAAACTTTTTGGAAATTCTTTTCGCAACATCCGCACCATATTCGTCCCAAAGGAAATATTCGGCACGAAATGCCCGTCCATGATGTCCACATGCAACCAATCCGCACCGCCCTCGACGGCTCGACGCACATCGTCTTTCAAATGCGCCAAATCGGCGGCAAGAATGGAAGGAGCTATAATAAGGGATTGTTTCATGCAAACATTTCCCATCTATTATTTTTAAATCCGAAATCCGAAATCCGAAATCCGAAACAAATCATAAATACAAAATTCAAAAAACAGAAAAGATGATTTTTAAAGCCATTGTTACGTTTTGAAACTATAAGCAACAATAAAGAAAAGTAACAAACATTCGTGTTGAATTTTAGATTTCCGATTTTAAATTTGTTTCGGATTTCGGATTTCGGATTTCGGATTTTTTTCATGATGGTGCCAAAACTTTTGAAGCCGTGGTCGGGTAATAATCTTGCAAGGCCGCCACGTCAAAACCGCGTTCTTTCATCGCGCGAATGCCAAGCACCGAGGCTTCGGCGGCGGCAAGCGTGGTCATGACGGGAATTTTTTCATACAACGCTGTGGTGCGAATTTTGATTTCATCGGCGCGCGCCGTGGGATTATCCGAAGGCGTATTGACGACAAGATTGATGTCGTGATTTTTGAGCAAATCAACCACATTGGGTCTGCCCTCGGAAAGTTTGAGAAGCGTTTGAACGCGAATATTTTTATCCGCCAAAAATTTCGCGGTTCCCGACGTGCAATAAACTGTAAAGCCCATTTCCAAAAGTTCTTTTGCTAATTTCGTCACGCGCGGTTTATCCGCATCGCGCACGCTGATGAAAATTCCGCCTTCAGACGGCAATGACGGTGAAGCGGCCATCTGCGTTTTGGCGTAAGCAATACCCAAATCGCGGTCAATGCCCATGACTTCGCCGGTCGATTTCATTTCAGGACCAAGCAAAATATCCACGCCGTGAAACCGCGCGAACGGAAACACCGCTTCTTTGACCGAATAATGCGACGGAATAATTTCTTTGGTAAATCCAAGTTCTTTGAGCGTCTTGCCCGCCATGATTTTTGCCGCGAGTTTTGCCAATGGCACGCCGATGGCTTTGCTCACAAACGGCACCGTACGCGAGGCGCGAGGATTAACTTCGAGCACATACACCTCACCGTCCTTCACCGCAAACTGCACATTCATCAGCCCAATCACTTTCAATTCCTTCGCCATCGCCAATGTCGCCGTGCGAATTTTATCCGCCACTTTTTTATCGAGCGAATGATAGGGAATCACGCACGCGCTGTCGCCGGAATGCACGCCCGCTTGCTCGATATGTTCCATAATCGCGCCAATGATCGCCGTTTCACCGTCGGCGATGCAATCCACGTCGATCTCGATCGCATCGTCGAGAAAATGATCGAGCAAGATAGGACGCCCCGCGGCCACTTCGCCGCAATCCGCCATGTACGCGCGAAGTTCTTCCTCTGAATAAATGATCTGCATTTTGCGTCCGCCGAGAACAAATGACGGCCGCATGAGAAGCGGATAGCCCACTTGCGCCGCGCCTTCGAGTGCTTCTTCGAGAGTAGTCGCAGTCGCGTTATCGGGTTGCTTAAGTTTTAACTTTTTCAACATCTGTTGAAAAAGTTTGCGGTCTTCGGCGTGCTCGATCGACGCCACCGATGTTCCAATAATTTTCACGCCCGCATTCTCCAATCGCGCCGCAAGATTCAGCGGCGTTTGCCCGCCGAATTGCACAATCACACCATGCACTAAGCCGTCTGTGTTCTCCGCATTATAAATATGCACCACATCCTCGGCGGTGAGCGGCTCGAAATAAAGTTTATCGGACGTGTCGTAATCGGTCGAAACCGTTTCCGGATTGGAATTGACCATGATGGTTTCGTAGCCGTCTTCTTTCAGCGCGAACGCCGCATGCACGCAACAATAATCAAACTCAATCCCCTGCCCGATTCGATTCGGCCCGCCGCCGAGAATGATGACTTTCTTTTTATTCGTGCGGCGAATTTCGTCGTCGCCGCGATCATACGTGGAATAAAAATACGGCGTGTACGCCTCGAATTCCGCCGCGCATGTATCGACCAAGCGATAACTCGGCACGATTTTATTTTTGAATCGCCAATCCTGAATCGCGTCCTTGCGCTTCAAAAATGTTTTCGCGTCGCCGCCGATCAAATTCGCCAATTGCCGATCGGAAAATCCGTATTGTTTGGCTTTGTCCAACAACTCTAACTGTTTTTTGTCATTGAGCCATGCGGTTTCTTGCAGTTCCACGGCAAGATCGCAAATTTGTTTCACATTTTCCAAAAACCATCGGTCGATTTTTGTCAGCTCGTGAATTTCCTCCACCGAAAAATCGCATTGCAGAGCATGCGTAATCCACCAAAGCCTCTGCGCGTTCGGCACGCGCAATTTTGCTCGAATCAAATCTTCCGGCTCGTGTTCCTTCGCTTTCCCCAACGCCAACGTGCCTTCTTTCCCTCGCAAATCCAGCGAGCGCACCGCTTTCATCAGCGACTCCTTAAATGTTCTCCCAATCCCCATCGCCTCACCCACGCTTTTCATCTGCGTGGTCAACGTCGGATCCGCCGCCGCAAATTTCTCAAAAGTAAATCGCGGCGTTTTGGTCACCACATAATCGATGCTCGGTTCAAACGACGCCGGCGTCTCGCGCGTAATGTCGTTTTTAATTTCATCCAGCGTATATCCAATCGCCAACTTTGCCGCGATTTTTGCAATCGGAAAGCCCGTCGCCTTCGACGCCAGCGCCGAGGAACGCGACACGCGCGGATTCATTTCGATAATCACCATGCGTCCGGTATCCGGATGCACGGCGAATTGAATATTCGATCCGCCGGTCTCCACGCCGATCTCGCGAATCACCGCAAACGACGCGTCGCGCATGCGCTGGTATTCTTTGTCCGAAAGCGTCTGCGCGGGAGCTACCGTGATGCTATCGCCGGTGTGCACGCCCATCGGATCAAAATTTTCGATAGAACAAATGATCACGCAATTGTCGTTTTTGTCGCGCATGACTTCCATCTCAAATTCCTTCCATCCGAGAAGCGATTCCTCGATGAGAATTTCGTTGATGGGCGAAAGATCAATGCCGGTCTGCGCGATCGCGTCGAGTTCCTCTTTATTATAAGCAATGCCGCCGCCGGTGCCGCCGAGCGTAAACGCCGGTCGAATGATGAGCGGAAAAGTTCCGATATGCACCGCCACGTTTTGCGCTTCTTGCAAATCATGCGCCACTCCCGACTTCGGCACATCCAATCCAATTTTTTGCATCGCTTCCTTGAAGAGCAACCGATCCTCGCCTTTTTTAATCGCTTGCGCATTGGCGCCGATCATTTGCACGCCGTATTTTTCCAGAATCCCTGTTTCATAAAGCGCCATCGCCGCATTCAACGCCGTCTGGCCTCCGAGCGTGGGAAGAAGCGCGTCCGGTTTTTCTTTCGCAATAATGCGCTCAATCACTTCTGTTGTAATCGGCTCGATATAGGTGCGGTGCGCAAATTCCGGGTCCGTCATAATCGTTGCCGGATTACTGTTGATCAAAATGACCTTGTAGCCTTCTTCCTTGAGAGCCTTGCATGCTTGCACGCCCGAATAATCAAATTCGCACGCCTGACCGATCACAATCGGCCCCGATCCAATCAATAAAATACTCCGTATGTCCGTCCGCTTAGGCATTAACTCTCAAGACTAGCCGCCAAAACCACAAAGAAAATAGAATTTTTTGATAACGCGAAAGGGATACTTGGCAGAGATAAGCGGTTGTGATAGAAGATTCGTTTCCTTATGCAGATTAGAAAACAATATCCGTTTAATGAATTTGAGCCAAAATGGCAGAGCTATTGGGCGCAGAATAAGAGTTTCAAGGCGGCGAATCCGGACGAATCGGGCGCGGAGAAGCCGAAATATTTTGTCATGGATATGTTCCCCTACCCTTCAGCGGCGGGATTGCACGTGGGACATTTGGAGGGTTATACGGCGACGGATATTGTGGCGCGTTATAAGCGCATGCGCGGATTTAATGTATTGCATCCAATGGGCTGGGACGCATTTGGATTGCCGGCGGAGCAACACGCCATTCAAACAGGCACGCATCCGCGAGGCACCACCGCGAATAATATTGCCACCTTTAAACGGCAGATTCAGGCGATGGGATTTTCGTACGATTGGGATCGAGAAATCGATACGACCGATCCGAAGTATTATAAATGGACGCAGTGGATTTTTCTGCAGTTGTACAAAAAAGGACTGGCCTACGTGGCGAAAGCGCCGGTGTGGTATTGTCCAAAATTAGGAACTGTTCTGGCGAACGAAGAAGTGTTGGCGACTGACGAAGGCCCGCGTTCGGAGCGCGGAAATCATCCCGTGGAACGGCGTCCGCTTCGTCAATGGATGCTCAAAATTACGGCGTACGCAGAGAGATTGCTGAATGATTTGGATTTGCTCGATTGGCCCGATTCGCTCAAAGAAATGCAAAGAAATTGGATCGGCAGAAGCGAAGGCGCGGAGACGGATTTTAAATTGGCGACGACGGGAGAAAATATCACTGTGTTTACGACGCGCCCGGACACGCTTTTTGGCGCGACGTACATGGTGATTTCGCCCGAACATCCGCTCGTGGGAAAAATCACGACGGCGGAATACAAATCCGCGGTGAATGATTATAAAAAGAAAGTGGCATTGAAATCGGATTTGGAACGCACGGATTTGGCGAAAGAAAAAACTGGCGTTTTTACCGGCGCGTACGCGATCAATCCGGTCAACGGCGAAAAAATTCCCGTGTGGATTGCGGATTACGTGCTGATGGGATACGGAACCGGTTGCATCATGGCGGTGCCCGCGCACGACGAGCGAGATTACGAATTCGCCGAAAAATTTAATCTTCCGATTATCGAAGTAGTCAAACGCCCCGAAAATGCGCCTGAAGGGTGTTACACGGGCGACGGCGTGAATGTGAATTCCGGATTTTTGGATGGACTCACAACGCAAGAAGCGAAGAAAAAAATTATCGAGTGGTTGGAAAAGAAAAAACTCGGGCGCGCGCGGATTCAATATAAATTGCGCGACTGGTTATTCTCGCGACAACGTTACTGGGGCGAACCGTTTCCTGTTGTTTGGGAGGGCGAAGAGCATTCCCCGATGGATGAATCGGAATTGCCTCTGCTCTTGCCTGAGTTGGAGGATTATCAGCCGAGCGAAAAAGGCGAAGCGCCTCTCGCCAAAGCGACGGAGTGGCTGAATTTGCCAAACGGACGCAAACGCGAAACCAATACCATGCCGCAGTGGGCGGGTTCGTGCTGGTATTATTTGCGCTATTGCGATTCGCAGAATGATAAAAAATTGATTGATCCAAAGATCGAAAAATATTGGATGCAACCCAACGGCGTGGATTTGTACGTCGGCGGCGCGGAACACGCGGTCTTGCATTTGTTGTATTCGCGATTTTGGCACAAGGTGCTCTATGACGTGGGCGCGGTCACAACGCTCGAACCTTTTTATAAATTGGTGAATCAAGGCGTGATTTTGGGCGAGGATAATCAAAAAATGTCAAAATCCATCGGCAATGTAGTGAACCCCGACGATGTTTTGAAAGAATACGGCGCGGATGCCTTGAGAATGTTCGAAATGTTCATGGGACCTCTAGAACAATCCAAACCGTGGAGTATGAAAGGCGTGGAAGGCGTGTATCGTTTTCTGGGGCGTTCGTGGCGGCTCATCATGGAGGAAAATCAGGAAGGACAGTGGACAAAAAGCGCGAAGGTGCAGGATGTGTCGCCCTCGCCCGCAGTATCCAAGGCTCTGCACAAAGCGATCAAGGAAGTAACCGAGGATTTGGAAAAAATGCAATTCAATACAGCAATTTCCGAGTTGATGATTTTGGTGAATGTGCTCACCGGCGAAGAAGTGCGCCCGAAATCCGTGCTCGAAAAATTCGCGCAAATGCTCGCGCCCTTCGCGCCGCATATCGCGGAGGAATTGTGGTTTATTCTCGGAAATAAAAAATCCCTCACGCATGAACCATGGCCTACGTATGATCCAAAACTTTTGGTCGAAGACGAAGTGGAAATTGTGGTGCAAGTGAACGGCAAAGTGCGCGATCGAATGATGGTTTCTTCAAAATTGGATCAAGCGGGATACGAAAAATTAGCGAAGGAACACGATTCATTACAAAAATGGACGGCAGGGAAAAACGTGAAAAAGATTATCGCCGTTCCGCAAAAATTGGTTAATATTGTAGTTGGATAAACACAGGAGTTTTTTTGACAGAATTAGCAAAACGCTAGAAGCATAATATGAAAGATTTTAAAATATTGTTATTAGGATTGGCTTGCTTATTAATTTTGGTCGGTTGCGAAAAACCTGAAAAGCCCCTGGTTACAAAAGAAGCGGCGTTGGAAAGTCCAACGAATTTTTATGTGTATTTCCGGGAAACTACTTCGCTTGCCCCTGAATTATCGTACGTGCTTATCGATGCATTTGAAAATTTGATTAAAAAAAACGATAAAAAAGATGTTATTCTTTTAGCAAAATATTACGAAAAATATGTAGAGAAGTTGCAAAAACCGTATAGAGAACTTTCTGATGAAATTTGCCAAGAACTCACCAAATTAGATTCTTTGTCAAGGCATGAAGATACTCAATTTGAACAGTTTTGTAATTTGGCAAAAATTTACATCCGATGCGGTGAATTTCCAAAAGCTCAGGAGATGATAAAAAAATCCTTGCCGTGCCTCCGCGCAAAAGACTCAATGGAATATGCGAGGGTTTTAGCGCTTATTTCAACACTCTATTATCATGCGAAAGCGCCGGAAATGGCAAAAAAGTTTTTACGTTCTTCAATTCGCATTTTGACGGTGCATTCGAAGGAAAAACCGTTGGAAGATTTGGATGACACGGTGTGGCAGGCATTGCAAAATTGGGATGATTCAGGTTTCATCGAGGGTGATTTCAATAAAATCCAATATAAAAACCCGGACGAAAAGGAAGGAGTTCTTGTTGCATGTAAAACCCGAAATCTCATCGAAAATTCCAAGATAGCTGAAGCAAAAAAAATACTCCCCTTGCTAACTCCGTATCCAAAAACAATGGCATGGTATAAGATTGCTGAACATTTGAAAAAAAATAACGATGAACAGGGAGCTTTTGAAGCGCTCAAAAATGCCGTTGAAGAATCTCATCAATTAACAGTGATGCGTAAATATATTTTAAGCATGATTGTTAAAGAAATTATTTTATTGAAACAAAAAGAGCATGCGATGGATGTCATTCAGAAAAATTATTCGCAGGTGGATAATAAATTATTTCCCACGATCCAAGGGTTGTGTTCTTTTGGCGAAAAATTAAACATGATTGGAGCCAAATCGGATGCCGAAAAGGTTTTATCAATCGCAGAATCATTGATCCCGCATTATCCTTTAATTGAAAAAGGATTCTCTGATGTAGAATTTTCACGTCCTTGGATGTTTATGCAACTAGCGGAATCATGGCTTGAAATTGGGAATCATGCTAAATGCGTTAATCTTTTGAATCGCGCCGCCGAACTGCTTACTCAGCCATGGGCTAAAGACTACAAAAATAGGCAAAAAGAAATTGCGAAGATTGCGTTAATGTACGCTCAGGCCGAAGCGGATCAAAAAATACTTCCATTGATCGAACCTTACGATCAAGATTTTAAAAACGCAGTATTTCGCAATTGTACGGATTATTTTGTTCAAAAGCAGCAATGGAATAAAGCGGAGTTCTGTTTTGAAAAAATTACTGATCAAAATTATAAAAGTTTCTTTAAAGATTACCTTCTATCAGAAAAATTCCGCACTGAATTAAAAAAGGCCGATTTAGTCAAAGGTGTTCCAGGATTCAAATCATGGGATGAGTTTTTATCTGTTATAGACAAGGATCCTAAAGAATTTGAACGCTATTCGTTGATCTTTAAACTACTCCTAGAGAAAAACTTGACTTCCAAAGCAGAAGAATTAATGGAAAGAATCAAAAATAGCAATTGGGAAATAAGTAAAAAGGTTGCCGTATTAGAAAGGTTAGCGATGACATCCAACTTTAAAAAACAACATGAACTTGCTATAAAAATATTGAGCGATTCTTTTGCAATAGCCCGGCAGTCACCTACAGATAAGCCTTCAAAGGAGTTTCATTTGCAATCTACGGTAACCATCCTTTATCAATTCGAACAAGATGCTTTTTCAGAAAAGGGCAAAAAACTGGCTCAGGAAATTTTAGAATTTCAGAATCATAAAAATTAACCGATATTGTGATTGGATATATAAGAGATTGCTATATCGCTTCGACCCTCGCAACAAAAGCGAAACACTTGCGATTTTGTAAATTCTGTCAAAAAACAATTTTAATGGACACTGCGCAACGCACTTCCACTCAAAAACCCGTTCACCCTCACTTCTTTGCAGGAGAAGGCTTGAAGGTCGCAGGCGCGGGTTGAGACGCTGACGCGGATGGAGCCGCTGAAGCATCTACCTTAATGTTGAATTCCGCAACGATTTTTTGCGCGGCGGAATTGATTTTGGCTAGCTCAACCAAATCTTTCACCAAAGCTTCCACGCGTCGTTGAGCGGCATTATACTTGTCTTTTAATTGGGTCGTATTTTTTTGCGCATTCTGAACCAGCTTGCGTTGTTCGAAAAGATTATTGGTTTGAAAAATCGCCGTAACCAACAAACCGATAAAAACCGCCAAACAAACCCAAAAAGGATTATAATTTTCAGCATTCATGATTATTTACCCTCCTGAAAGCGAACTTCTAATTTGTGTTTGGAGAGCAAATTTTGAAGAGCTTTGTCTTCACGCGAAGCGCTCGCCAAACGCAAAATGAGATTCTGCGTGATTTTTTCAAACGCAGAAACGCCGGAAAGTTCCGCCTGCGTTTTTTGAATTTGCAAGCTAAGCCGGCGATTGGAAATTCCCAATCCTACGTTTAACAATAAAAGGACGGCTAAAATTCCGCCGACGATATTAAGAGTCCAAAATTGCGCTTTTGTCATGATGAATGAGGTTAGAAACGTTAGGTATCGATGTCAAAAATTTATTTTTCTTCTTTCATCGGAGGCAAACTATCGAGAATTTGGATCACTCGGTCGCCGCGTTGTTGCGCTTCATCCAAGTGAAACGCCAATCGCGGCGTGTATTTGATTTTTACCTTAGAACCAATCTGCGATTGCCATGAACCACGCACTTTTTCTAAATTATTTAGCAATTGTTCGCCGCTAATTTGTGGATTCAGCGACGTCACATACACATCCGCTTTTCTCAAATCCGGACTTACCTCCACCCCTGTAAATGTAATCAACGCTCCCTCTAAACTCCGCTCTCGCGAAGCCAGTCGGCTAATCTCCCCGCGTATGACCTCCGCCACTCGTATCAATCTTCGATGACTCATAATTTTTAAAAGCCTTGCTCCTGCACCTCCATTAAAACGACTTCTCTTTTATCTTGTTTCTGAACATAAGACAACTGCTCAAAATGATCCGCGTCCAAAGATGCCTTAACAGTAATTCTATCCTCTCCGAATTTGAAACACCTCAACTAAACAAAGATATTTTCTTTTGAGATAAAACGAGTTAGTAAATAAGCGGGTATGAGATTATTTTCGACGGAATTTGTGTCGTTTTTTTTGCAGCACCAGAGCGGACGCAATGTTAAAGCGATACTGAAACTATTTTTTATCTTGGGGGCGTTGGTGGCTGTATATGCCTCGATTTTTGTTTTTTTGATGGAACGCGAAGGGCAGAATCACGACTGGATTACAGGCGTGTATTGGACGGTGATTTCGATGTCCACGGCTGGGTACGGCGATGTGGTTTTTCACGGCGCAGTCGGCAAGCTTTTTTCCGTCATAGTGGTATCGTCGGGATTGCTTTTTCTTTTTATTTTTCTGCCGGCGTTTATTCAATTTCTCTATGCGCCGTTGATGGAGGCGCAAACATCCGCGCGCGTGCCGCGTCAACTTCCGGCAGATACTCATGGGCATGTCGTGTTGACGCATTGGGATGAAGTGACGCAAAATCTCGTTCGCAAATTGGAGAATTACAAATATCCGTATGTTTTGATTGAGCCGAATTTTGAGCGCGCGCTTCAATTGCATGATCAAGGCGTCAAAGTTCTTTTTGGGTCGTTGGATAATCCCGAAGTGTGCAAAAATGCGCGCGTGCGCAAAGCCGCGTTGGTTGTCAGCACGGCGAGCGACGCCGTGAACACCAATATTACGTTTACCGTGCGTGAAGTGGCGGAACGAGTGCCCATCGTCACGACAGTGGACAACGCGGATGCGGAGGAAATTCTTAAACTTGCCGGAAGCACGTATGTATTAAAAATTCATGAAATGATGGGACAATTTTTGACGCGACGCGCGATGGAAGGCGATTACGCGGCTCATGTGGTCGCGCAATTCGATCACGTCGTCATCGCCGAAATTTCCGCCAAAGGCGCGACGTTCGCTGGAAAAACAATTTCCGCGAGCAAGCTACGCGAAGAATTCGGCATGACGATTGTTGGGTTTTGGGATCACAGTTGGTTTGAAAGCGCCACGCCGGAAAAAATTATCAGTCCGAACGCGATTTTGATTGTGGCGTGTTCCAGAGAGCAACTCGATCTGTACAACAAAAAATTCTATACGCACAAGCCGCATAAAAAGCCGGTGATCATCGTCGGCGGCGGGCGCGTCGGTTCTGTCGCCGCGCGCACGATGGAGGAACACGACGTGCCGTATCAAATGATCGAAAGATCTTTCGATCAAGCGAAACATTATAAAAAATGCATCGTCGGCGATGCCGCATCGCGCGAGGTTTTGAAGAAAGCGGGCATTCAAGACGCATCGAGCATCATCATTTCCACGCGCGACGACGATGTGAATATTTATCTCACGATTTATTGCCGCCAATTACGCCCTGATTTAATGATTATTAGTCGGTCCACATTGCCGCGCAACGTCGCCACACTCCAGCGCGCGGGCGCGGATTTTGTGCTTTCGTACGCTTCGCTCGGCTCCAATGCGATTTTCAATATTCTCAAACGCGGCAATGTTTTTCTGCTCGCTGAAGGTCTGAATATTTTCAAAACTCCTCTACCGGATTCGTTGAAAGGCAAAACGCTCGTCGAATCCGCCATTCGTCCAAAAACCGGTTGTCACGTTCTCGCGCTTAATATCGACGGCGCACCGCAGTTCAACCCCGACCCCAATCAGCCGCTTCCGGAAAATACCGAAATCATCCTCGCCGGTAGCGTGGACGCCGAAACCAACTTTTTTAAAACTTTTGGAAAGTGAAAAGCGAAACCTAAAATGGCTCTTTTCACAGCAACCTATGGAGTATTATGCAATTTTTTGCTTCACAAACCGGTTTCACTCTTCAGAACCTTCCCCTGTTTTTGATGAGGGATTTTTCTAAATAGCTGATCGCATATATTTTGCGTATTTCAACAAGTGGAAGGGGTGTGTTTTTTTAAAACAGGGGAAACTTTTTGGTGGATTTTTA
>JBMONL010000052.1:0-59687 GCA_049324635.1 Verrucomicrobiota bacterium | reverse complement strand
TCCTTTTTTGTAAAACAACTTCCACATCGAGGGCATTTTTTGTCTCATATTCTTTATTGCAGATACTACCTGCTCTTCTCCAACAATTTAACCCCTAAAACAGCCACCCCTTTTTTCCTTTATCCCAAGAAAAAGTATTTTTTTCGAACGCGAAGCGTAAGGAAGAAGGCTATGCCTTCTTGTTGCGCGCCCCACGGGAATATTTAGAAGTCCCCTAAAATCTTTTGCATCCAAAACACACCGTTTTTCAACAGCTGTTAAGCTGGACAAATAGCGGCGATTCATCGAGCATGTTTATCTTCTATGAAGGAAACATCCGAGATCGGAATCATAGGATTGGCTGTGATGGGGCAGAATCTGGCGTTGAATCTCGCCGATCATGGTTATCGGGTATCTGTTTATAATCGCACCACTGCACGCACGGATGCTTTTCTATCGCTCAATGTCCGAACCCCCGGCGAATTTACCGGTGCGCCTTCTTTGCAAGAATTTGTTCAATCGCTCAAAAAACCTCGAAAAATCATCATGATGGTCAAAGCCGGACATCCCATCGACGACATGTTGGGAACTCTCGCACCTTTGCTGGAAAAAGGCGATATTGTGATCGATGGCGGCAATTCGTTATATACCGACACAACTCGTCGTGAAAAAATGCTTCGCGAAAAGGGGATTTATTTTGTGGGATGCGGCATTTCTGGCGGCGAGGAAGGCGCGCGCTTCGGTCCGGCATTGATGCCGGGCGGCGATGAGCAAGCTTGGCAGGTAATCTCGCCGATTTTAATGACGATTGCGGCCAAAGTGGACGCGCAGAGCGGCCGTCCTATCGAAGGAGCTCGTCCGGGGCAACCTATTCTCGACGGCATTCCGTGCGTGACTTACATCGGGTCCAACGGCGCGGGGCATTACGTCAAGATGGTGCACAACGGCATCGAGTACGGCGACATGCAATTGATTGCCGAAGCGTATCATATTTTGCGGTATGGATTGGGACTTTCGATGGAAGAAGTCCAAAAAACATTCACGGATTGGAATCAAGGCGATCTGAATTCCTTTCTCATGCAAATCACTGCAAAAATTCTTTCGTGCAAAGACCCTGAAACCGGAGAATTTCTAGTGGAAAAAATCGTCGATAAAGCCGAACAAAAGGGCACGGGCACATGGACCATTCTTTCCGCGCTGGGCATGAGTATTCCGGCGTCCACGATTTCCGAAGCGGTGTTTGCGCGGTGCATTTCCGTTTTGCGCGAAGAACGCCAAGAAGCCGCGCGCGCGTTTGCATTTTCTCATATCCAAGTTTTTGAAGATGACAGGGCGGCGATGATCGAGGCTGTGCGCGATTCGCTCTATGCCTCAAAAATTTGTTGTTACGCGCAAGGTTTTAATCTCATGCGCGCTATGTCAATTCAAGAGCAATGGAATCTCAATTTGGGTGAGATTGCGATGATTTGGCGCGGGGGATGCATTATTCGCGCGCGTTTCCTCCAACGCATCAAAGACGCATACGAACGGCATCCTCAGCTCAATAATCTTCTTATGGACCCCTATTTTCAAAACATTCTTGCTCATACTCAAGCCAATTGGCGATGGCTCGTTTCTCAAGCCGCATTGGCAGGCATTCCTATCCCTGCTTTTAGCGCATCTCTTTCTTATTTCGATAGTTATCGTAGCGATCGCCTCCCCGCCAATCTCATTCAGGCCCAGCGCGATTACTTTGGCGCACACGGCTACGAGCGCGTCGATCAACCCCAAGGCCAATATTTCCACTTCGATTGGGCTTCTTCTCAAAAACAATACGTTTTGGAAAATGAATAGTTTTTTTGCTTCGTCCCCTTGCTTTTTTCGCTTTTGGTGCGAATAATAATTAAAGATGTTTGTCACTCCTTCAGAAGAACTCAAAACCCGTGTGGATTTCATCAAAAAACTCAGGGTTTATCTTCATGCCGTAGATACCCAATTTTTCCGCGTGCATTTTAAGAAAAGCAAGGTCATCATACCCGGCACAGAAGTCAAATTGCCGGAATTTGATGTGACGCATGTGTTCAACAATGGAGCCATGCTCGCCATAAGCCACACGATTGAGGATATGGCCAAAGAGTGTCGTAACGGGGAATTGATTGTCACCTTTCAGGAACTTGGAAATTTTGAACCTCGACGACAACGTTACATTCAACTCGCCCAACATCTCAATGCTATCCGCATTTGGGGACAAGGAACGCCGCCGGCGGATTGCCCGGGAGTGGATTTTGTGCCGATCTTTCATCCTGTGGTCACGCAATATTGGGTGGTACTTTTTGCGAGCAAAAAATTGAATGCCATTCTTGTCGGCAAACAAATTAACTCCACTCAAGACATTGAAAAAAAATATTTCATGGGTTTCTACAGCCTCAATCCATTTGTCGTACAATCTATGCGCAGAAGTTTTGCATTTATGAGTAGCGGATTGAACGGCGCTGTAAAAAGTTGGGAAATGAAATGCGGGTTCCCCAAATTAAGCGCGCGCGACTTGGATCGATTCCTTCCAAGAAGACCTCATCGCGAATCCAAGCACATGCGCCGCGCGCATCTGGTCGCCCATCGATCCGAAGGGTGAAAAACCTTATCGACTCTGCGTGATTCGGCATTAACAGGGCATTAACACACTGTTAAACGGTTATTGCGTTAAAAAAATATTGTTACAACATGATAAACTCTAATCGTTTTGCATAACTATGGAAAAAATTGTCATTATGGGCGGGGGGTGCGCAGGGCTGACTGCCGCTATTTACACTGCGCGCGCGAATTTAAAACCGATTGTCATCACCGGCATGCAACCCGGAGGATTGCTCACCACAACCACAATGGTCGAAAATTATCCCGGATTTTCTCAAGGCATCGACGCCAATGAATTAATGAATTCCATGCAGGAGCAAGCCAAACGCTTTGGCGCGGATATGCGCCTTTTGAGTATGGTGGAGAATGTTGATTTTGCGAAAAACAAAATTTCTCTCACGGTGGATGGCGAAATTTTCGAAACCAAAACGCTGATCATCGCCACCGGCGCGGGGCATCGGCATCTCGATGTTCCCGGCGAAAAAGAACTCGAAGGCAAAGGCGTCACGTATTGCGCCACGTGCGACGGCGCGCTTCCCATCTTTCGCAACAAGCCGCTGGTCGTAGTCGGCGGAGGAGATTCCGCGTGTGAGGAAGCGATGTATTTAACACATTTCGGATCGGAAATTTTTCTCGTCCATCGCCGCGATCAACTCCGCGCTTCAAAAATCATGGCCGACCGCATTCTCGCGAATCCCAAAATCACGCCCGTATGGAATTCGGTTATCGAAGAAGTTCTCAATGCTCCACAAGGCAAAGTCACCGGCGTGAAACTCAAAGACGTTAAAACCGGCAAAACAAAAATGCTCGAATGCGCAGGAATTTTTGTCGCCATCGGGCACATCCCCAATACGCAAATTTTCAAAGGCAAACTCGATATGAACGAGAACGGATATCTTCAACTCCACGATGGCTCAAAAACCAATATCCCGGGAGTTTTTGCCGCGGGCGATTGCGCCGATCACGTCTATCGCCAAGCCATCACTGCCGCCGGAATGGGTTGCATGGCCGCTATCGACGCCGAACGCTATCTCGCAAGTTTATGATTTCAAAATTCTGTCTTCAAAACCTCGCTTAAGGACGATTCTCCTTGAACGAAGATGGGGAGATAGAACCTCCAAGTTTTTTTATATGAAGAAAGCTTTGTTAACGGGAGCGCGCGGTTTTATTGGACGGCAAGCGATTCCTTTTTTATTGGAGAGAGGATATGAAGTGCATGCAGTGGGGCGAACGGAACAAAACATTTCGAATGTCATTTTTCATGCGTGCGATTTATTGAACGACGACGCGCAAAAGTTGATTTCGAAAATCAAAGCGACGCATTGGTTGCATTTCGCGTGGTATGTGACGCCGGGAAAATTTTGGAGTTCTCCGGAAAATGTGACGTGGACGACGGCGAGCATGCGTTTGTTTGAACATTTTGCAGAAGCTGGCGGAAAGCGAATAATGGCGGCGGGCACATGTGCGGAGTATGATTGGAAGCACGATTTTTTGTCGGAGATAAAAACGCCGTTATTACCGCATACTTTGTACGGAATGGCGAAAAATTCGTTGCGAGAAATGATACAAAAAGCATCGGCTCAAACCGGTATTTCTTTTGCATGGGGCAGAATATTTTTTCTTTACGGTCCGCACGAAGCGAAAGGCCGGCTGGTATCGGAACTCATCACAAAACTTTTGCGCAACGAACCTGCTCCTTGCACACATGGAAAGCAAGAACGCGATTTTATGCATGTAACCGATGTCGCGCGCGCATTTGTGGAGACTTTGGAAAGTGATCACGAAGGCGCGGTAAATATCGCTTCGGGCAAAACAGTCACCATCGCCGAAGTCGCTCAAACTATCGGCAACATCATCGGCAGACCGGAATTGATCCAACTCGGCGCATATCCAACGATCGAAAACGATCCCCCTCGCCTCGCCGCCGATACTAAAATTTTGAATAAAAAAATCGGTTTCAAACCGGCTTATTCTTTACAGGCGGGATTGGAAGAAACCGTGGAATGGTGGAAGAGACTTGTTTGATTGTAACATTCTGCTGGATATTTTGTTAGAAAGCGTTTAAAAGTTTTTTACGTGTTTTTAAGTAAAAGCAGAAGGGTGATTTTTTGCGTGGGCGCAATCTTGTGTTTAGTGGCATCGTGCCTGACGCAAGGATTGGCTCAACGTCTTCCGGTGCCGGAAGCGCCGACGGCAAGCGAAGCAAAGCCGATTTATACCTTGGTGGATTGCATCAATATTGCATTGCGTAAAAATCCGGATGTTCAAGTAGCTCTAAAAAAAATAGAAGAAGCCGAGGGTTTGCGTATTGAGGCGCGTGCTGGATTTTTACCATCGCTCACATCGAGCGCGACGTATCTGCACCGCGAAGCTGATTACGCCACTCAAGATGGAAGCGACCCGTTACGCCGTCAAGAGGATTGGAATATCAATGTGCGTGTCACTCAAAATGTTTATTCCGGCGGAGGCAATACGGGGCGTTTTGCAATTTCCAAACTCAAAAAAGAGCAACGACTGTTGGAATACCGCGCGGCGATAGACGAAATGGTGATGCATGTGCGCCTCGCTTTTTATGAAGTGCTTTTGAACGACGCCAGCATTCGCGTGCGCCAACAAGCAGTGGAAATGCTCAAGCAAGAGATGGAAAATCAAACGGCAAAATTTCAAGCGGGCACGGTACCGCGTTTGAATGTCATGCGCGCGGAAGTCAATTTAGCCAATGAAATGCCGGCTTTGATTGAAGCAGAAAATAATTACAAAAATGCGCTTTTACGACTGTCTGAATTGATGGCGGTTCCTTATTCGACGGAGGCGGACGAAGTTCCCTTTACCATTCAAGGCAATTTGGATTATCAAAAAGCGGAATTTTCGCTGAACGATTGTTTATCCAAAGCGGAGGCCACGCGTCCGGAATTGAAAGTCAAAGAATTAGGAATTCAAATTGAAGAGAAGCAAATGACTGTGGATCGCAGTGAAATTATTCCGCGCCTTGATCTTTTTGCTGGGTACGATTATCTCAACGAGACATCTTCGTCCGCTAAAAACGACACCGTGGGCGGTTACGTCGCGGGAATTTCCGGAACATGGCATGCGTTTGACGGATTGGCGACCTCGGGACGCTTAAAAGCTACGCGCGCGCGGCTCGCGAGCGCGTATTTGATGCGCGATGCCACGCGCACTTCCATTCAAACAGATGTGCGCACGGCATTTCTCAAACTCCAACAAGCCGAAAGCACCTTAGTTTCTCAAGCGGAAAATTCGACATTGGCACGAGAATCGTTTTTGCTTTCCAAAGCCAGTTTTGATGCCGGATTGAGTTCGCAGTTAGACATCATGCAAAGCCGAGTAGACCTCACGCGCGCGCAAACCAACGAACTGAAGGCGCGATTTGATCACAAAGTTGCGATGGCACAACTGCAACACGCGATTTCCAATGAATTCCGCATTATCGAAGATACGCCTCAAGAAAACATTTCCCAACATCCCGAGGAAGACGGGGAAAAGCTTTTTCAAAATACCAATCCCCTGCCCTTGCGCGAAGAAAAAAAGAATCCCGCGCAAAAAACACCGTTACCTAAACCTGCATTTCGCGTGTCTTATCGTTGGCCGGTCCCCGGATTGAGGCCGGAGGAAACCGAAACTCTTGCAGAATCTTCTCCAGAGGCTTCTCCTGTTTTTCTTCGACCGAGTTTAGCTTATCTGCGCGAAGCGGAAGAATATTAATCGTGTCATGTTGAGATTTTTTTTTCTAAGCGCCGTTTTAGTTTGCGAATTAGGAATCGGTTCCGCGTTTGCAGAAGACGCCGACACCATTTATGCTCTAAGAGCTGTTTCTTTGGAATTTCAAGGAAAGCCTAAAAAAGATCAGCCTAGCGTCACACTCGATCAAATATTGCGGCGCGTGCTGAAGGATAATTTTCAGATTCGACGTCAGCAAGAACTCTTGGAAGCCTCAACAGGAGACAAAATTGTTTTTCATGCGCGCGCATTGCCGGATGTAAAGACTTCTTTATTGGCGGGACGCTACGGAGATCGCAATGAATCTCCTGCGCGAAATTTTGCCGTTTTTGGCGGACGAGTTCAACAGCCTATTTTTGAAGCGGGTATTCCGGCGTCGTGGAGAGCGGGAGATATGGCGGCCATGATCGCTCAACAAAATCTTCAATCTGTCATCGTCCAACAATTGCATACGGCGCGGCGCGCATTTTATGATGCGCTATTTTATCGAGGATTAATTTTGCTTCAACGTCAAATCGAAAAACATCTTCATGCTAACCTTGCCAATGAACAACAACGATTACAGGCCGGATTGGGAACCCGAGGGGAAGTTGTGCGCGCAAAAATCCAAATGCTGGATCGCCAACCGGAATTGACGGAAGCGCGCGCCCATTATCGTAACGCGATTTTACAATTAAGCTCGCTTCTCGGCATGAATTTAGGAGAACAAGCCGAGCAGGCCTTTTTTCCTCAAGGCATTTTGGAATACGAGCCGGTCTCATTCAATTTAGAGGAACAAACTCAAGAAGCGCTTCAAAATCGCGTCGACTTGCGATTACTGCGTTCTTTGATGAAACGAACCGCCGAAGATATTCATTTAACGCAAGCGGCGTATTATCCGGCGTTGACTATTTTTATGGACGGAGAATTTTTGCCGGAAAACGCGCTAAAAAATCGATCCGTCAATACGGTTCGCTCCGGCGAAGACACCCGAAACTCCGAATACCGCATCGGGAGCACGATGAGTTGGACGATGTTCGACGGCGGGCGAACATTCGGCGTTGCGAGCACGCAAAAGCACAAGCGCGAACGTGAAGAAATTCTTTTAAAGCGCTTGGAAGAAAATGCGCCGAGAGAAATTTCTCGAGTGCTGAATGCTTTGCGCGCTGAGGAAGCACGTATGTTTGCGCTTCAAAAATCCGCTCGTACCGCAGAAGAAAATTTAAAAAACATTGAAGCGCAGATGACCGCCGGCGGTAGCGGTCAATTGGATTTTTTAAACGCGCAAACAACTTTTTATGAAGCCAAATTCGGCATTTTGCAGGGATTATATCGTTACAATGTCGCTTTGGCGGAACTTGATTTAGCGACGGGACGTTATTTGCGCTTCATAGAAGCAAAATGATTTTTTTATTCATCGCTTGTTAAAGTTTAAAAATTCTGTCAAAACGTCTTCTTGAGTATGCAACCATTTTCTTTTTTTAAGAATGCCATCATCATTGTCGCGGCGATTGTGCTTTTAGTGAGCGGCGTCCTTGCGATTAAATCTTTCAATCGCCCTGTGGCGGAAGTCAGTCCAGCGCGCATAGGGCGCGCCATTGCGGCTGTTTACGGCACAGTCAAAATCGAATGGTTATATACCGTGAACGTGAAAGCGATGAATTCCGGTTATATCCATTTTGCGCCCGGGATTTTCGCGGGACAAACTTCGATTGGCTATGTGGTGAAAAAAGGACAATTACTCGGCACGATTTTTGATGAAGCGACTTCGCGGCAAATTCGCCAAGCGAAAGTGGATTTGCAAGCGGCGACCGACCGCGCGCGGCTAGGCCCCATGTCAACACAATCGCTCAAAACAGCGCGGGATAATTTTGAGCGCATCAAAAAATTAAGAGAGCTGAACAACATTCCCGCCGCGCAATTTGAGCAAGCGCAAAACGACATTCAGCGTCTGGAAAATCAAGTCAAGGCGGAGCAGATTGAATTGAATCGATTGGTAGAGACGCTAACGCAGAATGTGAAAAATTTGCAGGAAAAACTCGGCAAAAGCGAAATTCGATCGCCGATCGACGGGATTTTGACCGGCGTAAATTACGTCGATGGGGAATTGGTGCTGGAAAACAATGCCGTCTTTACGCTTGCGATGAGCGGCACGTACGTGATGGGGCAAGTCAATGAAGAAGACGTGGGTAGCCTCAAGCCGGGTATGAAAGCGAAAATAAAACTTTATTCTTTTGGAGGACGCGAATTTAACGCCACGTTGACTTCGATTTTGCCTTCGGGGGATACCAGCACTAATCGTTACAGCGTGGTGCTCAATATGGAAGATGCTCCCGATAATCTCATGGCCGGCATGACCGGAGAAATGAATATTATTCTCGGCGAAAAAGAAAACAGCCTGCTCATTCCCGCGCGCGCGCTGATTGGCGACCGCGATCGCGTGCTCATCGTGGAAGACGACCAAGTGACGCCACGTCGCGTAAAATTGGGTTATCAAACACTGGAAATCGTCGAAATTATCGAAGGGCTCAAAGAAGGCGACAGGGTTATTGTTTCCGATCAAGATTTGTTTTATCCCGGCGAACGCGTGCGTCCGCTCACAGAAGACGCCGAACGGGATTTGTGATCCTTTATGACGCCGTCGCTTTTTATCGCCCTGCGGTTCATTACCAGCCGGAAACGCGCGCTGGGATTGAGCATGATCGGCGTGGTGTGCGGCGTGGCGTTTTTTATCTGCACACAAGCGCAAACGCAGGGATTCGAAAAATACTTTATTGAAACCGCTTTAGGAAGCCGAGGTGCCGTGGAAATCAGCGATCGTTTTCAAGCGCGCTATACGCAATTCAGCGGCGAGGATAACGCGGTCGTCTTGGGAAGCGGCAAAAAACAACGAAAATATTACGACGGTGTTTCCGATCCGTACCGTATCATCCATGTGATCAAAACATTTTCGAGCGTGTTGGGCGCGGCGCCGGTGCTCGAAGGCAACATGAGCATCACGGGAAATTTCCGCACGGAAATTATTCGCTTGCAGGGCATCGATCTGCGGCATCATTTGGAAGCGACGAATTTGGGAAGCGGCAATGTGATCATTGCCGGCAAACTCGATGATTTTAAAACGCATCCCAACGCCATCATGCTGGGATCGTTGCTGGCGGAATCTCTGCAAGTCAACGTCGGCGACAATGTCATTTTGACGACAAAGAAAGAAACAAAAACATTTACAGTCGCGGCGATTTTTCGCACCGGCATCAATGCCATTGATATGCATCGCGGTTATGTGCATCTGAAGATGGCGCAAAATCTCCTCAACAAACCTTCGATGGTATCTTATATTATTGTGCGTTTGCGCGATCCGGAGCGCGCGCCGCAAATTTCCAAGCATTTTGAGCGTTTGCTGAGCCATCACTCCCGCAGTTGGCAGGAACGCGAAAGCGGCAACCTTCAAATTTTTTTGGCGTTGCGCATTTCGGCGGCATTGACGGTTTCGCTGATTATTCTTTTGGCTGGATTCGGAATTTTCAATGTTCTCACGCTGACCGTCATGGACAAAGTGCGCGAGATCGCCATTCTGCGCTCGATGGGATATCGACGGCGCGACATCAGCGCAATTTTTCTCTGGCAAGGGGTGATAATCGCCACGATGGGGTCAGTGTTAGGATGGGTATTAGGCGCGGGACTCACCTTTGCGGTTTCGATGATTCCGCTCAAAGTGCGCGGAATTTTCTATGCCGATCATTTCATGGTGCATTGGAATTTGAATCATTATATCTACGCCGCGATTATCGCGTTTGTCGCCGTGCTGATTGCCTCGTATTTCCCGGCGCGACGCGCGGCAAAATTGCCGCCGGTTGAAATTTTGAGAGGTTCCGGACAATGAGTGTGCCCTATTTATCCTGCCATCAAATCGAGCGTTTTCTCGGTTCCGAGGAAAATCGAGTTCACGCATTGCGCGGAGTTTCCTTGCAATTGCATCCCGGCACCGTGCATGCGGTGGTCGGCCCTTCCGGTTGCGGCAAAAGCACTCTATTATATATCCTCGGATTACTCGACCAACCCGATCGCGGCTCTATTTCTATTCAAGGCAATCAACTCGTAGGCTACGACGACGAAACACTCTCGCATTTGCGCAATGAACGCATCGGTTTTGTTTTTCAATTTCACTTTTTGCTTCAAGACTTCACCGCGATGGAAAATGTCACCATTCCCATGCGCCGCTTGAACAAAAAAACAACCGCAGAAATGAATGACCGCGCCGCGATGCTTCTGGATGCCGTCAACCTCGGTTCCAAATTGCATCGCCCCAGCCGGCATCTTTCCGGCGGCGAGCAACAACGCGTCGCCATCGCACGTTCGCTCGCCAATGATCCTATGATTTTGCTCGCGGATGAACCCACCGGCAATCTCGACACCGCCAATTCCGATCTTGTTTTCGATCTCTTAAAACGCCTCGTCAAAGATCATCAAAAAACATTGCTGCTCGTCACGCACAATCCCGCCATCGCAGAAAAATGCGACTGGATTCACGAAATGCGCGACGGACTCGTCATCGCCAGCCATCAACGCAATCATACATAATGGACATTGTGGCCAGTATTATTCTCTTGGTTTTAAAGATTTTATAAATAAACTGACTTGTCGCAATAAACAGTAATATGATATCAATATGAAGACAAAATCCGTCATCGCCCCACCTCCTCAAAAAACTAAAGAGAGTTGTAAAAATGGCGTTTCGGCGCAATCCATTCAAAAAAAACTCGGGATTGGTCACACGAAAACATGCGATTGCCCCCCCAACCATATCAATTGCTTGACACCCAAAGAATGGTTAAAAAGCCAGATCGGGGTCTGGCAGTTTTATTACGAAAGAAGAGATATCCGCGATAAAAATATTCATCCTGCAACATTTCCTATTTCGTTGTCTAAAAAAATCATTGATTTATTTACACATGAAGGCGAATTGGTTTTAGACCCTTTTGTGGGAAGCGGAACAACACTGATTGCCGCCAGCGACTCCAATCGTAATGCCGTCGGATTTGATTTACAGCCAAAATATGTCGATGTTTGCAAACAGCGATTAAGTCAGGCATCCCTTTTTAACTCTTCCAAACAAATCGCCGTCTGCGACGATGCTAGAAATATACCTCATTACATTGAACCGGAATCCGTAAGCCTAATCTGGACATCCCCTCCGTATGCGAATCTTTTAAACCGTGAAAGAAAAAATAAATCGCGCCGTAACCGCGATAATGGTCAATTAGGTAAGGTTGAGCAATATTCTCAAGACGATCGAGATTTGGGGACTATGGAGATTGCTTCTTACACGAAAACCATGGGAGATATTTTTGAAGGACTGTTGCCCTTGCTCAAACCCAAAGCGCACTGCGTCATCAATGTGCCCGATATGTGGTGGGAAAACCAAAGAATCACGATCCACGTGAGCTTAATCGAAGAATTAAGAAGCAGAGGTTATGAATTAAGGAACGTGATTATTTGGGATCGAACCAACATCGTGAACGCTATAGGAATTTTTGGATGGCCGAGCAATTACATCACTATGGGCGTCACTTTTGAATACCTCCTCGATTTTTGGAAACCGCCAAAAAAATGAAATTATATTCAAAAGAAGAACTCATCGAAGCCATTAGGCAAATCTCTCTTCGTGTTTGGCATAAAAGCGTCAAATCTACTTCTACAACAAGGAATGATGGCGCCGTTGGCAATACTTTGGAAACACTGCTCGGCATCAAAGAGAACAATCTTCCCATTCCCAATTCCAATGAATGGGAATTAAAGGGACAAAGAGCTGATTCTTCTTCTTTAGTCACTCTTAAACACATCGAACCTTCACCGCGCGCGTCTCAAATTGTTTCTAAAATTCTACTTCCATTGTACGGATGGCAACATCAACAAGCCGGGAAAAAATACCCCAAAAGCGAAATGAGTTTCCGTTCCACTACTTATGCGACAGGCTTTACAAACAGAGGATTTCGCATCATCGTTGACCGCCTGCAAGGCAAACTTCGTTTTATTTTTGACGCAAAAGCTACCGATACTTCCGACCCAATAATCCGCGATTGGCTTAAAAGCGTAGAGCAAAGAATTGGACTCAAGAATATCAATCCGGAACCTTATTGGGGATTAGATGATCTTCGACATGAAATCGGATCCAAGGTTAAAAATTGCTTTTATGTTGTAGCTAATAGAAAAATCGAGCGGCGACGCGAATACTTCAAGTTCGATGAACTTTATGTGATGTCCGGTTTTAATTTTGACGGCTTTTTAAAGTGTTTAGAAGACGGCTCCGCGTATGTAGATTTCGATGCGCGCACTGGACATAATCACGGAACAAAACTTCGAATCAAACAATCTGCTTGGATTCAGCTCTATAATTCGGTTGAGAAAAAATTAGGTTAGATATACGTATAAAAGAGTGATGAATTTTCATCAGGGACTATGAATATCGAAAAGTATGGAATACACGTGGCAACAGAACGATGCGGGCGAGCGGGTGGATAAGGTTCTTTCGCGCGCGCTGGATGTTTCGCGCACGCAAATGCAGAATTGGATCAAAGCCGGTTGCGTCTTGTGCGAACAAAAAAAACTCACTTCCAAATCCAAACTGAAAATTGGAGATGCGATTGAAATTTCCCCTCCAAAGCCGGTAGCTTCGGAAATTTTGCCGGAAAAAAAATCTTTGGAGATTATTTTTGAAGACAAAGATATTTTGGTTCTGAATAAAAAAGCCGGAGAAATTGTGCATCCCGGCGCGGGAGCGCGACAAGGCACGCTGGTCTCGGCGCTTTTGCATCACTGCGGAAAAAGTCTGTCCGGCATCGGCGGCGTGGAACGCCCCGGCATTGTGCATCGGCTCGATAAAGACACCAGCGGCGTGTTAGTCGTCGCAAAAAACGACGCGGCTCATCAGTCGCTCTCGCGTCAATTCGCTGAACGAACCACTCAAAAATTTTATCTCGCCTACGTTTTGGGCAAGCCGCGATTTCCCTCCGGAAAATGGACGTGGAATGTCGGACGGCATCGCGTACACCGACAAAAAATGACTGTTCTGCAAACCGGCGGACGAACCGCAGTCACCGAATACAAAATTTTGCATGCTTACTCAAAAATCACCTTGCTCGAACTCCATCCCCTCACCGGCAGAACACATCAAATCCGCGTGCACGCCGCCGCCGCAGGATTTCCCATTGTTGGCGATACCGTTTACGGTCGCGCCGTCGCTTGGATCAAAGAAGCCGGCGTCACTCGTCACCTCCTCCACGCCCACAAACTCATCTTTTCTCACCCCCGCACCAACAAAACCCTTGAATTCATCGCCCCTCTCCCCGAAGATTTTTGTTGTTTTAAAAAATATTTAACCACGGATGACACGGAAAAACACGGATGACACAGATGAAATTCTTTAGCGCGAATCTTATTCGCGCAAAAAAATTATCCGTGTTCTCCGTGATCGTCCGTGTCATCCGTGGTTAAAATAATTTTATGAATTCACAGATATTAGATAAGACGATTGAGTATGTATCGGTGTTGCAGAGACTCGGGAAGCGTGAAGTTTCGTTGAGTAAAGCGACATTGCATGCGTTGAATCATTTGAGAATGGCGCGCAAGCCGATGGAAGCATCTGCACCGCATGCGCAAAAATTGGAGTTAGCGCCCTCGACAGGCAATAAAGAAAAAGATTTGGCGGCATTGCGCGAACGGGCGATGGTATGCGTGAAGTGTCCGCATCTGGCGCGCACGAGAAAACAAGTCGTTTTTGGCGTCGGAAATCCAAATACGGAAATCATGTTTGTGGGAGAAGCGCCGGGAGCCGACGAAGACGAGCAGGGCGAACCGTTCGTAGGAGCGGCGGGAAAATTACTGACCAAAATGATCGAGGCAATGGGATTGACGCGCCAACAAATTTACATCGGCAATGTTTTGAAATGCAGACCGGACATGCCGGCGGGTTCGAGCGGCAATCGCAAACCCACGCACAAAGAAATGGAAACATGCTTGCCTTACCTGCGCGCGCAAATCGCGATTATTAAGCCGAAAGTCATCGTTGCCCTCGGCGCAACGGCGCTCCAAGGTCTCACGGGCAATCCCAAAGCCGCCATGAGCAAAGTCCGCGGCATCTGGCAGGAATTTGAAGGCATTCCTTTCATGCCCACCTATCACCCCGCCTATCTTCTCTACGACCAAAGCATCTCCAATAAACGCATCGTCTGGGAAGACTTGCTCAAAGTCATGGAGCGCACCGCCATGCCCATTTCCGAAAAACAGAAGAATTTCTTCCTCAAAGCTTTGTAAAAATCTCAAAAAAAAAACGCTTTTGAGTCCTTGACGTTTCGCGCCAAACGCCACACTTCAAAGAATCACGATCACAAGAAAAGTATTTTTATGTTAGAATTCAATTACAGCAAAAAAAGTCGGGATCAACGCAGACGAGAAAAGAATCGCCGAAAGATTATCAAGGCGATTGGTTGGAGTATTTGGGGTACTGCGTTGACGATCCCGACTGCAGGATTATTAGGCGGAACGGCGGATCTGATACTGAAAGATCAAGAAGCTCGGGAAGCTAGGCAAACCATCTCTCTAACAGATTGGCGCGAAATACAAGCATCGCCCACAGGACGCGTCTTCACTGCCAACCATACCCCTTTCCGTCTGGAAAAGACTTCAGATGGTAGCGTATTAGTGCACTTACCTTACTCTCAACGACACCTTAACACAATAAGGAGGCTAGGACGGCTTTTTGCTGATTCTACCGTCATCGACAAAATTCCTTCTGAAAAATTGGAAACATTGATTGCTGATAGACAAAAAGAACTGACAAAAGAGATGAAAAGAAAAGAACAAGAGCTTCAAAACATACGCGAACAACTGGCTCCATTGCCTAAAAAATCTAAATCATTTCTCAGCTCGCAACAAAGCATTGCGGCGAAAGCGCGAATCGGAAATAATGTGACTCATGGCTAAAAAACTTGGGTTGATTTTGTGTTCCACGCCGGATGTGAAGAATGGGCGCAAGATCGCGCAAAAATTATTGGATGAAAAATTAGCGGCATGCGTTTCGATCATTTCTAAAATGGAGTCCCATTATGTATGGAAGGGAAAGCGTGAACAAACCAAGGAAGTTTTGTTACTAATAAAAGCTCCTAAGAACTCTTTCAAGATCATCGAAAAAACAATCCGAACCCTCCACCCTTACGAATGCCCTGAAATTTTGCAGATCGGCGTCGAGCAATCTTTCAAAGAATATTTAAACTGGGTTTTTGAGGAAACCAATCAACGTTAATCTCTGCGCCGGCTATTTGAATTGACCGATGTTGGGCGATGCCATACTTTCTTTCGTTACTTCATAGGTTTGTAATATGACGTTTTTGATCACCCTATACATTGCCGGAATTGCCTTGATTATCGCGGAACTTTTTTTACCGGGAATGATCGCGGGCATTGTCGGAGGTATTTGCATCATAGGCGCAACAGTGATGGCCTTTCATGAATTTGGCGCAATGATGGGTTTTTATATCACAACGGCGGAATTGTTCATTGGCATTGTCGCAGTGATTTTGTGGCTCCGGTATTTTCCGCAATCGCGCATCGGCAAATTTTTTTCGCTCAAAGAGGCGCCTCCGCAAAGTTCCGCGCCGAAAAATTTTGAACAATTGCTCGGCGCGTCAGGGAAAACCGTTTCGCCATTGCATCCCACAGGGATTGCGACACTCAGCGATCAACGCTACGACGTCGTGAGCGAAGGTACGCATATAGAAGCCGGCGTTGACATCAAAGTTGTCAAGGTCGAGGGAATTCGTATAGTGGTGCGCGCTGTATAAATTATGAAAAAATATTTTTTATTCATCTTGAGTTTTGCTTTGTTGACGATTGCGGCATTCGCCTCCACGGAAACGAACGCGCCTTTGACAGCGCCCGTCTCAGATGCCCCAAGCACGCCTCCGGAAATGATCGTGAATGGCAAGCCCGCGAGTCAATTAACCGATGCAGAGACTCAAAATTTTTTACAGAGTAAGGTCAAAAACATCCGGCAGGGAAATTTGGAAGTGCGGTTGATACGGATTGCGCCGGGATATCCGGTGACGTTGGATTTTGCGGAATCCGTGAAGAGTTCTTCCATTGGCGACCCACAACTGGTGGCGGCGCAAAGTCCGAATTCGAAAGAAATCATTCTTCGCGCGCTAGCGCGGCCTCCGGGCGACACCACTTTGCAAGTTGTCACGCGAAGCGAAAAACGGTTTATTTATCAACTTTATCTCGCGGAAAATCTCAAAAATGCTGATTTGGTGATTTGCGTGAATCAAGGATGGGAATCTTCGATGATCTACTGGATCAAATGGCTATTGATCCTCGGCGTCATCGGATTTGCGGCGTATATGGGTTATCAAAAAATCAAATTAACAAAACCAAAAAGCAATATATAGTATACCAATAATCTAAAGGAGGTTCTTATGTTTATGATCGTGTGGATATTTCTCGGAGTCATTCTTTTAATCGGACTCATTGTTCTATTTAATTTTTTCGGTCTTTGGCTGAGAGCGTGGACATCCGGCGCGCATGTTGCTTTTGGCACGCTGATTGCCATGAGGTTTCGAGGGATTCCGGGGTCATTGATTGTCAATGCGCGTATCACTGCGGTTCGAGCGGGTATTAACGTAAGCACTGAGCAACTCGAAACGCATTATTTGGCCAGCGGCAATGTTAACGAAGTGATTCGAGCTTTGATTGCGGCGGATAAGGCGAAAATTGCGCTGGATTTTAACAAAGCATGCGCGATTGATTTGGCGACAACGGGTTCCGGTAAAAGCGTTTTTGAAGCTGTGCGCACGAGCGTAAATCCGAAAGTGATCGATTGTCCGAATCCTGTCGGCGGCAAAGACACGATTGATGCTGTAGCAAAAGACGGCATTGGATTAAAAGCTAAAGCGCGCGTGACGGTACGCACGAATCTGGATCGTTTTGTGGGCGGCGCGACGGAAGAAACGATCATTGCGCGCGTGGGCGAAGGCATTGTGACGACGATCGGCTCATCGACGACTTATAAAGAAGTGCTGGAAAATCCGGATCGTATTTCCAAAAATGTTTTGGCCAAGGGACTCGATTCCGGCACGGCGTTTGAGATTCTTTCCATTGATATCAGCGATGTGGATGTTGGAGAGAACATCGGCGCGCGTTTGCAGGCCGATCAAGCGGAGGCGGATAAACGCGTCGCTCAAGCGAGAGCGGAAGTGCGCCGCGCGGCCGCAGTCGCTGTTGAACAAGAAATGACCGCGCGAGTTGCGGAGATGCGCGCAAAGGTGGTCGAAGCCGAAGCGCAAATCCCGATGGCGATGGCCGAGGCATTTCGAAGCGGCAACTTGGGTATTTTGGATTTCATGCGCTACAAAAATATCGATGCCGACACCAAGATGCGTTCTTCGATTGCCAAAGAAACTAAAGGATAATTTTTATGCCGCACAATTGGATGGATTGGATTATTCCGATTATCATCATTGTGATTTCGATTGCGCAATGGCTCGGAAAAGACAAAAAAAGAACGCCGCCGATATCGCATTCAGATACGCCGGATTTGGGAGATCTTTTTGAAGCGCTTGGGAAACGCGCCAATGAAGGAATGCCTAAATCTGTTTTAGATTCGCCGCCGCCGGTGACTCAAAAAACACCTCCTGTTGTGCCTAAACAAAAGCCCTCCGTCGCCCCTCGCTCGGAAAAAATATCGGTACCGCAATCTGTCAAAGATTCTTCATGGGGCACTGAAGAAAAACATCTAACCGAATTACCGGAAATTGCGCATATCCCGCAAGAAAAAGCACTTTGTAAAAAAGAAGTATCTGTTTCACAACACGAACCATCCTCTTCCCTTGGCAATTGGATAAGCGATGTTTCGGTATTGCGTAAATCCATCATTATGAAAGAGATTCTCGATGCTCCCGTAGGGCTTAAACCTTGGGTTTTCACATCCTACTAGACAAATCAAGCGGAACAACACATTCGTTCTTATATGAAAGACGAAGAACGAAAAGCTTTATCCAAAAACGCTTCTTGCAATCAATTAATTGAAATCATGAGCGAGGAAGATCCTAGCGCTCTTAATATCCTCAAGAATATTTATGATGTTTGCGTTCAAGGCATGATTAGCATCACTATCGCAAAACAAACGTTCATGGGTGACGATGCGTTTACGAAGATTATCGATTGCTTGGATGAAAGTAATATTCGCGGCAAGCAAATTCCCAAAGCCGCGGAAATTTGTGACAATGAATTGAATGCTTTTTAAAATGCGACTCTTCATCGTCCTCCTGATTTCATCCGAGAAATCAATCAACAATGTCCCGAAAACCTCGCTGTTCTCAAAGGAGGAGTCGATGGCTCATTAAAAACCAAAAATAACATGCCTCCTCATTCAACCATCCTTCGCGCTTACCTGAGTTATTGGCCTAATGCGCCTATAACGACGCCCGGCCCAAAAGTCCGTTAATTCTTTTTCCAATTTGGATTAACAAAGATAGAACAACCGGAAGATTTCCATGCAAGCGGCCATTGCTCTTTTTCGAGTTGGGTAAAGAGCGGGGCGAGATTACGCCATGCGGGGTCCCAATGAAAATCCTCAAAGCAAACAATCACATATTTTGCACGATTTAAAGAGACATCATAGCGAAAGCGAGAGCGGTCCACAGGACGTTCATAACCAAACGTCGGCGTGCCTTCCCATGCGAGTGTTTGGCGATAACGCGCTTTCTGCGCGTGAAGCATCCAACCGACATTCATGTTGCCGATAACCAAATCGTCCGGTTTGGTATGAGCATTCAACCATTTTGCCGCGGCTTCATTATCCGATATAAACTGCGCAATCATGTTGATATTTTTAGGTTTTAATTGTCCGTACCAAATGGGAATCAGAACCTTTCCCACGCAAAAAGCCGAAAGCAATAAAACCAAAAACAAAGCCAATTGATATTCGTAGAGATTGCGAAAAAGATGATTGATGCGCACCACCAGCACGCCCCAACACAATGCAAGCAAAGGCAACAGCGGCACTGCCGGATAATAATATAGGCGAAAATCCGTTCTGCTTTGCAACACAAGCAAACTCACGATCGCAGTCACGATTCCTAAAGAATAGTATTTTCTAGGAAAACAACACACCAGTCCCGCAAATGCGCCGATATGAAACCAATCTTGCGCGTAAAATCGGTAAACATTTTGAATCAACTCCCATATTCCGCACGCGGCCGCACGACGATACGATTGCAACAACGCGCTGATATCTTGGAATAATTGCCCTCCGAAAAAACTATACACCACCCCCACCAAAAGCATCCAATAAACCAGCGGCGCAATAAAAAGATAACTCCATGAGCGAGGACGCTGAAAACGCGCCGCCCATGCCGCAATCCCCATATACGCAAACATCGGATGCGATATGGCGGCAATGGTGAGTCCCACGCTTGCGCCAACATCGTTTTTACGACACGTCTGGCGCATTAAAAAAAGCGCCGTCAAAGCAAATCCAAGCGCCGCGCCGTTATAAGAATAAACGGAACGAAAATGAATAACAGATTGTTCGTAAACTAAAAAAAGTAACGCCGCCGCAAATGCGCCCGATGAATCCAAAGTTTTTCGCCCCAATAAATAAAGGCTAAGTACAATCGCCAACCCCAAGAGAGCGTTAAAAAATCGCGCGCCGGCGATATCGCCCTGCGCAAACAATCCCGTCAACAACAAATAACCCGGTTGATGCGCTCCCACGGGATGAAAAAAAGTATTCCACGTGGCGATATAAGCAGGAATGCCTTTAATTAAATTATTCGCGCAGTCGAGCGTCACGCTTTCCTCGATAAACCACCCGGGATTAGTTCGCAATCGAGGCAAGTAAAGCGCCGTCCAAAATAAAATTAACAAAAACAACGGCAACCACAACATCCACCCTTTGACTTGACGATAATTCATAAAAACCCGGTGGAGATTTTACGACATCTATCTTGCTCGCTTTTTTTATCCTGTCCAAGAAAATTTACTTTCAAAAAAAGAACGAATCTTCTTTTCGTAACACAAGAAGTGAAAATGGGCGCACGCCACTTTGTTATGGAACGTTACCGGCTTTGATGCGAATCGGTTCATCCCGCTTAGAAGGAATATCGACCGGCGTAGCGGGAATGGGTTGAACGGGTTTGGATTGAGCGGGACGTTCGCGGACTTCGATGTGATACACTTTTGTTTTTCCATTGCGCTCGACCAGCACGGGCAATTTTTCGCCGATTTTTGAAAAAAACGCGGCGTCGAGAATATCGCTCGGTTGATGAATTTCGCGGTTGCCGATTTTCAAAACGCGGTCGCCGGATTCAATACCGCTATTTTTTGCGGGCGTGCCGTCGAAAAGCGTGGACACTTTCACAATATTCCCCTTCCCGCTCGTATCTTGCACCACGCCGACTCCTACCCAACCGTGCCGCGCCATGCCGTATTCCGACATATCCTTGATCACTTTACCAGCGGCGTTGCTCGGAAGCGCGTAGCAGAATTTCCCGTCGTCGATCGCCATAATCAACATACCCACGACTTTGCCTTGCGCATTCAGAAGCGGCCCGCCGATTTGACCGGGGCTGACATTGAGATTGGCGCGAATATGAGTGGTGGCGAAAAATCGATCCAAATATTGCACATCAAAACCTGTAACCATTCCCAAACTCGGCGACGCAGGCAAATTATACGGATGCGCCACGCTCACAATTTGCGAAGCCACCTTGAGTTCGTCCGAATTGCCCAATCCCAAAAACGGCGTGCTTTCCGCCTCGATCCGCAACAGCGCAACCCCGCTCCGAGGATCGCGGCTCAATACCAGCGCATCGACTTTTTTACCCTGATATTCCACGACCACTTTATAATCTTCGCCGATAATCGCCGAAGACGTCAAAATCGTGCCTTTGGCATCAATAAAAAAGCCTGTACCCGCCAACGGCTCCACGGCATTGACCGAACGCACTTTGACCACCGAAGGCGCAGTCGCTTGAAATACCTTATTTACTTCTTCTGAAACCGCATCAAACGCTCCCGGCTCGGCATGAAGCATGCCGCAATAAAAAAACAAAACTCCACAAACAAAAAAATGCTCAAGCTTGAAACACATAAGCCAACGTAAAGCTCTGTAAATTATGAAGCGTTCTTTTTTAGAACGCAAGCGTTGCGTCGTACGAAGAGGCAGTATTCCCCGTCACGTAACGAGGCGCGGATAAATCTTGCTCTTCCACAACGGGAATCGGACGTTGCAACTCCGGTTGCTGAAGCAAAGGATCCGCGTAATGCACGCTGACATCCATCAAACCTTTTTTCTCAGGAACAAAAACATCCGTCACCACTTTGTCCATTTGAGGCACGGACACAAAAGACGGCCCTGAATCGACTCGCCCGGAAATAGGATTCACAAGCGCCACGATCGCCGCAATGGCCACGACTGTGGCTATTGCGGCGACTGGACGAGGAACAGTAAACAGAAATTCTGAACAACTTTCAAAAAATTCTCTCCAAGCACTGCGCTCTTGCAGGATCGAAGCGCGTTGATAGCGGTGAAACTCCGCAAGAAAGCGATCAAAATACAATTCGCCGGGCGTTTCCATTTTCTTTAAACGCAATAAATCGCCGATATTCCACGAGGTTCCGCGCAATAATTCGCTGGAACGCATATAAGCGCCGAGATTTTTTTCCAACTTTTTCTGCGCCGCATTTACATGCGAAAACACAGATTGAATGGAACAACTTGAAATTTCCGCAATGCTCTCGATAGGAAGACCGTCAATTTCTTTTAAAACAATCGCTATGCGTTGCGTATGCGGCAAGGCCTGCAAGGCTTCATTCAATTTAACTTGTAATTCCCTTAACGCATCTGCGCGTGTTTCTATGCCCTGCTCCGGTTGGTCGTTGTTCATACTTAATTTTTCTTTATTTTTTCTAACCACTTTTGGAGTTGCTTGTGAGCGTAATGCAACCGCGAGCGAACTGTTCCCTCTGAACAGCTCATCATTTGCCCTATCTCACCGTGCGATCGCCCCTCAATATCAAACAATTCCACTACTTTCCTATGTTCATCAGACAACTTCTGTAGCGATTCGTTCAATTTTTTTTGCAATTCCTTGATCTGAAGATTTTTTTCCGGCGCAGAAACCGAAGAAGTATCCTCCAAATCCATTGAATTTCCTTCAAATTCTATATCATTGATACTAAGGTCTTTTTGACGCTTTTTCCGTCTTTTTATAAAATTCAAAGTTTGATTAATTGCGATCTTATAAATCCAAGTATAAAAAGCGGATTCTTCTTTGAACGAACCGAGGTGTCTATAGGCTTTATCGAATGTTTCCATGAGGAGGTCGTTGGTGTCCTCATGGTTGGATGTCATATTATAGATGACGCCATACAGCCGTTCTTTGTACTTCAAAACCAGCTCGTCGTAAGCGCCAATCTCCCCTTTCAAAACCTGCGCTACGAGAGCCTCATCGGCGACAGGCTCCTTCATAGAGCCGATAAATTAGCAAATCACAGCGAAAAGAAAACAAATTACCGTTGACCTTGGCCTTCTTTGGGTTGAGGCAGATGCGCCACAAGCCAAGAAAGGAAAGAATCAGTGGAGCGGGTTTGGAGCAACACGCGACCGGGACCGGTCAAGTCCACCACGAGTCCTTCGCCGCTAAAGAAAGTGGATTTAAGCCCTCCAACACGGCGCACATCAAACCCAATGCCTTCGGTAAACGCCACCAAATGCCCTGTGTCCACCGTATAGGTTTCGCCATGCTCCAAATTTTTTTCATGAATCGCGCCGTAAGAAGCGAGAAGCAATTTCCCTGTTCCGCTCGCGCACAACATGATGAAGCCTTCCGAAGCAAAAAACGTTTTTGCGCCGCCCCATTTGGTATTAAGTTCTAAACTCATCTCCGAAGCCACATAAGAACCGGATTGAATCACGAGCCTTTCATCTTGCATATCCACGCAAAACATGTCGCCCGGAAGCGCGGGCGCGACCGTTACCTCTCCTCCCTCATAAGGCGCAATATATTCATTTTGAAAAAAACTTTCGCCGCCCAGTAAACTGCGCGTGAGCGACTTAAAAATCCCTCCTGCCGCTTTGGTTTCTAAGGTAACCCCCTGCGACATACTCACCATTGCTCCCGCTTCCACTCGCACGCTCTCGCGCGATCCTAATTTCACCACTCCCAGCGAATACGACGGACGATACAAAATTTCAACTTCCATGAATAACTCCTTTGTTGTTCGCCACTCTTCCCCAACCCGTTTCAGATGTCAATCTTGGTTTCGAAATCATATTTTTAGATTGAGTCTTGAAACAAGCCTCATAAAAATGCAGTAATAAATTCCCTTAGTGTGCCGAAAGAATAAATTGTATGCATTCCATCTCTATCCGCGTTCCCGCTACCACAGCTAATCTCGGTCCCGGGTTTGATACTCTTGGAGTGGCATTACAATTGTATAATAAAGTCACTCTTTCGCCCTCTCCGGAAGTGCCCGACGATCCTTTTATCGCGGACGCGATCGATCTCTTCTTTCGCACAACGAAACGCCGTTATCAGCCTTTTGATGTCCAAGTCAAAGGCGATGTGCCGCGTAGTAGCGGCTTGGGAAGCAGTGTGACCGTGCGATTGGGAATTTTGATCGCGCTGAATCAATGGTTCAAATGTCCTCTCTCTCCGGAAAAAATTCTGGAATTGACCATCAAACTCGAAGGGCATCCCGACAACGCCGTCCCCGCCTTTTACGGAGGATTTTTCGCGGGTTCGGCGACGCATCATTTTCGCGCGCCGGTTGCTCCCAAGCTTTATTTTGTCGCCATTATCCCTTCGTTTGAATTGGGCACCAAAAGCGTGCGCGCGATTCTTCCTCATCGCGTGCCGTTATCGGATGCCGTGATCAATATTCAAAATTCCGCGTTAGCCGTTGCCGCTTTTGCTTCCGGAAAGTATGAGCTTCTCAAAGGGGCATCCGACGACCGACTTCATCAACCTTATCGGGAGCGTTTTATTCCCGGCTTTTACAATGCATTGCGCGCGGCGGAAAAAAATGGCGCGCTCACCGCTTATTTAAGCGGCGCCGGACCGACGCTTGTCGCGATCACTCTCGAAAAACCGGAAAAAATCGGGCGCGCCATGCTTCACGAACTCTCACGCGCAGGGAACAAAAACGCTTCTCTCAAAATTCTCCATGCCGACAATCGCGGCGCGAAAATAGTGTGATACTCAATCCAAAAATAAGTTCACACTTGTCATTCCCGCTTTTAGCGGGGAATCCAGAGGAATAAAGGGAGGGTATATTCATCAACTTATTTTTTGGATTGAGTGTGATACGCCACATCGATAGCTCAGATCACCCTCCGTTTTTTGCATTCATCTCAAAACGTGAAAGACTTCAAAAAATTTAAAATGCTGTCGTACTAAATCTCGACAATTTACGATTTCTTTATCAAAATTCGCGACTCATGCGATTCTTTGTCTTTCTTGCACTCGTTGCGGCGCTGGCGGGAGTAAGCCTTTGGTGGAAGACAGAACATGATCGCGCAGTGCGTTACGACCAATACATCGCGGAAGCCGCGGCAAAATACGATATTCACCCCGAATTGATTCGCGCGGTGATTTGGAAAGAAAGCGCTTTTGACGAACGTGCCGTAGGCCTCGCGCAAGAACGCGGTCTCATGCAAGTCACGCCTGTGGCCGGTCAAGAATGGGCAAAAGCGCAAAAGATTGCCGACTTCGAACCTGATCTTTTATTCCAACCGCGCACGAATATTCACGCTGGCGCATGGTATCTTGGACGCGCACTGGATCGATGGTATCAAGCGGACGAGCCGGAAGTTTTTGCTCTTGCCGAATACAACGCAGGACGTTCGCAAGCGCTCCGATGGGCAAAAGACCTTCATCCTCCCACCGCCGTCGCCTTTCATGCGCGCATCGATTATCCTTCCACAAAAATTTATGTCACCGATATCATCAATCGTTACCAACTCTACCGCACTCAATCCCATCCCGGCCCTTTCGGCACTCTATGGGAACGCGCCCTTCGCAAATGGCAAAATTGGCATGATCGGAAAAAATAATGCTCCATTCACGCGTTGCGATATATCCGATGGCTACTTTTTGCGCGCACGAGAACTCGATGGGGAAGAATGATGGGATTTTTTTACTAGAGTAGGAAATGTCGGCATTTCTTTTTTCAAAACTCCTAAAACCTTTGTGAGAGTCTTTTTAAATGCCAGCGCGTCGTTTTCATCCACAATATAATCTGCGCGCTTAAATTTTGATCCGGGCAAAGGCTCAAAAACAACATTACTCAATTGAGCCGATACTCCCATCTCAAAGCCAACCGAGACATTCACAATCCCCAGTTCGTCGAGCGCTTGATTGAAAGTAGGACCTTTGCAAGGCGATACATCTCCGTTACCGGTATGCGCTCCACCTACCCATGCCACCACAATACCTTTGGCATGACGCGCGATTTTTTCCACTTCACCCGCCATGAATCGATTGCGCTTCACCATTTGGTAGGCCACACAATGACCATGCGTTATGGTTCTCATCATTATTTCTTTTTGCGTGGGCAAGAGTTCTTCAGGCATATCAATCGCATGTATGCGAATACCTTCTTTGCGGATTTCACGAACCCAACCTTTTTGATCCAGCGGCATATCTTTAGGCCATTCGATAGCAATATCGCTCACGCCCATTTTTTTTATCGATGGTAAATGATCCCAAAGCAACATCATTTGCACCGGAGAACGATCCTGATGTCCGATCGCCAAAACCGGATTACATTTTTTCTTTGCCACATCGCTTTTTTTAGTGGGATGACCGCCGTGATAGGTGTTAGGCGTTTGTATTTCCGCCACCAAATGCATCGCCGTAGGAATCAGCGCAACCGCCAATGCTCCCCTCGCCGCTTTTTTAATTTTTTGCCCCAAGCTGGGTTTGACTTCTCTCCTCATACGAGAAGTTATCGGCAATACTGGCAATGGATTAAGCAAAAATATCGTCGATTTTCTCTATCATTTTTACCCGTTTTGTATCCTTTTCCGTCCGAAACCACGTCAACTGCCGTTTTGCAAACTGTCCGGTTTCGAGAATAATGCGCTCCAAGCACGCCTCGCGCGAAATTTTTCCTCGGATGCATTCCAAGACCCATTTGTATCCGAGCGCGGAAAAGGACTGGCTTCCTTCCCATCCTTCGATTTGACTCAATCTCTTCACTTCCTCCGGCCAACCAGCCGCCCACATTGCATGAATACGCATTTCGATTTTTTTGCGAAGATCATTCAAATCCGGTTCTAAAAAAATCGCTTCGCTTTGCTCGATCACCGGCTCGCCGCGTTTCTTTTGCCATTCGGAAATCGGAATGCCGGTTTGACGCCACACCGCGACCGCCCGCTCCACGCGACGCCGATTTTTTAAATCCGCTTTGGCCGACCATTCCAGATCGACGGCGCGAATTTCATTCACCAATTCCTCCAAAGAAATTTGACCCAATTGTTTTAAGACTTCCGTCTCCGAAGCCGGCATCACCGAAAGACCTTTTCTCAATGAACTAAAATGCAATCCGCTTCCTCCTACCCAAATCGATTTTTTCTCTCCTAGTTTCGATAACACTTCGCGCGCGTGGCGTAAATAATCCGCCACGGTGAATTTTTCCGTCGGCTCCGCAATATCAATTAAATGATGCGGAATTTCCTTTTGCTCCTCCGTCGTCGGCTTCCCCGTTCCAATATCCAAGCCGCGATACACCTGAAATGCATCCACCGATACAATCTCCGCGCTCCATTTCCGCGCCAACTCCATTGCCAAAGCAGACTTCCCCGCCGCCGTCGGCCCTACGATAAATACAATATTCATGCTAATTTTTAGACAGAACGAACAGAATTTCTACAGAATTACTCCGTACCCCTTTTCCTTTTCGTGGTTAAATGGACAAAAGGGTGCGGAGCAATTTTTTTTCATTCTGTCTAAAAATTATATCATCCCGAGCTTCATCTTTCCCACTTCGCTGATGAGTTCCTGATGCCACGGCGGATCCCAAACAAGCTCGACTTCGGCTTCGGTGACATTCGGCAGAGCGAGAATGCGATGCTTCGCATCGGCTTGAATCACCGGACCCATGCCGCAACCGGGCGCGGTTAGCGTCATTTTCACATGCACGCGATTGCCGCCGCCTTCCATCGGCTCGATGGAGAGATGATAAATTAATCCGAGATCGACAATATTCACTGGAATTTCCGGATCGTAAACCGTCTTGAGCGCTTCCCAAATTTTTTCTTCGGTAAGTGGCTCATCGGAAAAAACAGGCGCAAGTTTCGACGCTTCCTCAAAACCAATGGCGTCGCGGTTTGCGGTATCAATGCGCGAAAGCCCATACCGGCTCATCACGGTATAAGAACCTCCGAGAGACTGCGCAACCGTTACTTCTGTCCCCTTCTCCATTGTGAACTTCACCCCGCTGGGAATGGCAATGGATTCGCAATCTCTGGAAAGAATGACGGGGGGATGCTCCTTTTGCATGAGGATAGTTTACCTCACTCCACAAAACCCGCCACTGTAAAAAACATTACAAACTTTTATTTTCAGGCAATTGAGAAAATGTCTCTTGCTTTGCTTTTTCCGCATCGCGCGCGCGAATACGCGCCTCGACTTTCTTGGGATCGGGAAAACTTACAGGTTTCACTTCGTCTGCGAGATCTTGATCAAATAAAGTATCATAAGGTTTGCGCAAAGCTTTAAATAAACTTCCATTATGCGCACGATCTCCTAATCCTAAATAATCAATATCCATAAATCACCTAAAAATCCTTCAAACTTCTTGCGTCGCTTGCGGCAACCCACCCATGACACAAATTGTTTCTTTACGGGCAGGCATTGTACGTGGATTTCTCCCTTTTAAATAGTCGATTTGCATCGGCGTCAGCGATTTTTTATAACGAGGATCCGTAGCTTCCGCGAATGCCGCCGCTTCGTCTGATTTTAAAATTTTAGCAGGAGCCACATTTGCATGCGGGTCCGTGACATCCAACCATGCCGCATTCACATCTTGATCCCGCAAAAAAGAAAATATTGTTTTTTTCATAAAACTCCTCTCTTACGAATCAGCGTCCCACGTTGAAAATCGAGTCACAACTATACTTGTCTTCATCAACAATCAACAGACAATTTATCTGCCGCTCCTGGATGAGTTGCGATCAGGGGTTGGCGAAGTTCCTGCCGTGGCAGTACCTGGTGATGTCTGGGGACATCTGGGACATTTTCCCGCTAATGCGGCGTCAATTTCTTTTTGTGCATCCTCAAGAGAACAAATCCCTCGAGGCCGTTTTACATATGTATCATCAGGCTTATTCATAATACAGGTAGTGTGACGTTCGATGAGAAACGTCAAGGGACAGATTGAAAAAAATTTAGGGGGATTATCGGCCGACGCGTGTGCGTTGCGCGCGACGATGACCTGAAGTCACGTGTGCTATTTTAGATGACATTTTTCGACTGACTGGCATAGGTGCTGTCACGATGTTTATATCCCAATTAGCCGCTTCGTTAAATCCGCGCCGAGCGGTTTCGGGATCGAATGGTTGTTTGTCTGCATGTGGTTGATTATTCATAGATTATGTATTGATTTAAGGGTTAAACTTTCTTTATTTTCAAAAAATGCGAGTCGTGTAAGATGCAAAAAGGAAAAGGAGCCAGCGCTTCGAGGATTTTGTTTAAGATGTTGGTTTTGTGATTTTTAGATTTTTTTATCATGAAAAACGCGCGTTTCATCTTTTTGGATATTAGCAATTCTTGGGCCAAGTATTGCGCCGGGACGAAAAAAAAGTTGGGACAGAGGCATCGAATTCCCACAAAAAATCTTGATCGCGCTTTTGCCCTGCGGTTGAAGCGTCGTTATCCGGAGGCAATGCTTGTTGCGGCATCGGTGGTGCCGCTCAAAACCAAAGTCCTAAAAAGCGTATGGGAATCCAAAAAAGCGCATTTTGTCTCTCATCGTTCCCCTCTTGGAATCAAAATTTCCTACCCAACTCCGCAAAAAATTGGCGCCGACCGTCTGGCGAATGCCGTTGCGGCGGCGTATTTATACCCGACGCCGATCATTGCGATTGATTTTGGCACAGCGGTTACTTTTGACGTCATTTCCACCAAGAAAGAATACCTCGGAGGGGCAATTGCGCCCGGCTTGGGAGCGATGACTGAATATCTTCACGAGCGCACGGCTCTTTTGCCTTACATGAAGCTCCAAGAACCTCGGCGTATTATTGGGAAAAGCACCCTAGAAGCCATGCAAGTAGGCACAGTTCACGGGTATCGCGGGCTAGTCAAAGAAATCATCCTTCAGACCCGCAAAGCCCTAAAAACAAAAAAAATCACCATCATCGCCACCGGCGGCTATGCCGAACTCATCGCCAAAGGAATCCCTGAAATCCAAGCCGTGCGCCCTTTGTTGACATTAGAAGGACTTCAAATCATCGCGCGGAATGTTTGATTTTTGCGAAATTTCTTTGAATCAAGTATCCGCCCAAGCGTCTTATCGTATATGACGCATTATTTAAAACGCTCCGTACTGTTGATGGGATTGGTGGTTTTGCTGGCTTCTCCGGGATGGGCAAGAGTGAATGTCACCGTGCGCGTCGGAGGGAATCCGTATTATGGCGGCTACGACCCTATTTTGAGAAGCATCGCGGCATCCAACGTGGAAAATATTCGTTCGCGCCATTATTGGAGAAATCGCTCGCAATTCAAACACAGTTACCGGCACGGTTTTCGCGATGGATACCGGCACGGATATCGCGATGGTTATTGCGATAGATATTAATCCGTAAATTTTTCTCAAGTCCCTCAACAATCTGCCGAAAAACTCCCTTAGTAAGGGAGTTTTTTGTTATGATACCAACTGCCGAACACATCCGCCCGATTCACGACGCCGCGCTCTTTGGGCGTGAACCTAGCGGTGACGCCACCGTTCTTAATTTTAACGGCATTAAGATGCCATCGCGTAAAAGCATTCATCCGGCGGATTTAAAAGGTTGGCAAGTGCCTCCAAGCAAATTGCTCAGCTTAGGAAAAGCCGCAGGCGTCTTGACGCCTACTCGCATGCGCGGAAACAGACATTTTCACACATCAGCAGAAACCGGTCATTCGAAGGGAAAAAGGGTATGAGTACGTTTGATTCATTAAAGAAAGCGATTCGGGAATTGCAGATTGGCGAAAATGATCGCGTGCCGCCGCATATTTACGGCGCGCACAAGCACGCGCTGACGTCGTTTTTACACGGCAAATGGAGCGACGCATTGCAGGAAATGCTCTTCATTTTGCAATATTATCAGCAAAAACAAGAACACTTGCCCGTCGCTTGCGAGCGGCTTTACTACACGCTCTTAGTGAATGTGACCGTCACCTCCGCCAACACGCTCAGTGTGCATTAATCTCGCATCCATTTCAAAACTGCACCAACTGCACGCTATAGATGGCGTTATCTTTTTTGACTTGTTCGATTAAAGAAGCGGAAGGCATGGAATCGAGATTGAGTACGCAGAGGGCTTTGGAATCCGACGCAGACCGGCTCAGCGACATATTGCCGATGTTGACATTTTCCTTACCCGTGAGCGTGCCGACTCTGCCGACGATTCCCGGCTGATCTTTGTTTTCCATCATCAGAAGCACGCCTTCGGGACAAACATCGATAGGATAGCCGTTGATATTGACGATGCGTTGCGCCGCGCCAAAATACGTACCCTTTACTTTGTAAACCTGTCCATCGGTACGCGCTTCTACGGAGATTAATTCCGAATAATCCTGAGTTTCGCTTTGTTTCACCTCGCTGAATTTCAAACCCAAATTCGCGGCAAACTTCGGCGCATTGACTTCATTCACGACTCCGCCTCCGGCTTGATACAAGAAGCCTTTGAGCACCGCGCGCGTCACTGCCGTAGTATCCAGTTCGCTAATTTTTCCATAATAAGTAATCGTGAGATTCTCGCATCGAGAAGGCGCAATTTGCGCCAATGCCTTGCCGAGTTTTAATCCCAAATCCAAATACGGACGCAACACCGCGAGCGTTTTGAGATCTACATTGGGCATATTGACGGCATTGCGAATCGATCCATTCAAAAGCATGTCGCGAATCGCTTCGGCAATTTCCACGCCGACGCTTTCTTGTGCTTCGTATGTCGAAGCCCCTAAATGCGGCACCATGAGAACCGAATCCAGTTTTCTCAAAGGAAAATCTTCCGGCGGAGGCTCGATTTCAAAAACATCCAATGCCGCGCCCGCCAATTTTTTACTACGAATCGCCTCTTCCAACGCCGCCTCTTCCACAAGCCCGCCGCGTGCGCAATTGATAATCCGCGCAGTCGGCTTGCATAGAGCCAACGTTTCTTTATTCAACATCCCGCGCGTTTCCTTGGTCATGGGCATGTGCATCGTCACAAAATCGCACTGTGGTAACATCTCTTTGAGATTCTCGAAAAGTTCCACTTGCAAATTTTTCGAACGCGAAACCGACAAATACGGATCGTACGCCAATACGCGCATCCCAAATGCCAATGCGCGCCGCGCGACCTCGCTCCCTATGCGCCCCATGCCGAGAATTCCAAGTGTTTTGTTGCAAATTTCCGTGCCCTGAAATTTTTTGCGCTCCCATTTGCCTTCTTTGGTCGATTGATTGGCCTGCGGAATATTCCGAGCCAAACTCAGTAACAACGAAAACGTGTGCTCCGCCGTGGAAATCGTATTCCCGCCCGGAGTATTCATCACCACAATCCCCTTCTCTGTTGCGAATTCCACATCCACATTATCCACGCCCACGCCCGCGCGTCCCACTACTTTTAGTTTTTTCGCCGCCTGCATGACCGGTTTGGTGATCTTGCTCTGACTGCGCAACACCACCGCATCCATATCTCCCATTTTGGCAATCAACTCGTCTTCTTTGAGCGGCTTGCTTTCTTCCACTTCAAATTCAGAAATCCCGCGCAACACTTCCACACCGCGCGGCGCCACTTCATCCAATACCAATATCCGATACTTCTTTTTCATAAAATCTGCCTTTGCGTTCTTTGCGCGAAACTCTTTACTTACTTCCGGGCTTCACCACCGGAATTTTTTGCAAATCCTCAGGCAAGGCATCCGGCGAATAGGTTTCCACGTTAATTTTGACAAGGCTAATAAACGGCGCGCCGAAATCCGGATTCCTATCGCCGCTACGATCCACAATCACACCCACACCCACCACAATGCCTCCCGCTTCGCGCACAATACGGCATGTTTCCTGCACGGCGCTTCCGGTGGTCACCACATCCTCCGCCACAAGAAATCTCTCGCCCGGTTGAATGCTAAAACGCCGCATTTTCAATACGCCGTTATCTTTTTCCGTAAAAATATGCCGCTTCTTCAAATGCCGCGCCACTTCCTGTCCGACTAAAATCCCTCCTAACGCCGGCGAAATCACATTGTCGAAATCCATCTTCGAGACTTCCTGCGCCAATGCCTTGCACACTCGCGACGCAATCGATGGATATTGCAACAACAACGCGCATTGAAAATACTTCCTGCTGTGCAACCCGCTTCTCAATATAAAATGCCCCTCCAATAACGCCCCCGTTTTCCTAAATAATCTCAATACTGTCGATGTTTTCATAAATTCGTATCCCTTGAGGACAAAGCCTCTTAAGATAAGATTGTAAAAAATTGTTAATCTGTCAAAAAAACTCTTTTTGTTTTTCTTTTTTGTTTTATCTTTTTTAAGGCATATATTGAATCAACTTGGCGTATACAAATGGTTTACAAACGAATCACGGATGGAATCAGATGACTTTTCAGGAACATTTTGAACGCCCTATCGAGATTTTTGATCACGCGCGCTGGGAATTATTAGACAGAATCGGTGTTTATTTTCGCCGAGAATACAATCCTGAAGAATCTGAAGAATACCTCAATCGAATGGTGCGATCTTTGTTATTGCCGACAGAACAGGCATTCCAAGAAACTCCCGCAAAACCATATGCGCATTTTGAATGTGGAGAATCTACTTTCTGGAGTAAACATCCGGAATTTATTCAAAAAGAATGGCATCAACGATGGCATAAGAAAATTTTAGAATCCATGCCTGTGTGTTCGCGAAAGGATTTTGAAAAAGAAGTTCATCAGCATCGAATTTTATGTCGCTCCGCCAATTGGAAAACAAAAGGTATCGATAAAATATGTTCTGCGCATGCCGGTAATTTTGAAAAAGTTGTTTTATTGCCTCCTGAAAACAGCAATGGATGGGTTTTAAAAATGGGACGCGTAAGACATTTTATGATAAAAATCGAAAACATCATCATCCATACAAATGATCAAGGCGGCGTACATTTTGTTTTGAAGAAAAAAGAATTACTTTCGCCCGCAGATATTTTATTGGATATTCAAGGGAGACATGCCTTCGAATGTTTTTCTTCCACAAGTGTTGCCTTACTTGAGGGAAGCGGACTTTTATTTCGAGAAAAATTTTTACCGCGCCCGACTCCTAAGGAATTTGAATCTTTTGCGCACAGAGGAATTTTTCGATTTGCTTACACGAGAACTCCCAATGATCAGCGTGGAGAAATCGTTTTTAAAACGCAAAATAACCAATTATTATGCGTATGGGATGCTTTGATCGGAAATTGCGTGCACGATGCCGATGGCGTAAAATTGATGGATTGCGCGCAAGGCTTATTTAAGCCGACAGGAAAATTAAAAATCATCCATGATCAACTGTGCGCGCGCAGAGAAAAAACCGTGCCCGTCAAAATGGATCTGCCGGCATTTAAGCGATGGGAAAAGCTCCGGAAGCAACATCAATATGAAGCGCAAGAAATGAGACGTTTCTTAGAATCAGGCCGTCCTTATTCCAGAAAAAAAACTTTTAAAGAAAAAGTTGAACTTTTGCGCAAGCAAATAGGTGATCGCTTGCGCTCGATGTAATTTTAGAGACCCCTATTCTCCGCGCTTATCTTTCCATTGGGCTTCGCGTTCTTCCTTGCTTAATTTGCCGTCTTTATCGGTGTCGTATTTTGCCAACATTTCTTCATGATGGGCTTTACGCATCGCTTCACGCTCCGTTTTATCTAATTCTCCATCTTGGTTGGCATCGTATTTAGCAAGCATTTCTACGTGACGTTGCTCCCTTTTTTTCTCCCAGGTTTCTTTTGCGATCGCGCGTTCTGCGTCATCGACCGTTCCATCTTTATTGAGATCGCATTTTTCTTTCCACTTTTCTTTCCATTTTTGTTTATTAGGCTTTTCCGCTTTTTGGCATTTAACGGGATGTGATTTTTTGTGGGTTGTGTTTTCTTCAGCGCGCACGGTATTCCATCCCAAAAGGATGATAGCACAGAGACTGAAAACCCATAGATGTTGAAGATTGATTTTCATACATATGTATAACGCCTCTTTTAAAAAAAGATTCAATCATTTTTTACAAATCAAACTTTTTTCATCGGCATGATGAGAATCTTGTCGATTTTGTGGCGGTCTTTGTCGAGAACTTCGAATTTCATGCCTTGAAATTCAAACATATCGCCTTCTTCGGGAATTTTGCCGAGTTGGTGGATAATAAATCCGCCGACGGTTTGGTATTCGCCGTCTTTTTCGCCGGGCAATTCTTTAAATTCGAGTTTGGTTTTGAATTCGTCGATGTCCAACATCGCGTCCACCATCCACGAGCCGTCGCTTCGTTGACGCGCGCGATGTTTTTTGACGTGTTCGCGCGAAGGCATCTCGCCCACGATGGATTCTAGCACGTCTTGCAACGAAACTAATCCTTCCACGTCGCCAAATTCATTCGTCACGAGCGCAACGTGCCTCCCCATTTGTTTGAAATTTTCCAGCAGTTTAATCACCGTCATTGAGGTCGGCACAAAAAACGGATCTGTCAACACTGCGCGAATCTCCGCTTTGTTCGCCAACGACAAATTCGCCCACAGCGCTTTGACCGACACCATGCCAAGCACATTTTCTTTTTGTCCTTCGTACACGGGGAAATACGAATGTCCGCTTGCCACAATCTTTCGCCAATTCAATTCATCCGGATCATTGGCGTGCAACCACACGATATTAGGTTGAGGTGTCATGATGCTATCGACTGTCAATCGATCCAAATCCAGCACGCCCTCCATCATTTCTTTTTCTGTTTTTTGCAACACGCCTGCCATGAATCCCTGACTCAGCAAAATTTTTAATTCCTCTTCCGACACGGGCGACTCTTTCTTTTCTTTGACGCCGAATAAATTTAACGCCGCATCTGTCACCATGCTTAATACATTCACTATCGGAGAAAAAAATCTCGAGAGCGCATCCATCGGTTTTGCCATCACAAGGGCAATTTTTTCAGGATAATTCAGCGCGATTCGCTTGGGCACCAATTCGCCAAAAATAATCGAAAGGATCGTAATGCCCAACACCACCGTGGTCATGCCGATGCTCTCGCCATAATTCCCCACGTACGGCAACGGCCGAATCCAATCCGCGATTTGCTTCGCCAATGTCACGCCGCCGAATGCGCCAGCGCAGATGCCTACCAACGTAATTCCAAATTGCACGGTGGACAAAAAACGATTCGGCGACGCCGTTAATTCCAGCGCGACCGCCGCGCGCTTGTCTCCATCCTTCACCCATTTTTGCAAACGCGATTTGCGCGCCGAAACCAGCGCAATCTCCGCCATCGCAAATATTCCATTCGCTAAAATCAGCAGAAAAATGACGATGATTTCTGTTCCTTGTCCCATTTCTTCTATTCAACCAAATCTTTTCTTATTTGCATAGACTGTTTCTTTTGTCCTCAACATTGACTTGGCGACTGAAGCGGTATGTGTTTTCATATCGCGAAGGAAACAAACGATGTTGAGGACAAAAAGATTCGCAACGCGGCTTATTCCTAAATGTCAACAGAACCTAGCTTAGATGAATGAACTTTTAAATAAGAAAGCCGTCCTTCTTGCGGCAGACAAATTGCAAATTGGTGTCGCAAGATTGGAGTTTTTAGACAAGCGAGCACTTCGGTATTTTTTGGATAAAAGTTGGGTGCATCTTGGAGATGCTCCTCATTGCGAGGATCGTTGGAGACGATGGACGGGGAAATTAAGAACCTATGGCTTGCTTCAATGCGCAAAAGATGCGGTGGGAATGTTATTGAAACGCTGGCAATGTCCATCTGTTCAAAACAATGGGATTGAGGATTTATACACAAAAACAAATTTTATTTCTTTTTATTATCGGAAAGGAGATCGCTTATTGCTTGAGGATGAAACTTTTAATTTTGTTTTTTCCGAACATGTTTTTGAGCACTTCTTTTTAGATGATGTGATTGATCTTTTAAAAGAAACGCATCGCGTGATGCGCCCTAACGGAGTGATTAGAGTTGTCGTGCCGGATGCGGATTTGAGACCCCATCCGGAGCCTCTTCCTCCGAAAAATTTATCTTTGACTCACCCCTTACGCCATAAAATAAGATGGAACGTATACGCACTTGCAACCATTTTAGAATGCGCCGGTTTCGAAGCTGTTCCCTTGCGGTATTACGACAAAGAAGGGAAATTTTGGGACGTGGATTGGCCGCGCATTCAAGAAAAATACAAACATTCGCAAGCGGGAGAGATTTTATTTCATTTAAGCTATGTTCAACGCCCGGATTCTCTGATTGTGGATGGTTTTAAAAAGTGAGCGATGAGGCATGTTTTTTGCAGTAAAACCCAAGCGCTAAAAGCGCCCACATGCGACGATCAAACTTTCTGGAGCGCATCTCGATCATTTTGTGCATCAATGCGTCAGGATGAAGTTGGAATCCAAAGGCGCGATTCAAATACAAGCACGATTCATGAAATTCCTCACGCAGATGACGCGCGATTAAATCGAAGAAATTCAAATTAAATCCTGTTTTGCTACGATGAATCACGTGACGATTGGCAGGGCTTATCAAGGATGCGACCAAGGGTTTGTTGGCGTTACGGGATGCTTGTTTATATTTCCAAGGAATGTTGAGCGTGGTTTCGATGTATTTTTTTCCAAGATAAGGAACGCGAAGTTCCTGTTGATTGGCCATGGTAGCCCAGTCGCCGTCTCTCAGTAAAATGTTGGCGAGATAGCCTTGGATTTCGCTAATCGCGATCTGAGTGCGGAAATTTAATTCTGAAAAACCTATAGGCAATTCTCGTTGATTGTGAGAAGAATGTTCTACCGGCCAAAAGTTTTGAATTTCGGATGGCAGAAAAAAACGACGCCGTTCATGGATCAATTCAGACGTATTTTTAAAATTTCGATAAATGAGACGCAGTCGTTCTTGCGAGGGATGGAATCGAGTAAGAACTGGAAAAAGAAGGTTCATTCCCAGTTTTCCAAGGATGTTAGATTGGAAACGATGTAAGTAAGGCAGATCATTAAAAAAAGGATAGCCGCCATGTAATTCATCGCAACCGGTGCCACACAAAGCGACAATGATGTTGGAAATTTTGGAGGCTCGCGAAACCATATACATATTCAATCCATCCGAGGAAGGTTGATCCATGGCATGTAATCCGTCCCGTGCCCAAGAGCCCCATTCTGTGTCGTTGGATTGAAAGGCTAAATGATGCATACTCAGATTGTGGGCTGTTTGCGCGGCGAGGGACGCTTCGTTTTCTTGGGAATCAGGAAGCGCTATGGTAAAGCATTGGATTCGATCGCGCTCTTGACGAGGGATGGATTCCGCCAATGCCGTAGAATCAATTCCAGCGGATAAAAACAGTCCAACAGGCACATCGGAAATCAGTTGTTGCTGGACAGTTTGTTGCAGAATTTCTTGATGGCGTTCATGAGAAAAAGATGGTTGTTGCGCGATTTGAACAATATTCCAATAGCAACGCATTCGATTGAATTTGTCGGGAGCAGAAGCCAGATCAATCCATGCCGAATGAGCCGGAGGAAATTCATATATGTTTTTGAAGATCGTTTGCGGGCCGTAAACGGCTCCTTGAGTCAAATAATTTTCCACAGCCTCAAGAGAAATATCCTTAGGAACGATTCCCGAATGCGCAATCGCGCGGGCTTCAGAGGCAAAAACAAAACCGCGATGAGGAATGATTGTATAGTACAGCGGTTTGATGCCGACGTGGTCGCGCGCAATGAACAACGCTTTTTTTGAAGCATCGTAAATGACAAAGGAAAACATTCCATCCAATCGTTCCAATAATTGTTCGCCCCAATGAAAATATCCGTGCAATAAAACTTCGGTGTCGGTATGGGAATGAAAATGCTGTCCCTTTTGAATTAATTCTTCCCGCAAGGTTTTGAAATTATAAATTTCTCCATTAAAAACGATAGTGTTTCCCGTTGAAGCATCATGCATGGGTTGATTACCTGCAGGCGAGAGGTCTAAAATTGAAAGACGCGTGTGCGCCATATTCAACGTGGTCTCAGGCGAGATCGATTGGCTCCAAGAACCTTGAAAATTAGGACCCCGATGCCGGAGAAGTTGAAGAAAATGAGCGGTGATACGATCTTGAGCATCGTCTCGATCGGTTGTAAACCATAACGCAAAACCGCACATAATTTTAATTATAGATTTTTATGATAATGAAGACGCCGTAGTTCAGCGATTTTTACGACGACCATAAATTCATAAACGGCATACATGACACAAAGAACGAGCGCTGGAATGCCTTCGATAAAGCCCAGACGCAAAAAATACATCTGAATGAAACGCGCAAAGGGGCGAAAAGGCCAAAGTTGAGCGGCACATTTTCTTAAGAATTTTTTACGCTGAGTCAAAAGACTAGTTTCTTGTCCTGTTTGAAGGTATTGGAAAGCAATGTCAGCATCCCAAGAGGAGTAACGGTTATGACGGATGATCCAATCGGCGATGCCTTTGGAATTGGCGTAATGATTGTAAGGAATCAAAATTCTTCCGACGCGCGCATTTTTGTCAAAATGTTCCCAAACGCCGCCACAGAATTTGACTTCGCCGCGTTTGAGAAGACGAGGATGCCAATTGGGATAACCTTGCGTGCGTTTGAGCCATCGATCCCAAAAAAGATAACGCGGAGTAAGCTCATAAGCATTATAAGCAGAGTCTGTTTGCGAACATAATCGTTGAATTTCACTCGCAAGATCGGCGGGAATCTCTTCATCCGCGTCAAGAAACAGAACCCATTCCGTTTGCAAGTCGTCATGATCGAGAATCCAATTGCGCTGTTCGGAAATGAGAAAGGGTTGAGAGGGAATATGAGTCACGACTTGGACTTTTAAAGATGACGCCACTTCACATGTGCGGTCTGTGCTTCCAGAATCGAGGATGATGATTTTGGAGCACCATTTTAACGACGCGATACAACGCGGCAGATTTTTCTCTTCATCTTTGGTAAGAATAACAGCGCAAATCGAAGGATGATGGGAAATGGAATCGTTCATGAGCTTGATAAGGTATGATGATAAAAGTCCGACATGCGCTTTGCAATCTTATCGGCGTGAAAACGTTCTTCCAGCCATGCGCGCGGCGGCGCAGACGGCGGTGTTTCGGTGAGCGCACGAGCAAAAAAAGTTTTCCACTCATCGACGCTATGTGGAATCACGCGCACGGCGGACAAGTTGGCTAATTCTTGGTGCAATCCGACATGAGGAGTGATGGCGCATGGACATTCGCACGCGAGCGCCTCCAAAATTACATTGCCGAAATTTTCATGAAGACTGGGAAGAACAAACCAATCTGCGGCAGAGTAGAATGCCTGCAATTGGGTATGATCGGCTTGTTCAAAAAAAGAAATTTTTGGGAGAAGTTGTTTTTTAGAAAAATTCTTTTTCAGTCTCGCGCCCGTGCCATCGTCATCCGGACCAACAAAGGCAAGATGCCACGATTGATCCTTAAAGTCGGCGAGGACTTCCGGCAAAAAATCGAGTCCTTTTTTATGATGCAATCGTCCAACATTGAGAAAAAGCATCTCATGATCGCCAAGTCTCAGTTTTTGACGCATGGCGTTACGTTGTTCCGAACTTCTTTGCCACTGAGAAAAATCGAGACTATTGGAAATAACACAAGATTTTTGATGCGGCGTTTGAAATTTTTTACATTCCTCCGATTCCATTTGAGAGGTGTAATGAATGCCGGAGGCATAACGAATATTGAATTGCTCGACGAATAAATAATAAAGAATCTTTTTGAATCGTTTTTGCGTCCATGAATACGAACCTAAAGCGCCGCGGGGCGAAATCACGAAAGGAATATTTTCTTTTTGAGCGGCGCGACGGGCGGTAAGGCTTGTACGTTGCCATACTCCGGTGATATGAAGAATATCAAAGTGTTTTAAGTTTTGCCGCACGACGCATTCCATATCTCTAGATTTGATGCCATAGCCTTGCTCGCGCTGGAAATAAGTCACTTGAACGCCATTCCGCATCACGGATTGGTTCAGAGGTACGGAGTTGCCAAGACCGGCATTTGTAGTAAAGACGGTGACTTCATGTCCCAAACGCGCCAAGCTTTCGCACAACGTAGAAACACTACGCACAGGCCCTCCAAATTCCCAAGCCGGCGCATAGACAGGTATGTAGTGCAATATTTTAAGTTTTTTCACGAGCATGACGAAGCATGATTTGTTGAATTTTAGACCAAACTTCTTCCGTGGAAATTTGACGAATACAGGGATGATCGGGCAAATGACAATGTTCGCGTTGACATCCTTGACACATGACCGGATGCCGTAAAATCAGATGCTTTTCTCCCAAAGGATCCCATTGTCCCGGATAATTTCGTTCGGAATAAATCGCGACGCACGGGACTCCCAAAGCTCCGGCAAGATGAATAGGCCCGCTGTCCAAGCCCAAAGTAAAATGACAATGCTTGATGATTGCGGCGGATTCAAGGGGAGAAAACATACCCGCGGCATTGCGGGATTGCGGATATCGATCTACTATTTTTTGAATGGCGTCGCGATCGGCCGACGATCCAAGAAAAATAATATGAGCGTTATATTGTTGAATCAGTCGTTGGCAAATGTGCTCGAAGCGTTCCAACGGCCATTGTTTGCTAGGCATATTAGAGAGAGCGCCGACGGCGACGAGCGGATATTGACGAAGCAGTCCTTCATTTTGAAGCCATCGAAGCGCCTTTTCGGAAACTGAAGAAGAAAGTTGTAAAAAAGGCTCATTCAGATTTTCTTCCAAGGAAATGTCGATGCCTTCGGCCTTAAGACGTTGGAGATGAATCGCCGCTTCGTGTGTGTGATGAAAAATGCGAAAAGAATCTTTTTCGAGGACAAAAGAATCATGTTCGCGATTGAATCCGAATTTTTTCGCAATACCACAAAGCGTAAAGAAAAGTTGATCGCGACGCACGCGATGGTATTCACGCGAGCTGGACAGTAAGTAATGTACAGCGTCGAATTTGCGTTGAAATAGTTTCAATCCAAGAAATGCATATCCTAACCAGCGTTTGAGAAAACAGGATGATAAAACATCATACCCGATAAATTCATTGATCAGGACATTAGCTTGTAAAATTTCATCCGGACGAACGCGCAAAAGGTTTCGTTTCTCATGAAGAAGCACAATATAAGCATCTTTCCCATAGTGGCGACGAATGGCTCGAATTGCTGGAATGGAGATCACGGTGTCACCCAGCGATCCTTGATGAAAGATGAGTATTTTCATTCGTCGAAGATATTGAACAAAATTTTTTGTCTTTTAAAAAGCAAAATTGCTTGATTGACAAGTATTAAGATATTCAAAAACTTTTAAAAGTTTTTGACCTTCCGTCTTTGTTTTTGTAATATAAATCTAATATGGCATCTTGTGACTCTTATTGCATCCCTTCAGTTTTTTCCTATCTAAACCCCGTGATCATCGATGATTTAACCCGATTCGGGAATGCGAATGACGGCGGATATTTGCTTCCTGCGTCGGCTCTCAAAGCTATCGATTGGGTAATATCCTTTGGAGTTTGCAACGATTGGTCGTTCGAAAAAGAAATCAAAGATACCTTCTCTAACATTCAAGTCATCCACGCCTATGATCACACTATCGGTAAAGAATCCTTCTTAAAGTCGGCTTTTGTCGGATTCGCAAAGTTTATTTTAGGTAAAGGAAGCTGGAAGGAAATGACTTCAGACTTTAAAACTTTTTTTGATTATCAAAGTTTTTTCCGCGAACCCTGCCGTCATTTCAAAAAACGAGTCTATGATCGGCTCGACAGAGATCAAGATATCACGATGGAACAAATATTTTCGCAAGTACCGAAAAATGCGCGCATTTTGCTCAAAATCGATATCGAAAATGACGAATACCGCATTTTACCTCAAGTTTTCGCTTTCCGAGAAAACATCGACGTTTTGGTTATTGAATTTCACAATACAGAACCTTTTCGTGAAGTTTTTGAAAGACACATAAAACAATTATTGTCTTTCTATGAAGTCGTGCATACGCATGCTAATAATAATGCCGGTATTGCGCCCGATGGATTGCCTGAAACTTTGGAAATTACTTTCCTGCGTAAAAGTTTAATTACTTCCGAAAAAGGTTTGCGTCATACGCTTCCTCTGCGTGGCTTGGATGCGCCAAATGACCCGTCTAAACCCGATTTATCTCTCACGTTTTAACAGAATACGCAAGGGATTCTTCTCTGCGAACCGGCAAAAAGAGGCGTCCAAGCATGAGAATGCCGCCCAAAATAATGGCCTCTTTGAGAAAAATATAAGTGAGAAAGTTCACGCATTCCAGCGCGGAAAAACTGTAAATTCTCATACAAGCAACTGTGAAATGCGAAATGATAAGAATGCGCAGGCACGAATCGGGAATTTGCGTCAGCAGTCTGCCTAACAACGTTAAAAGAAATGTGAGTGTCAGAGAAATTAAGAAAACAGCGAGATAGCCTCCACGCTCAAAAGAATCCGCCAAGAGGGTCATGGGCGCACTAGAGAAAGGGTTATATTTAAACCGATGATCCTCAACAAGACGCTCGTAACCTTCATCCATGGCTTTCTTTTCGGGAACGATAAAGCGCGGAAGAAAGAGAAAGAGAAGGCGGTCGAAATTTTTGAATCCGACGTAATGACGGCTCTCGACAACGTCGTCGATGACGATTTGTCCGGAGGGTTCTGCAAGACGTTTAAAAAGTTCGACAAGAGAAGCATCGTCGTTTTCTCGAGAAAATCGATTTTCTTCAAAAAAGTTTCGCGCCATGGAAATTTTCTCGGACATTTCGGCTTGTTGAAAATTTTGATATTTGCGTATCGCTCCGATTAAAGAAATGAACATTAAAGCGAAAAAAAACAATGCCACGCCAAAAAATTTAATTTGCCGCATGTTCATGCCGGAATAGGCCAGACCAAAGACAAAATAAATCATAAATTTGACGCCGGCCTCGCGTCCGCCCGTAAGCCCGGAAAGAATGGCGCAAAGAAAAAGCGCGAGGATCTTAATCGCATTCGAGGGAGATAAAAGATGTCCTCGACAAGAAGCTCCAAGAAAAAGAAAAAACGGATACTGCAAGAAATAAAGAGCTCTCACATAATAAGCCGCCGAACCCGGAGCTAAATAATTGCCGATTTCCCAGCGCGCGGTCAGAGAACCGGAGGCAATACTGACAATCAAATAAAGAAGATAGATACTTCCAAATGCGAAAAGCGCTTGGATCAATTGATGGGAGCGTAGCGTCATTCTTGAGCCAACTTGACGAGACTTATTTTTCATCAAAAGAGCCAACAAACTGCCAAGGATACCTCCTAAGATCGCCAAATTTAATAATTGCAGAGTGACGATGGTATGCTCTCCGAATTTGAAATGTTGTTCGATCAAGTAAATGCACCCTAAAGCTCCAAAAACCCAGCAAAAGATTTGTCCCACAAGATATCCTACGGAAGGAAGACGGGGCTCGATATCTTTGGCAAAAAGCGAAAGTTGCACAAAAAGAAGAAGCTGAAATATGGCAAGCAATCCCAAAGTCAATTCCACAAAACGCGGCCAGATAAATGAAATGATGCCAAAAGAGAAAAGAAAAAAGAAATTTACGGACAATAACAGCTTTAAAATGCCGGAGGAATTATGAAGGGAGTTCTGTGTCGCCGCGTTCATAATCGGATTTTTCTGCGCTGGAAGTAGATTTCGGAGTGTCGGAAGAAAAAATTAAAAAGGCGCATGCAACGCACTTTAATAAAGGCGAAATCGTCATGCCGGCAATGATACCTTTTTCCGCCCAATAAAATCCAAGCACGAATACAAGAATCAATCGAAAAACATGCTCAATCACCTGAACGGTCAAATAAGCGGTTTGGCGTCCGGTGAGTTGTAGAGACATATGAAACTGAAGCCCGCATGCGCCGGCAATCACAATACCCACCACACCGGCAATCATCCACGAAGCATGCGCGAAAGATTCTCCAAGAACAAAATGAAGAACGGGTTGACCAATTCGTACTCCGACAAAGATCGCCACGCCCGCCAACAAAAGAAGAAAAATGGAGCTTTTGATTAAAAATCTCCGCACCGAGTGTGTGTCACGCCAATCCAGCGTCGCAGTAGCTCCATTAAAAAGAGCATTGGAAATGAGATTCAAGGGAAGTAACAAAGCCAGAATCGCGACGTATCCTCCCAGCGCCGAGGCTGTGGAAAAAAAGGAAAAAGCCCATCGATCCGCTTGCGTGCTGACACTTTCTATCAAATAAGGAAAAAAAGATTGCCTGAGAGGCGATAAAGAAGGTCGCGTCTGCGAGACTTCTCCGGAAAGATTTTTCTTTTTAATCATCATTCCAGTCAGTAATCCTGCGGCTTGCATGATGGAATATGTGACCACCACGCTAAAAATCGTAACTTGGCCAAAGAAAAAGAGCGCCACAATCACGATCAGATAGGTCAACTGAAGCCAAATTCTCATCTGATATTGCGCGATGAGTTTTCCGGAAGCCAAAAAAATAGCGGCTAGACATCCTTGAAGGAAAAACAAAGGCCAATTGAGGCAATACAAAGCGCTCAGCCATCGCATGGATGACGGAACGGCATCGTAAAAAAAACATGCCACGATAGCCGGAAGAATAAAAACCACTCCGAGAATCCAGCAATAATAAAATGTCATTCGCCATGCCTCATGGCTCGATATCCTTTGGGATGTAATCCAACCTTTAACGGTGCGCTCCCATTGGCATGTCGCGATCAAGAATGCCAAAGAAGGAATCAGTATGATAAACGCCAGAATGCCTCGTTGCTCGGCGCCCAAAGCGCGGTTAATTAAAATAGACGCCGGGAATGTGCATCCCGCAACGAGGACTTCCCAAAAGAAACTTTGCGAAACAGCTCTTGTGATGCGTCCGGATTGGATGCGTTTTTTTATTGCGGCAAACATATTTATTTCTTTTTCAAACGCACCACATGTGTGCCAATCAAAAAATCATCCTCCGTGCAAATTTCGCGATATTGCGCCATAAGACGCTTGAATTTTTCTGGATATTTTTCCCTAAAACGAAGCGAGTAAGGCGATAATTGCAACATCAATCCATCGACATTGAATCCAGCCTGTTGATAGATATCGAAATATTGCTGAGTTGAGTGCTTGGAAAATAAATCCAATTCCACGTAGCGTCCGCCGTTTTGAAAATCTTCGGTTTCCTGAAGATTTGCATGGAAAAAATGCTTGTATTCTTCCGGCGACAAAAACAAATGATTAAAGCAATTGTTCAATCCTCCACGGACAGAAAAATGATCGCCTCCCGCCGAATACCATAAAGGTCCATAGGAAGCAAAAACCATTCCGTGAGGTTTGAGCACGCGAAAAGACTCGCGCATGACTTTGGGTAAATCTTGACAATGCTCAAAAACATTTTCCGAAGCGCAAATATCGATAGATTCATTCGGCAAAAAAGCGATATTTTCGAGAGAAGATTGGCGGAATTCCACATCCACCTCATATTGCTGTTTGCAAAAATCTATAATTTCATTCCATGAGTTTTCAAATGAAAAAAGATCGACGCCAATGATTTTGCGCGGTTTCAAACGCGCCCACGCCAAGGCATCCCAACCTGTTCCCGTCCCTTGGATCAAAATGACGGATTGTGAAAGATCGAAAGATTTCGTCGCCCATCTTTTTTTTGTCTCCAGAGGCATGCCTCGGGAAATCAACACGCATTCCGGATGCCAGCGCTGAATCGTTTTCTTGTTGAGATAGCTTTTTGCACGTAGAGATAAAAAAGGACGGCATAAAGAATAAATCGCTCGTTTCCAGAAGGGCGTTCGCATGCGCCGATCGTTTTCCATCCATGAAGTATTATAATAATTAGACATTGTTTTTTAGGATACGCGATATGACTGCGTCGTGAGATAATTGCAAAGTTTGCACTTTCCGATGTCCCGCCAATGCGATTTCAGATGCCCAAGAAGGGTTATTTAATGCTTTGCGGCATACTTCGACGCATTCTTCGCAAGAATCCCAAAAAAGCGCTTCTTCATTTTCTTTATATAATGTGGTATGCATAGACGTTCTTTCCGCGCATAACAATCCTCCGATAGCAGGGATTTCCAGTGAACGAGTCGTGTGGACGTCGCGACTGGTTTTTGAAACCAAACCCAAGCAAACCCTTGAAGATTGAATCGCGCGCGCATAATCGTCGCCCCAAAGAGACTTCCCCTTCCATGCATGTTTGAAGAACGAAAACTCCGGCGCTTTTTGCCAATGATCGCCATAAATTACAAAGGGAATTTCTTTTTGCGCCAGATATTTGAAAAATGCCCCACGTTCCTTTTTCCATGTTCCGAGAAAAAGCACATCAAACGACCAATGCGCTTTTTCCGTTTCTGTCATATCGCGAGGCGCATGAACAATCGGATCATAACTAAAGTGTGTAAACTCGACTTTTTTTGCCCCGCACACGCGCGCCTCTTTAACATTTTCATCCCGCACAACCACGAGCACATCGTAATAAGGCACGGACTGCAAATAGACTTTCCATTTGTTCCCTTCCCCGCCGCCAAAAGGATCATCATGATTAAAATTGATCAACTTCATTCCCTTCGCGGCCAGTTTTTTTAAAAGAGACGAAGAAATCAGGTGCCCGCCGTCCACCCACACTAAATCAAATTGAAAATTTTCGATATCCCTTAAAAGTCCCTGCTCAACAAAGAAAGGTAACGAATATTGTCCAATTCGATTAAAAAGTGCAGGTATTTGCAAGCATTTGGGGATATATGCCAACGGATTGATGTGCTTAACGCTCCAGCCGAGTCGTTCAAAAGCACAAGCACGTTGACGAGAGGTGGAGTGCTCAAAATCTTCGCCGAGATATAAAACTGAACCTTGCACCCGTCTTTTATACTTTTTACATAAAATTGTTGCAATAATGTATTTATGAGTGGCAAAAATAAAGCATCCGGATAAGATTTTCTTTCATAAGATAAGTAAATGGCTAATCTTTGTCAGGATGACTCCTACGGACGGCATAGGAAATACTATTACATTTTTGTGTTGGATTGTTTTTTGCATGAGTGCCTATGGCGAACCTAATGCTTCTTCAGAAGAAATCAAAAAAGAACCCTTCGAAATGAAAAGTTCAACAAAAAATGTGAAATTACGAGATCATTCTCAAGAAATAAAAATTCAAGATACATCTTCATCGGAATCCGAAAAAATCGACACACGTTTGCATGATCGGAATAGCGCGTCATCGCAAGATATTTTAGATTTTAAATTTCATCCGCATTTAAAAGTCCGCGAAGAATATAACGACAATTTTTTGACGCTTTCCGAGAATCCTCAAGGAGATCTGATCAGCACATTTTCGCCGGGGTTTTCCGTTGAATCCGGAAAAATGGACGAACAAAATTCTCGATATGATAAAATATGGGCATCGTATACCACGCGCATCGTTCGTTTTTTAGACAAAACAAAAAATAATGCGGTGGATCAAGACGCAGAATTAAAAGCGCGCTACAACCTCAGTCGTTTGACTTTATTCTTGGACCAAACCGCGCAAACTCTCTCCGATAATGAATTGGACACGGGAACACGTTCTTCGCGGGATGTTTATGAGACGCATCTAAAAGCGCGGTATGATTTTCATGAGAATATTTTTATCGAACCTCATGCGCAACAAGCTGTCACCAATTATAGCAACATTTACAATGATCGAATTCAATGGGAAGGCGGAAGTTTCATTGGATGGAAACTTTCGCCGCTTACGATTTTTCAAATAGGGATAAATGTGGGCGTTTGGGACGTGGAAAATAATCCTAATCAAATGTATGAACAACTGATCAGCGGCGTCCATTGGCAGGCTTCAAAAAGATTTGCTATCGATCTCGCGGCAGGGAGCGAATTAAGACAGTGGCAGGACGATGTCGTGGACGAGCGAGCGACTCCGATTTTTTCTTTCGGCGCAACCTATGCGCCCACGCAAAGAACAGAATTTCAGTTAGAAGCATTTCGCGGAATTAAAAGCTCGGCATTGAGGTCGGGGCAAAATTACACAAGCATGGAATTAACATTTTCCGCTCAACAACGCATTGCCGATCGATGGGCAGGACAAATCGAAGCCGCTTATGAGCGGGCAAGTTATTATCGAGCCTCCAACAAACCTTTTACGGCTCGCCAAGATGATTTTGTTACATTGCGCCCGTCATGTTCGTATCAGTTTGCGGATTTAGGGAAGGCGGAGGTTTTTTATCAATTCAGGAACCGTACATCGAATCAATCGGAAATGGAATTTGAAAACAATATTTATGGAATGGAAGTTCAATTGCGTTATTAAAAACGCGCTTCAGCGCAGAATAAAAATCGACGGAATTTTTAAAAAATCCTGCGCCATCGCGTTGTTTTTTGTCGCTACTCATTCTCTTGCTTTTCAAGATATGAAGGAAAGCAATTCCTCTTCTGTTGCCTCCCCCATAAAAGAATCCGCTATTTCCCAAGACCATGCCGTTGCCGTGCCGCAGACACAATCCGTGGATATGACATACGTGCTTTCCGTCAACGACATGCTTCACGTTTTGATTTACCAAGAATCGGATTTGACCACGATTACGCGCATTTCTCAGGAAGGAAATATTACGCTTCCTTTGGTGGGCAACCTCAAAGTGGCTGGATCGACTATTCGTGAAGCGACTGAAATCATTCAAAATGCCTATCGGCAAAAATATCTTCGCAATCCGCGCGTAACATTAACCTTAATTCAATTCGCAAAAAAACGCTTTCATGTTTTGGGAGAAGTCCAACGACCCGGCAGTTATGAAATGCCTCCACAAGAAAGCGTTAATTTGCTTCAAGCCATTTCGATGGCGGGCGGCTACACCAGCCGGGCAAATTCCAATCAAATTAGAATTAAACGAATCGAAAACGAGGAAGAACACACCCTTGCGCTCGACGCGCAAGCCATGGCGCAAAATAAAAATACTGAAATTTTTAAAATCCAACAAAACGATGTCATCACGATTGATGAATCGCCGAAAATGCAATTCTATATTTTGGGTCAAGTACGCAAGCCGGGAAGCTATGAAATTCCATCGCCTGGCAATATGAGCCTTTTACAAGCGATTTCGATGGCGGAAGGCTACACGGAAGAAGCGGACGCGACATCGGTGTTGATTAAACGACTACAGGACGGCAAGGAAATTACCTTGGAGTGCGACGCGCACACCATGGCGGAAAATAAGACTTCGGATTTTTTTGAAGTCCAGCCGAACGACACGATCACGATTGCCAAACTTGCAAAACAACGATTTCATATTTTAGGAGAAGTACAAAAGCCCGGTAGCTATGAAATTCCATCTAAAGAAGCCGTCAATTTACTCCAAGCGATTTCGATAGCGGGCGGCTTTACGCATCTTGCCAATCCAACGCGTGTGATCATCAAAAGGGTATCCGATCAACAAGAACATAGCATGGAATTGAACGCAAAAACGATGATGGAGAATAAAAATGCTCCGACTTTTACGATTCAAGCCAATGATATTATTACGGTGAAGGAACGAATCTTTTAATCTTATGCCCCCTAACGAACAGCATAATGATTCGATGGAATGGAGCATTGATTTCCATGAAATGCTCTATGCTGTTTATTCGAGATTCTGGATTATTTTGTTTTGTGTCATCGGCAGTCTCGCAATCGCGGTATGGCATCTCAAATCCACGCCTCCGGTTTATCAAGCAACCGCGACTGTGCAGGTGGAATCCACCGAAGGCAAGATCGTCAAGATCGAAGAAATCGGAGCTACTGACACCAAAGAAGACAGCTTTATTAAAACCATAGAGCAAAAATTTAGGCGTTATGATTTAGCTTTCAAGGTCGCACAAGATTTGCGCTTGAGCGAAAGACCGTTTTTCACGTCATGGGGAAATAAAGACAACGACGCAACTTACGTTAAAATCGCCGAACATATTTTAAGATCGATCAACGTAAAGTTGCGGCGTGAAACGCGATTGATTGATATTTCAGTGGATATGCTGGATCCCGCGCTTGCGCAAGAAATCGCCAATGGACTGGTCTCGGAATTCATGAAAGAAGAAATTCAAGAGCGTGTGGAAGCATCTCAAGCCGCCTACGGTTTTTTGGTCATGGAAGCCGAGCGCCTTAAGGCAAATCTTTCAAAATCCGAATTGATTCTACAGGAATACGAAAGCGCGCTTTCTCTCAAAGAGCATATTCTTAAACAAGAAATGATGATGAAAGCGCTGAGCCATCGCTACATGGATGAGCATCCGAAAATGATTCAAGAGAGAAACTTTTTACTGGAACTGAGAAAAAACTTTGTCCTCGAAATACAAAGAATTTCTCAATCCAGAGATGAAAAAACATTTTTGCTTGATGAATCTCAAATTTTAAGCGACGAAAAGTTTAGCAAAATCGTACAACAAGCCGAAGGAAAGTTGAAAATTTTAGACAGAGACGTGGAAACAGATCGAACGATTTACCAAGCGATTCTCCAAAGACTCAAAGAAACCGATATCACGAAAAGTTTAGAGACGGTGAACATTAAATTCGTCGAGCGCGCTTCGTTGCCTCAACGTCCGTATAAACCGCAAAAATTTCGAACGCTTCTCATTGGCGCATTGGGAGGGTCCGGCTTAGGAATCATGCTCGCATTTATTTTAAATGTTTTCGATAGTTCCTTCAAAACGGTAGAAACCGCTCAGCGATATCTAGGACTTCCTGTTTTGGGATTAATTCCCAGAGTGCGCCAATTCGATGTTTTAAAGCATAATCCTGCGACTCTAGCGGGGTTATTATGGAAGTTTCAAAAAATTGTCATTACATTAAGAAAAAATATCTTCAAACAAACAGAAAGCGAAGATGATCCTTTCAAAAAAGTCGTTGAAGATTTTCGCAACTCTCTTCACCAAAACGCACGAGCGTGGTTCAAATTGCCCCCTCTTCCCGCCGTCGAACAAGAAATCGAAGAAGGTAGTCAAATTACGCATTTTCTTGTACTCGCTCATAGCACGGACGCCTCTATTCCGGAATCCTTTCGCACATTATGCACGCGATTAAATCTCACGCAGAAAAAGCAACTTGATAGGCCTTCGCAATCCTATCTATTCACCAGCGCAATACCCTTTGAAGGGAAAAGTTTCGTCGCTTGTAATCTCGCTTTAGCCCAAGCACAAAGAAACGCTATTACACTGTTGATTGATGGAGATTTGAGACATCCTACCGTTCATAGTTATTTCAAGAAGGACCGCAAACAACATGGTTTAGGAGATTATTTAGAGGAAAAAAAACATTGGAAAGCGATTCTCACGACGACGTTTATGTCCAACTTATATCTTATTACTGCCGGACAATTTCAAGAAAATCCCATAGAACTTTTTCGAACGCAAAAATTTCAATCTTTATTGCAAGAAGCCTCCGCTTATTTTCAGCAAATCATCATCAGCGGACCTCCTGTGACATCCGCAAGCGAGACCCTTTTCATGGCGTCTTCTGTGAATGACATCTGCATGGTCGTGGATGTTTTTCGCACGCCAAGAAAACTCGTCAAACACGTTCGAGATCAACTCGTCGAAGCCAACGGACGCATCGTCGGCATCGTGCTCAATAGAATTGTGAATCGAGGCAAGCATTACGATCCTTATTATTATTATTATAATACTCACTACGGACAGGTGCGTGAAAAACACTTGAGAAAATCTCCAAGCGATATGGAAATCATTCAAGTTTGATGCCGCGATGGTTGACATCACACGAAGTTAATCTAAAGCATACTCAATGACTCGAAAACGATTATGGATTCTGGTGGCGTTATTCTGCTTATGCATTCTTGTGCTGTCCTCCGTCCCTGAAAAAATTGTTTATAGCTGTTTTGCGAAACTTCCCGATATTCCGCACAAAGATAAAATTGCTCATGTCGCGGAATATGGAACTTTAGGACTCTTACTTAGAAGCGTTTCTTTACCTTTCTTCAAGGCGTTCGGCTTCGGCGCGGCGATAGGAGGCATCGATGAATTGTATCAATATTTCATTCCTGATCGAGAACCGTCCTTAGGAGATTGGGCGACAGATTTATTGGGGTTAATTATTGGGTTATTGATAGGGCATCGGAAAAAGAATGCCGGAGTTGAATGAGCTTTGATTCCAGCGGACTTTTGGGTCGGAACCCTAGACCGCGAATTTTGGTGATGTCCGCCTGTGAATGCAAAACATCTCCCGCGCGAGCCGGCTGATGCTGAATGACGGCATTGGTATTGCAAGTTTGAATCACTTTTCGCGCTAACTCAACAATACTCGTCGCATTCCCGCTTCCTACGTTAAAAACTCCATCGACACGAGACGGAACAACCAAATCTATGGCATCCATGACATCGTCGATGCAAATAAAATCTCTCGTTTGAAGTCCATCGCCATAAATCGTCAATGGCCGGCCTTGAAGCGCGCTTTCGACGAAATGAGGAATCACAGGCGCATAGGAACTATTCAGCCGCTGTCCTAATCCATAGATGTTAAAAAATCTTAAAGCGACAGTTTCCAGATGAAAATGCTGATGATAAAGAGCGCATAAATTTTCACCTGTCAATTTACTAATCGCATAAGGAGAAATCGGTTGCGGCAACATAGATTCATTTTTAGGATTCGCGGAATGATCTCCATAAACAGCCGCCGAAGACGCAAAAATAACTTTTTTAACTTCACATTGCTTGGCAACTTGCAACACATTGAAGGTTCCTTTGATATTAACATCCAAATATTCATCGGCTTTGAGGATCGAATCTGCGGCATTGATCAGCGCCGCGAGATGAACGACAAGATCGCAATCTCGGCAAGCTTTTTGAAGAAGCGCAACGTCGCGCACATCCCCTTGAATCAATTGACAGGAAATATCTTGAATATTTTTCCGCAACCCCGAAGTAAGATTATCAAAAATAACGATCTTGTGCTTGGAGCGCCAATGCCGCGCCAAGTGGCTACCAATAAAACCGGCGCCGCCGGTAATGAGAACTTTCATAAAAACTTATCGGCTTCCTTTCATAAGAACGCCGATTGTTTTTAGCATAATTTGCAAATCGCTTACAGAGGAAAAATTTTTGATGTAAAATAAATCATAACAGAGCTTGTTTTTCGCGTCTTCGATGCTGGCGCCGTAAGAATAATTGACTTGAGCCCAACCCGTAATGCCCGGCTTCACCAGATGACGAAAATTATAAAAAGGGATCTCTTTTTGCAAAATTTCCACAAATTCAGGACGCTCCGGTCTTGGGCCCACAAACGACATTTCGTCTCGAAGCACATTCCAAAATTGCGGTATCTCGTCGATTCTTGTTTTTCGCAAAAATTTGCCGAATCGAGTGACGCGCGAATCATGGAGACGCGCCCATTGAGCGCCGTTTTTTTCGGCTTCTATGGACATCGTTCTTAGTTTATAGAGCTTGAAAGATTTTCCGAATCTACCGATGCGCATTTGCGAATAAAAAATAGGACCTCCATCTTGAAGTTTAATCAACAAGCCAGCGATCATGAGCAAAGGAAATGATAATATACTGCCCATAAAAGCCATCGTAATATCGAGTATTCTTTTGATTTGGTAATAAAAGGGATGACTAAATCGCAGGTTGAGATTGTGAAGCCACGCATAATCGATGTGATCCACGGGTATCATCTGCCAGAGACGTTCGGTAAACGCTTCCACGGAGGAAACCTGCACTCCGCTCAAAAAACATTCCCCTATTTTAGCATGCATGAAGAGGGGAATGCTTTTAGACGACTCCACGACGATTTCGCTGACGTTGAGATCGGCAATTTTATTTTCAAATTTTTGAAAAATAATTTGAGGATCAGAGGCGTTCTCAATTTCTTGATTCAAATCTTCGGTGTTGAGAGTTGCCAACACCGTGATAGGCATTTCGCTCGAACGAATCAACGCATAGACATTGTGAAAAAAACGCCCCGTCCCAATGAGAAGAATTTTTCGTTGATTCTCTTTAGTGAAATTCATGATCGTCATTCGAATTGTCATCATGACAAGAGAAGCATTGAAAAACGTTAGCACTACAATGAACCTTCCAATGCGGCTGTAAGAAATCAGAAAAGCTCCGATCATCAATATGAGGATCGCAGTCAAGACGCATGCGCAACACCGAAGAAGCAGTCGAAGAGCATTATTTTTGTAGTTGGCATCATGAAGACCAAAAACTTGAGCAGAGAGCACCAAAAAAATAGCAAATAAAACGCTTCCAGAAAAAGGCGCGAGATGCTGATAGGGATCGACTCCTATGAGAGATTGATGATGAGGTGAAAGCAAAAATGCAGACCAATAGGCATAAAAACCCGAAAGAAAATCGATGACTATCCAAGACAAGTCACCCAAATGCCAGTCAATGTTCTGTTTTTCTTTTGAAGGAGTCAGAACATTCCTAAAAGAAGCGATCTCATCTGTTGAAGCTAGAACAGATTGGTTCATATTGGTCGAGTAAGACCAGTAAAAGCATTTTATGTTCCAGATTGTGAGATTTTTACTTACAAATATGCCAATTTTGTAAGATTTTTAAATTTAATAAAAGTCGTTGACTATAAGCATTAAGCGCTAAATACGCTGACAAAAGAAATATCCGAATCGACCATGTGGCTCTTGTTGAACATCAAAGCCGGATTTCTGGATCAAATCCCTCAAACAAAGGGCATCGCCAATATCTCCATGATATTCCAACGCAATCTTTCGAATGCTGGAAAGCCAACTCAAATCCCCAGAAAAAAAGGCATATTCAGCGCCTTCAATGTCGCATTTTAAAAAATCGCATGTTCCGACTTTTGCGAGATAATCTTGAATAGAAAATTCTTTTAACGAAGGATTTTGCTCGCAAAACTTTTGAGTCCAGTGATTGCAATTTCCTCCTACCAGCGAAGTTTCCCACGTTGTTCTTGTCTCAAATCCGTTTCTCTGGATATTCTTTTTCAATGCTTCCGCCAAATGAGCCTGCGCTTCGACCGCATGAACGCGTGCATGCGGCGCGTACGCAAGCGCAAACAATGTAAAAGCTCCTCCATTCGCTCCCAAATCCAAGATATGCTTCGCATTCGCTAAGTCATGCGGCGAGACATAACATTGATGCCCGAAAATTTCTCGCATGACTCCAAAAGCCGTGTTTTCAAAGTAAAGCCATCGATGATTCGCTCGAATTGCAAAACATTCGCCGAATTTCCGATCTACGGGCCCCAAACTTTGATACTTCAAAACATCCCACGCGGAAAGACTCAAACACACAAGCCATCGCAAGAATTGCCCCAATGGCAATAATCGAAAAACGACAAACATTTCACAAACCATCCGAAAAAATTGTCGCATGAGATATCGTTGCAATTAAAAGATTTTTTTCAATGTCAAAAGGATATCGGTTGAGTCGGATAGGAGTCCGGCATGGATCCTGTCGTTGTCAAACCCCATATTTCCCGGAAGTTTTCTGTCGCGGCTTCGAGAGTATATTTTGAGCGATATGCGGTAAAAGATTTTGCTCCCATCGGTTGAAAATTTTGATAACTCTTGAAAAAATTATAGACCGTAGAGGCAAGCGCTTTCGGATCATGCGGCGGAACGATAATGCCGCATTGCTCCTCTTTCAAAACACGCGCGATCTCAGAGTCAGAGGGCGCTAGCGCAATGATAGGCCTTGCGGAAGCTAAAATTCCGTAAAGTTTGCAAGGGACTGCTACGCCTTGAAGTCCTTCGTTTTGCGAAATAAGCGCGGCATGACAACACGCAAGGGAATCGACTAATTTTTCTTTAGGCTGAAATGGCACCCAAGTGATATTTTTCAAATTCAAATTTTGAGCGAGTCGATGAGCTTGATGTTTTCGACGGCCATCGCCGATCATCAGGAAATGGATACGGGGTTCATGTTGGAGTAGCTCCGCTCCGCGCACAATCGTTTCAATATCGTGCCAAAGCCCCATATTGCCGGAATACTGCACAACAAATTTGTCCTCTAAATAAAGTTCGCGCCAAAGAGAAGATTGTTCGGGTTGAGATACTGGTTGGGAATTTTGAAAGGGACTCCAATGCGGAGCGTAAAATATTTTTGAAGAAGAAACTTTGTAACGCGCTTGAAGAAGCTCCTTCATATCGCGTCCGAGAACAAGAATTTTATCCGCATCATGAAAGGCTCTTTTATTCAACGCGCGCCACAAACGATAAAGAGGATTTTTGCAAAATCCGAGCGCCTCCAATCCGTCGGGATAAATATCCAAAAGCATCAATTGATAACGAAAACGACAAAATTTACTGAGCATCCATAACCAAACAGGCGTAAATGGCGGATTGGTAAGACCGAGAACAAAATCATAATTTCGCGCACTGAAAAGATGAATGGAAGCTGAAAAGACGTAAGCAAAATAATGCACAGCTCTCAAAAAAAGGTTCTTTTTGAAATCTACTTTGAGGCCACATCGCTGAATTTCTAAACGTTGGATATATTCTTTTTTAAAAACGCGTTGTTGTGTAGCAGGAAAACCGCATAATACCTTAATTTGATGCCCTTGGTGGGCGAGTCGCCGGAACAGATCAAAAAAAAGCTGACCTGTCGCTTGAGGATCTGGATGAAAAACCTGACAAACAGCCAAGAATTTTACAAGCTTCACCGAATGCGCACTCACGCCTTCGACTAAAGCATTTTATGTGCCAGCATGTGGTTACATAAGAGCAGGATGTAGAAAAAATCATTATTCCGCTTTAGTTTCAATTTCCTTACTTGCCTTTTAAATTTCTTCCATGTTATTTTGCTTCAAAGTTTAAGCGATATTTATGACACAAAAAACAGTAGTGGTTTGCGGCGGCGGCGGATTTATCGGCGGACATTTGGTGGCGAAGTTACGAGAGAAAGGCATCTTCAAAATTCGCGCAGTTGATATCAAGCCGTTTTCGGAGTGGTTTCAAAAATTCGACGACGTAGAAAATATGCAAGCGGATTTGCAATTGCTAGAAAGTTGTCAACGCGCGGCCCAGGACGCTTCGGATATTTATAATCTGGCGGCAGACATGGGCGGGATGGGATTTATTGAGAACAACAAAGCGCTTTGCATGTTGAGTTCGCTCATCAATACGCATCTGCTGATAGCGGCTCGTAAAGCAGTCGCGGAGAGATTTTTTTATTCTTCGTCGGCATGCGTTTACGCGGCTGGGAAACAAATCGATCCGAGTATCTCAGGCTTGAAAGAAAGCGACGCCTATCCCGCTATGCCGGAAGACGGCTACGGATGGGAAAAACTTTTCAGCGAACGCATGTGCCGGCATTTTACCGAGGATTTTGGACTCTATACGCGCGTCGCGCGTTTCCATAATGTCTATGGTCCCGAAGGCACGTACGATGGCGGACGCGAAAAAGCTCCTGCGGCAATCTGTCGAAAAGTCATCGAAGCCAAACTTCGCGGCGCTAAAGAAATCGAGATTTGGGGCAATGGCGAACAAACGCGCAGTTTTATGTACATCGATGATTGCCTTAAGGGCATTGATTTGATTTTCAACAGCCCAAAAGTTACCATGCCGATCAACCTCGGAAGCGCGGAAAAAGTCACCATCAATCAACTCGTTGATGTCGTCGAAAAAATCGCGGGCGTTAAACTCAAAAGAAAATATAATCTTAACGCCCCCAAAGGCGTCAATGGCCGTAACAGCGACAACACGCTAATCAAACAATTGCTCGATTGGGAACCCGATACCCCGCTTATCAACGGCATGGAAAAAACCTATCGTTGGATTTACGACCAAATCAAAAGTGCAATTTGAAGATAAATTAATAGTTTCCGATCGTCATTTTGAATAATTTTATTACAAAAACTTAAATCATATAAGCTCATCATTCTGAATATATTACAATAAATTCATCACGAATATCACTGACAAATAAATAAAAAGATTATAATTTTTCTTAATTTTATAAGGGTTTTTCCGATACGGTGTAAGAAAAATTATGACAACATCTAATGATACCCTTTCTTCGACATCGACTAATCAGATGCTGGCACAAAATCCACCCACCTCAACAGCAACATCGCCTGTAGGAACCTCTGCCGTAACGCCACCGGCGACTAATAAAAACGTTTCATCGGTACCTCCAAAGGCAAAGTCTAATCAAACTCCTGAGGAAATTATCGAAAGTGTCGGCATTCCGTCGCCACCCGCCTTGTTGACACAATTGCGTCAAGAATTAATCAAAGAAGCGCCTGACATTCACCTTATCGAACAACTCATCAAAAAAGACATCGGACTGTCGGCAAAAATCCTGAAAGTGGCTAATTCTGCTATGTATGCCGGACGCTCCAATGTGGAGGAAATCGGACAAGCCTTTGTGCGTCTTGGAGCGAAAATATTCAAACAAGTCGTTTTATCTTCCGCCGCGCGTTTAGCGATGGATGGCGATTCCAGTCTGCATGAGCAAGTATGGACCCATTCGGAAATTATCGCATTAACTTGCCAAAACGTAGCCAAAGTTGTGGCGCCTGTGAATGAAGAAAGTGCTTACACCATGGGACTTTTTCACGATTGCTCAATTCTGCTCTTATTAAAACGCGATGAAAATTACAAAACATGCATGGAACGAGCGCTTTATTATCGCGCGGATTCCACGAATGAAGAAATGGACGCCTTCGGCACCAATCATTGCGTCGGTAGCGCAATCGTCACCCGCGCTTGGGGTGTCAGCGATGATATTTCACAAGCTATTCGCCATCACCACGACGCCAGTATTCCCGCCGATCTTTCCTCTAGCGCAAAAATCAACCTTTGCATGCTTATTTTAGCGGAAAGCATTGTCGAAAACGCGCTGAATGATCACGATCCTGACCTGCCCCCGTTTAGTGTACCAAGTTTAGAGAGAGTGTAACTGGGTTGGTTGTTAATGTTTGTTGTTTTTGCTCTCCCCGAGGGGAGAGCAAAGCCGCGAACTCGGCTGGGGTTTTGCCGTCC